>URMH01000007.1 GCA_900549015.1 uncultured Blautia sp.
GGATTGGTTATCAGGTAGGAAAAATCTACCGGAAATATTGTTGGGATATCATCAGCATTGTGGAAGTTATTACAAGCACAGCCATTGCAATTTATTTTGGAGATTGGATAAAATCTGTTATCTCTATAAATCTCATTACACTATTATTACTGGTGCATGTGGTTTATATTGGAATCAGATGCTATGTGAAAGACTGGATGGAAGAAAGAGGATACTGTTGATATGGAGAATTAGATTTTTAAGAGTCTTTCGATATGTTAGATGAGTGCTATAAGAGATATCTGTTATTAAGGGCAGAGGGACAAAAAGCCTCTCTGCCCTTAATGAACAAAGCACGTTCTTTTAGAAAAATTGAGTCGTTGACAGATAACATATCTTGCATTATAATATATTTAACAATTAGGCTAAATGTTAAACGAGGAGCGTGATGAATTCTTGGGTATACAAGATACATTAAAAGCACTGGCAGATCCAATACGACGTGAGATTTTAAATTTATTGAAGAATGGACGGCTTTCTGCTGGAGAGATATGTGAACATTTTTCAGTAACGGGAGCTTCTATATCCAGACATCTGGCAATATTGAAGGAGGCTGATTTAATCCGAAATAAAAGAGAGGGAAAATTTATTTATTATGAATTAAACACTTCCGTATTGGAAGATGTCATGTTGTGGATTATAGATTTGAAAGGAGTATCGGATGATGAAGGAAATGATAAAAAAATATAGAGGTTCATTAATTTGTTCTGTTCTGGTAATGCTCATCGGGGTTTTAGTAGGATTCACTAGTACACAGAGCATGTGGGCAAATGTGTTTTTTGTAGTGACGGATTGTGCGCTGGTGGCAATAATATTTTATGATAACCGGAACAGACAGCAGAGCTGCAAGATTATAGGAATGACGATGTGGATTATACCAATTATAACATTACTCTATAATGGTATTGCAAGACTGGTCAATATGGGTGCAGATATGGAAAATCTGTTTATGGCAGTCATTTACTATGGAACTGGACTGCTGTTTATGGTTATTGGAAATTATTTGCCAAAATTGAAACAGAATAATACCATAGGAATAAGAGTTGTATGATCTTTAATGGATGAAGAAAACTGGAATGCAACACATAGATTCAGCGGCAAATTATGGATGGCATCAGGTATTTTATGTATGCTTTGTGGACTTTTTGGGGAAGCATTCAGATTCGTTGTAATGATCGTGATTTTAACATTGAAGCAAAAGGATGGAATGATTATACAGGGAGTATTCGCAAATTGATAGCATTTCTTGTGAAGAAAATGTATTGCAGGACGATAATGATTACAGAACTAATGGTTTTGGAAACCTGAAGTATGCTATGGAAAACTTCAAAAACGATATCTTCGGAGATTATATCCGCTACACTCATGCCTCCTGCCATTCATATGTTATCGTGAACATAGATGGAAAAATATTAGTTGTAAATAGGGAAAATGACGCAGAGACAAAGGAAATCTATCAGAGAATAAGTGAGAAGGTGTCAAAGGAAAGAAAATAGTTGTCGGAAACGCTGAGAAGAAATTATTCTCAGTCAAATAACAAATTATTCTATTTTTCTCATTTAGCAAATCTGTTTTAATAGCGTTGACAAATGTGTAAAATGGAACGCTACATTGAATGCTGTGCAAAAGTCACCTCGAAAATCGTTCCCCCAGTCTTGCCTGATTTGATACAAATACTGCCATCATGCACTCTAACGATTTCACGGACAAAAGCAAGACCTAGCCCTATGCCACCCAGCTCCCGGCTTCTGGATTTATCCACACGGAAGAATGGCTCGAACACTCTCTCCCTAAGCTCCTTTGGTATTCCGCTTCCCGTATCTTCTACAGACAGATAAACATGCTTGTTTCTCTGATATGCGGTTACTGTAACCTGTCCAAGCGGATGATTATATTTGATGGCATTCTCAACCAGATTGTATACAAGCCTGTAAATAAGGATATCACTGCCTATCATAGTGGCATCCTCACATTTTCCAATCAGCTTTATATTCTTTTCCACGGCAAGAGGCTCAAGGTCTGCCAAAACCTCTTCAACAATAGCATCCAATATAATTTTATCATCCCTTCCCACCGTCTGAAGCTCACTCATGTCAAGAAGAGTCTTTACCATCCTGTTTAATTTATCATTTTGTTCCGTAACCATTTTTATGGTCTGCAAAGTGTCTGCATCATTTCCCGGGTGAGAGGCAGAATTATATAAATCAAGCTGTACCTGCATTAACGCTAATGGAGTACGCAGCTCATGTGCTGCATTTGCAGTAAACTGTCTCTGTATCTCAAATGCTTCCGACAGACGCTCAAGCATCTTATTATAAGAAATACCCAGCTGGTTCAGTTCCTTAACATTGTTTTCCTCTATTCTTGAATCAGATAGATTCTGAGCCTGTACCTCTTCAATTTTATCTGAAAACTCCCTGATTGGTCTGAGTGCATGCCCGCTTATAAAATAAGTGACGACACCTCCCACAAGCGCCAGCAAAACCGTGATTATCAGACTGTTTCTTTTATAGTCGGCCTTATTATTGTACACCTGAAACGAAAATTCATCCGCAAACTCATCCCACTTATCGTCCGGTATGCTGATATATATTTCATCTGATTTGTTTCCTTTTTCATCCCCCTGTGACTCTACCGCATCCTGCAGAGAATCGATGTAATGCACACCATTTTTATAGACAAACATAGTCAGGCAGCCACATATAATAGCAATACACAATGTAGTAATGCACGTAAGTCTCCACTGTAGCGACATTCTTTTCATCTGTCAGACTCCTCCCGTATTTTATAGCCTTCACCTACCTTGTTCTGAATGGGATCATATCCCAGCTTCGCCTTAAGCTTTTTTCTAAGTGAAGACATATGTACCCTGATTGCTCCGCTAAAGCTGTCTGCCGTGGCATCCCACACATGCTCTATCAGCTCCTCCTGACTCACCGGTCTGCCTATATTGATAAGTAAATATTCCAAAATACCATTCTCTTTTCTTGTCAGTGGAACCGGCTCTCCCTTTGCATATGCCTCGCGTTTAATCGTATCAAACTTTATTTCTCCGCATTTAAGACATATATCATTCTGTACAAATTTCCTTCTTGTCAGGCTTCTGATACGCGCTTCAAGTTCCTGCAGATGGAATGGCTTTTCCATGTAATCATTTGCTCCTGCATCCAGTCCCTCTACCTTATCAGCAATCTGACCTCTTGCAGATAATATCAAAACCTTAGTTTCATCATTGTATTTTCTAAGCTCCTTAAGAAGCTCCATGCCATCCATCCCCGGCAGATTCAAATCCAAAACTATCAGATCATAATTCTCCGACAGTATACATTCAAGAGCCTCTTTCCCATCATAACAGGTATCCACCTCATAACCGGCAGCATACAGACTCTTTGCAACCATATCACATATTTGTTTCTCATCCTCAACAATTAATAATCTCAAAATGTTCTCCTGCTTCTTAACAATAATTTTACAACCTATATTGTATAATACCAAAGTCAGCTGGTCAACAATACAACAAAAAAGGAGCAACATTATGTTGAAATACCAAAAAACATGTCAAATCATTCTGCTTATCCTTGGTGTATCCATGATAAGCTATGGTGCAGTCAGAGGTGAGGCAGCTACCGTACTTGGTAAAGCAATAAAACTATGTCTGGAGTGTGTCGGAATTGGATAAGGAAAAGAAATTACTATCAAGAAAACTGGCAAAAATACGTGGATGGATACAGGCCGCAGCAACGCTGCTGACCAATATTCATATTCCAAATTTATTTAAGGGTAAAATATATCAGGGCAATGCAAAAACAGTATGCGTACCCGGATTAAACTGCTACTCCTGCCCTGCCGCGACAGGAGCCTGTCCAATAGGGGCATTTCAGGCAGTTGTCGGATCATCAAAATTTAAGTTTTCATACTACATAACCGGATTTTTTATTTTACTCGGTGTAACTCTCGGCAGATTTATATGTGGTTTTTTGTGCCCATTTGGATGGTTTCAGGATTTACTTCATAAAATCCCCGGAAAGAAATTATCCACAGCCAAACTAAAGCCTCTTAGGTACCTAAAATATGTCATTCTTATTGTTTTCGTTATACTTCTTCCGATGCTTGTAACGAACTCTATAGGAATGGGAGACCCGTTCTTCTGCAAATATATCTGTCCTCAGGGTGTTTTAGAGGGTGCTATACCGTTATCTATTGGAAATGCTGCTATCCGTTCTGCGCTGGGAAAGCTTTTTTCTTTCAAGTGTATGATTTTAATTGCAGTGATTGTACTAAGTATCTTATTTTACAGGCCCTTCTGTAAATGGATTTGTCCGCTTGGAGCAATCTACTCATTATTTAATAAGGTCAGCCTGCTCAAAATCACCGTTGATAGCAGCAAATGTGTCGGATGCGGTCAATGCTCAAAGGCATGTAAGATGGATGTGGATGTGTGTAAGACACCGGATCACCCCGAGTGCATACGCTGCGGTGCCTGCATAAAGGCCTGTCCGAAGGACGCCATCTGCTACCGGTTTATGGGAAAATCATGTCAAAAAAATGACAACAGATAGCTATTAAACATTTTACTATTATTTTAAAGGAGAAATTACTCATGAAAAACAAATTATCATTTATTTCTATTTTTACACTCTGCATAGCATTATCACTTACAGCATGTGGCGTAAAGCAAGCTTCCACAACAGATTCTAAGAACACTCAGACTGAAGCCGGCTCAGAAGCATCCGGCAAATCAGATTCCAAAGTTGATGATTTATATCAGCAGGAAAATCAGCTTTTTGCAGATCACGCGGATGTGTGGAACAAGGCTTTTGGCATGATGAATAAAAGTGACGCCGATCCAAACGGAAATTATGCTGATTATCTTGCCGGTACCGTGGAATCAAACAAGGATTCATTTACAGACGATGAGCTTAAAACACTTAATGAGGATATTGAAACCATACGAAAAATCGAGGAACAGATAGCAGAGCTTGAAAACAAAAAAACATCATCAGACGACAACCAGAAGAACAGCTCTAAAGCCTCATCTGTATTCAGTGATTTTTCCGGTGAGGATTTTGATGGCAATAAGGTTGATGACAGCCTGTTTTCCGGTAATGCAGTAACAGTCGTCAATTTCTGGTTTACCGGCTGCAAGCCATGTGTGGCTGAGTTATCCAAGCTTAACGAGTTAAATGATGCTATCAAATCAATGGGCGGAGAAGTGGTTGGCATCAATACTGAGACCTTTGATGGAAATAAGACAGCTATCAAAGAGGCTGCCTCTGTTCTTGAAAGCCAGGGTGTCAAATATCGTAATCTGTCAATTGACTCCTCTAGTGCTGCCGGTAAATATGCCTCAGAAATCATGGCCTTTCCAACAACTATACTTGTTGACAGAAATGGCAATATTGTAGGCGAACCAATGCTCGGTGGAATTGATAACAAGGACAACTATGATGCCCTTATGAAGCAGATCCAATCTGTAATTGATGCAGACAGCACAAACAAATAAATAAATATCAACATATTTAAAAAGCTCCTGTGCATTGCACAGAGAGCTTTTTTTGAACATTACTATAATGTCAAGGAATCTTCTGCATCTACCCACATCTGTAAATTCCCATCAAGATACAGTCTCGCATATTCTAGTGGTTCATCAATGGCAAGTGTGTTTAATGCACAATCTGATTCGGGTGTGGTTCTCAAATTCTTTTCTGCTTCCCAGCAGTCAATGCGAAGCATATAGTCTGCACTGGTATAAACATCAATGCTGTTTCGTCCGGGATTATATTCTGCAAATATTGTTCTCATCGTATCTTATCTCCTTATCGTTCAATCAATTATTTGCTACAAAAATCAGAAGCATTTCAATCAGTTCACCATGTCACTTTTATTTTGTGTTATACTGTTTTATATAATTTTTTTGCCCTTGTATTTTCCCTTATCAGAGTTCGTAAACACTGGTGGGACGATATAACACAAGGGAAACAATAAGGGAAAGCTCACCTGCGACAAATCCAGTGTTTTCAATGGTTTGCGGAGAATTTAATAACAAAATATAACAGTTATTAAATTTCTTAAAACAGGTGAAATCTCAATCAGAATTTGGGGGAACTTTGGTGTTAGAATATAAATAGTACAAGTCAAAATGAGAATTCCTTATAAGAAAAATTATGGTACAATGTAGGTACCGCACTGAAGGAGGATCTCATTATGGCAAAGCACTATGACAAACAATTTAAACTGGATGCAGTCCAGTACTATCATGATCACAAGAACTTAGGACTGCAAGGCTGTGCTACAAACTTAGGAATCAGTCAGCAGACATTATCACGCTGGCAGAAAGAACTGCGTGAAACAGGTGATATTGAAAGCCGTGGTTCCGGTAACTATGCTTCTGATGAAGCAAAAGAAATCGCACGATTAAAACGAGAATTACGAGATGCACAGGATGCCCTTGAAGTATTAAAAAAAGCAATCAACATTCTGGGGAAATGACGGAAGCCATTTATCTCGAAGTTACGGAGATGGCAGAAACTGCCCATAAGGCGAAGCGCCGAGTTTCTGTCTCCGGAATGTTGAAACATCTTGGCGTTTCTCGTTCTGGTTATCATGCGTGGCTAAAACGTGTTCCTTCTAATACGGAAAAAAGACGTAAAGCTGTAAAAGCTAAGATTCAGGATATTTACGATGAATCCAAACAGAATTATGGTGCCCTTAAAATCACCAGGGAATTGCGTAAATCAGGAGAAATCATCTCCGAACGTACTGTTGGTAAGTATATGAAGCAAATGGGCATCAAAGCCCAGTGGGTCAAACCATGGACGATCACAACCAAAGATTCTGACTTCAGCAGCGAATAAAAAAATATCCTTGATGAACAGTTTAATCCAGAACGTCCAAATGCTGTTTGGTGCTCTGATATCACTTATATCTGGACGATAGACGGATTTGTTTATCTGACCAGTATCATGGACTTATATTCCAGAAAAATCATTGCCTGGACACTTTCCAATCTCACATGGTATAAAGCGTGGGAAGAAACTGGTTTTACAGAGAAAGAACTTGAGCGGAATCCGTTAAATAAGCTGGAGAACATTGAATCAACAAGCATAAAGGAGATTTTTGATTCCGCCAAGGCGTGAGAATTTTTACGGGGTAAATTTCGATTATGATAGAATTAAACAAATTCAAAAGAATGTTGGAAGAAAACGAAAAACACTTGCCATTACTAACGCTTGATGAATTTTTTTATGGAAATACAGAGGAGGAGTCCATCGCTCCCAATCAATGGGGATTTGGGCGTCCGAAGCTCTCTGAAATATGTGATATGCTGCAAAAGATTGAGCTGATGCCTGATATAGCCTGGGTGCGCGTGGCGCTGCACGATGATACAGAAATTGTAGAAAGCAATGGGGAAGAAGAATTAGTTCTTGCAGGAGATTCCATTGTGATTTGCACAAGCATTTCTCCTGTGGAATTAGAGAAATTTGCAGATTGTGAATGGCTGTGTTCTGATGGTGTGATTATAATAAAGGCATCTGAATTAAATATTTACTCGTGTGTACCATCGGTTCCGGAAAATTTTAATTGCTTGGAAATTGTGTGGGACTAATCTACAATTTTGGATTTGCACGGTGACAGACAAACAGGAGAAAGAGGTAACAGAAATGATTAACGATTTGATGTATATTGAGCTTAAAACAGGGTATTCTGATGACGGTCCGGCATGGATCGGATATGTCAGGACTTCAAAAAGTAAAAAAACAATTTACTTTAACGACCATGCTTTTCAGAAATATAATGGCAATTACTCAAATTATATAGATATTGAAAATGGCGATGAATACTGGATTTCCGGATTGAAAAAGAAAGAGAGCAATCGTCATTGGGCAGGGCGTGGAAAAATCATGATCGACCGCAGGGCTGTTAATGAATATCTTGCGATAATAGGAGAAGAGAAATTGCCGTTAAATTTGTTTGAAGTAGTTGATATTGAAGACAGATTTCCGATTGAAAGAGTGAATGGATTGTTGAATGAAAAGGAATAAAGATTAGGAGAAGAAAATGCACTACGTAACAGCAAAGAGTATTCTGTCTGGATCAAACGGAATGAATTTATATCGTGGGTGCACACACGGCTGTATTTACTGTGATTCCAGAAGCCGCTGTTATCATATGAATCATGTATTCGAGGATATTGAGGTAAAAGAGAATGCTCTTGAACTGCTGGAGGATTCCCTGAAAAGAAAGCGAAAGAAGTGCATGATAGGAACCGGGGCAATGACTGACCCGTATATTCCGGTGGAAAAAGAACTTCAGTATGTGAGAAAATCCCTGCTTCTCGCCGAAAAATACGGATTCGGTTTCACGCTGATCACAAAATCAGCGCAGGTGCTCCGCGATTTGGATATATTAAAAAGGATCAACGAAAAAACAAAATGCGTGGTGCAGATGACATTAACGACATATGACGAAATGCTATGCCGGAAGCTGGAGCCAAACGTCAGCACCACAAGGGAACGCTTTGAGGCGTTAAAGATTCTGCAGCAGGAGGGAATCCCGACGGTTGTGTGGCTTTGTCCGATTCTGCCGTTTATCAACGATACAGAAGAAAATTTGGTGGGCATATTAAATTATTGTGCGGAAGCAAAGGTGTACGGAATCGTAAATTTCGGAATGGGTATGACTCTTAGAGAGGGAAACCGCGAATATTTTTACAGGCGGTTAGACAGATTATTTCCCGGACTGAAAGAAAAATATATTTGCTGTTACGGGGAGCAATATGTCCTGCCAAGTCCCAATGAAAAAAAGCTGATGGAAATCTTTAACCGAACCTGCGATAAGTACAACATTGTACATAATAGCAATCAGATATTTGAGTATTTACGAACATACGAAGAAAAAGAAGAGCAGCTTTCACTGTTTGATTTTATGTGAGCGAGGTGACGAAAATGATAGAAATTACTGCGTGGATAAATCTGTTTTTACAGAAATTAGAGGAGACTTTCGGGGAACGCGTATGGTTTGTCGGGCTGCAGGGAAGCTACAGCCGTGGGGAAGCAACAGAAAAAAGCGACATAGATATGGTTGTAATTCTTGATGAAGTGGCGGTTTTGGATATTCAGAATTATAATACCATGCTGGACAGTCTGCCGCACAGAGAATTAATCTGCGGTTTTCTTTCCGGGAAAAAAGAACTGTTAAACTGGGAGCCTTCTGACCTTTTTCAGTTCTATTACGATACGAAAGCCATAAAAGGAAGCCTTGATGAATTGCTGGCACGAGTTGACGATGAGGCAGTTGACAGAGCAATAAAAATCGGGGCGTGTAACATTTATCATGGCTGCGTACATAATATGCTGTACGAAAAAAATGAGGAAATCCTGAAAGGATTATATAAATCGGCTTCTTTTGTTGTACAGGCAATCTGTTTCAGGCAGACGGGAAATTACATTCACCATCAAAAGGATTTGTCAAATGTTGTTTCGCCGGAAGAAAAAGTGATCGTGGATACTTTTTTAAGTCTGAAAAACGGAGGGACGGTTGATTTTTCGAAAATGTCCGAAGTTTTATTCGAATGGGCGAAAAAGTGGACTGGAGAACCGGGATAAACGAGAGGGGAGATTTACGCGGTGAAGCTGCTAAAATATGCGGAAGCAGTGGCAAAAGCAGATGGGATTAAATGTACTTATATTTCAACAAATTGTCAAATGTAAACGGAGGAAATGGACATGGCATTTGATTTCAAAAAGGAATATATAGAAGGATTTTTCGAATATGTAGTGCCTCCTCTCGAGGGATTTTGGTGGCAGGAGAACATTTCCGGCGTGGACTACAAAAACAAGGAAACATTTAACTGGATTTCTGTTATCCGTCTGCCGGATTTCGTGACAGAAAAAGATTTTAAATGGGCAGTAGAAACTGCATCTGAAAAGAAAAAATAGATTGCTCCGCAGCAGAATTTCTGATCCTTGAGGAAGGGCTTTGCGTACAGATCATGCACATAGGGCCATTCGACCATGAACCTGAAACAGTTGCTTTGATGGACGCATATTTACAGGAAAATGGGTATGTGAATGATTTTACAGAGAAACGCCTGCACCATGAAATTTATCTGTCTGATGCGAGACGAGTTGATCCGGAAAAATGGAAAACAGTAATCAGACACCCTGTAAAGAAGAAAAATTAAAACTACAGTCATAAATAATAATACATTTGATTAAGAAATGAGGAGATTACAAATGAAATTAAACGCGATTCATCATGTTGCAATTATTGTATCAGATATTCATGCGGCAAGAGAGTTTTATGTGGAAAAACTCGGCTTTCAGGTGATACGTGAAAATTATCGCGACGAGAGAAAAGACTGGAAGCTGGATTTGAAGATCGGAGATGGGGAAGAGGCGATTGAACTGGAGATATTTGCGGAAGTAAATCCGCCAAAGCGTGTAAACCGACCGGAAGCCTGCGGGCTTCGCCATCTGGCATTTCGTGTGGAGAATGTAGAAGAAACGGCAGAAGAATTAAAGAAATGCGGGATTGAATGTGAGCCGATCCGATATGATGATTATACAAAGAAGAGAATGACGTTTTTCTTTGATCCGGACGGACTTCCGCTGGAACTGCATGAGTGAAGGAAATAGAGAAACGTGAATACACCTGAATTAATAACAGACCGCTTAATTTTAAGAAAATTCACAGAAAAAGATATAGAAGCTTTGTATCAGATTTTAAAAGATGAAGAAGTGAATCAGTTTTTACCCTGGTTTCCGCTGAAGATAATAGAAGAAGCAGAGGTTTATAAACAAAGTAAGAGGTAATGAGTATGGAAAACAATAAAGTATATCAAATGTCCTTTGCCAAAATTTATCCAATGCTTATTTCGAAAGTGGAGAAAAAGGACGGACAAGAGATGAAATAGACCAGGTTACTTGCTGGCTGACAGGATATAGTAAGGAGCAGATTGCAGATTTTCTGGTACGGGATATTGCATATGGGGATTTCTTTTTAAATGCACCGGAGCTTAATCCCAATCGAAAAATGATCACAGGTAAAATCTGCGGTGTTCGAGTGGAATTATGTTCCTATAAAGGAATTGAAGCAAAGCCGGATATTGAGGCAGGCAAGGAAGATCTGTTGTATTTTTTAAAGGCACAGTATCCTGTTTTTGCTGCAGAAGAGAATGGAGAACTGGTCGGTTATCTTGTGTGCAGGATCGAAGATGAGGTGCTTTGGGCAGAGCATATTTTTGTCAGCAGCCATTATAGAAGGAAGGGCGTGGCTTCTCTTCTTTTTGAGAAGGCAGAGGAAATCGCCGGTTCAATGGGACAGGAAACAGTTTTTAATTATGTGCACCCGAATAATGACGGAATGATTCAGTTTTTGCGCGCAAAAGGCTATACTGTGCTGAATTTAATTGAAATCCGCAAGCCTTATAAGGGAGAAAAAATAAAAACTACAATAAAAGTAAATAACAATACGTTTGATTATTAATAGAAAAAACACTTGCCAAACGAGTGTTCCTGTACTATACTGAAAGAACAGATGTACGATATATAATTTTCTTTACAGAATAGTGGAGGTCATATGCCAACAGATACAGAGAAGAAACAATTTATCAGGATTCGAGGAGCAAATGAAAATAATCTGAAGAATTTAAGTGTGGATATTCCAAGGGACAAGTTTGTAGTTCTCACAGGACTGAGCGGTTCAGGGAAATCCTCGCTTGCTTTTGATACTATTTACGCAGAGGGACAGAGACGCTATATGGAATCTCTTTCCTCTTATGCAAGGCAGTTCCTGGGACAGATGGAGAAGCCGGACGTGGAGAGTATAGAAGGTCTTCCGCCTGCCATTTCCATTGACCAGAAATCGACAAACAGAAATCCGCGTTCCACAGTAGGGACGGTTACGGAGATTTACGACTATTTTCGTCTTCTCTATGCAAGAGTGGGAATTCCCCACTGTCCAAAATGCGGAAGAGAAATCAGTAAGCAGACAGTAGATCAGATGGTGGATCAGATCATGGGGCTTCCGGAACGGACAAAGATCCAGCTTCTTGCCCCTGTTGTAAGAGGAAGAAAGGGCACGCACGCAAAGCTTTTGGAGCATACGAAAAAAAGCGGCTATGTGCGTGTACAGATCGACGGAAGCATTTACGAGCTTTCTGAGGAAATCAAGCTGGATAAGAATATCAAGCATAATATTGAGATTATTGTGGACCGGCTGATCGTAAAGCCGGGAATCGAGAAGCGTCTTGCAGATTCTGTGGAAACGGTTCTGGAGCTAGCGGACGGACTTCTGATCGTAGATACGATGGACGGGAATGTGATGAATTTCAGCCAGAGCTTTTCCTGCCCGGACTGCGGAATCAGTGTGGACGAAATCGAGCCGAGAAGCTTTTCTTTTAATAATCCTTTTGGAGCCTGCCCGGAGTGTGCCGGACTTGGATATAAGATGGAATTTGATATTAATCTTATGATTCCCGATATGTCTCTCAGCATTTCCAAAGGGGCGATTGCTGTGATGGGCTGGCAGTCCTGCACAGATAAGGGAAGCTTTACAAGAGCGATTCTGGACGCGCTTGCAGAGGAATATAAGTTCAGCCTGGATACCCCGTTTCAGGATTATCCTGACGAGATCAAAGATGTGATCATCAATGGAACAAAGGGGCGCTCTGTGAAGGTTTATTATAAGGGACAGAGAGGAGAAGGCGTTTACGACGTGGCTTTCCCGGGACTTATTAAAAACGTGGAGCAGAGATACCGGGAAACAGGTTCTGACGCCATGAAGCAGGAGTACGAATCCTTTATGCGGATCACGCCCTGCGGTGCATGTAAGGGGCAGAGACTGAAAAAGGAATCTCTTGCAGTAACGGTTGCAGATAAAAATATTTATGAAATTACAAATATGTCCATTGAAAATCTGAAGGCGTTTCTGGACAGCATGGTGCTTTCCAGTCAGCAGCAGCTTATTGGACACCAGATTTTAAAAGAAATCAAGGCGAGAGTCCGCTTTCTTTCTGATGTGGGGCTGGATTATCTTTCACTGGGAAGAGCAACGGGAACCCTTTCCGGAGGGGAGGCGCAGAGAATCCGTCTTGCTACACAGATCGGTTCCGGTCTTGTGGGAGTGGCGTATATTCTGGATGAACCAAGTATCGGGCTTCATCAGAGGGATAATGATAAACTTCTTAAATCGTTGATGCACCTCCGCGATCTGGGAAACAGTCTGATCGTCGTGGAGCATGATGAAGACACTATGCTGGCGGCAGACTGCGTGGTTGATATTGGACCGGGAGCCGGGGAACACGGCGGCGAGCTTGTGGGAATCGGCACAGCGGAGGAGCTTATGAAAAATGAGCGCTCTGTGACAGGAGCTTATTTGAGCGGCCGGATCCGGATTCCTGTGCCCGAAGAGAGAAGAAAACCGACCGGTTTTCTGAAAATCAGAGGGGCGGCGGAAAATAATCTTAAAAATATTGATGTAGACATTCCGCTTGGCGTTATGACCTGCATTACGGGAGTTTCCGGTTCCGGAAAAAGTTCCCTGATCAATGAGATCCTCTATAAGCGTCTTGCGAGAGATTTAAACAGAGCCAGGATCATTCCGGGAAAGCATAAAGACATTCTCGGAGCAGATCAGCTTGACAAGGTAATCGACATAGATCAGTCTCCGATCGGAAGAACGCCGCGCTCCAATCCGGCTACGTATACAGGTGTGTTCGATCAGATCCGCGACCTTTTTGCGGCAACAGCAGATGCCAAGGCAAAGGGCTATAAAAAAGGACGTTTCAGTTTTAATGTAAAAGGCGGACGGTGCGAAGCCTGCAGCGGAGACGGCATTATAAAAATAGAGATGCACTTTCTGCCGGACGTATACGTTCCCTGTGAGGTATGTAAGGGAAAACGGTACAACAGAGAGACTCTGGAAGTGAAATATAAGGACAAGAGTATCTACGATGTTCTGAATATGACGGTGGAGGAAGCGCTTACCTTCTTTGAAAATGTTCCGTCTATCAGAAGAAAGATAGAGACGCTTTACGATGTGGGACTTTCTTATATCCGTCTCGGGCAGCCGTCTACTACGCTTTCCGGAGGAGAGGCGCAGAGGATCAAGCTGGCAACGGAGCTCAGCAAGCGGAGCACGGGAAAAACCATTTATATTCTGGACGAGCCTACAACAGGGCTTCATTTTGCAGATGTGCACAAGCTCATTGAAATTTTAAAGAGGCTTTCCGAGGGCGGCAATACGGTTGTTGTAATTGAGCATAATCTTGATGTGATCAAGACTGCCGATTATATTATTGACATTGGACCGGAAGGCGGCGACAAAGGCGGCACAGTGATTGCAAAAGGTACACCTGAGGAGGTGGCGGCAAATCCGGCTTCCTATACAGGGCAGTATGTAAAAAAATATCTGACAAAATGAAACGGACAGCAGTCTGCCGGGAACAGGGGAAAGCATACAGAGACTCTGAAAAGTTTATAAATTCAGATGGCAGCTCTTTTCATTTGCGGGGAATTCTGGTATCATTAAGGAACGTACTTGATAAAAGAGAAGAATAGCTGTACGAGTATACAGTTACAGAGAGGAAAAGAAATGCCTGCAAGTGATATTGGAATTGATATAGGAACAAGAAACAGTCTTGTTTATTCCACAGGAAAGGGAATCGTCCTTCAGGAGCCTTCCGTTGTGGTATATGATAAAAATACAGAGAAAATCCGTGCTATTGGCGAGGAAGCGCGCCAGATGGCGTCTCACGCAAACTCAAATATGGAAGTGATCTGGCCTGTGCGCCAGGGCGTGATCGTAGACTATAATGTTCTGGAAAAAATGCTGAAATTTTTCGTGGCAAAGGCGATGGGACCAAGAGCTTTCCGAAAGCCGCGTATCAGTATCTGTGTTCCGAGCGGAATTACGGAAATTGAAAGGAAAGCGGTGGAGGAGGCAACCTACCAGTCAGGCGCAAGAAGAGTGTATCTGGCGGAAGAGCCGATTGCGGCTGCCATTGGTTCCGGTGTGGATATTTCAAAGCCTTTTGGAAACCTGATCGTGGATATTGGGGCAGGGACAACAGATGTTGCTGTGATCTCCATAGGAGGCGTTGTAGTATCTGCCTCTGTGAAGGTGGCAGGCGATAATTTCAACCAGGCGATCATGCGGTATGTGAGAGAAAAGCACAGTCTTTTTATAGGAGAAGATACGGCTGAGAAAATTAAAATCCAGATCGGAACAGCCTGCGAGGAAGCGGATCCCAGAACGATGGAAGTGAAGGGACGAAATGTCATTACCGGTCTTCCCAAAATGACGACTCTGACCTCAGAGGAAATCCGCGTGGCTTTAAAAGACGCTACAGGACAGATCGTGGAGGCAGTTCACGGAGTTCTGGAGAAAACACCGCCGGAACTGGCAGCAGATATTGTGGACAGAGGAATTGTCCTTACAGGCGGTGGTGCTCTGCTTCATGGAATGGATACATTGATAGAACAGAAAACAGGAGTCAATACGCTGACTGTTCAGGACGCAATGCTGGTAGCGGCTGTGGGAACAGGAAAATATGCAGATGTAATGGCGAAAATGGAGTAAAAACAGAAGAGGTGCTGCCATGCAGCACCTCTTCTCTATCACAGGAGCAAAAAAATGAGTGAAACAGTAACAGGATACATAGACCATATTATTTTCCGAAATGACCAGAATGGTTATACAGTAATGGTTCTGAAACAGACAGGAGAGGAAGAACTGACCTGCGTGGGCACGTTTCCGGATATATCTCAGGGAGCCACCATTGAGGCTTCGGGAAACTATATCCACCATCCGGTATATGGAAAACAGTTTCAGATTGCCTCTTTCACAGAGAAAATGCCGGAGGACTCTCTTGCAATGGAGCGTTATCTTGGATCGGGCGCCATAAAAGGAATCGGAGCTGCCCTTGCTGCAAGAATTGTGAGGCGGTTCGGGGAAGATACTCTTCGGATCGTGGAGGAAGAACCGGAAAGACTGGCGGAGATCAAAGGAATCAGCGAAAAAAAAGCGCGGGAGATTGCTGCGCAGGTAACAGAGAAGGCAGATATGCGAAGAGCTATGATTTTTCTCCAGAAATACGGGATTTCCCTGAATCTGGGGGCAAAGATTTATCAGAAATACGGGCAGTCTCTCTATAACGTTCTCCAGGAAAACCCATATCGCCTGGCGGAAGACATAAGCGGCGTGGGATTTAAAATTGCAGATGAGATCGCCGGCAGGATCGGGATCCAGGCAGATTCAGATTACAGAATCCGAAGCGGAATGTTGTATGTTTTATTGCAGGCATCGGGAGAAGGTCATATTTACCTTCCGAAGGAAGAACTGTTCCGAAGAGCCGCGTCTCTTCTCCAGGTGGATATTTCCTATATGGAAAAGCATCTTATGGATATGGCGATTGACAGAAAGGTTGTTTTAAAAGAGCGGGAAAAAGAAACCATCGTGTACCCCAGCCAGCATTATTATCTGGAGCTGAATACGGCAAGAATGCTGTGTGAGCTGAATGTTTCCTGTCCGGAAGATGAAAAAAGCACAGAAAAAAGAATTGCGCAGATTGAAAAGGAGACAGGTACAGTCCTTGATGAAATGCAGAAAAAAGCTGTGAGGGAAGCTGCGTCCAACGGTCTTTTTGTACTGACAGGAGGTCCGGGAACCGGAAAAACAACAACGATCAATGCCATTATCCGCTTTTTTGAAAGCGAAGGTGCGGAGCTTCGCCTGGCAGCGCCTACAGGAAGGGCTGCAAAGCGAATGACAGAAGCGACAGGATATGAGGCGCAGACCATTCACCGTCTTCTGGAGCTTTCGGGAATGCCGGAGGAAGAGCGGGAGGGTCACGCCGTACAGTTTGAGCGAAATGCACAGAACCCTCTTGAGGCAGATGTGATCATCATAGATGAGATGTCTATGGTGGATATTTTTCTTATGCACTCCCTTCTTCTTGCAGTGACAGCAGGAACAAGGCTGATTCTTGTAGGAGACGAAAATCAGCTTCCAAGTGTGGGACCGGGAAATGTGCTTCGTGATATTATCCGGAGCGAGAGCTTTCCTGTTGTAGAACTGAAAAAAATCTTTCGTCAGGCATCGGAGAGCGACATTGTAGTGAATGCCCACAAGATCAACAGAGGCGAACAGGTGATCCCTGATAATAAGAGCCGGGATTTCTTTTTCCTGAAGCGGTACGACGCAGATATTATTATTCGTGTTGTCATTGCCCTGATCCAGGAAAAAATGCCACGCTATGTACAGGCGAAGCCTTTTGACATTCAGGTTCTCACTCCGATGCGAAAGGGGCTTCTTGGGGTGGAGCGTCTGAACCAGATTCTTCAAAGATACTTAAATCCTCCGGAAAACGGAAAAAAAGAGAGAGAATTGGGAGGACAGCTTTTCCGTCAGGGAGACAAGGTCATGCAGGTGAAAAATAATTACCAGCTTGAGTGGGAAGTGCGTGGAAAATACGGCATTCCTGTGGAAAAAGGAGTCGGTGTGTTCAATGGGGACACAGGGATCCTTGCGGAAATCAACGAATTTGCAGAGACGGCAACCGTGGAATTTGAGGACGGAAGATGTGCGGAATATTCGTTTAAGCAAATGGAAGAGCTGGAGCTTGCCTATGCCATTACCATTCATAAATCTCAGGGTTCCGAATATCCGGCAGTGGTGATTCCGCTTCTTTCCGGACCGCAGATGCTTTTAAACAGAAATCTCCTCTATACTGCGGTGACAAGGGCGCGTAAATGCGTGACTATTGTGGGAAGCGAAGAGACATTTGGTGAGATGATAAGAAATGAAAAACAGCAGAGAAGATACAGCTCCCTTGATGTGAGGATAAGGGAGTTAAGCGAGGCAGAAGAGAGCGCAGTCGGGGAGAAAGGACGCGTTTGAAAGCTGAGAATTTTTTGAATCTTTTATATCCGAGATGCTGTCCCCTCTGTCATGAGATTTTGAGGGAACAGAAGCGGCTTGTCTGCCCGGAGTGCGAGAAAAAAATCCGCCCTGTATCCGGGGCAAGGTGCATGAAATGCGGCAGACAGGTGGATAAGGAGGCAGAATACTGCAGAGACTGTGGGAAAAGAGAGCGGAATTTTATGCAGGGAAAAGGAATTTTTCCTTATGATGAGATGTGGAAGTTTTCCATTGAGAAATATAAATATTACGGCTGCAGGGAATATGGGATATTTTATGCAGAGACAATCTTCCTTTTCGGGAAAAAAGATATAATCAGGTGGAAACCGGACAGGATCATCCCGGTTCCTCTTCACAGAAAAAAGGAGAAAAAGCGGGGGTTTAATCAGTCGGCATATATTGCCGGGCATCTTTCGTTTCTTACCGGAATTCCATGTGATGAGAAGATGATAGAAAAGTGCAGGAATACGAAATCACAGAAAAAACTGAATGCACAGGAGAGAAGGCGCAATCTGAAAAATGCCTTTGTTTTAAGGAAAAACGTAAAGGGTCTTACGCTTCTTGTGATCGATGATGTTTATACAACAGGGAGTACAATGGATGAGATTTCTGCCAGCCTTATGGCAGGCGGGGCAAAAAACGTGTATTTTCTTACGTTGTGTACAGGAAATCCTTAAGAATATTAAGGTTTTCCTGAAAAGGTTGGGAAAAATACTTTTCATAGGTAGGGATATATGTTACAATCAGTCTATATGGTTAAATATAAGGAGTTTGTCTATGTTAAATGAAGAAAAAGTAAAGATAATGACAGAACTTGCCATGTACGAGAAGGGAGAAGGTAAGAAATATCTTCCTGTGAGCAGATATTACAGAAGCGACTATATTGGTCTGGCTCTTATTAAGAATTTCTTTCTTGTGACAATTGGATATGCCTTGATCCTGGCAGGACTGGCAGCATATTTTGCAGAATATCTTATGAGCAACATTCATAAAATGAATCTGGTAAATCTTGGTATTTATGTGATCCTGGGATATGTGGTGCTTCTTGTTTTTTATTCCTGCCTCACATATGTTCAGTATTCCGTCCGGTATCATCGTGCCAAGAAAAGCGTGAAGAACTATTATATAGGGCTCACAAAGCTTGAGAAAATGTATGGCCGGGAAGAAAAGAAAACAGCAGGACGCACAAAAGCGGGAGGTTACAGAAAATGACAGCATTACTGGAATTAAAACAGAAAATCAAGAACCTTTACGGGCAGTACGAAATTTATCTTCTGCCGGTTATCAAATTTGCGGTTGCCCTTGTGTATTTTATCTGGATCAACGCAAATATGGGCTATATGAGCCAGTTAAATAATGTGTTTATTGTACTTGTTCTGGCGCTTATCTGTTCCATACTGCCGCCTGGAGTGACTGTTTTTGCAGGATTCCTGCTTATACTGGGACATTCTTATGCGTTGGGAATAGAAACAGCGGCATTTATGCTGATTATTATTTTGTTTATTGCCGTTCTTTTCCTGAGATTCAGCGCAGGACAGAATATCGTACTTGTATGCACGCCACTTTCCTTTGGATTCGGAATACCGGCGCTTCTTCCAATCGGAAGCGGTCTTATGGGAAATGCTTTTGCTGCTTTTCCGGCGGGAAGCGGAGTGATTCTTTATTATGTAATCCGGCTTATCCGCAGCAATTCGGAGACACTTGCAAATCCGGACGTGGATATGCTTGAGAAGCTGAGAATCCTCTCAGACGGACTGATGCAGAACTGGGCAATGTGGATCACACTTGTTGCCTTTGTTGCAGTTATTTTAATTGTAAATCTGATCCGTACGCGTTCCTTTGATTTTGCATGGAGAATTTCCATTATTACCGGAGGTGTGGCATATATTCTGGTCATGCTGGGCGGAAGCTTCTTTGTGAGCGGTGTTACGGTATCTCTGCCGGTTCTTCTTGTACAGACGATCCTTTCTGTTTTAGTGGGAATCATTCTGGAATTTTTTGTATTCGGAGGAGACTATACACGTACAGAACGTCTGGAATATGAAGATGACGAATACTATTATTATGTGAAGGCTGTACCAAAAGCTTCTGTGACAACTTCCGAGAGAAGCATCAAGAAAATCACAGCACAGCCTGTAAAAGAAGACAAAAAGGCAGAGGAAGACATAGTTTCCTATGCAAATCCTATTTTTCAGGAAGACGGAAAAAAAGCGGCAGCTCCAAAATCTGCGGCACCGGTTTCCAGAGAAAAGGCAGATGAAGTAGATTTTGAGAAGAAGCTGGAGGAATCCCTGAAAGATTTATAAGAGAAGGGGATAGCCGCTTCGGAACAGAAAAGAAACAAATAGAAAGGAGAGCACCATGGAAAGTATTTCGTCCATATTGTCAGGATTTTTATCAAAAGTATCCCTTCCCAGCGTAGGTGTGATCGATGTGATAGAAATTTTTCTGATTTCCTTTTTTGTGTACCAGTTTATGGTATGGATTAAGTTTACAAGAGCCTACACTTTGCTAAAGGGAATCCTTGTGGTGCTTGCCTTCATTTTTCTTGCCTATATTTTTAAAATGAACACAATCCTGTGGATAATCAGTAAATTATCCAATGTGCTGATTATTGGTGTTATGGTTATTTTTCAGCCGGAACTCCGGAAAATGCTGGAACAGCTGGGCCAGAAAAAAATTATGGCAACCTTAATTCCCTTTGATACAGGAAAAGAAGTAAAAGAAAGATTTACGGACAAGACCATTAACGAGCTGGTAAAAGCCTGCTTTGACATGGGGGAAGTGAAGACAGGGGCACTGATTGTAATAGAACAGGAAAATCGTCTTTCCGAATATGAAAGAACGGGAATTAATATTGATGCTGTGATTACAAGTCAGCTTCTTATTAATATTTTTGAGCATAATACTCCTCTCCATGATGGGGCGGTGATCGTACGGGGGAATCGAGTGGCGGCAGCTACCTGCTATCTCCCTCTTTCCGATAATATGGAACTGAGCAAACAGCTTGGAACACGACACAGAGCCGGTGTGGGAATCAGTGAGGTGAGCGATTCTCTTACAATTATTGTATCAGAAGAAACTGGAAAAGTTTCGATTGCACAGGAAGGAAAACTGACGCGCTGTGTAAACAGTGCCGCTCTTCGATCCGCTCTTGTAAAGGCACAGAACAAAACGGTGATTGAGAATGGCAAGCTGCGTCATTTACTGAAAGGGAGAGTGAAACATGAAGAAAAAACGACCAAATAACTTTCCTTTAAAAATAATGTCTCTTGCGGTGGCAATTCTTGTGTGGCTGATTGTAGTCAATGTGGACAATCCGGTAGTCAGCAAGACCTATATTATTTCTAATGTAGAACTCACAAACAAGCAGTATATAGAAGATACGGATAAGGTATGCATGCGTGATGACGATCAGTCTACTGTTCGTGTGACCATCAAGGCAGAGAGAAAAACATTGAGCAGGATCACTGCGGAAGATATTCAGGCTGTGGCAGATGCACAGCAGGCGGTGAGTCTTGAGACAAATCCGGTTATGATCCCGATCAGTGTTACTTGTCCGGGAATCAGCCCCAACAATATTTCCGTACAGCCTCAGAATATGAGCGTCCGACTGGAAGACAGGGCAACGGCTGAGTTTATGGTGACAGTCAACAGTGGAGAGGAAACTCCGGGAAAGGGCTATGAGATTGGTTCGCAGATTGTGAGTCCGGAGAAAGTCAGGATTACAGGACCGAAGTCCATGATCAATAAAATAGATAAGGTAATGGTAAATGTAGATGTAAACGGAATTACAGAGGATACTACGGATACGGAAAACCTTACGATTATCGATAAAAATCAGGAACAGCTTTCAGAGGACTCAATGAAGTATATCGGCATGGACAATGTGAAGGCAACCGTCACTACAAAATTGTGGAAGGTTCGTGCAGGCGTGAAGATCAATGTGAATTATAAAGGCGAGCCGGCAGAAGGTTATGTGGTGGACAGCGCAGTGACGGTTCCTGAAACAGTCAGCGTGGCAGGAAGCGAGGAAGCACTGGATGAGCTGAAAGTCATGGGAAATACCATCTGGGTACAGGATGAAAAAAGTGTGGACATCAGCGGAGCGAAGAAAGACGTGGAGGAGAAGGTAAATATCGCAGAACTTCTCTCGGAAGGTCTGAAGCTTACCAGCGGTTCCAGCAAAGAAGTATGGGTAAATATCAGGATTATTCCGGAAGGCGGAAAAATCTTTACGATTCCGGCGACAAAAGACAGCGTTCGGTTTAAAAATAAGGCGGACGACCTTCAGGTATCCTTTGAAATTGACAAGATGGAAGTGAGAGTTAAGGCAGTGGACGGAGATATAGAGGCGTTAAGTGAAGACGACATTAAGGCGTCCATCGACTTATCTGATAAAAAAGAAGGAAGCTATGAAGTTCCTGTTAAAATTACTCTTCCCAAAGGTTATGAACTGATAGAGGACGTAAAGACAGAAATAAAGGTTTCCAAAGTTTCTACAATTACAGAAGAAAAATAAAACTAAGGGGAGACGAAAAATGATCAGCCAGAAAGTGACAGTGAAAAATCCCACAGGGCTTCACTTGCGGCCAGCAGGGATTCTTTGCAAGGAAGCAATGAAATATAAATCTCTCATCACCTTTACGTTTGACGGCGGAACTGCCAATGCAAAAAGCGTTCTCAGTGTCCTGGGAGCCTGTGTAAAGTGTGGAGATGAAATTGAACTTGTCTGTGAGGGGACAGATGAGGAAACGGCGCTTCATGCGCTTGTAACCGTTATAGAAGGCGGACTTGGAGAGTAGGAACGACATCTGTTTATTTTTATTATAAAAGGAGGAGCACATATGAAGAAAAAAGTGGTAGCAGCCGTTTTGAGCCTTACCATGTGTATGTCTATGGTAGTGCAGGCAGGGGCATCAGCTTTAAGCGACGGTGTTTCGGACGGCGTAGTGGGAGATGTTACAGTTACAGAGCCCTTTGAGCCGGAAGAAGAATTTCCGGAAGAGCCGGTAACACCGGAAGTTCCTGAAGAAAATCAGGACGACAGCCTGGAGATGCCGGAAACAGATGTAACACCGGAGGCAACCGTAACACCAGAGATAACCGTGACGCCGGAAGCCAGCATAACACCGGAGGCAGATTCTTCAATGCCGCAGGAGGATATTCTGTCAGCAGGAGAGGAAAGCGTGGAAGTGCCGGAGACAGATGTAATGTTTCAGGTTCAGGCAGGAGAAAGTAAATCTGGTTCTGTGACAGTGGGACCGGAATACTGGATAAAAGTTCCGGAAGGCTGGAAGCTGGCAAAGAAAGGAAACAAAACAGCAGTCGGTGGTGAAAGCACAGAGGCAGAACAACCGCAGGCAGATATACAGACACTTGAGAATGTAAATGAAGAAGTGGTTTCAGAAGGTGCGGAGGACGTGCTTCCTATGGAAACAGCGGAGCCGATGGAAACAGAAGTTTCCACAGAGCCGATAGAAGTGGAAGATCCGGCTGAAACAGAGCAGGACGAGCAGAGCATGACCGGTGCTGGTGTCGGAGAGGGCATGGACGGAACAAGCACAGAGAGAGCAGCAGAAGGCAGAGATGTTTATACAGCGGCAGACGGTCTTGTTCAGGTTACAACACAGTCGGTAAAAGGCACCCACACGGGCTATTATCTTTTCGATCAAGACGGAATCATGGTAACTGGAAGAAAGACAGTCCAGCCGGGAACACCGGGCTATACTTTGAGCAAAGAGGGAGAGCTTTACTTTACAGAGGACAGTACGGCAGCTCTTTATAAAGAGTACACAGGCACTCCTAAAACTCCTGTTACTTCTGATCTGGGACAGCAGAAGAAAAATTACTGGCTGTATCAGAATGGTAAATTCCGCCTTTATGGAAAATCAGGTCCGAATGTAAGCGTGGAATCCATGAACGATAAATATAAGGATACCGGTTATCTTTCCATTAATGGCAAATATTACTGTCTGAAAGATGATGGAACACCAAGAACAGGATTTATCGGAATTAACGGTTCTAAATACTTCTTTGACTCGGACAGCAAGATTCCGGGAGAAATGTTTATGGGCGGCTGGCGCTGTATGGGAACAAACAGCAAAGGTGAAAAATGGATTTACTTTAACAGAAGCAACAAGGGCAAAGATAAAGGAAAAGCTGTAATACATAAGGGAAACGTGGCAATCACGGTAACTCCAAAGAGCAGTTCTGTAAAATATCTTCTGGATCACAACGGATATATTTTAAAGAACAGAAGAACAAAATGTGTGGACGGGGCATGGTATGGCTCTGATTCCCAGGGGCGTATTGTAAAAGACAAACTGGTCCGCTACGGAAATTATCGTTATTATTTTACAAAGAACGGCAAACAGGTAGGCTGGAAAAATATGTGGAAACAGTGCCCTACATCTGTGGGACCGAAGTATTACTATTTCGGAAGTACAGCAGGACGTGTTTCTGAGAAAAAAGGATGGCAGAAGGTAAAATGGCCATCTGGAAAATTCCTTGGCTGGTTCTATTTCCGTGACAATGGAGATCACTATATGGAAAGATGGGTCGGCAATCAGTATTTCGATGATATAGGAAAACTGGCAAGTGGAATTAAGACCATTGACGGAAAAACATATTTCTTTGAGATTTCCGATTCTAATACCCACAGAGGAAAAGTATTTAAAAATACCATGATTAAATATAATAACAAGTGGTATTATGCAGAGAGCGATGGACAGCTTTCCAACAATGAGTGGAGAAAGATAAACGGAAAGTGGTATTATTTTAAAAACTTTGTTTCTCAGACAAATATATTTGTCTGGAAGGACGGAACATACGGCTGGCTTGATGAACAGGGAAAATTCTGTACAGGCTGGGTTGTGTTAAGCAATTCTGAGAACAAGGTTCGTTATGTGGATCCAAAAGGAAATGGTTTCTACAAAGATACAAGCGCAGTCATTGACGGGCTTCGTTATTATTTCGATGAAAAAGCTTACCGTATCAACGATCTTACATCTGTATACAGAGGACCGTACTATGTGGAGGTTGATTGCACCAACGGCGTAATGACCATTTACGATCAGAGCAGAACCGTTCCGGTAAAATCTATCCGCGTTTCTGTAGGTAAACCGGAAACACCAACTCCCACAGGAACCTTTGTACTCAGAAGAAGCGGAAGATGGCAGAGCCTTATGGGACCGTCATGGGGACAGTATGGAACGCATGTACAGGGAGCTGGGCTTGGCGGAATCTTTATCCATTCTGTATCAGGAGCGCAGATGAATCCATACAGTGTTCCGGCAGCAGAGTACAATAAGCTTGGAAATCCGGCATCACACGGATGTATCCGCGCTTGTGTTGCAGATGCAAAATGGGTGTATGAGAACTGTAACGGGGCAACAATTCGTATTCTCGATAAGAAATATGAATCAAGAGAAGCTCTCAAAGGACCTCTCGGAAGAAGAGCAAGGGTTCCTATGAGACCGCCATATAATTTTGATCCGACAGACCCGTCTATTTAAAAGGCAGAGATGTACAGGTGATTTGCACAGGAGATATGTTTAACAGCATATCTCCTGTTTGTTCTCTGACAACATATCAGGAAGGCTTTTATATTCTTTCTTGAAATTTAGGAAGGCAGTCTGTATAATAAGGACTGTAGCTTTAAATACAGGAAAAAGAAAAAAGTATGTATCAGAAAAAAAGAGGAAAAAATATGAGAAAGTGGAAAAGATGGCTGTCTGTAGGACTGGCAGTGGTAACTTTGGGAATAATCTCGGGGAGCGTTTCTACAGTAAATGCCAATCCATTTGAGCCATACGACAGAAGCGGAACGGTTGTCCGGGAAGAACAGAAAGAAAGAGCTGACGCTAAAAAAATAAATCCCAAAGCGTGGCAGAAAATCAACGGAGTTTGCTACAACGGAAGCGGTGTGCAGATACCCGGCGCAATTACCCGTGGAATTGATGTATCTGAGTGGCAGGATACCATTAACTGGGCAAAGGTGAAAAAATCCAACGTGGATTTCGCCATGATACGAATAGCATATGGAACAGGGTATCTTGATAAAAGATATGATTACAATATGCAGGAGGCAAATAAAGCGGGAATGCCGGTGGGGACTTATGTGTACAGCACGGCAACCACAAAAGAACAGGCGCTTGAGGAAGCGAAGCTTGCTATCAGAAAAATGAGAGGGTATAAAGTGTCATATCCGGTAGTGTTCGATCTGGAATATCCTCAGATGGGAAAGCTGTCCCCGTCTAAAATATCGGAACTTGCCCGTACCTTCTGTGATGAGATAAAAAGAGCCGGATATTATCCAATGGTTTACTGCAATACATACTGGTATAGCAGCAAAGTAGATATGAGCCGTCTTTCCGATCTTGATGTATGGATCGCAAGCTATGGAGATAAAATTCAGGCGCCGTCCAAATCTTTGTATGATTATACGATCTGGCAGGCAACAGACGGAGACGGAGGCGGTGTTTTAAATCCTACAAAAGGTCTGATCGATGGAATTTCCAAATACTGTAACGTAGATGTGAACTTCGGATATGTGGATTACACAAAGAAAATTGTGCCAAGAACAGAGCCGCTAAGCAGCTATGAGCCGGGAACAGATGTCGGTGAGGATTCCGATACAGCAAAAGACGGATGGGTAGAGGAGAATGGAAAAAAATATTATTATAAAAATGGAGAATTATTAAAAGGAACAAGAAAGATCGGAAAAGATTATTACTGCTTTGACAGTAAGGACGGTCATCTTTTCCAGAATAAGCTCCTTTATTCCAAGACAACAAACAGAACTTCTTATGCAGATGAAAACGGAATCCGTGTGAAAAACACATGGGTGGAAGCAGATGGGAAGAAATATTATATAGGCGCGGATTCGTATGCTTATAAAGGTTCCAGAAATGTACACGGAAAATTTTATCTTTTCGAAAGTAAAAAGGGATATGCTTTTACTAACAGAAAAAGAATCGGAACAGACGGCAATATCTATTACTACGGAGAGGACGGCGCAAGACTGAATAAGGGGTTCGCTCAGATAAAGGAAAATGGAAAAACGAACACATACTATTTTAATAAGGAAGGAAAAGCGTACAAGCAGTGGCATAAAGTAAAAGGAAAATGGTATTATTTTTATCCTGGCAGAACAGATATGTCCGGAGTTCGTGTAGAAAACAGAACAATGGTAATTGACGGGAAAGAATACACTTTTGACAGAAATGGTGTGTGCGTGAACAGAAGATAAAGGTGACAGAAGATGATAGATTTTAACAGACCTGCATTTGTGGGAAAGGAACTTATTTATATACAGGACGCCATAGAAAAGGGAATGTTGTGCGGCGACGGGACATATACAAAAAAATGTTCCGGATTCATGGAGGAGAAATTTGATGCCAGGCATGTAATGCTGACAACTTCCTGCACCCATGCCCTTGAGATGGCAGCTTATCTCTGTGATATAAAACCGGGTGACGAGGTGATCATGCCTTCCTATACGTTTGTGTCGACAGCGGACGCCTTTGTGCTTCGGGGAGCAAAAATTGTATTTGTGGATATTCGTCCGGATACCATGAATATTGATGAGACAAAGATTGAGGCGGCGATCACACCGAAGACAAAGGCGATCGTTCCTGTTCATTACGCGGGAATTTCCTGTGAAATGGATACGATCATATCTCTGGCAAAAAAATATAATTTAAAAGTTGTGGAGGATGCAGCTCAGGCAGTCGGTTCTTATTATAAAGGAAAGGCT
Source organism: uncultured Blautia sp. (assembly GCA_900549015.1). GTDB lineage: Bacteria > Bacillota > Clostridia > Lachnospirales > Lachnospiraceae > Blautia_A. The sequence goes on from URMH01000007.1 coordinate 27,722, forward strand.
CTCGGCACGATTGGAGATTTCGGCTGTTACAGCTTCCATGAAACAAAGAATTATACAATGGGAGAGGGCGGCGCTCTTGTTTTTTCGGACGATAAATACCAGGAAAGAGCGGAAATCCTCCGGGAAAAAGGAACAGACAGAAGCAAGTTTTTCCGGGGGCAGGTAGATAAGTACCGCTGGATTGATTACGGATCTTCTTATCTTCCAAGCGAGCTGAATGCAGCTTACCTCTATGCACAGCTGGAAGAATGTGATAAAATCAGTAAGAAGAGGGAAGAAATTTATCATTACTATCATGAACATTTTGCAGCTCTGGAGGAGGAAGGAAAGATTGCGCGGCCGGTTATTCCCGATGGCTGTACAAATAACTTCCATATGTATTATCTGAAAGTAAGAGATCAGGAAGTGCGTACAGAACTGATCGCTTATCTGAAGGAAAACGGGATCCGAAGTGTATTTCACTATGTTCCTCTTCATACGGCTCCTGCAGGGCAGAAATTTGGAAGATTTTCAGGGGAAGATGTGTACACGACGAAAGAGAGCGAGAGGCTTCTCCGTCTTCCCATGTTTTATAATCTTGACATGAAAGATGTAGCATATGTGACAGAAACAATTTTAAATTTCAAGGGATTTTGAAAGGAGACAGAAAAATGGGAAAAATTAAAGTAACTCCATGTGGAGATATAGAAGGACTGAAAGTAATTGAGCCGACGGTATTTGGTGATTCCAGAGGATATTTTATGGAGACATACAATTACAATGATTTTAAAGAGGCTGGAATTGATGTGGAGTTTGTACAGGATAACCAGTCAAGCTCACATTACGGAGTGCTTCGCGGGCTTCATTTCCAGATCCAGTATCCGCAGGATAAGCTTGTGCGCGTAGTGAGCGGAGAAGTTTATGATGTGGCAGTTGATTTAAGAGAAGGATCCAAAACATTCGGAAAATGGTACGGCGTTCTTCTTTCCGCAGAAAATAAGAAGCAGTTCTTTATTCCAAAGGGATTTGCACACGGTTTCCTTGTACTTTCCGAGAATGCGGAATTTACTTATAAGTGCTCTGATTTTTATCACCCGAACGACGAGGGCGGTCTTATCTGGAATGACCCGGATATTGGCGTAGAATGGCCGGTTCCGGAAGGAATGGAGCTGGAGCTTTCCGACAAGGATAAAAAATGGCACGGCTTAAAAGAGTTTCACAGATAGGAGCCAAAGATGTTGAAGACTGTTTTTTTCCTGCCGGCGGAATTATATAAAAATCGCCGGCTGGTTTTTAAACTGGCAAAAAATGATTTTAAGACAAAGTATGCAGGTTCCTATCTTGGAATTGTGTGGGCGTTTGTTCAGCCGATTGTAACAATTCTTGTATACTGGTTTGTTTTTTCTGTGGGCTTTCGATCTGGTACAGGAGATCTGGGAGTTCCTTTTGTTCTTTATCTTGTGGCTGGAATCGTGCCCTGGTTTTTCTTCCAGGACGCTTTGATAGGAGGAACAAACTCTCTTCTTGAATATAATTATCTTGTAAAAAAAGTCGTTTTCAATATCAGCGTACTTCCTGTTGTGAAGATTATTTCAGCGATGTTTGTACACGGCTTTTTCGTGCTGTTTACAATTATTCTGTATATGTGCTATGGGAAATTTCCGGATTTATATTATATCCAGATTCTCTATTACAGCGGCTGTACCTTCCTTCTTGTGCTGGGACTTGTTTATGCCACCTGTGCAGTTGTTATCTTTTTCCGGGATCTGACACAGATTATCAGCATCGGTCTTCAGGTAGGCATCTGGCTGACTCCGATCATGTGGATTGCGGAAACGTCCCTTCCGGGTCATCCGCTTCTTCAGAAGGTGCTTCAGTTAAACCCCATGTACTATATTGTATCCGGTTACAGAGATGCTTTTGTTATGAAAAAGTGGTTTTTTGAAAGCCCTGTGTGGACGCTTTATTTCTGGGTATTTACGATTCTCTGTTTCGTTTTCGGAAACTGGGTATTTAAGCGTCTTCGTGTTCATTTTGCAGATGTATTATAAGGAGAGGGACAAGTGGAAAATAAAAAAGCCATTCAGGTGCAGCACCTGACAAAAATGTATAAACTTTATGAAAAGCCCTCTGACCGTCTGAAAGAGTCTCTGGGACTTTCAAGAAAAAAGAAATACAGGGAGCATTATGCGCTTCGAGATGTGAATTTTGATATAGAAGAAGGAGAGTGCGTGGGTATTATCGGAACAAATGGTTCCGGTAAATCCACCATTCTGAAAATTATTACGGGCGTTCTTTCTCCAACAGAGGGAGAGGTAAAGGTAAACGGAAGGATTTCAGCCCTTCTTGAGCTTGGCGCCGGATTTAATATGGAATATACAGGGCTTGAGAATATATATCTGAACGGAACGATGATCGGTTTTACAGAGGAGGAGATTGACGCCCGCCTTGATGATATTCTCGCTTTTGCAGATATTGGGGACTTTGTCCACCAGCCTGTGAAGATGTACTCAAGCGGTATGTTTGTACGTCTTGCCTTTGCGGTTGCCATCAACATTGATCCGGAAATCCTGATTGTAGATGAAGCTCTTTCTGTGGGCGACGTATTTTTCCAGGCAAAATGCTATCATAAATTTGAAGAATTTAAGAAGCAGGGAAAAACGATTCTGTTTGTAAGTCACGATCTGAGCAGTATCTCCAAATATTGTGACAAAGTCGTTCTTTTAAATAAGGGAAAAATGCTGGCGGAAGGCAATCCAAAAGAAATGGTGGATATGTACAAGCAGCTTCTCGTAAATCAGGATCCCGTAAGACAGGGAGGAGAAGAGGCGCCTTCTTCTGGAAAGGGAACAGAAAACTGGAGAGCAGGATTTCAGGTAAACCCGGATACTCTGGAGTACGGAGATAAACAGGCTGAGATCGTGGATTTTGTTGTTTTGGATTCAAAGGGAAGACAGAGCAATACCATTGAGAAGGGAAGCAGTTTCTCAATCAAGATGAAGGTACGTTTTCATGAAACGATCCAGCAGCCGATCATGGCGTTTACCTTCAAAAACATACAGGGAACGGAAATTACAGGAACCAATACTCTGTTTGAAAAGGCGGAAGTGAAGTGTGCAGAAGCAGGAAAGGAATGTGTGGTGACTTTTTCCCAGGAGATGAATCTTCAGGGAGGGGAATATCTCCTTTCTTTTGGCTGTACAGGATATAAAGCGGGAGATTTCACTGTATTCCACAGGCTTTATGATGCCTGCAACATTACAGTTGTTTCCCATAAAAATACAGTTGGTTTTTATGATATGAATTCCAGAGTAAGCGTTGAAGAACTGGAATAAAAAGGAGAGTTTTATGCAGGAAAAAATCGGAAATGTGACCCTGGATTACACCTATTATCCGGGAGAAGATTTATACAGTGACGGTCCCGTTGAGGAGGAACTTCTGGAAATCGCGAAGCATTACAGAGAAGAGGAATTAAACGATGTCATTGCACAGAGAAAGAGCTGGCCTGTTCTTTATCACTTTTCTCATGTGCGGAAAAATGTTCTGGAATGGCTTCCCATAACAAAGGAAGATAAGGTACTGGAAATTGGCTCCGGCTGCGGAGCAGTCACAGGCGCTCTTGCGGAAAAAGCAGGCTCTCTTACCTGCATTGAGCTTTCGAAAATGAGAAGTACCATCAATGCTTACCGGAACAGAAATTACGATAACATAAAGATTATGGTAGGAAATTTCCAGGACATAGAAAAAAATCTGGAAGAAAAATTTGACTATATTACTTTAATTGGCGTGTTTGAATATTCAGAAGGATACATTGGTACAAAAGAACCGTATGTGGAAATGCTGCGCCGGATTTCCCGTCACTTAAAGCCGGGAGGAAAAATTATCATTGCCATTGAAAACCGTCTGGGATTAAAATACTGGGCAGGCTGTACAGAAGACCACACAGGAACTTATTTTGAAGGTCTGGAAGGGTATCCGAAAACAGAGGGAGTGAAAACATTCTCAAAGAAAGAGCTTTCTGATATTATCAGCCAGGCGGGAGAGTTTTCCACCTTCTTTTACTATCCGTATCCGGACTATAAATTCCCGATGACGATTTATTCCGATGAGTATCTTCCGAAAAAAGGGGAGCTTTCTCATGCATTTGCAAATTATGACAGAGAAAGAGTGTATTTGTTTGATGAACCGAGGGTGTATGATTCCCTGATCGAGAGCGGTTTATTCCCGGAATTTTCCAATTCCTTTCTTGTAGTGGCGCAGTGGGAGGGCAGATAATGGAGAAATTAATATACAGCAAATATTCGAATGAGAGAGGCAGAAGATTTTCTCTCCGCACCGATATTCTGGAACAGGACGGCATGAGAATTGTGCGAAAAACACCGGTTGGAAAAGAGGGAGAAGCGCACGTGGCTTCTCTGGCAAAATGGCGAGAAGAGCTTGAAAAAGCCTTCCAGGATTCTCCTTTTGTATGTAACAAATGTACACTTGAGGGAAAAAGCGCAGTTCTGGAATACGTATCAGGAGAGACACTGGAGGAGCGTCTTGACAGTCTTTTAAAGCAGGGCGAAAAAGAAGAGGCGGAAAAACTTCTCACAGGCTATCTCACAGAAATTGAAAAGATATATAAAGGCAGGATCTTTGAAACTACGGAGGAATTTACAAAAGTATTTGGAGAAACTGTATTTTTTCAGGAGATGGAGTGTGCAGAGGTGACGGACATTGACATGGTTTGTCAGAATCTTGTGCTTACGAATCCTCCGGTTGTCCTTGATTATGAGTGGACCTTTGATTTTCCTGTTCCTGGAAAATTTGTATTATACCGTGTGATCCACTATTATATCCGCACCAATCCCATGAGGGAAGTTCTTGATGAGGATATACTGTACAGAAAACTGGGAATCACCCCTTCTATGAGGAGCCAGTTTGAAAAAATGGAAGCGTGTTTCCAGAAGTATCTTACAGAAGGTCACATTCCCATGCGGGAGATGTATGCAGATATGACTCCGGGAGCTATGTGGCGTCAGGAAAAATACGAACAGCTTCAGAGAGAAAACAGGGAGCTGAAAGAAGAGATTAAAAGAAAAAATCATCTTATACGGGAAATGAAAAATACGAAAATCTGGAAGCTGTACAGGAAATACAGAAAGATGGTGGAGAGGAAGTGAAATCATGAGAAATCAGTTGCTGATAGTGGAAAAAGAACGCTTTTTCTTAAATGACAGGTGCAAATATCTGATACAGGGAGTGATTCCTGAAAAATATACCATAGAGGCATTTCTTGACGATCAGAAGCTTTTGGTTTCCACAGAGCAGTGCATTGCAAAAAGCGCAGTCGAGCGCTTTAAGGACGGGGAGCTTTTGGGCGGGCAGAGAGTGGAAGCTCTCATAGAGCTTCCGGAGGAACTTTCCGGATATAAGATGTTAAAAGTATACGCTGTGTTTGAGAAGGAGCGTCTGGAATGGTTTCATAGTAAGTCTTCTGTTCTCGCAAAGAAAAGAGGAAAACCTCAGTTTTATATAGAGGAAGAGCGGGTAAATAAAAAAAATCATTCTCTCGTGTTAAGGGGATGGGCAGCAGGTGCTTCTCATGTGCAGATCCGCCTCTTTGACGAAAATAAAAATCCCCTTTCTGTGCCTGTGCAGAGAAATGCCCGCGTGGATGTGGAAGGAATGTTCCGGGAGTGTCTCATTGACAGAGAACCGGGATTTTATGTGGAGGCAGACGGACTTTCCGGGAAATTTCTTTACCTTGTAATGCGTCAGGAGGACGGAAGCAAATCTGTCCATAAGATAGGTCTTGGAACAAAAGAGATTTTTCTTGGAAAAGCAGAAAAATACAGGAGGAAAGCCCTTGCCTATATGCAGGCAAATGGAGTGAAGGCGCTTGTTGTAAAAGCGGCAAGAAAACTTTCTGAGCGTACGAACCGACCGGTAGATTACAGCGACTGGCTTCCGAAGCATCTTCCAACAGAGAGCGAGCTTTCAAAACAGAGAAAAGCAACATTTGATTACGCGCCGAAAATCAGTATTGTCGTGCCTCTTTATAAGACGAAAGAGGAATACTTAAAACAGCTTGTAGATTCTGTGAAAGCCCAGACATATACAAACTGGGAGCTTTGTCTTTCTGATGGAAGCGGAAAGCATTCTCCTGTTTCAGCTCTTTTACAGAAGCTTGAGGAATCTGACAGCAGGATTAAAGTGATTTACAATGAAGAGCCTCTTCGCATTGCACAGAATACCAATGCGGCAATGGAGGCGGCAACAGGAGATTTCATTGCGTTTGCAGACCATGACGATGTGCTGTGTGCACACGCTCTCTATGAATGCGTGAAGGCGTTAAATGAAAATCCGGATACAGACGTTCTGTATTCAGACGAGGATAAAATGAGCATGAGGGGAAACCGATTCTTTATGCCCCATTTTAAACCGGATTTTAACCTGGATCTGCTTTGTACGGTGAATTATATCTGCCACCTGTTTGTGGCAAAAAAAGAACTGATCGATAAAGTCGGTCTTCTTCGTCCGGAATTTGACGGTGCTCAGGATTACGACTTTATTTTCCGGTGTGTGGAGGAAGCGCAGCATATTTATCACATTCCCAAAATTCTGTATCACTGGAGATGCCATGAGGATTCCACATCGGAAAATCCGGAGAGCAAGATGTACGCCTTTGATGCCGGCAAGAGAGCGATTGAGGCTCATTTTGAAAGAATCGGCATAAAAGCGGAGGTTTACAAAGGTGAGTATCTCGGACTTTACAGAACGAGATATATTCGTGATCATGATCCGCTGATTTCCATTATCATTCCAAATAAAGACCACATCGAGGATCTGGAACGGTGTATTTCCTCTGTGGAAGAGAAATCCACGTACCGGAATTTTGAGTACATTATTGTGGAAAACAACAGTACGGAGGAGAGAACCTTTTCCTATTATAAAGAGCTGGAAAAGAAAAATCCGAAGGTTCATATGGTTTACTGGGACGGTCCTTTTAATTATTCGGAGATTAACAACTTCGGCGCTTCTTACGCAAAGGGCGAATATCTGCTTCTTCTCAACAACGACACAGAGGTGATCAATGCGGACTGGCTGGAAGAACTTCTTGGCTACTGTATGCGCCCTGATGTGGGAATCGTGGGAGCAAGGCTTTATTATGAAGACGACACGGTGCAGCATGCAGGCGTTGTCCTTGGATTTGGCGGAATTGCAGGACACTGCTTTGTACAGCAGCCACGTGGAAATACAGGGTACTGTCACAGAATTATCTGCGCACAGAATTACAGCGCAGTGACAGCGGCATGCATGATGGTAAAAAGAGAAGCCTTTGATAAGGTGGACGGCTTAAGCACAGACCTTGCAGTTGCCTTTAACGACATTGATTTCTGCCTTAAGGTGCGGGACGCCGGCTATCTCGTGGTATATAATCCTTATGTGGAACTGTATCATTACGAGTCAAAATCAAGAGGGCTTGAGGATACGCCGGAAAAGAGGGAGAGATTTGCAAGAGAAATCGCAACCCTGGAGAGTCACTGGCCGGATATTTTTGCAAAACCGGACCCCTATTACAATCCGAACCTCACATTAAAGAGTCAGGATTTTTCCCTGAAAAGGTTATAAATCAGAAGGAAACATATAAAATGAGAGAAATGAAAGATAAAAAAGCGTTTATCAGCCGGGAGAAAGTATGTGAGCTCCTTTTTCTGGTATTTGTGTTTTTGTTCCTGTTTGTGTGGGCAATGAAGGCGCCCCTGAATGCTTCACCTGATGAAGAGATGAGATACAGGCTTACCAACTATATTGTGGAGCACGGGGAACTGCCGGACGGACGCGATCCGGAGATACGAAATCCACAGTGGGGAATTTCGTATGCGTTTAAACCCTATACAAGTTGTATTATATCAGCCGGTTTTGGATGGCTGACCACTCTGTTCACAGATGATTTTGACATTTACTATAAATCTATGCGTCTGACAAATGTACTCTTTGGGACTTTGCTGGCGTTTGTGGCTCTCAGGCTGGGAAAACGGCTGTTTGAAAAAGAAAAGGCATGGTTTTTTGCAGTTCTTGTTACGTTTCTTCCCGGAGCGGCATTTCTTCACACATACCAGAATATGGATTCCCTGGCGATTCTTGCGACAGCATGGATATTTTACTGCTGGGTAAGAGCAGTTCAGGAAGGCTGGACGGGTAAGGTATGTGTGCAGCTGGGCTTATCCATGTCTCTGTGTGTGATGTCGTATTACAATGCGTATGGATTTCTTCTGTGCAGCGCGCTTCTGTTTGCAGGAATGATGCTGAAATGCGGGGAACAGCAGTGGAATTATCAGGAGATGCTGAAAAAAGGTTTCTTCATGCTGGGAATCGTATTTCTGTTTACCGGCTGGTGGTTTATCCGAAATGGAATCATGTATGACGGAGATATACTGGGAATGACGGTTTCAGACCACTATGCGGAAATGTATGCCATTCCGGAATTAAAGCCGTCCAACAGGGAAACGCCGCAGGCAATCGGCATGAGCCTTCCGTATATGCTCTTCTGGCAGCCGGAAACATGGCATTATAACTGGATGGGAACCGTGGTGGCAAGCTTTATCGGAATGTTTGGGTTTATGGATATTTTCATGCCGGAAATCTGGACAAAGGCATATGTTGTATTTTTTGCACTTGGAGCTGCCGGAAATCTTTTCTGTATCCGGAAATACTTTTTTGTTGCAAATCGTGATCTGGGTGAAGAACGGATCAAAGATGAAAAAGGCGAGCTTATTATCAGAAGATACCGGAAGGAGAAAGTATGGAACAGTATGAATTTATTGAGACTGTGCCTTCTGATTGCTGTTATAATACCGGTTATCCTTCTGCTCTACTACGCGTACGCCAGCGATTTTCAGGCGCAGGGACGATATATTATGCCCGGTCTTTTGCCGATAATGTATTTTATTACACTGGGTTATGAAACCTGGCTGGACAGACTGATAAAAAGTGAGAGAGTGAAGAGAATCTTCTTCCGGGTATCTTCTGTTTTACTGGCTGCATCCTGCGTGCTTGTTTATGGAATGGTGTATGCACCTAATTATTAACAAATTACAGAATATAAAAGAATGAAACTCAGGAGACCGGGCGTGACGCGCCCGGTTTTCTGTATTTTCCGGGGGTGATGCCCTTATATTTCCGGAAGGTGCGGATAAAGTAGCTCAAGTCATTAAATCCGTTTCTGTATGCGATTTCCGTGATGGAATCGTCTGTCGTGGAGAGCTGGTAACACGCCTGCTCAATTCTTTGCCTGTTTAAGTAATCCATAGGCGTCTGGTGCGTCATCTCCGAAAAAAAGCGGCAGAAATATTTGGGAGACATAGAAACAGAGTCAGAGAGCTGCTGCAAGGTAATGGGGGAACTGTAGTTTTTCTCAATAAATTCCACAACCTGTTTGAGCTGAAGAATTCTCTTATAATCACGCCTTGCTTTTGGGAGACTCTCAAAATAGTAATGGTTACCAAAAATAAGACCGAAAAAGTGGTAAAATTGTCCAAAGACAGTGAGCTCATATCCGTCCTCTTTTTTTAGGAAAGCCTGAAAAATACTATTTGCAGACGCAATAATTTCCTTTTGTTTTGCGGTAAAGTGGTGATAAATCATAATGTCCTGGTGAACAATTCTCTGAATGTACCCGGAACATACAGATCCGGCTTTCAAAAATGCATTCATATCAAAAACAATACATTCATAGACACATTTTTCCGGAATGCCAGAATGCAGAATTCCGCTATGTACAAAAATTATATCTCCGGCTTTTGCTGTGAAACTTTTTTCGTCTAAAGTAACAGTGAGAGTTCCCTCAAGAACACGCATGATTTCATATTCCACATGCCAGTGATAGGACATAATGTAGCGTGGGTGACTGCTGTCAATGTGATGAAATTCAAAGGGAAAGCCGTAAGTGCCTCTTAAACGGTCTTCATTTTGATCTAAATCGTGCATGGAAAAATCCTCCTTTCCAAAAAAATGCAAAAAAGTGAATATTGTACTATTATTTGCTATTATAGCACAAGTAATTTAAAGAAGGCAAATGTATAATTGACTACATAAGAAACGAGAGTAGGTTTCCTGCGGTTTTTTTTGATAGGAAAACTTCTCTTACAAAGACATTGAGCTTAATAAATGGAGGTAATTCATTATGGCAAAAAGCAGATTAATCGGTGGTTATCCTGTAATTGGTATCCGTCCAACAATCGACGGAAGAAGAGGTGCTCTTGACGTAAGAGGTTCTCTGGAAGAACAGACAATGAACATGGCGAAATCCGCTGCAAAACTGTTTGAAGACAATTTAAGATATTCTAACGGAGAGCCGGTAAAAGTTGTTATCGCAGATACAACAATCGGACGTGTTGGAGAATCTGCAGCATGTGCAGAAAAATTCCGCAAAGAAGGCGTTGATATTACAGTAACTGTTACACCTTGCTGGTGCTACGGTTCCGAGACAATGGATATGGATCCGCAGACGATCAAAGCTGTATGGGGATTCAACGGAACAGAAAGACCTGGCGCTGTATACCTTGCATCTGTTCTTGCAACACACGCACAGAAAGGTCTTCCTGCATTCGGTATCTACGGACATGATGTTTGTGAAGCAGACGACACATCTATTCCGGAAGACGTTCAGGAAAAACTGTTAAGATTCGGACGCGCAGCAGTTGCAGCAGCTTCCATGAGAGGCAAATCCTACTTACAGATCGGTTCTATCTGCATGGGTATCGGTGGATCTATCATTGATTCTGACTTTATCGAGTCCTACCTTGGAATGCGTGTAGAATCTGTTGACGAGGTAGAAATTATCCGTCGTATGACAGAGGGCATCTATGATCACGAAGAGTTTGAAAAAGCTCTGAAATGGGCAAAAGAGACATGTAAGATCGGCTTCGACAAGAACCCGGAAGAATTACAGATGAGCCCGGAGAAAAAAGAAGAGCAGTTTGAATTTGTAGTTAAAATGGCAGTTATCATCAAAGAGCTGATGAACGGCTGCGATAATCTTGACCCGAAATTCTCCGAGGAAGCAATCGGACATAACGCACTTGCAGCAGGTTTCCAGGGACAGAGACAGTGGACAGACTTCTATCCTAACGGTGACTTTGCAGAGGCAGTTTTAAATACTTCCTTTGACTGGAATGGCGCAAGAGAGCCATACATCCTTGCAACAGAGAACGACGTATTAAACGGTCTTGGAATGATGTTCATGAAACTTCTTACAAACCGTGCGCAGATGTTTGCAGACGTTCGTACATACTGGAGTCCGGAAGCTGTTAAGAAAGCAACAGGATATGACCTGGAAGGCGTTGCAAAAGAGAACGGCGGATTTATCCACCTTATCAACTCCGGCGCATGCTGCCTTGACGCCTGCGGCGAAGCAAAAGACGAAAACGGCAACGGCGTAATGAAAGAATGGTGGAATGTAACAGAGGAAGACCAGAAAGCGATCATGGACGCTACAACATGGAACGCAGCAGACAACGGATACTTCCGTGGCGGCGGATTCTCTTCCAGATTTGTTACAAAAGCAGAAATGCCTGCTACAATGATCCGTCTGAATCTTGTAAAAGGATTAGGACCGGTTCTTCAGATCGCTGAAGGATGGACATTAAACCTTCCGGAAGAAGTTTCTGATAAACTCTGGAAACGTACAGACTACACATGGCCATGTACATGGTTTGCACCAAGATGTACAGGCGAAGGCGCATTCAAGACTGCTTACGATGTAATGAATAACTGGGGTGCAAACCACGGTGCAATCTCTTACGGACACATCGGTGCAGACCTTATCACAATGTGCTCTATGCTGAGAATTCCGGTTTGCATGCACAATGTTCCGGAAGAAAAAATCTTCCGTCCAGCAGCTTGGAACGCATTCGGAATGGACAAAGAAGGCGCAGACTACAGAGCTTGCAAAAACTACGGACCACTTTACAAATAAAATATGCTGCTTAAAGCAGATGGGGAGCTGTGCTGATGCACAGCTCCTTTTTGGTTCGAAACCCGGAATACCAGTGAAAACAGGGGATTCTACTGCTGTTCGGTTGTGAAAAACAGCAATTTCCCTTAAAATTTTCATTGGAGGTGATCAACATGTTCGAGATCGACAAAGAAAAATTCGGGGCTCTTGTATCCGAGCTTAGAAAAGAAAAGGGATATACCCAGAAGGAGCTTGCACAGCAGCTTTATGTGTCTGATAAGGCGGTGAGTAAATGGGAAACCGGAAACAGTATACCGGACACCAGTCTCTTGATTCCTCTTGCAGAGCTTTTGGGAGTTTCGGTCACGGAACTTTTAATGTGCGAGAGAATGGAGAAAAATGTCATTTTGGAGACAGACACAGTGGAGGATATTGTAAAGACGGCGATTCATTACGGAGAGGAAAAAACAGAGCGTGCATATCAGGTGAAAAGCAGATGGTTCATTTTTTACGGAATTTCTCTGCTTTTGGGAGCGGTAGGATTATTTTTAAATCGCAGAGAGCCTTTTTTTGAGTCTCTTGCCGTGCTGATAGTATTGTGTGCAATCTTTGGAGCTTATTTCTGTTTTTTTGTAAAAACAAAGCTGCCGGGATTCTACGATGAACAAAAAGTAACTGTTTTTTATGATGGACCATTTCGCATGAATATGATGGGAATGAAATTCAACAACAGAAATTGGCCGTATATTATAAAAGTTATGAGATACTGGTGCTGCCTTTCCATGATACTCCTTCCAGCGGGGGTTTTTCTTGCAAAAAGCGCAGGGCTTACATTGAGCAATGCAGCTTGGAAGTGGACAATGCTGGCAGTATTTTTCAGTACGCTTTTTATACCTGTCTATATTGCAGGCAGGAAGTATGAAAACGAATCAGAGCATGGAGCGGGGAAAGAAAATCACTGAAAAGGAAATGAAATGTCGAGTATTTTCCCGGTTTGTCGCAAAAAAAGGATTGAAACCCGGCAGGAAAATGGTAAAATGAAATGAGAGAAAATACATATTAAAAAGGGTTAAAAAGGGGAAGAATATGAAAAAAACAGCAGGCATTTTTCTGGTGATTCTTTTCAGTCTTGTTTTTTGTGTTTCTGTATGGGCTGACGGAGATAAAGGACAGACAGTAGATTACGTGACAGATTACTATATGATTGTGGAATCCAGAAACGGGGGCATCGATATTTATGCAAATGCAGACGAAGCCGGAGGAAAACTGAATAACGAAAAGATTCCAAATGGAACAGCGCTTCACATTAAAGGGGAGAAGAAAGATACCACAGGAAAAGAGTGGGGGCTTACAGAGTACCATAAACTGAAAGGATTTGTACTTTTCGACGATTTAAAACCGGTCACTCTTACAGAAGCCGTAAAATCGGAGCTGGGTGTGCTGGGAGCAGAGGAGACAGATGAAGACCTCGTGATCGGAGCGAAGGCGGGAAGTGTGAAAATGTATACAGGACCGGGAGAAAAATTCCCGGAAATATCTTCTTCGGAAATTTTAAACGGAGAGACGGTTCATATTTCCATGAAGGCAGAGACAGAAGACGGAAATCTCTGGGGAAAAGTAACGGGAAGAGAGAAAGAAGGCTGGATCAATATTTCTGAGGCAGGAGAGCGCCAGGGAACTGGAAAAGGATCAGAGAGAGCCATAGATAAAAAAGCACCGGTGCTGACAGAAGTGCCGAAGGCAACAGAGACACCGGCGCCGACAGAAGCGCCGAAGGCAACAGAGACACCAGCGCCGACAGAAGCACCGAAGGCAACAGAGACACCAGTGCTGACAGAGGCGCCGGCACCAACAGAAACGCCGAAGGCGACAGAGGCGCCGACACCAACAGAAACACCGGCAGAAACAGCCTCTTCGAAGAATGTAGATGCCGTTTCCGGATTATTTATGAATCCCATTTTATGGGCGGCGGCAGCCCTGATTCTGCTTGTGCTTATTTTTCTGTATTTTCTGAAATTAAAATAAATAAAACAAAGACTCCCGGGTGCTGAGATAACAGAGCGCCCGGGAGTTTTTTTCAATATAAAAAGACTGCAGTGCAGCCTTTTTATAAATGAATATGTGTAAAATGAAAATAGGAAATGCCGTTTGTCAGTCGTTGATAACAACGCCTTTCTGCAACATGATGTTTGCGTAGAGCGCTTTTTCTCCTGTGGAGATGATACAGTAAGATGTTTTTGCTTCATCATAAAATGCGAAACGCTCAATATTGCCTACTGCAGCGGCGCCGCGCTCATCATGCTTTGCAATGATTTCTTTATATGTATCCCAGATTGGAGTTTCTACAGTGTCTCCCGGCATAACTTCCATAAGATTTACCGGGTGTTCCACATATGTATCCAGAGGGAAAACTTTTAAGATCGCATCGAGAAGTTCAGGAACGCCATGTCCGTCGCAGCGGATCGTGATCGCATTTTTTCCCATAGATTCTACAGGAAAGTTTCCGTCTGCAATTACAAGACGGTCGCTGTGTCCCATTTCGCATAAAACCTTTAATAATTCAGGTGATAAAATTTCAGGAATACCTTTTAACATAATATGACTCCTTTCAGGTCGCTTTTCTTTGCATCCGGATTGTCAGAAAATCCAGACGTTCTTTTCTATAGAGTATCTTTAAACAGGAAGAAAGACAAGGTAATATTTTCCGGGAAAAGATGAAAAATTTACGTTTCTCTTATAAATACTGACTGAATTCCACTTTTTCCTTATTTGGTCCTTCAATCGTAAAATATTTAACTCCGTTTTCCCGGAATGGAAGAAAATGAATTTCGCCTTCCATGTTTTCTGTGGGAATTCCAAGATGCTGAATGCCGCTTAAATAGTCTGAAATATTCATAAAATATTTCTCCCCTCTCCTATAGTGTGTGAACCGTAATTATGAATGAGTTTCTGATTGATAGAATACCACGAATGATTGTAAAATTCTACAAAATATGATAGGATAAAACATAATAAACGAAGAACTGACGGGGGTAGGAAAAGGGAGATGTATCGCATATTACTGGTAGATGATGAAATTCTGGTACGTGACGCAATCAGGGAAAATATTGACTGGAAGGGAATGGACTGCGAGCTTGTAGGAGACTGTGAAAACGGGCAGCAGGCAGCTGCTTTTGTACAGGAGCATGAGGTAGATATTGTACTTACAGATATATGTATGCCGTATATGGACGGAATGGAACTGAGTCATTTCCTCCATGACAATTATCCGGATATTGTAATTGTGATTTTCAGTGGTTTCGGTGAATTTGAATACGCAAAAAAAGCAATTCAGTATAACGTAAGTGAATATATGTTAAAGCCTGTTACTGCAATGGAGCTTCGCAAGGTTATAGAGAGCATGAAGGAACAGGTGGACGCAAAAAGAAGAGAAAAGGCAAAACTTGAAAATCTCACAAAAACCTCCCAGGATTACAGAAAAAATGCCATTGTAATCCGTTCCAAGGCAGTGGAATCTCTTGTACATCTTACGAGAGATGTGGAACAAAGTCTGAGAGAGCTTGCAGATATGGGTATCGTTCTTGATTCTCCCAATTATCGAGTTGCTGTTTTTGATATGGATTTATATGCAGATATGGAATACATAGATATGGAAAAACGGCAGGAGAGTGCGCTTATGGCATTTGTTCTGTTTAATGTCAGTGATGAGATTGTTACAAGAGAAAATGCAGGAATTGCGTATCAGGAAGGAAACAGTCGGGTATGTATTCTTTTTACAGGAAACAGAACCGGAGAATTTGCGCGTAAAATAAGAGATATATGCAAAGAGATTCAGAGTAAAGTAAAAGAAGTGATTGGAATCGAGACGTCTATAGGAATCGGAAGCTGGGTAAGAGATCCAAGAGAACTCTGTATGTCGTATGCCCTTGCGCAGAAAGGGATTCTGTGCCGGTATCTTCTGGGAGGGAATCTTCTTATGGATATGGAGGAAGAAAAGACAGACAAGGAGCTTTTTATCCAGGAAGAAATACGGGAATTTGCAGAAGCGGTACGTTCCGGGAAAAAAGAAGAGATGGACGATTCTCTCAATAAGATGGAGGAAAAGATTAAAGGAGCCCTTGTGGACAAAAGCCGTGCATGTATTTATCTGCAGCAGATTATAAGAGCTGCCGGAAATGTATGTGAAAGTATTACTTCCGATACAGAAAATATTATGCGGCAGAGAGAAGAGCTTCTTCAGAAGGTTACAGAACAGAAGAGCTTTCAGCAGGCTATGGCGCTTGTGAGAAAATATGCAGATTACATATATGAACAGCTTTGCTGTATGAACAGTTCCAGTGGAAAGAGACAGGCGTCTATGGCAATGGAATATATCAGAAGAAATTATATGGACGCAGATTTAAGCCTCAACAGCATATGCTCTTATCTCAATATCAGTACAAGCCATTTCAGCACGATTTTTAAAGAGGTGACAGGAGAGACTTTTATTGAGGTTCTGACTCGGGTTCGCATGGAAAAGGCAAGAGAACTGTTGGAAAATACAACGCTAAAAAATTATGAGATTGCGGAAAAAGTAGGATTTTCAGACCCTCATTATTTTGGAATCTCCTTTAAAAAGATGACAGGAAAAACACCTACGGAATACGCAAGGGAGAAACGAAAATGAAGGAATCCAGGATAGGGCTTTGCCTTTCCAGACATTTTAAAAGCATACAGAGTACAATTTTTACAGCAGTTGCCATTCTGGTGCTCTCAGCAGTATTGATTGTAACGGCAGTATCGGTGCAGTATACAGATTCTGCGATTTTTGAAAATTCAGTTCTTTATACACAGACCATTACAAAACAGATAAATCAGAATATCGATTCTTATATTACGTACATGGACAACATTGTATCTGTAATCTCAGGAAGCGAAGACGCCCAATATTATCTTTTCAGGGGAAATCCTGATGGAGGACATGAAAAACGTCTTCTGGAGCAGTTCAGGATTATTTTAAAAGGAAGGTCGGATATTCGAAATATCGGACTTGTGTGCGATGGAGGAAATTCGCTTTTTAATACAGGGTATTCGTCACAAAATCCGGATCTTGATCTTTCTACACAGGAGTGGTACAAAAAAGCAGTGGAAAGTAAGGGAAAGTCGATTCTCACTTCGTCTCATGTACAGCATGTGATCGAGGGAGAACGTCCCTGGGTCATCACCATGAGCAGGGGGATTTCCAATCTTGTGGGAAGCCGCGCTTCAAAAGGAGCGGTATTTATAGACCTGAATTACAGCGCGATCAGTGAGCTGTGCGACCAGAACAGCATCGGGGACAAGGGCTATGTTTTTATTGTAGATCAGGACGGAAATATTGTGTATCACCCTCAGCAGCAGCAGCTTTATAATGAGCTGCAGACAGAAAACATTGAAGCTGTCATGAATGCGAAAACAGACACAGTGACAGTGGGAGAGGGGGAGCATGAGAAAATATATACGATTTCCCGCTCTGATAAAACGGGCTGGACAGTAGTAGGGTGTATGAACGTGGCGGAATTATTAAAGAGCAGCAGACAGGCGCAGCGGATTTATGTGATCTGCGCGGCAGGGCTTATTATTTTGTCTCTGATTCTTTCCAGGGTGCTGGCGCGAAATATTACATATCCTATTCAGCGTCTCCGGGATTCTATGAAAAAAGTGCAGACAGGAGAATTTCCGACAACAGATATTGAGGTTTCCTCGGAAAATGAAATAGGAAGCCTTACGAAATCTTTTAATGTGATGACGCACAGGATTGCGGAGCTTATGGAGCAGAACATTCACGAGCAGGAGGAAAAAAGGAAAAGTGAGCTGAAAGCTCTTCAATCTCAGATAAATCCGCATTTTCTTTATAATACACTGGATTCTATCATCTGGATGGCAGAGGGGAAGAAAAATGAGGAGGTTGTACTTATGACAGCCTCCCTTGCAAGACTTTTGAGACAGAGCATCAGTAACGCAGATGAGCTTGTATCTGTAGGACAGGAGGCTGAATATGCAAGAAGCTATCTCACGATCCAGAAAATGCGCTATAAAGACAAGCTGGAGTTTCAGATCGATATATCCCCGGCTATTTCCGGAGTGAAGATTATCAAGCTGGTTCTTCAGCCTATCATTGAAAACGCTATTTATCATGGACTGAAATATAAGGAAAGTAAAGGATTTCTGATAGTGCGCGGCTATCTGGAAGGAAAAAAAGCGGTTCTCGAGGTGGAGGATAACGGAGTGGGAATGGACGAAGAAACGCTTTCCCATATTTTTGAAAAACATAAGGTAAATTATCATTCCAACGGAGTGGGCGTTTATAATGTGCAGAAACGTCTGAAGCTATATTATGGAGAGGAATACGGAATTGTGTATAAGAGCAGAAAAAATGAAGGCACCAGAGCAGTAATTACCATTCCTATGGAAACAGGAGGAAAATTGTGAAAAAATACGGGAAATGGATTACGGCAGGCGTGATTGTCCTTCTTATTTATATCGGGATTTCTGCCGGATATTATCAGCAGCAGCAGAAAAAAAATAAGGAGTGGAACCTGATTTATATCCCCAAAACAGAAGATGGTACAAATGATTTCTGGACCTCTCTTATTTCAGGAACACAGATGGCGGCAAAAGAATACGGGGCAAAGATCAGGATTATAGCGCCGGATCGCGAACAGGACGTAAAGAAGCAGGAGGAGCTGCTGGAAAAGGCGGTAAAGGAAATACCGGACGCAATTTTATTTTCTCCGTCCAGTTATTCTTCTCAGAAGTGCAAAAAAGCCTTAAAGGAAGCCAGGGAGCAGGGAACGGCAATTACGTTTGTGGATTCTTATACAGAATCAGGAGAACAGGATCTTATGATTTCCACAGATAACCTGGACGCGGGAAAAAAGCTTGGAGAGTATGCAGCCACGCTTCTGGAAGCGGAGGGAAAGGTGGCGATCGTAAGCCATGTGCAGGGAGTTTCTACTGCGATGGAAAGAGAAAAAGGGTTCCGGGAGGGCCTTGGAGGACTGGAAAAAAATGTAGTTGAAGTTGTATACTGTAATTCGCTTTACGAGCGCTCGTACGAACTGACAAAAGAGCTTTTAAGAAAATATCCGGATCTTCAGATGATCGCGGGGATGAATGAGTATTCCTCCGTGGGAGCTGCCAGAGCCGTAAAGGAGATGGGAGTTCAGGACAGAGTAAAGGTTGTGGGAATTGACAGCTCTCAGGAAGCGATTCAGCTTATGGAGCAGGGTATTTTTCAGTGCTTTGTGGTACAGAAAGCTTTTAAGATGGGGTATATGAGCGTTCGGGAAACCCTTCGCTACCTGGAAGGAGAGGAAGTAAGTCCCTTTCTCGATTCCGGCTGTCAGATCGTCACACCGGAGAATATGTATGACAGAGAGGTGGAAAAGCTGCTTTTTCCTTTTAAATCGCAGAGTCCCTCTTTACAAAAAAATCAGTAAAAAATAAGAAAAAGGTTAAAAATTTATGGTATCGTAAATTTTTAACCTTTTTTTATAAGATATTCCATTAAAATTTTAAGAAACAGGTTCTATAATATTTACAGTTGGCAGGCAGACCGCGTTTGCGGTGAGAAGGCCGTGACCAAATAAGGGAAAGAATGGAGGGAGAATTGTGGGAGAAGTTATCTTAACCATGAAAGGCATAGACAAGTCGTTCCCCGGTGTACACGCACTTGACCATGTAGACCTTGAAATCAGAAAAGGCGAAGTTCATGCCCTGATGGGAGAGAACGGAGCAGGTAAGTCCACACTGATGAAGGTACTGACAGGTATTTACAGCAAGGATTCCGGAACCATTACCTACGAGGGAAAGGAAGTAACATTTTCCAACCCGAGAGAAGCTCAGGATGCAGGTATCGTGATTGTGCACCAGGAGCTTAACATGATGAACCATCTGACAGTGGCGCAGAACATTTTCATCGGACGTGAGATGATGAGCGGAAAACTCATCAACGATAAAAAGATGAATGAGGAAGCGAAGAAACTGTTTGCACAGTTAAACATCGACATCGACCCGACTGAGAAGATGGGAAATCTTACCGTAGGAAAACAGCAGATGTGTGAAATTGCAAAAGCGATTTCCCATGATGCAAAGGTAATTATTTTTGACGAACCGTCAGCAGCGCTTACAGAGACGGAGATCGAAGAGCTTTTCAAGATCATTCGGGACCTCCGTGAAAAGCAGCTTGGAATCGTATACATATCACACCGAATGGATGAGATCAAAGTCATTACAGACCGTGTAACCGTCATGAGAGACGGAGGATATGTAGGAACTCTGATCACAAAAGAATCCACAAAGGACGACATCATCAACATGATGGTAGGCCGTGTAATTTATGAGGATCCGAAGACAGAGAGCACTGTAGCACCGGATGCACCTGTAGTGCTGAAGGTAGAGCATTTAAATGCAGGAAGAATGGTGCGCGATGTAAGCTTCGAGCTTCATAAAGGAGAGATCCTTGGATTTTCCGGACTGATGGGAGCAGGAAGAACAGAGACAGCGAGAGCACTGTTCGGAGCAGACCCGAAGGAAAGCGGAGATATTTATATCAACGGAGAAAAAGTGGATATTAAAAACCCGATGGACGCAGTAAAATGCGGAATCGGATATCTTTCTGAAGACCGTAAGAGATACGGAATCGTTGTAGGAAAGAGCGTGGCAGAGAACACCACTATGGCAACAATGGGCGAATTTACAAAGGGAATCTTCATTAATAAGAAGAAAGAAAAAGAAATCGCTCAGCAGTATGTAGAATCCTTAAAGACAAAGACTCCGAATGTAGACCAGTTAGTGGTAAACCTGTCAGGAGGAAACCAGCAGAAAGTCGTTATTGCAAAATGGCTTGTAAGGAACTGTGACATACTGATCTTCGATGAGCCTACCCGAGGAATCGACGTAGGAGCAAAGAGTGAGATTTATCACTTAATGAATGAACTGGTAGCAGCAGGAAAGTCGATTATCATGATTTCCTCTGAGATGACAGAAATTTTAAGAATGAGTGACCGTATCGTGGTAATGTGCGAGGGTAAGAAGACAGGAGAAATCGACATCTCCGAGGCAACCCAGGAGAACATTATGCATGCGGCAACCCTTAGAAATTAGGAGGAACGGAAATGGAGAAATTTAAAAACAGTCCATTTGTGAAAAAAGTTGGATTTAACCGAATTGTTTTATGCGGTGTACTTCTTCTGATGTACATTGTATTCGCAGTCATCAGCCCTACATTCCTTAGCTATTCCCGTATTTTAAGTGCACTTAACTATGCGTACTTCCTGGGATTTTTAGCACTGGGTGTTACTTTTGTAATTGCAACCGGCGGAATTGACTTTTCTATTGGACCGGTTATGTTCTGTGCAGCTTTAGTAGGCGGACGTCTTCTTACAAAAGATGGTGTACCGGTTGCAGTAGCACTTCTTGTATGTATCGCAGTTGGTCTTGTATTTGGTATCCTGAATGGATTTTTAGTAGCGTATATGGGACTTCCGTCCTTTATCTCTTCTATGGCTCTTATGATGCTTGCAAAAGGTGTTGGTTCTGTATTTACAGCAACACAGTCTGTAAGCTGGCCACAGGCAGCAGATGAAAACGGACTTGGTTGGTATCGTAACCTGATTCGTATGGAAATCGGCGGTGCAGATATTCCTACAGGTCTGATTATTCTTCTGATTGTTGCAGTAATCTGCGCGATCATTTTGAATAACACAAAAATCGGACGTTATATCCTCTGCCTTGGAAGCAACAAAGAGGCGGTTCGGCTTTCTGGTGTAAACGTAAAGAAATGGGAAATG
Organism: uncultured Blautia sp.; assembly: GCA_900549015.1. Taxonomy (GTDB): domain Bacteria; phylum Bacillota; class Clostridia; order Lachnospirales; family Lachnospiraceae; genus Blautia_A. The sequence goes on from URMH01000007.1 coordinate 49,457, forward strand.
ATCGCATATGTGATCTGTGGTACTCTTGCAGGATTTGCAGCTATCGCATATGTAGGTGCTTATACAACTGTACAGCCTGGTCTTGGTGATACCTTTAACAATGATGCAATTGCAAGTTGTGTAATGGGTGGAACTTCCATGGCAGGTGGTGTAGCTTCCATAGGAGGAAGTATTATCGGTGTTATGATTATTTCTCTTCTTCAGGAAGGTATCCTGGCAATGGGCTTCCAGAAAGATTATCAGTATGTAATTACCGGTATTATCGTAATTCTGGCTGTATACGCCGATGTACGAAGCAAAAAGAGAAAGAACTAATCAATCATTAGAAAGGACATATAGGTGAAGACATGGGTGAAGTCATTTTAACAATGAAAGGCATAGACAAGTCGTTCCCCGGTGTACACGCACTTGACCATGTAGACCTTGAAATCAGAAAAGGCGAAGTTCATGCCCTGATGGGAGAGAACGGAGCAGGTAAGTCCACACTGATGAAGGTACTGACAGGTATTTACAGCAAGGATTCCGGAACCATTACCTACGAGGGAAAGGAAGTAACATTTTCCAACCCGAGAGAAGCTCAGGATGCAGGTATCGTGATTGTGCACCAGGAGCTTAACATGATGAACCATCTGACAGTGGCGCAGAACATTTTCATCGGACGTGAGATGATGAGCGGAAAACTCATCAACGATAAAAAGATGAATGAGGAAGCGAAGAAACTGTTTGCACAGTTAAACATCGACATCGACCCGACTGAGAAGATGGGAAATCTTACCGTAGGAAAACAGCAGATGTGTGAAATTGCAAAAGCGATTTCCCATGATGCAAAGGTAATTATTTTTGACGAACCGTCAGCAGCGCTTACAGAGACGGAGATCGAAGAGCTTTTCAAGATCATTCGGGACCTCCGTGAAAAGCAGCTTGGAATCGTATACATATCACACCGAATGGATGAGATCAAAGTCATTACAGACCGTGTAACCGTCATGAGAGACGGAGGATATGTAGGAACTCTGATCACAAAAGAATCCACAAAGGACGACATCATCAACATGATGGTAGGCCGTGTAATTTATGAGGATCCGAAGACAGAGAGCACTGTAGCACCGGATGCACCTGTAGTGCTGAAGGTAGAGCATTTAAATGCAGGAAGAATGGTGCGCGATGTAAGCTTCGAGCTTCATAAAGGAGAGATCCTTGGATTTTCCGGACTGATGGGAGCAGGAAGAACAGAGACAGCGAGAGCACTGTTCGGAGCAGACCCGAAGGAAAGCGGAGATATTTATATCAACGGAGAAAAAGTGGATATTAAAAACCCGATGGACGCAGTAAAATGCGGAATCGGATATCTTTCTGAAGACCGTAAGAGATACGGAATCGTTGTAGGAAAGAGCGTGGCAGAGAACACCACTATGGCAACAATGGGCGAATTTACAAAGGGAATCTTCATTAATAAGAAGAAAGAAAAAGAAATCGCTCAGCAGTATGTAGAATCCTTAAAGACAAAGACTCCGAATGTAGACCAGTTAGTGGTAAACCTGTCAGGAGGAAACCAGCAGAAAGTCGTTATTGCAAAATGGCTTGTAAGGAACTGTGACATACTGATCTTCGATGAGCCTACCCGAGGAATCGACGTAGGAGCAAAGAGTGAGATTTATCACTTAATGAATGAACTGGTAGCAGCAGGAAAGTCGATTATCATGATTTCCTCTGAGATGACAGAAATTTTAAGAATGAGTGACCGTATCGTGGTAATGTGCGAGGGTAAGAAGACAGGGGAAATCGATATTTCCGAGGCAACCCAGGAGAACATTATGCATGCGGCAACCCTTAGAAATTAAGAGGAGGAGAGAGAGATGGCAGGTAAAGAAAAAAAGGGAAATGCTTTTACCAATAATCCCATTGTAAAAGCAATTGGAACACAGAAAATTGTAGTTGTTTTAGTAATTGTACTTCTGGCGCTGTTTTTCGGAATTAAAAGTCCGGCGTTCCGTCAGTATTCAACAGTAGTAAGTATTTTTGGATATTCTTATTATATCAGTTTAATGGCAATCGGTGTTACATTCTGTCTGATCACAGGCGGTGTTGACCTTTCCATTGGAACAGGTATGATCTGTTACAGCCTTTTCGGAGGATACCTTGTTACAAAAATGGGTCTTCCGGTTGGGGTTGGTATCCTTGCAACAATCGTTCTCGGTATGCTGATCGGTCTTTTAAATGCAGTTCTTGTAGCTGTTATGGACCTTCCGCCTTTCATCGCAACACTTGGTACGATGATGATCTGCCGTGGACTTGGTTCTATCCTTACAGGAGGAATGAGTGTAGCATGGCCGCCAACAGCAACACCACAGGGATGGTTCAGAAATATTTTCAAGATTAATGTAAACGGAACAATTATTCCAATCGGATTTATCCTGATTCTGGTTCTTGTATTCGTAATGTCCATATTCCTGAATAAATCAAGACCGGGACGTTACATCATTGCAATCGGAAGCAACAAAGAAGCAACAAGACTTTCCGGTGTAAATGTAATTAAATATCAGGGACTTGCATACGTTCTTTCCGGACTGTTCGCAGGACTTGCAGGTGTGGCTTTCGCAGCAACGTTCCAGTCCATTGCTCCTGGAACAGGCGCAGGACTTGAGCTTGACGCGATCGCAGGTGCGATCATCGGCGGTACTTCCATGACAGGTGGTGTTGGTACAATTACAGGAACACTTCTCGGTGTATTCGTAATGTCCCTGCTGAAAACAGGTCTTCCGTTTATCGGACTTCAGGCAAACTGGCAGCAGATCATTACCGGTATTATCCTGATCGTGGCAATCTTTATCGACGTAATAAAGAACAAAAAAACAGCATAAAAAATAAAAGTTAAAAGCCGGGGTGGCAAAAACTATTTTTTACAAGATATGTACCGCAGAGGGTGTCGCGGTTCACATATACAAAACTATATAATTCTTAAGGAGGATTACAAAATGAAAAGAAAACTCATGAGCTTAGTATTATGCGCAGCAATGGTAGGATCTATGGTTGGTGTAACAACAACTGTACACGCAGAGGATGAGATCAACATCGAAATCGTATCAAAAGGTTTCCAGCATCAGTTCTGGCAGGCAGTTAAAAAAGGTGCAGAGAACAAAGAAGCAGAATTAGGATGCAAAATCAATTTCGTTGGACCGAACTCCGAGTCTGATATTGCTGACCAGGTTCAGATGTTAAACTCTGCAATCAACCAGAAACCAGATGCAATCGCATTTGCAGCTCTTGATACAGAGGCATCTCTCGATGCTATCAAACAGGCTCAGGAAGCAGGAATCCCGATCATCGGATTTGACTCTGGTGTTCCAGGTGCTCCGGAAGGCGCTATCCTTGCAAACGCAGCAACAGACAACTATGCAGCAGGTGAACTTGCAGCAGAAGAAACATACAAACTTCTGAAAGACAGAATCGCAAACGCAGACGGACCGGTAAGAATCGGTGTTATGGGACAGGATGCTACTTCCGAGTCTATCGTAAACCGTGGTCTTGGATTCATCGATAAAATCGGTGAACTGGCTATCGCTGATGGTCATAAAGTAAAACTGGAAGGTAACGAGAAATACGTAGGCGATGCAAAAGTAGAATCTTCTGATGACGGAAACGTAATCATTGAGACACTTGTTCCTTCACAGGTTACATCTGAGCTGTCCGCTATCGACTGCCAGACTCTGTTAAACAAAGAAGACACAATCTGTATCTATGGTTCCAACCAGCACTCCGGTGACTCTATGGTTGTAGGTAACGAAAACCTTCAGAAATTCGGTACAGGCGAAGATCAGGTTCTCGGTGTAACATTTGACTCCGGTGCAGTTATCAAAGCAGCAGTTGCTGACGGAACATTCGCTGGTGCAGTTACTCAGGCTCCTGTAGCTATGGGTGAAGCAGTAGTTGAGCTTGCTTACAAAGCAGCTAAAGGTGAAGAAGTAGAAGATATTGATACAGGCTGCCAGTGGTATACAGCTGAAAACATGAACGACGAAGAAATCGCACAGAACCTGTACGACTAATTCGCAGAATTGTGAACAATACTGACATGAAATAAAAAAAACGGAGATGCTTTGGCATCTCCGTTTTTGGCAAAAACAGAGCTGTTGACACTGTTTTTCCAGAATGATACAATGAGTATAACACAGAAATATTTGCTTATATGGAGGCAAAAAGTATGAGAAGAAAGAATATCTTTCTGGCTGCTGTACTTTCAGCGGCAATGGTTTCATCAAGTGTGACGCCTGCTTTTGCGGAGTCACTTACTGACGGAGAAACAGCAGCAATGGAGACGGCAGAGGAGACGGAAACAGAAACAGAGCCGATGGAGGAAGCTCCGGAAACAGAACAGGAACCGGTTATCACAGAAGTTCCTGAGGAACTGCCAATGGAAGAAATCGAGGAACTGCCAATGGAAGAGGCAGACGAGCTTTTGCAGGAGGAACCCGGGAAACTGGAAAATGAGACAGATGTGCTTCTGGAAGCGCCGGAAGTAACGGAAGAAAATTCCGGGACAGAGGAATACACAAAAGAGCTGATCGCACAGACATCTGCTCCTGCAGAGACAGCAGCGAACAGTTCTTCATATAGCGTAAAAGCTCCGAAAATGCTGTATTACAATGCGTTTGAGCTTTATGACGAATACAACCAGTTTATGGGGATTGAGATTGACCAGTATACCAGTAAAAACGCTTCATGGCAGACTCACTGGCTTACTTATGTGTGGTATTATGATGAAGATAACTGGGAGGTATATGAATATTCAGAGGAAGAGAAAGATCTGACTGAAATATATCTTGAAGGAACGGAATATCATAATATATGGGGAGATATGGACTGGCTCCTTCATGCTTTTCAGGGAAAAGGCTATGCGGCTACTGACTATCATCTTGATACATCCAAAGCAACGTGGGATTACACATATACAACGTATGATGTGAGAAAAGGGATACAGCATAAGGAATGGAAAAATACTCTGGATGTTCAGGATGAGTTTTATACAGGTGCCTGTGCAGATCTGTCAAAGCACGCAGGTCTTCGTCCGATCAATGGAAACACGTATTACCTGATGAAAGACGGAACGATGGTCCGTAATAAAAAGATGACTGTAAACGGAAAAGTATATCTTTTCGGTAAGGACTGTAAATGCTACAAATCCTATGTTCCGGTAGAAGCAAAATGGATCAAAAAGCCGGACGGCTATTACTGGCAGCAGGACGACGGCACAATCTTAAGAGAAGGCGGATGGCAGACTCTTGGCGGAAGTAAATACTTCCTTGCTTATAAGAGCGGAAGACGAAAAACCGGCTGGCAGACATGGAAAGGCAATAAATATTACATGGCTCCTGCGACAGGAAGACTTGTAACAGGCTTAAAAACTATTGAAGGCAACACATATTTCCTTCAGTATAAAACAGGGGAAATGGTGAAAGGCTGGAAAACAATCGGAAAAGATAAGTATTACTTTAATGAGCAGACCGGAATCATGAAAAGAGGAATGCTTACCTTAAATGGAAAGAAATATTACTTTGATAAAGGTGGAAATAGGGATGGAAAGCAGCATTTTGGCTGGAGGTCCATCAGTGGAAAAGCATATTTCTTTGACAGAAAAACAGGTGTGATGAAGCAGAATACATGGATTATCGATGGAAAGGACAAGTATTATGCAAATAAAAACGGTTCCCGTTTCAGCGGAATCCGAAGCATTAAAGGAAAGAATTATTATTTTCACACAGATGGAAAGCTTGTGACAAATAAAAAAGGATATAAGATTAACGGAAAGAAATACAACATTGATAAGAATGGGGTATTGACACTGGTAAAATAAAGAAAACAAAATGGACTGTCTGACAAGGCAGTCCATTTTTCGCGGGTTTTTGTCTTTCCATTTGTTGACATAGAAATTTTGCAATGCTACAATATTTATATATTATTATTGATTATTCAGTTCGAAAAGGAGGAAATATAAATATGCGAAAGAGAAAAGATATACTGGCTGTGTTATTATCAGCAGCGATGACAGCAGGAACTGTTTCTCCGGCATTTGCAGGAGAGCTGACAGATGATTCTCTTTCTTCTTATGAGGAAAGTGAAGAGGTACTGGTGCAGGATGTGACTGGTATTCCGGAAGAAAATATGCAGGAAGCGCCGGAAGAGAACACAGATGTTATTCCGGAAACAGATGCAGAGGTTTTAGCAGACGTACTTGTTGATGGAACAGATACCTTAACACAGGAAGCGCCGGATAAAGAAGAAGGTACAGAGTCTGAAACTCCGGATAAAGAAGAGCTCAACCGGGAAGAGGTAGTTCCGGATAAGGATGAGAAGGGAAATATTACAGGTGTTTTCATAAAAAAATATGAAGAAGACAAACTTCTTACAACTTTTTACTGGAATGCGGCAGACGGAACATGGTCTTATATTGAGGGAGATACAAAGGCATATCTTGTAGCCGGTCCACAGATGCTCATGGGAGACACTGAATGGAATATCGTGATTTCCGATGCGGCGACAGGAGCAACAAAAGCGTCCGGCGGATATGTATTAAATATCAGTGACCAGGGCGGAAGCTGGAAATATTATCTGGAGGAGAAGGATGTAGCGGGAACAGAAGTACAGGAACTGCCTGTATATACAAAAGACGTTCCGGCAAACCTTTTCACAGGCGCAAAGGCGGCTGACCAGAGCAAGCACTCAGGGCTTTTCCAGGCAAACGAGAAGGATCTGTATTATCTTGAAAAAGACGGAACCATTGTAATGAATGATACGCGAATTGTAGACAATGTAAAATATCATTTTGGCGCAGATGGAAAGTGTGATAAGAAGGAAGAAATTCAGGAACCTCAGGAACCTGGATGGGTAAAAAAAGAGGACGGTTACTACTGGCAGAAGGAAGATGGAACGATTCTTACGGAAAGCGGCTGGCAAACGCTTGACGGAAAGAAGTATTTTCTGGAAGAGGGAGGACGACGTGCAGAAGGCTGGAAAGAGATCGAGAAGCAGAGATACTATTTCGTACCGGAAACAGGTCAGATGAAGCTTGGCTGGTCCACCATTGACGGCAAAAAATATTACTTTGAAAAGGACGGCCATCAGACAATCGGCTGGCGTTCTTTGGGCGGAAAGAAATATTACTTTGTACCGGGAACAGGTCAGATGAAACTCGGCTGGTCCACCATTGACGGCAAAAAATATTATTTTGAAAAAGAGGGTCATCAGACAATCGGTTGGCGCTCTTTGGGTGGAAAGAAATATTACTTTGTGCCGAAGACAGGTCAGATGAAGGTTGGCTGGTCCACGATCGACGGCAAAAAATATTATTTTGAAAAAGAGGGCCATCAAACAATCGGCTGGCGTTCATTGGGCGGAAAGAAATATTACTTCGTACCGAAAACAGGTCAGATGAAGCTTGGCTTGTCCACAATCGACGGCAAGAAGTATTATTTTGATAAAGAAGGAAGACAGGTATATGGCTGGAAAAGCCTTGGCGGTAAAATGTATTATTTTGTACCGAAAACAGGTCAGATGAAACTTGGCTGGTCTACGATTGACGGTAAAAAATATTATTTTGAGAAAAGCGGAATCAGATTTTCCGGAATCAGAAGTATTGGCGGCAAAAAATATTATTTCCAGAAAAACGGAGAGCTTCTTACAAATGAAAAATGCTATGAAATTAACGGCAAATTCTATGATATAGATAAAGACGGAGTAATGAAGGAAGTTCCGAAAGCAAAAGCGCTTGCAACAAAAGTTCTCGATAAAGAAGGATGGAATCTGGAAGACGCATTTGAATGGTCATCTGAACTGAAATACGAGGATAAGAATATCGAGCTGGCAGATGGCGTAAAAGAAGTGGATTATCTGGCGATTTACGGATTTGAGAATGAAAAGGGCAATTCTTTTGTTATGGCAAGTACATTTTACCAGATGGCAAAGCTTCTTGGGTATGATGTACATTATGTAAAAGGAAAAATCCAGTACAAGAGCGGAAAGCTTGTATCCCACGGCTGGTGCGAGATCGATGAAGATGAAAAAACATATGTATGCGATCCTTATTTCGCACATGAAGGCGGAAAGAACGGACTTATGTTTGAGTACGGAGACAAGGGAACCTGGATTTACAAAAATCACTACAGAGTAAATTAAGCAGAGGGGAAAAACATGAAAAGAAAACAGGTAACAGCATTATTGATAGGCACTCTGGTGACGGCAGCAGCCATGACCGGCTGTGGAAAGGAAAAAAATGAAGATAAGGTTGCAGTGGCTGCACCTACGGCAACTCCAACACCTGTACAGAGTCCGACACCTGCACCTACAGCCACTCCGGTACCTGTAAAGACGATGGGAGAAAAGGTGCAGGGAGCATATGAAATTCTGCTGAAGAACAGTACAGGTAAAGTAATTACAGGAGTGTCTGTAAAATCAGAAAAAGAAGAGGAATATAAATCAAATCTTCTGATGCAGAAGGATTCTTTTACAGTAAATGAAGAGAGGATTCTGTTTTATAAAACATCCGGGGAAGAAAATGCAGATGCTCAGGCAGAAAAGCCGTCATATAATGTGCGTCTTACCTTTGAAGATGAGACAGAAGCAGTTCTTCATAATTTTCCGTTTGGCGATATGACAAAGGCAGAGATACATATGGAAGACGAAGTTGTTTATCTTACGTATACAAGCGCCAGTACAAAAGCACCAGTCAGCACAAAGGCAGCGGAAATGATGGCGGCAGGAGAAGAGGAAGCAGCTCCGACACCGACACCGGCAGCTGTGGAGAATAACGCTCCGGCTGGTAATTCAAATCAGGGAAATCAGACGCCTTCTTATGATAATGATTACAATACTGGTGGAGGAAGCGCAGGAGGCAGTGATAACAATACCGGTGGAGGAAGCACCGGAGGCGGAAATACCGGAGGTGGAAATAACAGCGATGGTCCGGCAGTGAATCCGGGCGGGGATGACAATACCGGCAATGGAAATAATGGAGATGGTCCGGCAATAAATCCGGGTGACGATAATAATACCGGAGGCGGAAATACCGGAGGCGGAGATGACAATACCGGAGGCGGAAACGCTGGCGGTGGAGATGACGGAGGTCATTCGGATATAGTAGAACAGTAAAAGAAATAAAAAAAGGGCATCGCGTATCGTCCGGTGAGACGGTTTGCGGTGCCCCTTGTAATTTCCTGAAGATTTATTTTTCAGGTATCTGATCAGTTATGATTTAAAATTCAATTTCTCTTAGAAAGAACTTCTTTTTCGTATGTCTTCACATCGTCAAGCCACTCCCTGTCGCCCGGAACGCCGCACTGTTCGCAGTATTCTTTCCATACGTCACCGAATGGCATTGTTTTTGTCTCGTCCTGCATTACCATAAGCTCTGTAAAGCGGTTTTCATCCTGAAGCTTTTTAAGCGCTTCATTCGGAGTGAGAAGGGCGTTTAAAAGAGCCTTCTGAACGCTTCGAAGTCCTACTGTCCAGGCAGAAATGCGGTTGATGCTGGCGTCAAAGAAATCAGTTGCAATATACACTCTGTCGAGGGCGTCATTTCTCACGATTTCTTTTGCGATTTCTCTTGTCTCATCATCAAAAAGAACAACATGGTCGGAGTCCCAGCGAACCGGTCTTGTAACATGAAGGGCAATTTCCGGGAAGAAGCACAGAAGTGCGGAAATCTTATCAGAAACAACCTCGGTCGGGTGATAATGACCGTTATCCATAAGCGGCAGGCAGCCTTCATGTGTTGCGGCAAAGCTTAATGTAAATTCAGCGCTTCCTGCTGTATAGGACTCCACGCCGATTCCAAATACTTTGGATTCTACACATGGTTTTACCTTTGACCTGTCAAATGGCTCGGAAAGGATTTCCTCGATGGCTTCTTTGTAGCGCATTCTCGGTCCCATTCTGTCGGCAGGAATATCTTTATATCCGTCGCCTGTCCAGATATTCATTACGCAGGGAATACCGGTTTCCTCAGCAAAATACTGGGAAATACGGATACATGCCTTGCCGTGGTTGATCCAGAAACGGCGCACTTCCTCGTCCGGGCTTGAGAGGGTAAGACCATCGCGGACCATTTCATGGGAGAAGAAGGTGGGGTTAAAATCAATGCCCATATTGTGTTTTTTTGCAAATTCTACCCATTTAGCGAAATGCTTCGGCTCCAGTTTGTCTCTGTCTGCATATTCGCCCGGCTCAAAAATCGCGTAGCTTGCGTGAAGGTTCAGTTTCTTCTGACCTGGAACGAGAGACAGAACCTTTTCCATGTCAGCCATCAGTTCATCCGGAGTTCTTGCTTTTCCGGGATAATTTCCCGTTGTCTGAATCCCTCCTGTAAGAGGACCGTCCTGGTCAAATCCCTTTACATCATCTCCCTGCCAGCAGTGCATGGCAACAGGGACAGATTTCAGCGTTTCAATCGCCTTGTCTGTATCTACACCAATGGAAGCGTATAATGCTTTTGCTGATTCATATCTCTCTTTCGCAGTCATTTTAAAGTTCCTCCTTAATGCGTTTAAAGTTTATGCTTTATAAATTTTAATGCCGAAGGATTCGTGAATGGTGGTACGTGCCTCCTCAACAGAATCGAATTCCTTCGCTTTTAACATCTGTGCTGTAATATTTCCAATGGCAGTTGCCTCTCCCGGACCTGCGTGGATTTCTTTCTTTGTGGCTTTAGCAGTCAGCTCGTTTAAGTAGCCTGCATTGGAACCGCCGCCTACAATGTGGATACGGCTGTATGTACGGCCTGTCATTTCTTCAAGCTCTTTTGCAGCTTTTGCGTAGCAGTCTGCAAGGCTTGTATAAATAACAGTTGCGATTTCTCCAAGTGTTTCCGGAACCTGCTGATTTGTTTTGCGGCAGTATTCCTGTACTTCCTTAGTCATGTTTTCCGGGGAAAGGAAGCATTCGTCGTTTGCGTCCACTCTTGACGGGAAATCTTTTGCTTCTTCTGCCATAGCGCAGATTTCAGCAAAGCTGTATTTGTCGTCAAATTCATGGCGCACAGACTGGATCATCCAGAGTCCCATAATGTTTTTCAGGTAGCGGAATCGTCCTGCATATCCGCCTTCGTTTGTAAGGTTCAGCTCGCAGCTCTTTTTGGAGCAGTCGGCAGTCTCTCTCTCAAGCCCCATTAAGGACCATGTTCCGGAACTGATGTAAATAAAGTCGTCGTCATTAGCCGGAACTGCAAGAACAGCGGAACCTGTGTCGTGAGTTGCAGGAGCTACAACTTCAAGGTCGAAGCCTACTTCTTCTTTTACTTTTTCGCTGAAGTGACCAATGCTTGTACCAGGCATGATCAGCTTCTGGAAAATTTTTCTCGGATAGCCGAGCATATCAATGAGTTCAAAATCCCAGTCCTTTGTAACAGGGCTTACAAGCTGTCCTGTTGTAGCCTCTGTGTACTCGCAGGTCTTGTTTCCTGTGAGAAGATAGTGGAAGTAATCCGGTACATGAAGAAGAGTTTCAGCCTGCTCCAGATATTCCGGGTGTTTCTGTTTTACAGCCATAAGCTGGAAAATAGTATTGTAGATGGCTTTCTGAATACCGGTTCTTGCGTACAGGTCCTCCTGAGAGATTACTTCGTAAACCTTTTCGTCCATGCCTTCTGTGCGGTGGTCGCGGTATCCGACTGTGTTTCCGAGAACATTTCCGTCTTTATCCAACAGAACAAAGTCAACGCCCCATGTGTCAACGCCCATGCTTACCGGAACTTTGCCGATTTCCTTACATTTTTTCAGACCGTTTAAAATCTCCTGAAACAGACGGTCAAATTCCCAGCAGAGCTCATCGCCTTTTTTAACCATTCCGTTTTCAAAACGATAAACCTCTTCCAGAACCATTTTTCCGTTTTCCAGATGTCCCAGAATGTGACGTCCGCTGGATGCTCCGATGTCTACTGCCAAATAATATGTTGCCATTGTTAAAACCTCCTCAATAATATGTAAGTTTTATAAATTTTCTTCCATATTATGATAACATATTACTATAGGAAACAGCAATAGAGAAGAACCTGGTTTGTCAAAAAAAGAGTCCTTATTTGCAGAAGTGATATGGAATATTACAGAGTAAATTTCTCCTGCATGAAAAAGCTCTCCAAAACCTCATTTCTGAGGCAGGAGAGCATACATTTAAACAAGATGAAGTTTTTTCAGAACCCAGCCCCACGGACCTTTTCTGAGGAACCATCCCCAGATAAGAGGGAGGATAATTCCAATGACAAGATAGAGGACCCACCAGCCATTGTCCGTATAATATCTGGATTCCTGGGCAAATACTTCTGTGACAGGAAGTCCCTGAAGTCCAAGCTGAATGGCGACGCAGAAACGGAACGCCACGAACTGCCACAGGAGAATATCAAGCGTGTTTGTTCCAAGAAAACGAAGGGGGTTTCGTATGGTTTCAATAAGAGAGAAATTACTTCTCTCAAGGCACATGGAAATACAGATTACAATGTAGCTTCCAAGAAGGGCACAGACTACAAAAAGCGGTGCGTTTTCATATTCATTATTTCCCATATCTGCATGTGTAAAACCGCTTAAAACCCAGAACAGTACGGTGACAAGAAGCGCCATGATAATGTTGGTAAACCGTTCAAAGCTTTCCTCATAAAATTTCAGGAATCTTCCCAGTGCAAAGAAAAAGCCAAGGATCAGGGTACGGCTCTGTCCGTTGGGAAGAGTGTTCTGGAATCCGTAAATTGCCACAAGACCGAAAATCAAAAGGATAATTTTCTGTTTGGATCTTACCTCCGGAATTATCATATCTACAAGCTTGTACACAATGGAGATCACAAAAAGAGAACCGAGAAACCAGGTGGCTCCCATGTATTCGCCGTCTTTTCCCACTGTCAGGAACATAAGCTTCATGTTTTCCACACGTCCGTCGAGAAGTTTTTGCGTGAGAAGCCCGCTTTGCTGTGCCGCGATAAGGCGGATGATCATGACAATAAAGTTCCACCCTGCAAAAGGGATATATAAGCCTGTGAATTTTTTATATAAATAGGTTCCGAATTTCTGCTCGCTGTTAAAAAGAAAGCCGGAAAGAATAAAAAAAAGCGGCATATGAAAAAGATAAACATAATAGTTGCTGGGACCATAACTGTGTCCGTAGACAACAAGTATCATGCCGATTCCTTTTGCCATATCCAGCCAGTCCAGTCTCTGGGCAGGCGTCATGGCAGGCTGTAAAAATTTCATTTGATTCATACCTCGCTGTTAAGATTACGCATATATATTAACTTTATATAAAAAAACTCTGATTGTCAATGGTTTTGGTATGAAATTTGTAATAAAATTTAATATTTATAAAAATTTTCTTTACAAAGTGAGAATAATTTTGACATAAAATAGTGAAGGCAGGTGTATGGGTATACAGGAGAGGGTACAAACTTTTGCAATAACGGAAAAAACAGTTGCGATTTCTCACTTTGTCAGATAGAATAGAAACGGATAAAATTAAGAGGTCATAAATTTGCTTGTCCCCCACGGAGGTGAGTTACAAATAGAACGAAAGAGAATTATCTGGATTGATTATGCACGTGCATTTGCTGTTGTATGCGTTGTGATGTGCCACGCTGCGGAGACGTATTACCGCCCCATTTTTCTGGGACAGGCGCAGACAGGCTTCATACAATGGTTTCTTTTAAATTTTCTGTTTATGGTGGGCAGACTTGGCGTGCCCCTTTTTCTGGGCATTACAGGAGTGCTTATGCTGGGAAAGGAATGGGAGCCGTTTTCCTTTTACAGAAAATATGTAATTCCCATGATTGTCACAACAGAAATCTGGATTTTTATCAATTACATATTTCAGTGGAAGGTACAGAATGAGGGATTTTTTCCGGGAAGACTTTTAAGAGAAATGCTGTTTTTAAAAGACCCGGGGCTTTCACATATGTGGTACATGCCCATGATCATCGGAATGTATCTTATCATACCATTTCTGTCAAAAATGATAATGGGATTTCCCCAAAATAAAAGCTTCCTGATTCCGGGACTGCTTGCTGTTTTTACTTTCGTACTGATTCCCACAGTGGAAGTATTCAGGGGAGAAGCCTTTCCGGGAGTTGCGTTGAAGCCGCAGACAGACGTAAAATTCCTGGGAGGAATCTATGGGCTTTATCTGATTCTGGGATATATGATCGGCAGGAGGAAGCTCTTAAAAAGAGTACATACAGGCTGGATTTTTGTTGTGGGAATTGCCGCGATGTCACTGAACATAGCAGGGCAGTATTTTCTGTACAGCCACCAGTATTATGCTTCTACAAAGCTTACCTGGTATACAAGCGCAGGAATTTTCGTGTGCGCAGTCTGCGTATTTGAACTGTTTCGGAGAAACGTGTGGGAGATGCCGGGAAAAACAGTGAGATGGACTGCAAAATGCAGCTTCGGCGTGTATCTTCTTCATAAACCCATGCAGATACTTCTGGTGAAATATCTGCCGATGGGAAGTCTTCCTCTTATATTTCAGGCAGGAATTTTGTTTTTTGTAAGCTTTGCACTCAGTGTAATGATTCTCCTGCCTGTATCAAAATATGGGAAGCGTCTGGGAAAATGGGTATTTCTTATAAAATAGTGTTATTAAAAGCGGGTTTATTTTTTCCGGTTCATAGTTTTCTGCTCTTTTTTCAGTTCTTTATAAAGCTGAACGGAGTTCCAGTGCATGGTAACGGGAGTGAGAACTGCTTTTAATTCCACAGGGGAAAGACCGTTTTTGTGGAAAAAAGCGAGAAAATCGTCAAGCTCCTGTGGAGAAAAGTCTTTCATGACAATCATTTCTTCGGTGAAATTTTCTCCGAAAAGAAAGGCGGGATTATCCGGGAAGCCGGGAATCCCCAAAAGAGCGCCGAGAGGCTTTGAAAATTCCGGTGCGCGCACAATATGAATTTCAATATGCGATTTGTTCAGATACCGCCGAAGCTGGCGGTATCTTTCGTTTTCTTCAAAATTATAAAGTAAAATCTCTTTCATGATCGTTTCCTTTCGTATCGTTTTTTTCATCTTGCGGCTGTCTGGCAGGGAGGCGGATCTGGACCTCTGTACCGGAGCCTTCTGTGCTCTGATAAGACAGACCGTATTTTTCGCCGTATAAAATCTGAAGGCGGCGGTGTGTATTATAAATTGCGATATTTGAGCCCCCGGAGGAGCTGCGTCCCTTCCCTGATAAAATATGGGAAAGCTTTTCCGGAGGGATCCCTACTCCGTCGTCAGAAATGAGAAGCACAATATCGCCGCCTTCACGCCAGCCGGTCAGGACGATGGTTCCGGATTTTGAAGGCTTTTCCATAATTCCGTGAAGAATGGAATTTTCCACAACAGGCTGGAGCGTCAGTTTTGGAATGGAGAAATCCATCAGCTCGTCCGGAATATCGGAAATAAAGGAAATGCTGTCGTGGAAGCGCATATTCTGGATATGGATATATATGGAAATGTGTTCTTCCTCGCTTTCAATGGTAGAGAGACTTTCCTTGCGGCTCAGGGTGAGCTTATAAAACCGGGAAAGATTCTGGACTGCATTACTGATTTCCGAAGTCCGTCCCTGCTGGGCGAGCCAGTTTATCATGTCCATTGTATTGTACAGAAAATGAGGGTTTATCTGTGCCTGGAGAGAACGAAATTCCGCAATCCGTAAATCCTCTGCGGCTTTCGCCTGATTTTCCATAAGCTGTTCCATTTTTCGTGTCATGTAGTTGTAGGTGTCGATCAGGTCGCCGACCTCATCGTGCTGATCCGGGCTTTCCATAGGGACGGGAGGTCCTTCTTTTACCTTTTTCATCTGACGGATCACAGAAGAGATCCTGTTTGCGATGGAATGAGATAAAATGTTGGCAAGTATGGAAGCAACGAGGACAAAGCCTGCATAAATCAGGGCGAATTGTACAATAATCTCATTGCTCTTTTGAATAAGAGGGGCGGAGGGTAAAATAGTGACAAGAAACCACCCTGTTTTATCAATGTTATAAAAGCCTGCATACACTCTGTCTTCCAGAATCTTTTTTTCAATAAAGCTGTTGGAGGACATGAAGGAACTTTTAATTGTATTATAATCCAGCCAGTAAATTCCGGAAAGAGAAGAGTTCGAGGAGGCAACCATATTGTCGCGCTCGTTTACGATATAGGAAACGCTTCCCGAAAGCGCAAGGCTGTCTTTTAAAATCTGCTCAAAATTATCGCTGGAATAATAGCAGGCAATATAGACCTTTAAGGTGCTGTTGTGATAGTGGAGGTAGTCGGTGCGGATATACGCCTCGTTTCCGTAAGTATGCTGTTCCTGCTCCCCCAGATAAAAGGGAGGGCAGAAAAGGCTGGAAGCGCCGGTTCCCTGAAAAATACCGTACCAGTAAGTGCCCTTTGCATGGGAGAGGGGCGCAAAAATATCTTTTGTGTATTCTCCTGTAAAAAGTTCGGAATCTTCATTTGGGAGATCTACGTAAATCTGAAATCCTGTGAGAATGGAATTTTTCAGAATGCGGGTTATATCTTCATGAAATTTTTCTGCCTGGGAAGATCCGGCGGCTGTGCTGAAGGGCATGTCGATTCCCTCCTCGAAAAGCGTACGATAAAAGCTTAAAGAGGAGACTGTCTGAGCTGCGTTTAGCACGGAATTTACCGTATTTTCAATGAGCGGTGCGGTTTTGGCTGAAATATCCTGTTCCTTTCGAATGGTGTCAGCAACAACCATGTCGTATAAGCGGCTGTAGAAGAAAACGCCTACAAAGACGGCTGGAACAAGAATCAGCGTCATAAGCGCCGCTGTAAATTTTGTCTGCAGTCCTGTGTCCGCCCACCATTTTTGAGGACTGGAAAAAATCCCTTTCATACGCCCTCCCTTTCTCTGTATTCCGAGGGGGACAGTCCTGTGTATTTTTTGAAGCTTTTTCCAAAATAATTGCCGTCACTGTAGCCCACTTTGGAAGAAATATCCGAAATTTTGTATCGCGGGTCGCGAAGAAGCTGTTTTGCCTGTTCTATTCTGTATTCTGTGAGATACTGATTTAAGGTTTTTCCCGTCTCATTCTTAAAAAAGGTGCATACATAGGAAGCGGAAAGAAATACATGATCGCCGATGTCTTTTACCGAGAGCGTTTCTTTCTGATAATTGTCGGATATGTATTCTTTAATAAGAAAAATCGTCGGATTTTCCGGGGCTGCCTCAAAAAGTCTTTGGAAAAAATCTTCTGTGCGGCTTACGAGAAGGGCGTGAAGCTCCTCGTAGGAAAAACAGGCTTCAATTCCCGCCATAATGCTGTCCGCCGGGGAAGGATCGAGAAGCTGATTCTGCCGGCCTGCCGTATCTACAGCGTCAAAGAGCTTATAATAAAGGTCTTTTACCTGGTTTGGAAGAAAGGACGGACTCTGGAAAAAGGCGTGGAAAAGAAGATTTAAAAATTCTTCCGCCTGTTTTTTGTTTTTAAGAGAAAGCGCCTTTTTGAAAGCTTCATCGCCCGGAAGGGCTGCGATTTCCTGTTCCATGTGTGCGGCTGCCTGGCTTGCGGACTCTGATGTCAGGAGCGCATTTACAGGGAAAAAGTAGCTGCTCTGCAAAAGTATGACAGCGGAGGCGTAAGACTGATAAGCCCTGCTGATCCCGCAAAGAGAGTCTCCTGCAGCCAGGAAAAAATTTCCGTGGCGTTCAAAGCGGGATTTCAGAAAATCTCCGGCTTTTTTCAGGAAAGCGGGAGAGAGGGCAGAAGGACTTACAATAAAATAAATCAGATACCGGCTGTGTTTTGCAACAAAAAGGCATTTCATATGGAAGGAACAGAGAAAGTCCTTAAATTCCTGAAAATACGTTCCGGATTCTTCCGAAGAAAGCTCCATAGAAGGAGACATCTGAAGGATCAGAGAAGTAAAACAGGAGGAGGCGGACAGTTTTAAGGAAAGCTCTTCTGCAAGTCCGTAAATCTCTTCTTTGTGGGAAGAAAAGGGCATGGTAAGGGAAAGGGCAAGCCTGGAAGCCGTTTCCAGGGAATGAAGAGTTTCCGCCCTGTGGGAGCGGAGCTTCTGGTGGTGAAGAGAAACTGCCTCTTTTAAAGCCTCTGAAATTTCCTCTGGATTTAATGGCTTTTCAATATAATTTACGGCGCGCAGTTTAATGGCTGCTTTTAAATATTCCTTATCAGAATAGCCGCTCATAAAAATCGGAATGGAATCCGGGAGAATCGTTTCCAGGCGTTCCAGCATGGTAATGCCGTCCATTCTGGGCATACGCACATCACAGAGGATAATTTCCGGTCTGCAGGTCTGCGCCATCTGAAGACCGTTTATGCCGTCATCTGCCTGAAAAATTTCCGTGATGCCAAGGGATTCCCAGTTTATGGAAGAGATAACGCCTGTTCTTGTAAGCTCTTCATCGTCTACGATCAGAAGTTTCATGGAAGTATAACGCTCCTTTCCGAAATAAATATGAAATTATTCTATCATAAAAAAACAGAAAAATATATTACCCTGATTCGAAATATTTTCCGATTTAAAAAAATTTTCCAGATGATAAAATAAAGACAGTGAAAGAAACGAACAATAAGAGAGAGGAGAGAGAATGCCGTGTCTGAATATGTTCTGGAATTAAAAGGAATTACGAAAATTTTTCCCGGTGTGAAGGCGCTGGATCACGTACAGTTTCAGTTAAAGCCCGGAGAGGTACACGCTCTGATGGGAGAAAACGGCGCAGGAAAATCTACCTTTATCAAGGTAATTACGGGCGTACATAAAGCAGAAGAGGGAGAAATGTTCCTGAATGGACAGAAGGTGGACTTTAAAGGACCAAAAGATGCACAGGCAGCAGGAATTGCGGCAGTATATCAGCATCCTACCTCTTATCCGGATTTGACGGTTGCAGAAAATATTTTCATGGGTCATGAAATTGTAAAAAACAGAATGATCCAGTGGAAAAATATGAATGCGGAAGCAAATAAGCTTCTAAAAGAACTGGACGCAGATTTTGACGCGTCAGCGGAAATGGGAACTTTAAGCGTGGCGCAGCAGCAGATGGTAGAGATTGCAAAGGCAATGTCCACCCACGCAAGGATCATTATCCTTGACGAGCCGACAGCGGCGCTTACAAGGTCGGAATCAGAAAAACTTTACACACTTGTGGATAAATTAAGAGAAGATGGAGTTTCTATTATTTTTATTTCTCACCGCTTTGAAGATATGTACCGTCTTGCTTCAAGAGTAACGGTATTCCGTGATTCCCAGTATATTGGGACTTACGATGTGGACGGCATCACAAATGCAGATCTTATCAAGGCAATGGTAGGCCGTGAGATCACAGATCTGTTTCCGAAACCCGAGGTAACGCCGGGAGAGGAAATGCTTCGTGTGGAAGGGCTTTCCAGAACGGGATATTTTAAAAATATTTCTTTTTCTGTGCGTGCAGGAGAAATCCTCGGTCTGACCGGTCTTGTAGGAGCAGGAAGAACAGAGGTTATGGAAGCCGTGTGCGGCATCACCCGTCCCGAGGAAGGGCATGTATACCTGGAAGGACAGGAAGTACATATAAGAAGACCTTCAGATGCAATGGAAAAAGGAATCATTCTTCTTCCAGAGGACAGACAGAAGGAAGGTTTGATCATGAGCTGGGGACTTGGAAGAAACGTAACCCTTCCCACAATGGGAAAATATGCAAAGTACGGCTTAAATAACGAAAAGACAGAGAGGGATCTGGCAAAACGGCTTCTGGAAGAGGTAGATACAAAGGCGGTTGATATTTTTCAGCCTGCAAGCTCCTTATCAGGAGGAAACCAGCAGAAGGTAGTAGTTGCAAAAGCCCTCAGCCAGGAAATGAAGGTCGTTATTATGGACGAACCTACAAAGGGTGTTGACGTAGGCGCAAAAGCAGAAATTTATGCGATCATGGGAGAACTGGCGCAGAAAGGATATGCGATCATCCTGATTTCTTCTGAAATGCCGGAAATCCTGGGAATGGCAGACAGGATCATGATCATGTGCAACGGCAGAAAGACAGGAGAGCTGGAGAGAGACGAGGCAACACAGGAGCGTATCCTTGAGCTGGCTATGGAAAAAGGAACTGGAAAGGGGAGTAAATAATGGATAAGAAATCGGCTTTAAAGAAAATTACAGGCTCCCGTGAGATACTTCTTGTGGGAATCCTGATCCTGCTTTTTGCAGTAGTAACGGTCATCAGCCCATCTTTTCTCACCCCGAAATCCATTATGGATATGCTGAAAAACAATGCTGTTACGATGGTTATGGCGCTCGGTATGCTCTGCGTTATGCTTGTGGGCGGAATTGATATTTCCATTATGTCTACACTGGCGCTTTCCGGTATGTCCGTTGGTATGCTTTTAAAATATGAAGTGATCACAAGTCCTGTCCTCGCATTTTTAATTTCCATTGCGATCGGAACTGCCTGTGGACTTCTTGTAGGTCTTGTGATCTCAAGGGCGAACGTACCGCCTATCATAGCAACAATGGGATTTATGTATGTATTCCGGGCAATGGGCTATCTTGTATCAAACGGCGGCGAGTGGGCAGGAGCGGCGGCTCTTGGAAGCTTTAAGGATTTTGCGACAACGAAATTTCTGGGGATCAACTGTGTGATTTGGGTGATCATCCTCTGCTATGTATTTTTCTATTTCTTTATGAAATGGACGAGAACCGGCAGAAAGATTTACGCAGTAGGAAGCAATGCTTCCGCAGCGGAGGTTTCCGGTATTAATGTAAAAAATATTAAGATGATGGTATATGTGATCATGGGCTTTCTTGCAGGTCTTGGCGGAGCGCTTCAGGTATCTGTCTACGCCTCAGCCATGCCGGATATGCAGCAGGGCGGCGAGATGGACGTAATCGCAGCCTGCGTGATCGGCGGCGTGAGCATGAGTGGAGGAAGAGGAAGCGTTGTGGGAGCGCTTTTAGGTTCTCTTATTCTCGCAACGATCGCAAAAGCTCTTCCGCTTGTAGGATTTGACGCTTTATGGCAGAATACAATTAAGGGAGTTCTGATTCTTGTTGTTGTCGTTGTAAACGTAGTGCTTCAGCGCATTGCAGACAAAAACGCATTAAAGAGAAGGGAGATGTAAACATGGCTGGAAAATCAGGAAGAAGTATCAATAATGTGCCGCAGAATCCGGTAAAACAGATGATTTTCAGTTGGGAAGGAATCCTTGTGATCCTGTTTATCCTGGTCAATATTTTCTGCGCCGGCTTCTCAGAATTTTATAATGTAAAAAGTCTCCTCAGACAGATGCCGGTTTATCTGGCAGAAATATTTCTCATGCTTCCTATGGCGTACATACTCGTTCTCGGAGAAATCGATATTTCCGTAGGAGCCATTGTATGTCTCTCTGCAACCACGAGCTGTATGGTGTGCAACACAGGAGCGCCGTTCCCGGCAGTTATCGTGACGGCTCTTGTTGTGGGAACTCTCTGCGGAGCTGTGAACGGATTTATCCTTACAAAGTTCCAGGAACTGCCCCCGATGATCGTAACCCTTGCGACACAGATTATTTTCAGGGGAATTGCGGAGATCGCACTTGGAAGCGGAGGAAGTATTTCCGCATCAAACACGGACGGTTTCCGGGCAATGGCAGGAAAGCTTGGGGATATTCCCTATATTTTATTCCTTGTACTGATCCTTGCGATTATCGCAGCCGTAATACTTGGAAAAAGCACATTCGGACGAAAGGTGTATGCGATCGGAACAAACCGTCTGACAGCATATTATTCCGGAATCCATGTACAGAAGATCCGCTTTATTATTTATACAGTGATGGGAGCGTTTTCTGGTCTCTGCGCCCTGTTTATTGTGGCAACCTCCTACGGTGCGAACACAACAACAGGAAACGGATTTGAGATGGACGCCATTGCAATGGCTGTATTCGGAGGAATCTCATCCACAGGAGGAAAAGGTAACCTTGCAGGAGGCATTATCTCCGCATTCATTATCGTATGTCTCCGTGTGGGACTTGGACAGCAGAACGTACACGCACAGGTGATCCTTCTGATCCTGGGACTGCTTCTTATCGGCGCAGTTGCGCTTCCAAATATAATCGGACAGATCAAAACAGCAGTAAAAAGCAAAAAAGTTGATTGACAAATAAAAAGGGTTGCTGGCTGCCGGGAGACGCGGCAGTTGCAAATACAAAATTCCAAATCTAAGGGAGGAAAAAACATGAACAAAAAAATTATCAGCGCACTTCTTTGTGGAACTATGATTCTCGGAGCTGCATCTCCTGTCATGGCAGGCGTGGCAGATGACCAGAAAATCGCACTTGTTGGAAAATCAGCAGGAAACGCTTTCTTTGAGGTAGCGGCAAAATCTTTCCAGGAGACAGTTGAGGCAGAAGGCGGCACAGTGGAAGTCGTATATCCGGAGACAGCGACAGCTGACGCTCAGATTAAAGTTCTTGACAACCTGATTTCCCAGGACTTTGACGCCATCTGTATTGCGGCAAACGACGTAAACGCTCTTCAGGCAAAACTGGAAGAGGCAATGGACGCAGGAATCAAGGTAGCCTCCTTTGACTCCGCACCAAATAAAGACAGCCGTCAGGTATTTATCAACCAGGCAGGTACTGTTGCAGTAGCACAGGCTCTTATGGATGCAGTTCTCGATATTACAGGTGGAGAAGGACAGTGGGCAATTCTTTCCGCTACTTCCCAGGCTGCAAACCAGAACGCATGGATCGACGCTATGAAGAAAATCATGGAAGAAGACGACAAATACAGCAAGCTGGAGCTTGTAGAAGTGGCTTACGGCGATGACGAGCCTCAGAAATCCACAGACCAGACAGCAGCTCTTCTTGAGAAATATCCGGATCTGAAAGTAATCTGCGCTCCTACTACAGTAGGTATTGCAGCAGCTGCAAAATACCTTCAGGACAATGGTTCTTCCTGTAAATTAACAGGTCTCGGACTTCCGTCTGAGATGATCGAATACACAGGCGCAGACGATGAGCACTCCTGCCCGTACTTCTATCTGTGGGATATGCAGGGTCTTGGAAAACTCAGCGCATATGCGACAAGCGCTCTGATCAGCGAAGATATTACAGGTGCAGTAGACGAGACATTTACAGCAGGCGATCTTGGTGATTACACAATCACAGAGGCTGATGACGGCGGCACAGAAATCGTTCTTGGCGAGCCAATGGAATTTAACTCGGATAATATTGAAGAAATGGCAAAACTGTACTAAAATAGAATACAGAGCAACGAAACCGTGAAGGACGGAGCTTTGACTCCGTCCTCTTTCTGTAAGACAGGGATTTCCGTAAAACAAAAAGGAGGAAACAAACATGATCAAGGGATTTAAAATGAAGCTTTTTCCGGGAATGGAAGAGGAGTACGAAAAACGCCACAATCAGCTCTGGCCGGAAATGAAAGACATGATCCATGAACACGGCGGAAAGAATTACACCATCTTTCTTGACAGGGATACACTGACTCTTTTCGGATATATTGAAATTGAGGACGAGGAGCTGTGGGCAAAAGGAGCGGACACTGCCATCAACCGGAAATGGTGGGACTTTATGGCAGATATTATGGAGACAAATCCAGACAACAGCCCGGTAAGCATCGATCTTCAGAAGGTATTTCATCTGGATTAACGCTTATGCAGAGGGAATTGCTGGAAAAATTAAAGGAAATTACAGATGAGGAGCGGGCAATTTTAAGTGGGGAGCACCATGTGAAACGGGAGCTTTACACATCAGGTCAGGATTTTACAGTGGACAGTAAAAAAATGCTGAAGGAGGGGAAGCTGATTGCGGTGAGAACCCACACCCGCTTTATTGATTTTCCTGTGCACAGGCATAATTATATAGAAGTGCTTTATGTATGCGAAGGTGAGCTTGTAAACATCATTGACGGCAGGAGGGTCGTTGTGAAAAAAGGAGAGCTTCTTTTTCTCAACCAGTTTACCCGTCATGAAATCCAGAGAGCCGGGGAAAACGACATTGCCATTAATTTTATGATTCTTCCGGAGTTTTTTGATATTGCCTATGAGATGGCAGGGCAGAATAATGTTCTTGCAGATTTTCTCGTTAATATATTAAGGCAGGACGAGGAGAGAGGAGAATATCTTTATTTTAAGGTATCCGAGGTTCTACAGATACAGAACCTCCTGGAAAACATCATCTATTCTCTTGTGACAGGCAAAGGGGAAGATAACAGAATTAATCAGACGACAATGGGGCTGATTTTTCTGTATCTTCTGGACTCCGTCCAGTATGTAGAAATGCGCCTTCCTGATCAGTATGAAAATATGGTGGCAATGACGACCCTTGATTATATCGAGCAGAAATATAAGGACGCCACACTTACGGAGCTTTGTGAAACGCTTCATCTTCCCATGCACGTTTTAAGCAGAATGATTAAAAAAAGCACAGGATATAATTTCAAGGAGCTTCTTCAGAGGAAGCGGCTTAAAAAAGCGGCGGCTCTCATGTGCGATACAGACCTTGCCATCACAGATATTATTGCGGCAGTGGGCTATGAGAACAGCAGTTATTTTCACAGGGTATTTAAAGAGCAGTATCATATGACGCCAAGAGCATTTCGGATGGAGAACAGCAAAAAAGGACAGGTTCGTTTATAGCCTGTCCTTTTTTCTTTTTAAATATCATGGAAACGTCCGATTTTATTTTTTATATTCTGCATTTCCAGATCCATATTGTTTAACTCATGGGCTGTTTTTGCAAGCTCATCACTGATCTGCTCATAGCCATCCATTTCCTCAATTCCCTTTTTATACCGAAGCTGGTGTTCAAGAGTTGCCCAGAAATCCATACCGTTTGTACGAATCTGGATTTCCGCCCGCATAGGAGTTTTTCCCTTTGAGAAAAATACGGGGATTTCCACGATCATATGATAGCTTCTGTAGCCGTTGGGTTTTGGATTTTTAATATAGTCTTTTATCTGAATGACCGTAATATCGTCCTGACTGGAAAGAAGCTCCGCAATAGTATAAATATCATCAATAAAGGCACATACAACACGGATACCTGCCACGTCATTTAAATGCTCCTGGATATTTTCAGCAGTAAAATCATATCCCAGCTTGTTTAATTTTCTTAAAATACTCTCCGGTTTTTTGATTCTTGTCTTAATAAAAGAGATGGGATTTCGTTTGTATTCCACAGAAAATTCATCATTTAAAACCTCAAGCTTTGTACGCACTTCACGGACTGTACAGCGATACATCATCATAAGGTCGTTGAATTTGGCAGTATTGTTTACAAAGGTCTGGGCGTCTGCCGTCTCCAGCCATTTTTCCTGAGTTTTATCGTTCATTTGTCAATATCCTTTCGTGGAATGGTTTTTCTGCCATTATAGCGCAAAGAGGGAGATTTATCAAATTTCTATTGTAAATCTGTAAAGACCAGAGTATGATACAGACAAGAAATACAGGGAGGGAGAAAAGTGGAAAGATTTAAGGGAAAGAATCTGCTGAAAACAGCGGGGATTCTTGCAGGGGCGACTCTGGTGGGCACAGGATTCCGGGAACTTCTGTTTCCTGAGACAAACAATGTGGTTATTTATATTTTTGCAGTTCTCTTAACTGCAAGGTTTACCTCAGGGTATTTGTGGGGACTTATTTCTTCCATTGCGGCAGTGCTCTGCTATAATTATTTTTTTACAGCGCCCTATCACACCCTTGCAGTGAATGATCCGTCTTATTTTGTTACGTTTGTCATTATGGTCATTACGGCTGTTATGACCAGCGCTCTTACAACAAAAGGGAAGCTACTGAAGGAAAAGGCGGAGGAAAATGCTTCTGTCAGTCGGATTCTGTATGATCTGTCCAGCCGGCTCTCCGATGCAGCAGATATGGAAAACATTATGATTCTTGCATCGGAAAGTGTGGGCGCGTTGTTTCAGACAGAGGCGGGCTGTATCTGTTTTACAGGGGAGACAGAGCCGTTTTCCATCTGGAAGTGCGGGGATGGGATCAAAAAAAGAAAAGAAGAAAACGGGGAAAAAATACGGGAAGGTTTTCGAAATCCGGAGGAAGAGTGCTGGAAAGATAAAAATGCCTGGTATTATGCGGTGAGAGGACATGGAAGGCTTCTTGCGGTAATGGAGCTTCCGGCAGAGACGGAGTGGCATCAGATCCATAAAAAGGAAAAGCTTCTTTATTCTGTGCTTGAAAATATCGCTCTTGCGATGGAGCGGATTCAGATTATCACGGAGAGAATGCGTGACAGGGAGAAAATGGAGCAGGAGCGATACCGTGCAAATCTTCTTCGTTCCATTTCCCATGACATCAGAACACCGCTTTCCGGGATTATGGGAACCTCGGAGATGCTTCTTTCTATGACGGAAGAGACGGACAGGCGGTACGATATGATACAGGGCATCTATCACGATGCAGACTGGCTGAAGGAGCTTGTGGAAAATATTTTAAGCCTTACAAGACTTCAGGATGGGAAAATTCATGTAAATAAAGAAATGGAAGCTCTGGAGGAGGTAGCTGCCTGTGCCGTGGAGCGCATTGAAAAGGCATCTCCGGACAGAGAAATCCAGATTACGCTGCCGGAAGAGTTTTATCTTGTACCAATGGACGGAAAGCTAATTCAGCAGGTGATCACCAATCTTCTGACAAATGCAGTAAAGCATACGAAAAAAGAAGAAAAGATAGAGCTGATTATCGGATATGAAAATGACAGAGCAACGGTTACCGTCCGTGATGAGGGAGAAGGCCTTGCAGATACGGATGTTCCCAATGTCTTCCAGATGTTTTATACATCAAAGGAGAGGGCAGCAGATGTAAAGAGAGGCATCGGACTTGGGCTTACCATCTGTAAAACCATTGTGGAGGCTCACGGAGGCGGAATTTCTGGACGAAACAGAACGGACAGAAGGGGAGCAGAGTTTACATTCTGGCTTCCAGCAGGAGAGGAGAGCTTATGAAGGAAAAGATACTTGTAATTGAGGATGATGTACAGATTTCCAATTTTATTATGTACACGCTGGAAAATGAAGGATTTTCTGTGAAAGGTGTGACGAAAGGAAGAGAAGGGCTTTGTCATATCAAAAAAGAGGAGACAGACCTGGTGCTCCTTGACCTGGGACTTCCGGATATAGATGGAATGGAGGTTTTACGGGAAATCCGAAAAGACTGGGAGATGCCGGTGATCATTGTATCTGCAAGGGATCAGGACAGAGAAAAGGCAGATGCGCTTGACGAGGGAGCGGACGATTATCTCACAAAGCCCTTTTCCACAACAGAGCTTATGGCAAGAATCCGTGTGGCACTCCGTCATTATAACAGAATGAAGTGGCAGCAGGAGCCGCAAAAGGAGGAAACGACATACGTAAACGGAGGACTTTTTCTTGATACGGAAAAGCATATGGTATTAAAAAACGGAGAGGAAATCTATCTGTCTCCGCTGGAATATAATCTTCTTCTTTTATTTATGAAGAATCAGGGAAAGGTACTTACTTATGGGTATATTTTAAAGAATGTGTGGGGAGAAGGGTACGGACAGGATACACAGGTTCTCCGTACCGTCATGGCGTCCACAAGAAGAAAAATAGAGGACAATCCGGGAAAACCAAAGTATATTCTTACTGAAATCGGAGTTGGATACCGAATGAAGGAACAGGAAGTGAAATAAAAATTCTCACAGGATTCTCACAGAAAAAAAGCAATCCTCACACCAATCTCACAGGACTTCAGCTATAATAAAGACAAATCAAGGAGGTGCTTTATTATGATGAGTATGACAATGGATGAGAAAATGATCGAGGACTGCAGAGAGCAGATTGGAAATAGAGAATTTGTAAAATGTGAGCAGATGCTTAGAAAAGCGATGGAGGAGGAACCACATTCTGCAGTACCACATAACCTTATGGGAATTCTTCTGGAAAAGAAAGGAGAACATTCCCTTGCCATGAAACATTTCCGGGCTGCCTATGCGCTGGACCCTTCCTGTGCGGCTGCAAGGTTTAATCTGGAACAGTTTTCTCAGATGGAGAGTGTTTCTGTAAAATGTGCGTATGCAGACGCAGACTGTCAGCAGGAAAAACCGGTTCGTTTTTTTGTGAAATTTATGAATCCAAAGCATTCTGACAAGGATTGTAAAAAGGAAGAAAATAATCAAAAGAAAATTCACCATAATAGTCATTTTGCATGGAATTTTAATTGATTTTCATCTTCAATGTGCTATAATAGCAACGTGAAAAAATGACATCGGAGGTGGAAGTGTGAAAAAATTATGGACGTTTTTAAGCGGCACACTTGTGGCTCTTCTGTCCTGTCCTGTTTCTGTTTATGCAGCAGAAAACGGCAGTGAAGCCACAGGTGTGCCGCTCTGGCTGTGTATACCGTTTGCAGGGCTTCTCCTGTGTATCGCAGTCATGCCTCTTGTAAAAGGTGAGTGGTGGGAGGCACATCAGCCCCTTGTTGTGGGATTCTGGATTTTGCTTCTTGTGATTCCTTTTGCAGTAGTATACGGAGCAGGCATGACAGCAGAGACTGTGCTGGAATGTCTGTTTAATGATTATCTTACTTTTATTGTGCTTTTGTTCGGATTATTCTGTGTATCCGGAAATATTACGATGGAGGGGGATTTTGCAGGCTCTCCAAGAGTAAACGTAGGTCTTCTTGCCCTTGGAACGCTTCTTTCAAGTTGCATCGGAACGACAGGAGCAAGTATGCTTATGGTGCGTCCCATTATTAAAATGAATTCCTGGAGAAAAAGAAAAAGCCACATCATGGTATTTTTTATTTTCCTGGTTTCCAATATGGGAGGATGTTTAACGCCTATAGGCGATCCGCCGCTTTTAATGGGATTTATGAGAGGGGTTCCGTTTTTCTGGAGTCTTCATCTGTTTCCTATGCTTATATTTAATATGGTAATTCTTCTGTTTGTTTTTTATCATCTTGACAAGAGAGCATATAAAAAAGACATTGCAGCAGGAGCAAAACCGGATATTCGAAAACCGGGAACAGAGTTCCGCATTGACGGACTTCACAACATCATTTTCCTTCTTATGATTGTAGGAGCCGTGATTTTAAGCGGTGTGCTTCCGGGAATGAGCGCATTTCAGGACGCTTCCGGAAATGTCCGCGGAATCCATATTTTCGGAGAGGTAACATTAGGCTTCCCCTCTGTTATTGAAATCGTGATCATTCTTGCTGCTACCTGGCTGTCCTTTAAGACAACAAATCCGGAGATCAGAAGAAGAAACCATTTTACCTGGGGCGCGATCAAAGAGGTTGCAGTACTTTTTATCGGGATTTTTATTACCATGCAGCCTGCCCTTATGCTTTTAAAAACAATGGGACCGGAGCTTGGCATTACGGCGCCTGCGCAGATGTTCTGGGCGACGGGAGCGCTTTCCAGCTTTCTTGATAATACGCCTACATATCTTGTATTCCTCACAACAGCAGGAACACTTGGATTTACAAGTGGAATCACAACTACGCTTGGAATGATTTCCGTAAAAACCCTGACTGCCATTTCCTGTGGAGCCGTATTCATGGGAGCGAATACATATATCGGAAATGCGCCGAACTTTATGGTAAAAGCCATTTCTGATGAAAACGGTGTCAATATGCCCTCCTTCTTTGGCTATATGTTATGGTCGCTTGCATTTCTGATACCGGTATTTATACTGGATATGCTGGTATTCTTTTTGTAGGGAGGAGGATGAAATATGCAGGAAAAGTTACAGGCAAATAAAGAAAAATGCAGGGAAATTGCAGAGAGACTTTACGAACTGGACGGAGAAGTGTATGCCTGTGTAGGCTCTGCTCTGGGGCGGACCTTCACGGGAGACAGAGAAAACTGTATTCGTAGTCTTGCAATGCTCATGTATACAAAGCCGGATGGACATCTTCTTCGAAGTGAGATGGCGCTTATCAGCAATATGGCCCGCACGATACAGGAGAAAGAAGTGAGAAAGCGTCTTATGATAAAATACGACGGCATTCTTCAGGAAGTGGCGGCTTTGCCGGATACATTCGGTTCGGTAGATATTCTGGATCTTGCAAGGGCACAGTTGAATACATCAAATCTTCGTCAGAAATTTTCGGAGGATGACCATCTTGTGATCTGTATTGGAAGAACGCAGGGAAGTGCGGGAAACGATATAGGATTTGCTCTGGCAGATGCGCTTCGTATCAATTATTATGATGCGGAAATTTTTAATCAGGTTATGAAGCGTCTGGAAGCAGATAAAGATTCAGTCAATGATAAAGCGAGCTTTACAAATTTTGATAAGTATAAAAAGAAAAGTGGATTTCATTTAAAGGAATGGATTCGTGATTTTAACCGTTATCACGGATTGCCGACTCAGGACGCCGTATTTTTTAATATGAGCGATCTAATTTGCTCTATGGCGCGCAGCGAGGACTGCATTATTATGGGACGATGTGCAGATGCGATTTTGAAAAACAATCACATTCCTCATATCAGTATTTTTATAGATGCACCTTTTGCCATCAGGACCCAGCACGTTATGGAGGCAAGGAATATGAACTTTAAGCAGGCGTCCCACTTCTTAAAGAAGATGGACCGGCAGCACAGAAAGTATTATCAGTTCTATTCCGGTGAGAAATGGGGAAATACAGAGAATTATGATCTTTGTATCAACAGCGCAAGTTATGGAATCAAAGAAACAGTAGATATGATAGAGAGAATGATACATCAGCAGTAAGAGACAGCCGCAGGCGGAAGAAATTTCGTCTGCGGCTGTTTGTATGTTTTATTCATTTTTCAGAAGCTCTTTTTTCAGGGAAAGAAGGAGCATGACAAGAGAAATTAGTATAAGAATGTGGGAAATTCCCGCAAAACCGGAAATCATACCATTCTGTGCGGAGGATAAAACAGTGCCTTTTACTTCCAGGATACCGCGCACCAGCATGGTAACTGCCATAAATGGAAGCGCAATATTATAAAGAATTAAAAATTTCCGGAAGCCTTTGGCTTCCAGAAGGGGAAGAGTCCGGCAGAATAGTGCGATAATTAAAAACAGAAGAGTTCCGAGAACAAGAAGATGTACATGGAGAAGTCCAAGCACGGTTTTTCCGGAATAATTGTTAAATTTTGTAAATTCCCGGTAGAATACGCCGCCTGCCATAGCGAGCCAGAAATAAATAAAAGCAGTATTCCATAATTTTTTCATGAGAAAGCCTCCTTATATAATGTAAATATACGGTATCACCAGTTTGAACGATGTTCATTTTAAAAGTATAATATATCGGATATAATCTGTCAAGTATTTTTTAATACCATTTTAATTTTATAGTCTGTCATTATAACACTGATTTAAAATTTTTTGTGCTATGATTGGTTCTGCCAGAAAAGGAAAGAAAGGGATGAAAACAATGGATATAGTTATGATTTTCATTTTGGCGGTCTGTTTTGGAAGCATGAAGCTTTTAGCAGACTGGTGTGAAAAACAGGTGGGTATAGCCACCGTGTATAAGGAGCTTCCTGTATAATAAAAAATGTGGATGTTGAAAATTGAAAATACCTC
>URMH01000008.1 GCA_900549015.1 uncultured Blautia sp.
AAAAAAGACCTGCTTCGGCGGGTCTAAATTACATAGAATCATTGAGTCTGAAAAACCTTTGAAATTCTTAATAATTCTGGTTGAAAAATTCATTTTGAAATGATATATAAAACAGACTGAAATCTGTGTCTAAGGACACCCGCACCCTCACACGAGAATGAATAGGATTTCCTATCATTTCGCATCACGAGAAGTTACATAGTGACATTTACTTGCACTTGCAACGTCCACCAAAAATCGAAAGACTTGCTAATTTCGAGCCAATCGGACGGTGTAAAATCCCTCTGAATTAGCTATCACAGCGTAGTATCAGATGGGATTTGAAATGCTGAAAAACCTTGTATTTCCAAGCATTTTTAAGCATTAGATGCCACTTCCCGATGTCGTATCGGGTCTACTCCTAAGCACTAGTTGTGGGTTCGATTCCCGCAGGAAACGTTAAAAGAAAGCGTTCGATAATTTGTGAAATTACAAATAATGGGACGCTTTTTTGATTAGAAAAATACAACGGATTATTTCTTTGAAAATGATTTTCAGCTAACACAGTAGAGAAATATATTAGCTGTAGCTAATAGAAAACGATGGCAGAAGTATCAAAAAGTACCGGTAATTATCCGTTAATGACCGAAGATGAATCAATTTTGAGTATGATAGATTCCAATTTGCACAGAGAAAAAATCAGTTTTAGTAAAAAGGCTTTTGCTTACAAAATGAAGTATGATGTTCTGAAAAAATCAGGAAGAAAAAAGGTCAAATTGACCACAAAACAAAAAAGAAGAGTAAAGACAGTTATTGGAAGCGGTGGATTATGTGCAGGCTGTGCCTTCTTTGTCACAGGCACAGAGAATCAAGAAATTGGGCAAAGAAAAGCGAAGTAAATATTATTGAATGATGGGGATTCACAAGGAAGTAAAAGTATTGGTAAATCCGGAAATGAAAGCATTGTTGGCTTCGTTGGCGAAGGCAATGAAGTAATGAAAAATAGTGTGATTTTAGTGGAAAAATTCGATGTGCAGAATTTTAGGTGAGTTACAAATACAGAAATAGAATTTAAAGAAACGAATAAAAAATTCGTAAACAGAGAAAAATATTGAGGAAATCAATGCTTTGTGGTATCGTTATAGTCATAGCATATAGTGTGGAATGATGGTTGTAAGGAGAAGAATAAAGATGAAAAGACCGATTGTTCGTTTGTCATCATTACAATTGACAAATATTAAAAATGTAAAAAGGGGCACTATATATATGCCGAATACTGTAAACAAAATTTTATCAGCAGATAAAGCAGAAATACTGGGGATTTACGGCCAAAATGGTTCAGGAAAAACAGCGATTGTTGATGCATTGTATTTTTTACAAAAAGTAATGATAGGAGATGATCTTGATCAGTCGTTAGAAGATTACATGAACATGGACTCGGATACTGCAGAGATTTTTGCAGATTTCAATCTTTTTATGAATGGAATTGTGTTTGAAATAGGATACAGACTAAGTCTGAGCAGAGAAGAAAAAGTGGTCGTTATCAGTCGAGAAACATTGAGTGGTGCAAAGAATGAAAATGGAATCAGAACAAATAAGACGGTATTTATGGATTACCAAAGAGATCAGACGAATACTATTTTTAAACCACAGAAAAGACTGGATGAAATCTTGGAAGAGAATAAAGACATAAAAACAGATTTGATTGTAGCGCGTAAAATGGCAGAAAAAAGCAACTGCTCTTATATTTTTGGTGAGAGTAGTCGGGATATATTCTGCAGAGAATACAAAAATGGATTTCAACAATTTTCAGTTATTATTTCTTCTTTGTCTGAATTTGCTTTGAAAGATTTATTTGTGATTCGGAATACCCATTCAGGAGTGATTTCCGGTAATTTTGTCTTGCCGATGGCATTTCGGATTGAAAATGATAACATGGGAGCAAAAGGGGATTTTACGGTATCTTTGACAGAACCGATCTTGGTGGACGAGGAAAGGAAAAATCTGTTAGAGACAATTGTTGAACAGATTAATATTGTGTTATACACAATCATCCCAGGATTGCAGGTAACGATTAAAAATTACGGGAAACAATCATTGGATGATGGAGAAGAAGGATGGAAACTGGAATTAATGTCAAAGAAAGAGGGTATGAAAGAGATTCCGCTCAGAATGGAATCAGAGGGAATTATTAAAATCATTTCCATTCTGAATGCACTCATGCAAGCATTTGGAAATCCTTCGGTTTGCCTTGTGATTGACGAACTTGATTCCGGAATTTTTGAATACATGTTGGGAGAATTGCTTGATATTTTCAAAAAGAGCGCAAAAGGACAATTGATTTTTACATCACATAATCTTCGTGCACTTGAAATGATTGATAAGGAAAGCATTATGTTCTCTACTACGAATCCAAATAATCGTTATATCCATATGAAGAATGTAAGAGAAAGTAACAATCTTCGTAATATGTATATTAGAAGCATTACATTGGGTGGACAATCAGAAGAAATTTATGAAGAAACCGATAGTTTGAAAATTGCCAGAGCATTTAGAAAAGCAGGGCGGGGTGCTCGCGGTGAATGAGAAAAAAGTAATTGCGGTCATTGTAGAATGTGATAGATGAAAAGGAAGGGAATTTTATGCTGAATATTTATTATGGTGATATGAAGGAAGCGGTATATAATACATCGGCTTATTTTAAATATGATTATGAAGACAGTTGGATTGTAGATCCTTTTGTGAAAGAAATGATTCAAAAGAGAACGATCCTCAAGAAAAAAGAGACGGAGCTCTTGGTCAATGGTAAAAACACAGTGGCGGTGAGTACACGGAATGAGCTTAAAGGCCATGGCATTGGATCTGTCCTGGCAGTATTTTACACCACAGTTAATCATCTTGTCAACGTTATCAATAACAGCTTGACGGGGATGTAAAATATATAACATTTCTTCATAATGGTCTTTAAAAATGGTTTGTAGGATATTCATAAGATTATTATGAAGGAAAAGTAACTAAAAGGAAACCCCACCCCTCAAGATTGAGGGGCAGGGGAGTTGAATAGGCGAAGCCTATTTTTTATGCAATTTTATCAATTTCGATGGCAAATTTGTCAGCGAAAAGTGATTGAAAAATGGATTTTGTCAGCGAAAATGAAATCTTTGAATATTTCGCACTAGCGACACCACCGGCACGCTTTTGAGCTCCCCCTATACGAGCAATAGCTCCACTTTTGATAAATCCTTTTGTAAAATTATGTCCGAGGATTGCCTCAAATTTTACAGAAGGGAGGCCTATCATTATGGCCAATAAGATTAATGCCAAGCTCATTCTGGAGCTTAAAGCATCCGGGCTGTCGAGAAATCAGATAGCCGCAACCAGACATATGTCAAAACATTCCGTAAGTGATGTGATAAACATCGCAAGGGAAAAAGACATTACCTACGAAAAGGTCAATCACCTTTCGGAAGATGAAGTCTACCGCATGATATTTCCTGATAAATTTGCGGTGGAAAATCTCTATGAGCAGCCTGACTATGAGTATGTTCATCAGGAACTGAAACGTGTCGGAGTTACACTGAAGCTTCTCTGGCAGGAGTATCAGGATAAATGTAAAACCTCCGGTCTGATTTCAATGGGGTACACGAAATTCTGTAATGGTTATGCTGATTACACAATCGTAAATAAACTCACAAATCATCTTGAAAATAAGCCTGGGGTAAAAGCAGAGGTTGACTGGTCAGGTCCAACCATGCGCTACATAGATACCTCTACCGGCGAAGTTGTTGAGAGGATTTTTCAGACTGTTGTCATTAAAGAACAGGGCTTTAACCCTGCCCTGGCGGTACTGCGTTTAAGCAATAAATACTCTGAAGCACGCCTGGAAGCTGCCTGTGAGTTTGCCATTACCAGCGGAATAAGAAAGCCCCGTTACCATCATCTTAATTCCATTCTGGCTGCCAATCAAGACCAGATATATCTGGAAAGCAGAAAAACGAAAAAGAATACTGGAGCTCCTATGGGGTATCTTGGGAGGTGGTAGCAATGATTAATGACGAAACCAAACGCAAACTCCGTGAGTTAAATATGTCTGAAATTATAACTGGTCTGGAAATACAGCAGCAGAATCCAGCGGCTGATCAAGTCAGCTAAGCTGCGATTTCCACAGGCGGACATGCATGGTATTTACTATGATGGACGGGGACTCAACAAATCACTTTTAAAAGACCTATTCCGGTGCCAATACATCGGCTGTCATCAGAGTATTGTTCTTCAGGGACCTACCGGTTCAGGGAAAACATACCTTGCGTGTGCACTGGCAAAGCAGGCCTGCCTTGGACAAATCAAAGCCAGATATATACGTCTGCCGGATCTGCTTATGGAGTACGGAGACGCGTCCGTCATTCATGGAAAACAGACGCGTCTGCTTGCAAGCTACAGCAAAATCCCACTTCTTGTTATAGATGAGTGGCTGGTATCGGATATGTCCGACAGTGAATTGTATTTTCTCTTCAAGCTGTTTGAGCGCCGGTCTGATACCACCTCAACGATTTTCTGTACCCAGTACCGTCAGGAAGATTGTGTAACACGTCTGAATGAAAGTGTACAGGCAGAAGCTATCGTTGACCACTATGCGCATACTTCCTTCTGGATTGAAATGGGCTCAATGAACATGCGTGAATACTGCGCAAAACACAAAATATAAGTGATATCAAGTGGAGCTGAAAGGCGAACCGATGGTTCGCAACTAAAAACCAGTGGAGCTAAGCAAAGCTTAGCTCCGGTGCTCCTGATGCGAAATAATCATTTTTGGCAGAGTAATCAAAAAATACTGACCAGGGATTAAGTGAAGCAGATTTAAAAAGTGTATTTTGGGTCATCTGTGTTGCTTCCGCCATTCTCTTGGAGATATTCCATAAATGGTTTTGAATGCACGTGAAAAATGAAGCTGATTTTCGTATCCAACAGCAGAACCGATTTCTGCAATGGATAGGGAGGTCAGCTTTAACAGTTCAGTTGCTTTGACCATGCGATAGTTCATCAAGAATTCCTGAGGGGAGCGACCAATAGAATTTCGGAAAATTTTTCCAAAATAACTGCGGTTGATTCCACAGACAGCAGCTATTTCTTCGATGGTAATGTTGTTCTGAAAATTCTGTTCAATGTAGTTAATTGCTTCTTTAATATAATAATCACTCATTTTGCTGGTTTGTACCAGTTTTGTTGATCTTGCAGACCGGGTGAGGTAATCCAAAAAGAGATAAAGATGGCCGATGAGATGAAAAGGAGATTCCTTTGCATGATGGACAATATACAGCATTTCATTCATCAACTGTTCACGTAAATCTTTGGAGTGAGAGTGATATACAGGCTTGTTGACAGAAAGTTCTGTCAGGTCAAGAGCCTCCTTCACACGTAGCCCATCAAATTCAATCCATACATATTCCCAAGGTAGATTCTGGTCGGCATAATAAGTTGTAATCTGTCCGGGGAAAATCAGAAACCCTTGTCCGCTTTTAATAGAATAGGTTTGTGTTTCCCCTTTTGCATTGTCTGCCATGAGTGTACCTGTACCTGAAATAATATAGTGAAACAAATAGTGGTTTCGCGTAGCAGGTCCGAAAGAATGCCCAGGTTCGCACCGCTCATAACCGTGTTGATACATACCTAAATCAATGAAATTTTCATTCGGAAAAATATTAAAAAATATGTTGCTCATTTCGAACTCCTTATGGTGAAATATACCAAAATGCGTTATCACAAGATATTATAGCATAAAAGACAGCAATAGGGTATATAAAAATAAGAACAGCGCCATTTATTAATAGCAAATTGGTATGTTATAATGAATTTAATCAAAATAGAAAAGAAAATTTTACTGGAAGGAGAGAAAAGATATGTCAAAAATCAAGCATATGAAAGAAATTTTTGTGGCTGTAGGAATCGTGATGGCAATAGCAAGCCTTACCGGATGTGCACAAAATTCATCAAGTGGAAAGGTAGAAGTAGAACTGGTTTCCTATAAGCCGGAAGCGGTAGAGGCTTTTAAGAAGATTGAAGAACGCTTCAATGAGACACATGATGATATTCATCTGACAATTGATTCGCCAAATGAAGCTATGACAATTTTAAAGACAAGATTTATCAGGGAGGATTATCCCGATATTGTAGGTATTGGCGGAGATATTAATTATTCCAATTTCCTCGATGCAGATTTGTTTATGGACATTTCTGACTTTGAGGAAATTGGAATGGTAAAGAAATCGTATCTGGACATTGATAAACAATTGGAGTTTGTTCCGCAGGAGGGAACCTATGCGTTACCATATGCAGCGAATGCGGCAGGAATTTTGTACAACAAGGATATGTTTGATGAGCACGGATGGACAATTCCGGAAACATGGGATGAATTTCTCACTTTGTGTGACGAAATAGAGGATGACGGCATTCAACCGCTGTATTTAGGATATAAAGATATATGGACATGTCTCGCACCGTGGAATGCGCTGGCAGTTGGTCTGACTGATCCGGATACCTGCAATCAAGTTAATATGGGTAATCTGACTTTTGCAGAAGCATACCGTGAGACGGCTGAAAAAATCAGGGTATTGCTTGATTATGCAGAACCGAATCCCTATGCCTATGGATATAATGATGCCTGTACTGCTTTTGCAAGGGGACAGTCAGCAATGTATCCAATCGGCAGCTATGCAATTCCACAGATTAAGTCTGTAAACCCCACAATGAACATTGATTCCTTTACCTTTCCGGCAAATGAGACGGAAGAAGACAATGTCTTAAATTCTGGAATTGACTTGCAATTCTGTGTCATGAAAAACTGTGAGAACAAAGAAGAGGTGTATGAGGTTCTTCGGTTTCTGTATGCAGATGAAACGATACAGATTTATCTTGACGAACAGGGAGGTATTGCCTGCAAGGAAGGAGATTTTGCTATCCCTGAAGAATTAGAGGGAATGCGAGAGCATATTGAGAATGACAGAATGGCAGATTATCAGGATCATCATTATCCAAGTGAAATGAGTGTTGATGCCATGATACAGACATATCTGCTGGATGACAGCGACACAGCAACAGACACTTTTTTGGAAAGGTTTGACACAGACTGGAAACGTTATAACAGGGATTTGATTCGCAAGGTGCAGCAATATCAGACGGAAAAGGAGGGTGTACAATGAAAAAGAAAATGACAAATCGGGATAAGACATTTTGGGCAGTGATTATACCTGTATTGATTTTGTTCTTTACCTTTAATACGCTGCCTATGATAAAGGGAGCTATATACAGTTTCACAAATTACAGAGGATATGGTTCTTACGATTATGTTGGCTTTCGTAATTATATGGATCTTTTTACCGATACTAGAGTGTGGAAAAGTTATTTGTTTACCTTTAAATATGCTTTGGTTGGAACTGTATTGATTAATGTTCTCAGCCTGCTTATGGCGTTAGGGTTAAATAGCAAAATTCGTTTTAAAAGTGCGCTGAGAGGTATTTATTTTGTACCCAATATTTTGGGTGGTCTGGTAATCGGTTATATTTTCAGTTTTATATTCACTTATATTCTTCCGGCAGTTGGAGATACATTAAACATTGGATTTTTACAAAATAGTATTCTGGCCAGTGAAAAGTATGCGTGGATTGGTGTTTTGATCGTTGGCGTATGGCAGGCTGTGGCAATGAATACCATCATATATATATCCGGTCTTCAGACGGTTCCGCAAGATGTATATGAAGCAAGTATGCTAGATGGAGCAAGTAAGTGGAAAGAATTTTGGAAGGTAACGTTACCGCTTGTGATGCCTTTTGTGACAATTAATTTGGTACTTAGTACAAAAAATCTTCTGATGGTATTTGATCAGATTATGTCATTGACAAAAGGTGGTCCGGCACAAAGTACAGAATCAATTTCTTATCTCATATATAAAAATGGAATGGATGGCGGACAGTTTGGCTTTCAGAGTGCAAACGCAGTGATTTTCTTCCTTGTAATTGTAGCGATTTCCATTTTTCAGATGACTGTTATGAATAAAAAGGAGGAGCAGTTATGACAAAAGAAAAGAAAAAAACAAACTGGATATTGACGATCGTGCTTGTTTTAGGGACGGTTACTGTGTTCTTTCCGTTATACATGGCGGTAATCATTGCGTTTAAACAGCCAAGTGAAATGACAAATGATGTGGCAGGCGCTTTATCCTTTCCGGTAAAATGGAGTTTTGACAATTTTAAACAGGCGATGGAGGTAACAGACTTTTGGCATTCGTTGGGAAATAGTCTTCTGATTACATTGACGACCATTGTGTTGGCTGTTTTGATTCATTCGATAGCGGGTTATGTTATAGGCAGAGGAATGGCAAGGAAAAAGAGTTTTCGCTTTATTTATCTGTATATTGTCAGTGGTATGTTTGTGCCATTTTCTATTCTGATGATGCCATTAGTAAAACAGACAGCGCAGATGGGATTGGGTAATCGAGCAGGTGTCATATTGTTGTATCTGGTATTCTATATGCCGATGAATGTACTGCTTTATACAGGTTATTTAAAAAATATTCCAATGGCGTTGGAAGAAGCTGCTGATATTGACGGAGCAAGTACCTGGAAAACTTTTTGGAAGATTGTCTTTCCAATGATGATGCCGATGCATGCGACTGTTGCGATTCTCACGGCGCTTGGTACATGGAATGACGTTATGACACCATTAGTCATTATGTCTGGAACAGGACAGAATACATTGCCGTTAGCACAGTTAAACTTCCAGACACAGTTTGGTACAAATTATAATCTTGCATTTGCATCTTATATTTTGGCATTGATTCCGATTCTGATTTTCTACATTATTTGTCAGAAACAGATTTTGAATGGTGTTGCGAATGGAGCAGTTAAAGGATAGAGGAGATACAATATGTCGATTATTTATAATCCAAATAAAAAAATATTTACGTTGCACACGAAAAATACAACTTATCAGATGATGGTAGACCAGTATGGATATTTATTGCATCTGTATTATGGGGCAAAAAATGACGGTCTTATGGATTATCTGCTGACGTATGTTGACCGTGGCTTTTCAGGAAATCCTTATGTAGCGGGAAATGACAGAACCTATTCGCTGGATACGCTTCCGCAGGAATATCCGGTGCTGGGAGTCGGCGATTACAGAAATTATGCCCTTAATATTGAAAATGATAATGAATCACAGTGCTGTAATTTGAGTTTTTCTCATTATGAGATTAGGAAAGGGAAGTACAGTCTGAAAGGGCTTCCGGCAGTTTGGGCAGGAGAAGATGAGGCAGAAACTTTGGAGATTATCCTGAAAGATCAGGTCAGTAATATTGAAGTGAGTCTTTTATATGGTGTATTGGAAGCGGATGACATCATTACAAGAAGCGCAATTATCAGAAATACTGGTTCGGAAAAAGTAACGATAAAAAAAGCGGCAGCAGCATGTCTGGATTTCGTTACAGGGGACTTTGATGTGGTTAAATTCTACGGAAAACATACCATGGAACGAAATATGGAACGAATGCAGGTTGGACATGGGACGCTCTCTTTTGGAAGCAGGAGAGGAACTTCCAGCCACCAGTACAATCCGGGTGTTATTTTAGCAGATAGAAATGCAACAGAGGATTTTGGAAGCTGCTATGGAATGTTGTTTATATATAGTGGGAATTTTTTGTGTGAAGTGGAAAAAGATCAGGTGAATCAGACCAGATTATTGATGGGATTGAATGATGAGCTGTTTGCATACCCATTAGACGTAAACGAAGAGTTTATTGTACCGGAGGTCGTTATGACATACTCCTGTGAGGGATTTTCAGAGCTGTCCCACAGATACCATTCCTGTATCCGCAATCATGTGTGCAGAGGTAAATATGTGAATGCAGAAAGACCAGTACTGATTAATAGCTGGGAAGCAGCTTACTTTGATTTTACTGGTGACACGATTGTCAATCTCGCAAAAGAAGCAGCAGAGCTCGGAATTGACATGGTTGTCATGGATGATGGGTGGTTTGGAAAGCGCAATGATGATAATTCGTCTTTGGGTGACTGGTATGTGAATGAAGAGAAGCTTGGGTGTACATTGTCAGAGCTGGTTGATAAAATCAATCGTCTGGGAGTAAAGTTTGGAATCTGGATTGAGCCGGAGATGGTTAATGAGAACAGTGATTTGTATAGAAATCATCCGGATTGGGCGATTAAGATAGAAAAGAGAAATCCCATCAGATCCCGAAACCAGCTACTTCTTGACTTTTCACGAAAAGAAGTAAGAGATTATATTTTTGAACAGATCTGCGAGATACTTGACCAGGGAAATATTGAATATATTAAGTGGGATATGAACAGAAGCATGGCAGATGTCTATGCAGGAAATGTTACCTATGATTATGTACTTGGTGTATATGACTTCCTGGAAAGACTGACAACAAAATATCCGAATATTCTGATAGAAGGCTGTAGTGGTGGTGGCGGAAGATTCGATGCCGGAATGATGTATTACACACCACAGATCTGGTGCAGTGATAACACGGATGCAATCAACAGAACCAAAATCCAGTACGGTTCCTCATTCTTCTATCCGGTTTCTGTAGTTGGTTCTCATGTGTCGGCTGTTCCTAACCATCAGACGGGAAGGATTACAAGTTTGAATACTAGAGGAATTACAGCGATGGCAGGTACTTTCGGATATGAGATGAATCCGGCACTGTTAAGCGAAGAGGACAAAGCGGTTATCAAAGAGCAGATCAAAACCTATAAGAAGCATGAAATGTTAATCTGTCAGGGCGATTATTATCGACTGTCAAACCCGTTTGATGAAGAATATTCTGCCTGGATGTTTGTATCAAAGGACAAAAAGCAGGCCCTTATAAATGCAGTCAGACTTGAGGTAGAGGGAAATATGGCGGCAACTTATGTGAAGCTCAAAGGTCTTAATAAAGAAGCTATGTATATTGATGATGCGACAGAAAATGTATATACAGGTGCCGCTCTGATGGAAGCTGGGCTTCCGCTTCCTTTTGCAAAGACAGAATACGAAGCATATCAGATTGTACTGACTGAAATCGATTTGGCAAAGAAACTGTATGAAGTCATAAAAAAGCATATCAATACACAGAATCATAGAGTTGTTATTAGTGTTTTTGGTTGTTCAGGGTGTGGAAAAACAACACTATCTGCTATGATAAGCCAGTATTTCCTGAATGATGGAGTAGGTTGTTATGTGCTTTCCGGGGATCATTATCCAAGAAGGATTCCTGTGCATAACGATGAAGAAAGACAGAGAATTTTCGATGAAAAAGGTACGGAAGGCCTTGAGGAATACCTGGGAACGCCCAATGAGATAGAATTTGACGCAGTGAATCAAGTGATTGAAGAATTCAAGTCAGGTGCGACTTCTATTTCGTTAAAAAAGATGGGACGGGCAGAAGGTGAAATCAGTTATGAAGATGCAGATTTCCGTGATATACAGGTGTTGCTGATTGAGTGGACACATGGTGGAAGTGAGTTTCTGTCAGGAGTGGGTCTGCCAGTTTATATTGATAGTACTCCGGAAGATACGCTTCATAGAAGAGTGAAGAGGAACAGAGACGAAAATACAGCCAGTGAATTGATTAAGACAGTTCTTGACATCGAGCAGAAAAAGCTACAAAATCAGTCACGAAATGCAAAAATTGTAATAGGCAGAGATGGTGATATTTATGAACAGTAGACCTATGTTAAATGCGTATCCGGACAGTATGGGCGGAAAATTATCAGATATTGTTGAAGTTCTAAGTCAGAACAATATGAAGGATGTGTTTGGCTCTTTCTACATTTTGCCGAGCATTTATCATTCGGATCTGGATAGGGGTTTTTCTGTCATTGATTATAATCTGAATGAGGAACTGGCAGAGTGGAAGGATTTGGAAGAACTGAAGAAACTGGGGATTGCTCTAAAACTTGATTTTATACTAAATCATGCCTCTGCCCAGTCACAGCAGTTTACAGACCTCGTTCAACATGGAGACCAGTCAGAATACAAAGACTTCTTTATTAATTGGAATGAATTTTGGCAGGGGTACGGCTCAATGACGGAAGATGGATATGTCCAGCCGGAATCGGAGTATCTTGAGAAGATGTTCTTTCGAAAACCGGGACTTCCAATACTTATGGTAAAATTTCCTGATGGGAAAAAGGTTCCCTACTGGAATACATTCTATCAGGAAGAACATTATCCTCTGTATCTTGGCCAGATGGACTTAAATATCAAATCGC
The DNA here is from genome assembly GCA_900549015.1 of uncultured Blautia sp. Taxonomy (GTDB): domain Bacteria; phylum Bacillota; class Clostridia; order Lachnospirales; family Lachnospiraceae; genus Blautia_A. Next base: position 12,249 of record URMH01000008.1, read on the forward strand.
AAAAGGTATGGGATTTTTATAAAGATACCTTGAAAAAAATAGCGTCCTACGGAGCAGAAATTGTAAGATTAGATGCTTTTGCATATGCGCCCAAAGAGCCGGGAGAAAAAAATTTTCTGAATGAGCCGGGAACATGGGAACTGCTAAGTCGTATTCAGGAGATTGCAAGTCCTTATAATCTTACCCTTCTGCCAGAGATTCACGCAACCTATAAGGAGAAGATATATAAAAAGGTGTCAGATAAAGGATATATGACTTATGATTTCTTCCTCCCGGGACTTGTGATAGATGCAATTGAGAATAAGAGAAGCAATTATCTTGCCGCATGGGCAAAGGAACTTGTCGAGCACGACATCAAAGTTGTCAACATGCTTGGCTGCCACGATGGAATACCACTACTTGATTTGAAAGGAATTTTGCCAGAAGCGGATATTCAGAATCTAATAGATTTAATTGTTGCACGTGGTGGTCTTGTAAAAAATCTACATGGACAAAGGAATATGTATTATCAGGTAAATGCAACGTATTTTAGCGCACTTGGAGAGTCTGAACAGAAACTCCTGATGGCGAGAGCGATTCAGCTCTTTATGCCAGGAAAACCGCAGATATGGTATTTGGATCTTTTTGCAGGAAAAAATAATTATGAAGCGGTAAAAAGAGCAGGAGCTTCCGGACACAAAGAAATCAACAGAACCAATCTTACTTCAGATGAAATTGCAGAGGCTCTGAAAAATGAAGTTGTCCAAAAACAGATTGAAATGATTCGATTCCGAAATACGTGTAAAGCATTTGAAGAAGGGGCAAAAATCAGTATAGAGGAGGAAGATGGCGTTCTTCGAATTATTTGGAGCAAAGGTATTTTTAGTGCAGAATTAGCGGTAGATTTCATTAATGGAGAATATGCGATAAAGGAAAAATAAAATTAAATACAGATATAGTTCTGTGGCAAGTTCAGCCACCTAAAAGAAAATAGTGATATATTTTGCTTTGATTAAGAGGGTGATTTGAATTTAGTAGTTAAAAGACTGTAGACAATCAGCCTAAAGTACGCTATTATATAGTTAAAATGTAATATAATTTCATGTTGTTTATCATTCTTGAAATCTGAGAGCATAAAAAGAGTTTGGTTTAAAAGGGGAATAATGACAAGTTCGGACATAAATTAATTTTGTTTACTTGTCTGTTTGAACATTGGTCGTGGACCTGGTTCCTGCAAGGGACGCTGAATGAAAACGGGATGAAAAAGCTTGAGACAATTTGTCTTGGGCTTTTTTTCTGCATGTTTCACGTGAAACATACAACAAAAAAGGAGGAATGAGAGAAAATGGATATGAAGAATTTGTATGAACAATATGAGTTCAGAAATATAAAGATAGAAGAAATTTCACAGGCGGCAGAGATAGAGAAACGGTGTTTTCCGCCAAATGAGGCGTGTTCTTATGAACATATGGAGCAGCGCGTCAAGAAAGCGCCGGAGTTGTTTCTTGTTGCGGTGGATAAAAAAACAGGCCTTTTAGCAGGATTTTTAAATGGGCTTGCAACAGAGAAGATGCATTTGACAGATGATTTTTTTACAGATGCAGAGGTTCATAATCCGTCAGGAGAAAATATTATGCTTCTTGGCCTTGATGTCCTTCCGGAACATAGAGGAAGAGGGCTTGCAAGAACACTGGTGGAAGAATATATCCGAAGAGAAAAAGAAAAAGACAGGAAAAAACTGATATTGACCTGCGTAGAAGAAAAAGTAGAGATGTATAAGAAGTTTGGATTTATGGATCATGGTATTGGCATATCTCAGTGGGGTGGAGAAGCCTGGCATGAAATGAGTATAGTGATAAAGTGAAAGGTGAAATATGAGTAAAGTAAGAATAATAAAGAAAAATGATGAATATACCTTAGAATATCAAGTAGGAGATATTTGTGAGGTTACAGGAACCTGGTATGGAGGAGTACATATTATAGGAAAATCCGGTGTTCCGGTGTCTTTGGATAAAGAAGAATATGTGGAATTAGATACAGAACCGGAAATAAAGGAAGAGATAGTAGAAAAAAGAGATATTTGTGTGGGAGATATTGTGCAGCACTTTAAAAGAGAGTGGGTGTCACGGGAGACTTCGGAATATTTATATAAAGTGCTTGCGGTTGCACACCATACGGAGACAGGAGAAAAGCTTGTGATTTACCAGGGGTTATATGCGCCTTTTAAAATATGCGCAAGACCGTACGCGATGTTTATGAGCGAGGTAGACAGGGAAAAATACCCGGATATTAGGCAGAAATACAGATTTGAGAAAGTGAAAGACATTTAAGGAGGCTTGATTACATGGGAAAAGTGATAAAAATTTCTTCTGAAAAAGGGAGAGAAGAAAAGTTAAAAAAAATTTTGGAACATCTGGAAGCGGTAAAAAATGATCTGGCAGAGCTTTTGGAGGAGTATGATCGGGAAGAAGATGAAAAAACAGACATTCTGACAGAGGCTCTGGACGCCCTGGAAGATGCACATGATATTGTGAATGAAGCGGTGTCGGAGGATATGTGACAAGAGGAAAAACAGCGAAAATCTCCGTCAGGAAAGGAGATTTTCCGCTGCTTTTATAAAGCTTAAGACACTTTCGGAAGGGTTTGAGCTATAAAGAATACCGTATGGAACAGTATAATCCCAGTAAACAGGGAGAGAGATTATGTCCGGATGGATATTTTTCCAGCACTCCGGGATAAGAAGGGCGCTTTTTGTATTGATACAGCGCTGAAACACAGATAAATTATAGTTGTGAGGAATATCGTTGAGGAAAATCTGCGGATGATTTTTTTGGAAATCTTCGCGGATTTTATCATGTACAGAGGAAATGCCCTGAGACATTATCATGAGGGTTTTTCCATATAAATCTTCTATATGAAGCATTTCTTTTGCCGCCAGAGGGTGATTCTTTGGCACGGCAATCATTTCTTTGTAATTTCCGATGGGAAGACAGCGGCAGTCGGAAGGCTGTCCTTCTGAATCGCAAATACGGATCAGAAAATCGAATTTTTCTCCAGTTTTTATTGCTTCTGGCAGAAGACGCTGCGGATCGTCTTCGAAAGATACCAGTTGAAGCTTGCTTCCCGGAAAATGGGGGTTTATTTCGTACCACAAATCCATAAATGCTCTGGCGGGCGAGAATCTGGAATCTCCCACCCGGAAAATCACTCCATCATCGGAGGCTGCTGTTGTGGCTTCGGTGATGGATTTTTTTGAGTAATCTATGATGAATTTTGCATCTCTGTATATGATTTTTCCTGCCTGTGTATATCTTACGCCTGTTGGCGTTCTATCTATCAATTTCAAATTCAGATGCTTTTCCAGTGTATTCATCTGCTTCATAATGGCTGTTGTAGATATATTTAGCTGTTCGGCTGCTTTCGTAAAACTGCCGCAATCTATGACGCTTATGAATGTGTTCAGTGCCGGATTGTACATAAGACCCTCCCTAAATAGTATAAACTAAAAGTTTACACTATGGTAACATGGGGAATATACATAGTCAATGAAAAAGATGAATAATATTATAAAAGTGAAAAGAGAGCGAAAAAGAAGGGGAAAGAGAATGAATTATTATGCAAAAATAAAAACGAAATATACAATACAGTGAAAGAGGGCGGGATTAAGAAAAGGAAAAATGAAAGTACAGAGATAATTTTAGATAAAAAGAGGAGCGCAAATGCGCTCCTGAAGAAAAAGTATATTACTGGATCATATCCAGACCTTTTTGAAGAGTGGCACCATCAAGAGCTCCGCTTGCCTGAGCAACAGGCGTACCGTCGGCTGCGATAAAGTAAGTGACGGGAATAGAATACGTTCCGTATGTCATAGCTCCTTCTGTGCTGGTGTCAAAGTATACGGGGAAGGTATATCCCTGTTCTTCGATAAATGCAGATGCCGTTTCAACCGTCTCTCTTGATCCGTCTGTGAGGTTTACAATTACGAAATTTATATCCTCTCCATATTTCTGATAAGCTTCTTCAAAATGCGGCATCTCGCTTTTGCAGGGACCGCACCAGCTTGCCCAGAAATTAAGGACAACCGGTTTGCCGAAGAAATCGGAAAGCTTTACTTCCTCGCCGGAAGCGTCTGTCATAGTAAAATCAGGAGCCGTTTCTGCGGCATTTTCGCCGGAATCTGTCTCTTCAGAAGATGTCCGGGAATCGTCTCCGTTGGCTTCTGCCTGAGAATCATGAGAGGAGTCAGACTCTTCTGTGTCAGAAGTCTGTGCGTCTTCTTCGATTTCTGCCTTTTCGTTATTTTCTTCCGGCTGTGAATCCTCTTTGTTTTTCGATGACGGAGAGGTTTCCGTAAGAGTGTCGGTTTTGTAGGCGCTGCTCAGTTTGTTATAAAAGAAACCGGCGCCTCCGATTAAAATAACAAGAAGTACAGAAAGTAATATAAAGGTTTTATTTTTTTTCATAAGTCCTCCTTTTTATCAGCTTAAAAGTGCCAGGAAACGTCCCATAGTGCCGGTTGCCATAAGAATACCAATGACAATTAAAAATCCGCCGCAGATCGTATTGATGATGCGATAATTCCGCTTGATAAAAGCGAAGGTGCTTTTTAATTTATCAATGAGAAGGGCACTGATAATAAAGGGAATTCCAAGACCGAGGGAGTAACATAAAAGCATGGTCATTCCTGTGAGAACGTGTCCCTGCTGTGAGGCGAGCATGAGAGCTGAGCCCAGGAATGCGCCGACACATGGAGTCCAGCCAACGGAAAAAATAATTCCGAATAAGGCGGAAGTGAAAAAGCCAAGATCTGTGGTATCTACGCTTCTCTTTGCTCCGTGAAAAAGGTTGATTTTCAGAATACCGAGAAAATTCAGCCCGAATAAAATCACGATGACACCGGAGACAATATTGACTGTCTGCTGATGTGATTTTAAGAAGCTTCCGATCGTTCCTGCAAGAGCGCCCATAGAGACAAATACGATAGTAAAACCAAGAATAAAACCGAGGGCGCATTTCATTGTTTTTTTTGTACTGCGCTCACCGCCTCCTGCAAAATAGGAGATGTATATGGGGAGCATTGGAAGGAGACAGGGAGAAATAAACGTGATAATTCCTTCCAAAAAAGAAATCATATACTGCATATTGTAAATTCCTTTCTATATAATTTTAGTACAGTATAACATATCTTTTGAAAAAAGATAGTGAGAATTTGAAAGAGGATATAAAAAAAACGTACAAGCTCTGATGATAAGAGTCTGTACGTTTTTTAGTGATTTCCTGCGGTTTGCGGCGTGAGCCACTTTATAGAGTTTCTATCCGAACAGGGACATAATATTTGCTACAATCAATCCGCCGCCTGTTCCGATGACATATCCCATAAGTGCCATAAGTACACCAACAGGAACGAGGGCGCCGCTGTATGCGCCGGCAAGAATTGGGGCAGAAGCGGAACCGCCTATATTTGCAAGAGAGGCAACGCCGCAGGTAAACATATCCAGTTTGAAGATCTTGGCACAGAGAACCATAAGGATGCCGTGGATACCAAGAATCATAAATCCTGCAATGATCCATACAGGAGCGTCTGTAAGCTCAAGGAAGCTTGCACGTGAGGCAAGAAGAGCAACTACAGAATAAAGCATAACATTGGAAAGTTCTGTTGTTCCTGCCATTTTTCCAACAGGTGTCAAAGCGCCGACAAGTCCTGCAAGAGTGATGAAAAGAACTGTCCATGTGGAAGTATCCAGGAATGGGAGCGCTCCGTTAAGAGTTGTTCCTATATTCTGTCCAAGAGCAGAAACAACGAGAGAAAGACCGAGAAGGAAAATAATGTTTACAAATGTAATAGAACTATCATTTGCTTTCGCATTGTCTTCCAGACGTTTTGAAACTTCGTCAAGTGTTTTTGTGTTTGCTTTTACCCATTTGTTGAATTTTGGCGCCAGGTTAATTGCCCACAGAAGGAACATAACCCAGATAGAATAGTCGATAGAATCCACCACAAGGGCGTATGCCATATCTGCCTCTCCAATATCCAGTGCTGCCTGAACAGCAATCATATTTCCGGATCCGCCCATCCAGCTTCCGCAGAGAGCGCCGAGGGCTTTCCATGCACCTTCTCCAAGAGGTCCGTGGAGAATTGCGTAAGTGATAATAAAGCCGAGAGAAATTGTAATGGAAGCACAGAAGAAGCCGCCAAGCATTTTTGGTCCAAGCTTGAAGATTTTTCGGATGTCACAGCGAAGGAGCATCAGGAAAATCATGGCGAACAAAATATTGTTCTTTAAAGCGGAGTAGGCAGGTTTTGTTGCCTCCAGATCCCATACATTTAAAGTGCAGAAAATCATAGTGGTAAGATACAGTAAAACAATTGGTGGTGCGTAATCAAAAAATTTTGATTTTGTGTGTTTTTGCAGCCACACGAGGAGAGCAGCAATAAAAATTAAAACTGCTACGTAGGTAAATCCGTTTGTAATCATGTTACTCTTCCCTTTCCTTGTTATTTAGCACAATTTTCTTTACAAATCATGCATGTTTATATACAATAATACCATTAGTTCTTGCGGCTGGCAAATACTTTTTACAAAATTAAAGAAAAGGCAGGTAAAAGATATGAAAATTACTGATATTCGCATGGGGCTGATTTCCGTACCGCTTCGTGTTCCTTTTAAAACTGCGCTTCGTTCTGTGAACAGCGTAGAAGATGTTGTTGTTGAAATCCATACGGATTCAGGAGAGGTGGGATATGGAGAAGCACCGCCAACAGGAGTAATCACAGGTGATACGACTGGTGCTATTATAGGAGCGATCAAAGATCATATCGCACCTTCTCTTATAGGCAGAGATGTAGATGACTTTGAAGATCTGATGAAGGTGCTGAATTCCTGCATTTTGAAAAATACAAGCGCGAAGGCAGCTGTAGATATGGCGCTGTGGGATTTATACGGACAGCTTTATAAAATTCCTGTTTATAAATTAATGGGAGGCGCAAGAAAATCTATCGTTACAGATATTACAATCAGCGTAAATGAGCCTGATGAAATGGCGAGAGATGCAGAAGATGCGATCCGGAGAGGATATGACTGTTTAAAAGTAAAGGTGGGAAAAGAGCCGGAGAAGGATATTTCAAGGCTGTCAGCAATCCGCCAGGCTGTTCCGGCGGAAACGAAAATCCGAATTGATGCAAACCAGGGGTGGACACCAAAAGAGGCAGTCCGGATTTTGAACGGAATGCAGGAAAAGGGATTAGATATTGAATTTGTAGAACAGCCGGTAAAAGCGCATGATTTTGAGGGAATGAAGTACGTAACGGAACGTTCTTATGTGCCGGTTCTTGCAGATGAAAGTGTTTTTTCACCGGAAGATGCAGTGAAGATTATGCAAATGGGGGCAGCAGATCTTGTAAATATTAAGCTGATGAAGTGCGGCGGTCTTTATAATGCGCTGAAAATTGTTTCCGCAGCGGAGATTTACGGTGTGGAGTGTATGATCGGCTGTATGCTTGAGGCAAAGATCAGTGTAAATGCAGCGGTTCATCTTGCATGTGCCAAGAAAATTATTACAAAAATCGATCTTGATGGACCGGTTCTCTGTAAAGAAGACCCGATTCTTGGCGGTGCTGTCTTTGATGAAAAGATAATTACCGTTTCAGATGAACCGGGTCTTGGTATCCGTGGTATTGAACCTGGGAAAATTCGCTATATTTAAATGTAAAATTCTGTTTTAAAGCGCTTTAAGAACAGCTTTTAAATAGTCCCATACTCTTTCTACGGAAGGAATATGGAGTTTTTCGTCAGGTGTGTGTACATCAAGCTGATTCGGACCGAAGGAGATGCAGTCCAGACCGGGGATTTTGCTGGAAAGGATTCCACATTCCAGTCCTGCATGAATTGTCTGAAGAAGCGGGGCTTTTCCATACAGCTCTTCAAAAACATTAACACAGCAGTCTCGAAGGGGAGATTCATTTGCATATGGCCATGCAGGGTAGTCTCCCTGAAATTCTGTATGACCGCCGAGGGTCTTTACAAGAAGGGAGATTTTTTCGGCAAGGGTTTCTTTAGAAGAGGAAACAGAACTTCTTATGGAAAGACGCAGCATCAGTTCTTCTTCTGCAAGCTCCATGATACCCAGGTTCAGGGAAGTTTCTACAGTATCCGGAATGTCTGCGCTCATAGCCTGCACTCCGCAGGGAATAAACGTGAGGGCTGTAAGTACGGAATGAAGAGATTTTTCTGTGAGTGCAGCTTCAGTTGTTATTGTTGATTCTGTAAGTTCCAGACGAATATCAGGATCTGTCGCGCCATATTCTGACTTTATATAAGAAAGGAAAGTTTCAGCGGCTTTTTTTGCGCAGGAGAGATTTTCCTCAGGGATCAGGACAGATGCCCGGGAGTCTTTTGGGATTGCATTTTCTTTTATTCCTCCCGACATGGAAATAAGGGCATAGTCTGTTTCTTTTTTCAGGAAAAGAAGGAAACGTCCGAGAAGTTCAATTCCATTTCCGCGCTTTTTATGAATTTCCAGTCCGGAATGTCCTCCCAGAAGTCCGGAAAAACGGATATGGCAGAGAATGCCTGTCTGCGTATTTCTTTCTACAGGAATCTGGCAGGCGGCACGGCGTCCTCCGGCACAGCCCACTGTGAGGATACCTTCTTCTTCCGAATCGATATTAATGAGTCTTCTGCCTTTGCATTCAGATAAGTTCATGGCAGATGTGCCCAGAAGCCCGACTTCTTCACATACAGTAAGAATTACTTCGAGAGGCGGGTGAGGAATGTCTTTGTCATCGAGGAGCGCAAGCGCGTATGCCACTGCAATCCCGTCGTCTCCGCCGAGAGTTGTTCCTTCTGCTGTGAGATATTCTCCGTCTATCATAAGGCGGAGTCCGTCTGTTTCAAGGTTTAGATCGCAGTCATCTGTCTTAACGCCTACCATATCAAGATGCCCCTGAAGAATAACGGCTTCTTTTTGCTCGTATCCGGGGGATGCAGGCGCGAAGATAATAAGGTTTCCCATAGCGTCCTGGGTGCAGTGCAGACCGTGTTCTTTTGCGAAACGGACACAGTGATCGCTTAACTGTTTTTCGTGATGAGAAGTATGGGGAATGGAGCAGATTTCTTCAAAGTAATGAAAAACAGAAGCAGGTTTCAGTGATTTAAGTGAATTCATAAGCGTACACCTCAACTTTTTTTTAATATCATATCATGTTTTAACAAATAATACACATTTTTCCCACAAAGTAAACACAAATTATTTTTATACTAAGAGCCATAAAAGGAAAGAAACAGAGATTCTTGAAAGAAGTCAAGGAGGGAATATAAATGAGTAACATTAATAAAAATACAATCAAAAAAATGGCAAAAAAGGGTGTGAAGGTCACGCTTTGCGCAGCTCTTGCAGGAGGTCTTTTATTAGGCGGATATAATGGAATTTCTTATTTTACAGAGGGAGTCCAGAATGTTTCCGCTTCATCAGATAAAACGATGCTGACCATGACTAAGAGTGAAAAGAAGTCAAAAGAGAAAAAGAATACAGAGGAGAAAAAAGAAATAGAGACAAAGGGAAGCCTTGATGTTTCTGATATTGCAGCAGAAGCGATGCCATCTGTAGTTTCTATTACAACAAAATCCATTCAGGAAGTTCAGAATTACTACGGAATGTTTGGAATGTACGGCGGATACGCTCCTTCTCAGGAAGAAGAGGTTGAGGGAAGCGGTTCCGGAATCATTATCGGAAAAAATGATGAGGAGCTTCTGATCGCAACAAATTATCACGTTGTGGAAGGGGCAGATACGCTTTCAGTAAGTTTTATTGACAACAATTCATATGAGGGAACTGTAAAAGGATATGAAGAAAATAAAGATCTTGCAGTTGTAAGTATTCCTCTGGAAGATATTTCTGATGATACTATGGATCAGATTTCTATAGCAACGATTGGAAGCTCCGATGATCTTGTTGTAGGGGAGCAGGTAATTGCTATTGGTAATGCACTTGGTTATGGACAGTCTGTTACAACAGGTATTGTAAGTGCAAAAAACAGAAAAATGGATTCTACATCCGGTTCGTTCTCTTCTGATGAAGATGACAATAGAAACGGTGTCAACCTGCTTCAGACAGACGCGGCAATTAATCCGGGAAACAGCGGCGGAGCACTTCTTAACATGAAAGGCGAGGTTGTAGGTATTAACTCTGCAAAGCTTGCATCTACAGAAGTAGAAGGCATGGGATATGCCATTGCAGTTTCTGATGTTTCCGATATTCTGGAGAACCTTATGAATGAGGAACCGAGAGAAAAACTGGATGAGGGAGAAAATGGTGTTCTTGGAATTTCCGGAAGAACAGTAAGTGAAGAAGGTCAGGTTTACGGTATTCCTCAGGGTGTCTTTGTAGGAGAAGTTACAGAAGGCGGTCCTGCAGAAGAAGCAGGAATTAAAGTGAATTCTATTATTACGGAATTTGCCGGAAAATCAGTAGTAAGCATAGATCAGCTTGTAAATTACCTTCAGTATTATGAGCCAGGAGAAGAGGTTGAAGTTGTTCTTCAGGTTCCGGATGGAGAAAGCTATACGGAAAAAACAGTGACCGTTACACTGGGAAAAAATGAAAATAAAGACAAGTCAGAAAGTAAAGATGAGAGCGCAGACAAAAACGAGGACGAAAACGAGGACGAAAGCGCACAGGAGCAACCGTCAGGAGAGGGAAATATTCTGGAGGATTGGGAAAATGGAATTTTATCTGAATCCGGAATGCAGTTTTTCGATGGCTGGAGATAAATAAAAGCAGTAAGATAAAAAATAAGGACAGCATCCGAGAATGAGGTGTTGTCCTGTTTTTTTTGTATAATATTTACAAAACAAAAGAAAAAATGCAGGAAAATATGGTAATGTTTTGGGGCGTATGATATAATCCTTCTATCGTTAAGAAATATAAAGATTAAGGAGGACAGTGAATGAAAAAAGTATTGGTGGGATTGATAACAGGATTGCTTTGTATCATGCCGGCAGCAGGGGTTATGGCAGAAGAAGCAGCGGCAGAAACGAAAGAAGCAGCGGCAGAAACGACAAATGAAACACAGGCGCTTTCTGATGATATTTACAGTTTTCAGGCAGAAATCGATGGGGAAATTTATCAGTTTCCCATGTCTTTTGAGGAGTTTACGGCAAAAGGCTGGACTTACGATGGAGATGCTGCGCAGACGATGGAGCCGGAGCAGTATACAACAGCAGAAACTTTTAAGAAGGATTCCTCAAAGCTGTATGCTACCATATTTAATCTTGGTATGAATACAGTTCCTTTTTCAGAATGCCAGATAGGCGGTTTTTCGGTGGATTCTTATATGATGAAGGACAGTGCTCTCAGTGTAAAGCTTCCCAAGGGAATTGAATTTGGAGTATCTACTCTTGAGGATGTGAAAGCCGCATATGGCGAGCCAAGCAGAGTATATGACGGAGAGATGTACACATCACTCAGTTATGAATACGATATGTACCAGAATGTGGAAATCCAGGTGGATAAAGAGACAAATACAGTAAGTAAAGTGGATATAAGAAATATGATCGACACAGCAAGCGAAGCGGATCAGGCACAGGCTGCATCACAGGTGAGTGATGAAGTAACTGAGGAAGTAAAAAGCTACCGGGCACCAGCAGAACTGGGAGATGATTTTGCAAAATTTATTGTAGAATATGACGGTGCGCTGTATCAGATGCCGGCTCCTGTTTCCGAATTTGAGAAAAACGGCTGGACAGTAAAAGAAGATCAGTCTGATATGACGGTAAAGGGAAAAGATTTCGGCTGGGTTGCTCTTATGAAGAATAATCAGGAATTAAGAGTTATTGCTCAGAATTATGGAGCGAATGCCACTACAATTCGAAACTGCTTTGTTACATCTGTAAAAGGAGACGACAATTCAACCAATATGCCGATTACTGTTCAGAAGGGAATTACACGCGGCATGGCGAAAGCAGAGCTTGAGAAAGCGCTGGAAGGTGTGACATATAAATTTGAAGAGTCCGATATGTTTGAATATTACACAATAGAAGGACCGGAAAGTTCCCTTGACCGGGTAGAGATTCTTGTGAGAAAAGATACAAGTGTGGTACAGGCAATTGAGGTGAGCAATGCGCCAAAGGAGCTTCCTAAATACTGATAAAACAGAACCGGAATTGTATGAAAATAAGTACAAGAATATGATAGAAAAGTATTGAGTTAAAAGATTAACAATGTTATAGTGTAATTGTTAAGAAAATAACAATTAGAATCAAATGAATTTTCCTGAACCAGGAAACAATAGAAAAGGAGTGACGTACTATGGCAAGATTTACATTACCTAGAGATATTTATCACGGAAAAGGATGTCTGGCGGAGTTAAAGAACTTAAAAGGAAAAAAAGCCGTTCTTGTAGTAGGCGGCGGATCTATGAAGAGACAGGGCTTTCTTGATAAGGCAGTGAATTATCTGAAAGAAGGCGGAATGGAAGTAGAAGTATTTGAAGGTGTAGAGCCGGATCCATCTGTTGAGACTGTTATGAAAGGCGCTAAAGTTATGCAGGATTTCCAGCCTGACTGGATCGTGTCTATGGGTGGCGGATCTCCAATTGATGCAGCGAAAGCTATGTGGGCATTCTATGAATACCCGGAAATAAAATTTGAAGATCTGATTGTACCGTTTGGTTTTCCGGAGCTGAGACAGAAAGCAAAATTTGCTGCAATCCCGACTACTTCCGGTACAGCAACTGAGGTTACAGCTTTCTCTGTTATTACAGATTATGCAAAAGGAATTAAATATCCGCTTGCAGATTTTAACATTACACCAGATGTAGCAATCGTAGATCCGGAGCTTGTAGAAGCGCTTCCTGCAAAACAGGTTGCTTATACAGGAATGGACGCACTTACACATGCAATTGAGGCATATGTATCTACACTTCACTGTGCATTTACAGACCCGCTTGCTCTTCAGGCAATCGAGATGGTTCTTGATTATCTTCCGGCTTCTTTTGCAGGAAACCAGAATGCAAGAGAGCAGATGCACTACGCACAGTGTCTTGCAGGAATGTCCTTCTCCAACGCACTGCTCGGTATTGTACATTCTATGGCGCATAAGACAGGTGCAGCATTCTCTACAGGTCATATTCCTCATGGATGTGCAAATGCAATTTACCTTCCATATGTAATCAGATACAATGCAAAGAATAAAGAAGCAGCAAGCCGCTACGCTGAAATCGCAAGAAGAATGGGATTAAGCGGAACATCTGAGCAGGCTCTTGTTAACAGCCTTTGTGAAAAAATCGATGAATTCAATGTGAAATTAAACATTCCGAAAACTCTGAAAGACTTTGGAATCCAGGAAGATGAGTTCAAAGAGAAAATCGCAAAAATTGCAGAATTAGCAGTAGGAGATGCCTGTACAGGATCTAACCCGAGAGCAATTACTCCGGCTGAAATGGAAAAACTGTTTACATGTGTATACTACGGAACAGAAGTTGATTTCTAAAAAAGAAGAGTTTACAAAAAGTCCATTGTCTTATATAAGGCAGTGGACTTTTTTTGGCTTGATTTGTAAAAAATATGTTTTATACTGATAACAATAGACGAATCAGAAGAATAGATAAAGGAGAAATTATATGTACAAGGTCATGCTTGCAGACGAGATGTCTTCTTATATTGCCAATTTTGTAAAAACAGGCAATCCAAATGGAGAAGGTCTTGCAGAATGGGAAACATGTACGGAAGAAAACAGTGGCTCTTTTATGTGGTGGCATGAAGGAAAATCTGAGAGCACAGTAAATACCGCTTATCCGGAAAGAGATAAGTTCCAGCAGGAAGCAGCAAAAAAAGAATTTGGGTTAAAGTAAGATTTATCGAGGAAATCCCCGGACATTGAATGTTCGGGGATTTTTTGGTATAGTTTATTTATATATTTTATCAGGAGGGATAGATATGATCAAAGTAAATGCAGTGGGTGACGCCTGCCCGATTCCGGTAGTAAAAACACAGAAGGCTCTGAATGAATTAAATGGTTTTGGAACAGTAGAAACTGTAGTAGATAATGAAATTGCTGTGCAGAATTTAATGAAACTTGGCAATAACAGAGGATGTGCAGTGAAATCAGAAAAGCTGAAAGAAAACCGATACAAGGTTACCTTTACAGTAGGAGACGGAACTGACAAAACAGCTCATGAAATACCTGCTTTTGAGGCAGATGTGGCGGCGTGTGTGCCGGACAGCAGAAGAAATGTGGTAGTCGTAATCGCTTCTGATAAAATGGGAGAAGGCAGCGAGGAGCTCGGAAAAACATTAATGAAGGGATTTATCTATGCCTTAAATCAGCAGGAGTCATTGCCAAAAACCATGTTATTTTATAATGGAGGAGCAGCTCTTACTTGTGAGGGTTCTCCGGCATTGGAAGATTTAAAATCTCTTGCAGCTCAGGGCGTTGAAATTCTTACCTGTGGGACATGCCTGAACTTTTATGGGATTTCTGATAAGCTTCAGGTTGGAGAAGTGACCAATATGTATGTGATAGCGGAAAAGATGACACAGGCAGGACTGATTGTAAAACCATGATTTATTTAGATAATGCTGCGACAACGGGGAGAAAACCGCCGGAAGTGGCAGAGGCAGTAGCAAAAGCAATTTCTTCCGTGGGAAATGCCGGGAGAGGTGCTCATGGTGCGACTCTTCAAGCTGCCCGGATTGTTTATAGAACAAGAGAGCTTCTGGCAGAGCTTTTAGGAACTTCTCATCCGGAACAGATTGCCTTTACCTGTAATGCAACAGAGAGCTTAAATATTGCCATTAACGGGTTGTTTCATAAAGGAGATCATGTGATTACTACAGTCTGTGAACACAATTCCGTTCTTCGTCCTCTTTACAGAAAAGAGAAAGAAGGTGTGGAGCTCACAATCGTGCCTTTTGATAAAAGATTTCCAGAAAATGAAGGACGTATCGATTATGACTTTCTGGAAAAATCCTGTAAAGAAAATACAAAGGCTATTGTAATCACAAATGCTTCTAATGTAACAGGAAATATTACAGATTTAAAAAGAGTTTCTTCTTTTGCAAAAAAGAGGGGGATTCTTCTTATTGTGGACGCTTCTCAGACAGCAGGAGTGCTGCCGATTCAGGTGGAAGAGCAGGGGATAGATGTTCTTTGTTTTACAGGGCATAAAGGGCTTCTTGGACCACAGGGAACGGGAGGAATTTATGTCCGTGAAGGACTTGAACTTTCGCCTCTTAAAGTAGGAGGGAGCGGTGTTCAGAGCTTTTTGGAAGAGCATCCACGAAAAATGCCCACGGCATTAGAGGCGGGGACATTAAATGTACACGGAATTGCAGGGTTGAAAGCAGCACTTGAGTATATTAAAGAGGAAACTGTGGAAAACATACGGGAAAAAGAAATGCGTCTGTGGAAAAGATTTGAAGAGCAGGTCAGAGAGATTTCCGGTGTTACTGTTTATGGAAATCCGAATCCGGAAAGCCGTGTGGGAATTGTGGCTTTGAATATTGGAAAGCTGGATTCCGGCGAGGTTAGCGACTGGCTGTGGGAGGATTATGAAATTGCAGTCCGCCCGGGAGCGCACTGTGCGCCGCTTCTTCACAAGGCGCTGGGAACGGTACGTCAGGGTGCAGTCAGATTCAGTTTTTCCCATTACAATACGGAGCAGGAAATAGATGTTGCGGCAGCAGCTTTAAGAGAGTACGGGAGGGACGAAGTATGAGACAGAAGAAACCGGTGCTAGTGATTACCTTTGATACAACAGCAGAGGCAATGGCAATGGAAAGTTTCTGCGAAAAATATGAAATTCCCGGAAGATTGATTCCTTTACCGGGAGAAATCAGCGCAGGCTGCGGGCTTGCCTGGAAAACAACGCCGGATGAAGAAGAGCGCATAGAAAAAAGCATGGAAGACCATCATATCCGATGGTCTTCCATGTATACGCTGGAGTTATGAATTAAAGCATGTAGTCTTTTAAAACATCGTGGTCCCGGAGGATTTTTTCAATGACCGTTCCTTTTATAATGCGAAGGAGCGGTTTTTTCAGTCCGTTTAACGGTCCCGGAAGCTGGATTTCCAGAGGGGATTTTCCGTCCATAAGTTTTACGGAGCTGTCAAGAAGCTCACGTATATCGTAAACGCTTCCCCAGACCTCAGGAACGCCTCTGTCAACGCCTAAAAGTCCGTAAACGGCTTCCATAGCAGTTCTTACAGAATATTCTGTTGTGAATACAGTGTCTCTCGGTGTATCGGCAAACTGTCCCAGGAAGGCAAAGTTTACGCAGCCGTCAGGAATGACAGCCGGTCTGTCGCCTTTTGTACGGGGCATAAAGAAAGCGGTGATATACGGCATCATGGTAGGAACGCAGACTGCGCTGTTTTCTGCAAGTTCCGGAATCTGTTCCACAGGAACACCAATGTGGTAGAGCCATTCTTCTGTGATTTCTTTTCCGGTACAGTCTTTCATCGGTTTCTTTACGTAATCGCCCGGTACGTCTGTGAAAAGACCGTATACCCATACGCAGACTTTTTCAGGATCCTGTTCTTTAAACTGTCCCTGACGGTTGATGGTCCAGCTTAACAGCCATTTGGAATCGCGGCAGCTTACGATACCGCCGGTTACTACATTGCCGCTTCTTGGGTCGCGCTTGCAGATATTTGTAATATACGGAATGATTTTTTCGTCCAGGGTTGTAATTGTTGCAGACTCCCAGTTTGTTTTTGAAATATCGGAGCAGAATTTTTCCGGATGTCCAAAAGAGGGATCCTGTTTTGCGATATTTTTCCAGAGATTCCAGCATCCGCTTGTACGCACTTCTGCATCGCCGTTTGGGGCATGGTTCTGGTCACCGTAAATGGTACCCTCTGTACAGCTTCCGTTTGTGACAAATACAAGGTCGTTTTCCGTGAGAAGAATGCCTTCTTCTTTTCCATTTACTTTACATTCGATGGCAGAGGCGATTTTTTTGCCGTCCTTGAATTCAAAGACAACATTTGTGACTTCTGTGTTGAAACGGAAGTCAACGCCTGCCGCTTCCAGATATTTCTGCATTGGAAGAATCAGAGATTCATACTGATTATATTTTGTGAATTTCAGAGCGCTGAAATCAGGAAGGCCTGCAATATGATGAATAAAGCGCTGGAAGTAAAGCTTCATCTCAAGAGCGCTGTGCCAGTTTTCGAAAGCGAACATAGTTCTCCAGTACAGCCAGAAGGTGGAGTTAAATACTTCGTCATCGAAAACGTCCTCGATTGTTTTGTCGTAAAGATCTTCGTCTTTTGTGAGGAAAAGCTTCATGATTTCCATGCAGCCCTTCTGACTTAAGTTGAATTTGCCGTCTGTATGTGCATCTTCTCCTCTGTTCACAGTAGCTCTGCAAAGAGAGTAGTTGGGATCATGTTTGTTCAGCCAGTAAAATTCATCGAGAACAGATGCGCCCGGTTTTTCAAGAGAAGGAATGCTGTGGAATAAATCCCAGAGACATTCAAAATGGTTTTCCATTTCTCTTCCGCCGCGCATGATGTATCCACGTGTGGCATCATAGATACCGTCGCAGGCGCCGCCGGCAATGTCCATTGCTTCCAGAATGTGGATTTGAGAGCCGGGCATCTGTCCGTCACGAACAAGGAAGCAGGCAGCTGCCAGGGAAGCAAGACCGCTCCCTACAATGTAGGCATTTTTATTTTCTACGCCTTCCGGTTTTTCGGGGCGGGCAAAGGCTTCATAATTTCCGTTGCTGTAGTAGATGCCTCTGCTGTTTTTTGCGTTTTTTCCACGTTCTGTATTTCTGTAATTTTTATTTGCTGCGACTGTTCTTTTCATTTCGGTCTCTTTTGTTTCTTTTGATTTTTTCATAAGGTATGCAGTAGCTCCGGCGCCTGCTGCGACAGCTGATACAACGCCGAGATTTAATTTTTTCTTTGCCATGTAAAAAACCACCTTTCAAAAATGCTTAGATATTTGTTTTTCTGATGTCTATAGTATGTCCTGTTTTGGTTTTTTACAATTTACAAAGAACGGGATATGATAAAAAATTTATCAAAGAGCCGGATTTGTAAAGTTTTTTATGGAGTTTCCGATGCTGCCGTGAATGGTTATAATAATATTGTGGACAATTTCGTGATAATCTTCTTTCATCCCCGGTTTGATCCAGTCAAGCATGATTCCCACAAAGCTGTACTTATAAAAGTCTGCTATGAAGGTTTTTTGTTCTTCTGTAATAGAAAATCCTTTTGACTGTTCTTCTACCACTCCCATGATAAGAGAGCGTGTCAGAGAAAACAGATAATTTTCAATCTGTTCTCTGCTGATGGAGCGGTAAGCATTTAAAATAAAAGGCTTGTTTTCCAGAACAACTTCAAATATCTGTGAAATTCCCTCCTGCCATGTAGCGTATGTCTTTTTTCCCTGAAGTGCTTTTTTTGCATCTTCCAGACATGCCCATTCGACCAGGTCGTAAATATCCTTAAAGTGATAATAAAAAGTCATGCGGCTGATACCGCAGTCTGTTGTCAGGTCATTTATTGTGATTTTATCAAGGGGTTTTTTGAGAAGAAATTTTTTTAAGGAAGCTTCCAGAGCTTCTTTTGTGATAGTTGGCATATACAGTCCTCCCTGTTGATAATTGTGGATAGGTTATCCTTATTATAAAAGAGACTGTGGAAAAAGTGAAGGTTAAGCCTAGTCTTCGTGAAAAAAAAATGGTATACTGAAGTGCGAAGCACGGCGGCTGTTTATGACGGCGGGTTTTACAAATCAGGAGGACAATTATGGTAAAAATGAAAAAACAAAGACTGCGGAAGTGGCTGTGCAGTGTTCTCTGCGCAGGGCTTTTTATTTCACAGCCGGGTCTTATATATGCGGAGGAGGAAAACAGTCAGGCAGCAACAGAAGCAACGCCCACACCAGTTCCCCACACAGAGTATTATAAAGAAAATGCGGATACAGACGCTCTTACAGGCTGGCCTGAAGGACCAAAAATAGAAGGGCAGTCTGCAATTCTTCTGGATATGCAGACAGGTTCTGTTCTTTACAGTAAAAATGCAGATAAAAAACTGTATCCAGCAAGTATTACAAAGATTATGACAACACTTTTGGCTTGTGAAAATCTGAAACTTGAGGATAAGCTTGTGATGTCACAGGCGGCAGCTTATGGAATTGAGGCAGGCAGCTCCAGTATTTATGCGGATACAGGGGAAGAGTTTACAGTAGAACAGGCTCTTATGGCGGTTATGCTGGAATCTGCAAATGAGGTTTCCTTGGCTGTGGCGGAAAAAACCAGTGGTTCTGTAAAGAAGTTTGTAGAGCTGATGAATAAGAGGGCAAGAGAGCTTGGATGTACAGGGACACACTTTAATAATCCAAATGGTCTGCCGGATAAGAATCATTTTACAACAGCGGCGGATATGGCGAAAATAGCAGATGCAGCATGGCATAATCCACTGTTTCGCAAGTTTGTTACAAGAATTTTATACGAGATCCCGCCTACAAACAAGTTTGGAGAAACCCGGTACTTTCTTAATCATCATAAGATGATGGAGGGAAGAGACTACGCATACGAGGGCGTTATGGGAGGAAAAACGGGATATACAGATGATGCGGGAAGTACTCTTGTTACTTATGCCAAGAGAGGAGAAATGCGTCTCGTTGCAGTGGTAATGAATTCTATTAACGGGGCTTATGCAGATACGGCGCAGCTTCTTGATTACGGGTTTAATAATTTTCAGAAGGTGAGCATGAAGGTAAACACAGATACGGTAACGCGCCGAAACCTTCCATGTGAAAAGTATCTTCTGAAAAATTGCGGAAATGATATGGCATTTTATTATCCCCATCAGATTTATGTAACTGTTCCGAAAGGATTTACAGCCGATATGATGACGCTTAAGACAACGACTTTGAAAAGCGTTGTTGGAATGCCGACTATTTTAAATGAATATTATTATGAAGATCACCTGGTTGGAAAGGGCGTGCAATATGAAAAAGAGCTCCTTTCAGAGCTCCTTCTCAGATCGTCTCTTTAACTGTTTTTTCAGGCGGAGGGCTTCCCGTTTTACACGGATTTCCTCCGCCTCTTCTATTGAGACGGGTTTTAATGTTTTGATGGCAAAATAAAGTCCTTCTTCTGTTTTACGGATACGGATTTTTCCAATGATATATCCGTGTTCCTGGCAGTTGGAAACGCTGTAGTAAATTTTGGAATTGTTCATAAACCAGCGGATTTTTCGTTTTGCAGGCTTATGGCAGACAGGGCATTTTGTACTGGAAACCTCCCTGTCTTTTATGGTGCGCTCCCGGGAAGAAAATTCCCGTGAAATAAATTTATCATATGTTGGATAAGAAATATGGATTTCTTCCTTTCTGCTTTTGGGGTTTTGGTAAACGTCAAGAGAGTAGAAAGGAAGAATTTTTTTGTTTTCCATAAATGCTAATACTTTTGCTGTATAAAAGGCATCTGCAAAGGCACGGTGAAAATCATCGCCCTTTTTTATGCCGAGAAAGTCGATTGCATATTCAAGGGAACGGCGGGATTCCCCGTCCTCGAAACAGGAAGAGAAAAGTTTCTGTATGTCGTAGTAGGCAACAGGGCCGGGAAGAAGATGCAAAAGTTCATAATACGTCATGTTCCGCTGAAGCTCCATTACGTCCTGGTTTCCCCAGGTACAGAAATGCCAGTCGTCACCGCACCATTCGATAAATTCCCGGACAGCCTGGGGAAAGGGGGTGCCTGTTTCCAGATCTTTGTAATTGACATGGATAACTTCCCGGATACTGTTGTGAATCCAGTTGTATACCTGAGGCTTAATCAGTCTGTGGAAGGTGTCAACCGTTTCTTTTCGTTCATTCAGTTTTACAGCGCCTATCTCTATGATTTCAAAGGGAAGGCGGCGGTTGGAATATTTTTTCCCCTCCGGGCTTTGGTTCCATTCCAGGTCAAAAACAATAAAATTCATGATTTTCTGGCTTCTCCTAACTCATAAATAGCGGAAATAAGATGCTGCTGAAACTGTTCAGTATCTGCTTTGGTAAGAACGAGAGCGTTCATCTCTTCTTCCTCATAATTCCACCAGCGGAAATCGCAGAGTGTGCTTCCTCTGGAAACGCCCTCGGAGCAGTCTGTGCTTATTTTTGCTTTTTCTCCGCTGAAAAATTCCGGGTGTACAAGATACATAAAAGGAACCGCGTCGTGTACGTTTACAGTTCCTTTATATTTATTATAAGGCTGGCTGATGTAGAAGCCTGCCATATCTCCGCAGACCTTTGCAACCTCATTATTGGACTGACAGAGCTTTGCGATCTGATTTTTTGTGAGGAAGCACTGGGTTGTCACGTCAAGACCGCACATAATAAGAGGAATTCCAGCTTTACACACGATCTGCGCTGCTTCCGGATCTACATAAATATTAAATTCTGCTGCAGGTGTTACGTTTCCGCCTTTTGCAGCTCCTCCCATAAAAACGATTTCCCGAATTTTGGATTTAATCTCCGGAAAAGTTTTCAGAAGGAGAGCGATATTTGTAAGCGGACCGGTAGGGACAAGAACTGCCTGTTCGCCGTCCGGAAGGGAAGATAAAATTTTATGAAGGAAAAGAACTGCATTTTCTTTTTCAGGCTGTCTGGCTGCTTTTGGGAGAACACAGTTTCCAAGACCTGTATTTCCGTGGACTTCTCCTGCAAACTGCGGCTCACGTACAAGCGGTTCGTGAGCGCCTTCGGCAACAGGAACTTCCAGTCCGTAAAATTCTGCCAGATCCAATGCATTTCGTGTTACTTTTTCAATAGACTGGTTTCCGCTTACAGAGGTAATTGCGAGAAGCTCGAGAACATCCTGGTTGGAAGCAAGATAAGCCATTGCAAGAGCATCGTCAATGCCTGGGTCACAGTCCATAATTACTTTTATTTTTTCTGCCATAGGAGAACCTCCTTAGTTATGTAATTGTTTGTTATAAGTGTTTTTTGCTTTCTCCAGTATAACAGACAGGTAAAATCCTGTAAAGGAGGGGAAAAGGGCTTGACATATGGAATTTGTACAGACTATAATGGAAAAGACAAGGAAAAAACTGTGATGGAGACAGTAAGCTGTGCAGAAAGGCAGCAGAGAGCCGGGGACGGTGGAAGCCCGGTGCAAGTAGGTGCAGCAGAAGATCACTCCGGAGTTTCATTTCTGAAGACAGGCTCAGTAGGAAATGACGGCTTTCCCACGTTACAGGGAACATGTATCGGCGCAGTGCCCGTACAGTGTAACAGGTGGTATAACGAAAGAACAGCTCTTCGTCCTTTTACATAGGATTGAGAGCTTTTTTGTTTTAGCGGGAAAAAGCCTGCAATGCGATACAAATATGAAAAATCAGGAGGAAGAACAGTGTACCAGAAAGTAGACACGAATCTGAATTTCGTAGAACGCGAAAAAAAAGTAGAACAGTTCTGGAAAGAAAACCATATCTTTGAAAAAAGTATGGAAAACCGCAAGGAAGGCGAGACTTATACATTTTATGACGGACCGCCTACAGCAAACGGAAAACCGCATATCGGTCATGTGCTTACACGTGTTATCAAGGATATGATCCCGAGATACCGTACAATGAAGGGAAACATGGTTCCGCGTAAAGCCGGCTGGGATACGCACGGCCTTCCGGTTGAGCTTGAGGTTGAGAAAAAGCTCGGTCTTGACGGAAAAGAGCAGATTGAAGAATACGGTATGGAACCGTTCATCAAACAGTGTAAGGAAAGCGTATGGAAATATAAAGGTATGTGGGAGGACTTCTCTTCTACAGTTGGTTTCTGGGCAGATATGGATCACCCTTATGTAACATATGAGGACAATTATATCGAATCTGAATGGTGGGCATTAAAAGAAATCTGGGATAAAAAGCTTCTTTACAAGGGCTTTAAGATCGTTCCTTACTGCCCGCGCTGCGGAACTCCGCTTTCCGCACAGGAGGTTTCTCAGGGATATAAGACAGTAAAAGAGCGTTCTGCTATTGTACGTTTTAAAGTAGTGGGAGAAGATGCTTATTTCCTGGCATGGACAACAACACCGTGGACACTTCCGTCCAACGTGGCTCTCTGCGTAAATCCGGATGAAGCATATTGCAAAGTAAAAGCAGCAGACGGATACACTTATTATATGGCAGAAGCTCTTCTTGATACAGTTCTTGGAAAACTGGGCACAGAAGAAACACCGGCATATGAAGTTCTTGAGAAATATGTTGGAAAAGATCTGGAATACAAAGAATACGAGCCGCTTTTTGCCTGCACAGGAGAAGCAGCTGCAAAACAGAAGAAAAAAGGCCATTTTGTAACATGCGACCATTACGTAACAATGGGAGACGGTACTGGTATCGTTCATATTGCGCCGGCATTCGGTGAGGATGATAACCGTGTAGGACGTGATTACAACCTTCCGTTTGTACAGTTTGTTGACGGACAGGGAAATATGTCAAAAGAGACACCATATGCCGGAACTTTTGTAAAGGCAGCAGACCCGATGGTTCTCACAGATCTCGACAAAGAAGGAAAGCTGTTTGACGCTCCGAAATTTGAACATGATTATCCACATTGCTGGAGATGTGACACACCTCTTATTTATTATGCAAGAGAGTCCTGGTTCATCAAAATGACAGCAGTGAAAGAGGATTTGATCCGCAACAACAACACAATTAACTGGATTCCGGAAAGCATCGGCAAGGGACGTTTCGGCGACTGGCTTGAAAATGTTCAGGACTGGGGTATTTCCAGAAACCGTTACTGGGGTACACCTCTTAATATCTGGGAATGTGAATGCGGACATATGCACTCTATTGGAAGCCGCCAGGAACTTGTGGAAATGAGCGGCGACGAGAGAGCAAAAACAGTGGAGCTTCACCGTCCGTATATTGATGAGATCACATTGAAATGTCCGGAGTGCGGCGGCACAATGCACCGTGTTCCTGAAGTTCTTGACTGCTGGTTTGACTCCGGTGCAATGCCGTTTGCACAGCACCATTATCCATTTGAAAATAAAGATCTGTTTGAGCAGCAGTTCCCGGCAGACTTTATTTCCGAGGCGGTTGACCAGACAAGAGGATGGTTCTACTCTCTTCTTGCAGAGTCCACACTTCTCTTTAATAAGGCTCCGTATAAGAATGTAATTGTGCTTGGCCATGTACAGGACGAGAATGGACAGAAGATGAGTAAGTCAAAGGGAAATGCAGTAGACCCGTTTGATGCTCTTGAAAAATACGGCGCTGATGCGATCCGCTGGTATTTCTACGTAAACAGTGCGCCGTGGCTTCCGAACCGTTTCCACGGAAAAGCAGTTGTGGAAGGACAGCGTAAATTTATGAGCACTTTATGGAATACTTACGCATTCTTCGTATTATACGCAAATATTGACGAGTTTGACGCTACAAAATATACACTGGAATACGATAAGCTTCCGGTTATGGACAAGTGGCTGTTAAGCAAATTAAATACAGTAGTAAAAACAGTAGATGAAAACCTTGCAAACTACAAGATTCCGGAGACAGCAAGAGCACTTCAGGATTTTGTGGACGATATGAGCAACTGGTACGTAAGAAGAAGCCGTGAGCGTTTCTGGGCAAAAGGCATGGAGCAGGATAAGATCAATGCGTACATGACTCTTTACACAGCCCTTGTGACGATTGCAAAAGCGGCAGCGCCTATGATTCCGTTTATGACAGAAGACATTTACCAGAACCTTGTAAGAAGCATCGACGCTTCCGCTCCGGAGAGTATCCATCTCTGCGACTTCCCGGAAGTAAAAGAAGAGTGGATCGACAAAGAGCTGGAAGAAAATATGGAAGAGCTTCTCGACATTGTTGTTCTCGGACGTGCCTGCAGAAACACGGCAAACATTAAGAACCGTCAGCCGATCGGAACCATGTTTGTGAAAGCGGAAAAGGCAATGGACAGCTTCTACACAGATATCATTGCAGATGAGCTGAATGTAAAAGAAGTGAAATTTGCCGATGATGTGGAATCCTTTATTTCTTACAGCTTTAAA
Organism: uncultured Blautia sp.; assembly: GCA_900549015.1. Lineage (GTDB taxonomy): Bacteria > Bacillota > Clostridia > Lachnospirales > Lachnospiraceae > Blautia_A. Next base: position 37,226 of record URMH01000008.1, read on the forward strand.
CCGCAGCTTCGTACAGTAGGACCAAAATACGGAAAACTCCTGAACGGTATCCGTCAGGCATTAAATGAAATTGACGGAACAAAGGCAATGAATGAGCTTCGCGCAAACGGCGTTCTCGTTCTTGACATTGACGGAAATAAAGTGGAGCTTACAGAGGAGGATCTTCTTATTGAGACTGCACAGACAGAAGGATATGTGACAGAGACAGACGGAACAACTTCTGTTGTACTTGACACAAATCTTACACCTGAGCTTCTTGAGGAAGGCTTTGTCCGTGAAATCATCAGCAAGGTACAGACAATGCGTAAAGAGGCAGGATTCGAGGTTATGGATAAAATCTGCATTTATGCAAAAGATAATGAGAAGATTGAGGGCATCATGAAAGCTCATGAAGAAGAAATCAAAGGCGAGGTTCTCGCAGAGAATATTGTCTTTGGAGAAACAGACGGCTACGTGAAGGACTGGAATATCAATAAAGAACAGGTGACTCTTGCAGTGACCAGATTATAAAAGATCTCATATTACAGGGAGGAGACAAATCAATGATTGATAAACAGTTTAAAAAAGAGGCTTTTAAGCAGAGTGTAAAAGACAATGTAAAGTTCCTTTACAGAAAAACACTGGAGGAAGCTACACAGGAGCAGGTTTTTCAGGCAGTAAGCTACACTGTGAAAGATGTGATCATTGACAACTGGCTTGAGACTCAGAATGCTTACGAAGAACAGGACCCGAAGGTTCTCTACTATATGTCAATGGAGTTCCTTATGGGACGTGCCCTTGGAAACAACCTGATCAACCTGGGAGCTTACGGAGAAGTAAAAGAAGCTCTGGAAGAGCTTGGATTTGACTTAAACTGCATTGAAGACCAGGAGCCGGATCCGGCTCTTGGAAACGGCGGTCTTGGACGTCTTGCAGCATGTTTCCTTGATTCTCTTGCTACTTTGAATTATTGTGCATACGGCTGCGGAATCCGTTACCGTTACGGTATGTTCAAGCAGAAAATCGAAGATGGATTCCAGATTGAAGCGCCGGATAACTGGCTGAAAAACGGGTATCCGTTTGAGCTTCGCCGTCCGGAGTATGCAAAGGAAGTGCATTTCGGCGGTTATGTAAGAGTGGAATACGACCATGCAACAGGACAGAACAAATTTATCCATGAGGGGTACCAGGCTGTAAAGGCAATTCCTTATGATATGCCGATCGTAGGATACAACAATAAGGTTGTAAATACCCTTCGAATCTGGGATGCAGAGCCGATTGTGGATTTTGAGCTGGATTCCTTTGATAAGGGAGATTATAAGAAAGCGGTTGAGCAGGAAAACCTTGCCCGCAATATCGTGGAGGTTCTTTACCCGAACGACAACCATTACGCAGGAAAAGAGCTTCGTCTGAAACAGCAGTACTTCTTCGTTTCCGCAAGCATTCAGGCTGCGCTTGAGAAATACAAGAAAAATCACAGCGACATCAGAAAGCTTTATGAAAAAGTCTGCTTCCAGATGAACGATACGCACCCGACTGTTGCGGTTGCAGAGCTTATGCGTATCCTTGTAGATGAAGAAGGTCTTGGCTGGGACGAAGCATGGGAAATCACGACAAAATGCTGCGCATATACAAACCATACCATTATGTCCGAGGCTCTGGAAAAATGGCCGATTGAGCTGTTCTCCAGACTTCTTCCGAGAGTATACCAGATCATCGAAGAGATTAACCGCCGCTTTATTCTGGATATTCAGGCAAAATATCCGGGAAATTATGAGAAGATCAAAAAAATGGCGATCATTTACGACGGACAGGTTAAGATGGCTCACCTTGCAATCGTTGCAGGCTTTTCTGTAAACGGCGTTGCCCGCCTTCATACAGAGATTCTGAAAAATCAGGAGCTTCATGATTTTTATGAGATGATGCCGCAGAAATTTAATAATAAGACAAACGGTATTACACAGAGAAGATTCCTTCTTCACGGAAATCCGCTTCTTGCAAAATGGGTGACAGACCATATTGGACCGGACTGGATCACAGATCTGCCGCAGCTTAAAAAACTGGCTGTTTATGCAGAAGATGAGAAGGCGCTTCAGGAGTTTATGAACATCAAGTACCAGAATAAAGTACGTCTTGCAAAATATATTCTGGAGCATAACGGAGTGGAAGTTGACCCGCATTCTATTTTTGATGTGCAGGTTAAGAGACTTCATGAGTACAAACGTCAGCTTTTAAATATTCTTCATGTTATTTATCTGTACAATCAGATTAAACAGCATCCGGAGATGGATTTCTATCCGAGAACATTTATTTTCGGTGCAAAGGCATCTGCAGGATACCATACAGCAAAGAAAATCATCAAGCTGATCAACTCTGTGGCAGATGTGGTAAACAACGATACTTCTATCAACGGAAAGCTGAAGGTTGTGTTTATTGAAAACTACCGTGTTTCCAATGCGGAAATGATTTTTGCGGCAGCGGACGTTTCCGAGCAGATTTCCACAGCAAGTAAAGAGGCTTCCGGTACAGGAAACATGAAGTTCATGTTAAACGGCGCGCCTACACTTGGAACGATGGACGGCGCTAACGTGGAAATCGTGGAAGAGGTTGGTGCAGAAAATGCGTTTATCTTCGGTTTAAGCTCTGATGAGGTAATCAATTACGAAAATAACGGCGGATATGATCCGAATGTGATCTACAATACAGACGGAGACATTCGTCAGGTATTAATGCAGCTCATTAACGGAACCTTCTCCGACGATACAGAGCTGTTCCGTGACCTTTACGATTCTCTGTTAAATACAAAGAATACAGACCGTTCGGACCGATACTTTATCCTTGCAGATTTCCGTGCTTATGCAGAGGCACAGAAACGTGTGGAGGAAGCTTACAGAGATGAAAAGAGATGGGCGAAGATGGCTCTTCTCAATACTGCGCATAGCGGCAAATTCACATCTGACAGAACTATTCAGGAGTACGTAGATGACATCTGGAAACTGGATAAGGTAATTGTAGATAAAAAATAATATAAGCAATACGAGTACAGGAAGCCCCCGGAATGATTTTTCCGGGGGCTTCATATATTTTAAGAAAAAACGTAACTGTGAGGATACGGAACAGTTGCAAGCGGGTTTTTTATGACATATTTATGGGGCGGAATGCTTATTATCGGAATTGTGTTCGGGGCATTAAACGGAAATCTTCAGGAGGTGACAGAGGCTGTGATCGCTTCGTCAAAGGAGGCGGTGACTTTATGTATTTCTATGGCGGGAATTACTGCCATGTGGACTGGTATTATGAAGATTGCGGAAAATACGGGGCTTGGAAGCCTTCTTTCCAGAGGAATGAAACCGGTTCTCCGCTTTCTTTTTCCTGATATTCCTCCGGAATCTCAGGCGGGAAAATACATTTCCCTGAATTTTTTATCGAATATTCTTGGTCTTAGCTGGGCAAGCACTTCATCAGGGCTGTGTGCTGTCCGGGAACTTCAGAAATTGAATGAGGAAGATTGTAGGAGAAGGGGAGTGACAAAAAAGAGAGCTCCGCATATTGCAAGTACCGCTATGTGCACATTTATGATCATCAATGTTTCTTCTCTTCAGCTTTTGCCCATGAATATGATCGCTTACAGGGCGCAGTACGGAAGTGTGAATCCCGCCGCTATAGTGGGACCGGGGATTGTGGCAACTGCGGTAAGCACAGGGGCGGCGGTGGTGGTTTGTAAAATAGCAGGAAAGAGAAAGGATTAAGAGTAAACCCTGTTATAGTTAAAAACTATGGCAGGGTATTTTTTGTATGTATTGGACGAATATTTCCTACTGTGTTAGTATGAATACACGAAAAGGAGGATGAAAAAATGGCAGATATTAGAGATTCAAAAAACTGGGGTTTTGAGACAAGACAGTTACATATCGGACAGGAGCAGGCAGATCCGGCAACAGATGCAAGAGCAGTACCTATTTATGCTTCTACTTCTTACGTATTTCATAATTCACAGCATGCGGCAGACAGGTTTGGTCTTCGGGATGCAGGAAATATTTACGGAAGACTCACAAATCCCACAGAGGATGTATTTGAAAAGAGGATTGCATCTTTAGAGGGAGGAACAGCAGCTCTGGCTGTTGCATCAGGAGCAGCGGCCCTTGCGTATACATTCCAGGCCCTTGCACAGACCGGGGAGCACATTGTTGCATCAAAAACTATTTACGGCGGAACCTACAATTATCTGGCACACACGCTGCCTTTAAATAATAATGTGACCACAACCTTTGTTGATCCTTATGTGGAAGGTTCTTTTGAGGCTGCCATTCAGGACAATACAAAAGCGATTTTTGTGGAAACGCTGGGAAACCCAAATTCCAATCTGGTGGATCTGGAAAAACTGGCAGAGGTGGCACATAAGCACGGGATTCCCCTTGTAGTAGATTCTACTTTTGCTACCCCTTATCTTATCCGGCCAATTGAGTACGGCGCAGATATTGTGGTCCATTCTGCAACAAAATTTATCGGAGGCCATGGAACCGCTATTGGAGGTGTGATCATTGACAGCGGGAAATTTGACTGGAGCGCTTCCGGTAAATATCCGTGGATTTCTGAACCAAATCCAAGCTACCATGGAGTAGCTTTTACAGAGGCAGCAGGAGAGGCGGCATTTGTAACTTATATCCGGGCTGTTATTCTGAGAGATACAGGAGCAACTCTTTCCCCATTCCACGCATTTATTTTTTTGCAGGGGCTGGAAACGTTATCTCTTCGCGTGGAGCGTCATGTAAGCAATACTCTGAAAATCGTGGAATATCTGGCAAAGCATCCTCAGGTGGAGGCAGTTCATCATCCGTCTCTTCCAGCAGAACCAACGCATGAGTTATATAAACGGTATTTGCCAAATGGCGGCGGCTCTATTTTTACTTTTGAAATTAAAGGAGATGCAAAAACAGCCCAGACTTTTATTGATAATTTGGAAATATTTTCCCTTCTGGCAAATGTGGCAGATGTCAAATCGCTTGTGATTCATCCAGCTACCACTACACACAGCCAATGCACAGAGGAGGAACTGAAGGAACAGGGAATCCGACCCAATACAATACGTCTTTCTATAGGAATTGAAAAAGCAGAAGATTTAATCGCAGCGCTTGAGGAGGCATTTAAGGCGGTAAAAGAGTGATTGATAAAGTGACTCCAGAAAGGAAAATGAATTGTAATTCCCTGTTTCATCTGATACAATATATTTAATAGTTCAGAAGTAAATACAGGGAGGGAGATTGCATGGATTGGCGTGATTATTGTATTGATGAAATTGCGAAACACAGATGCTTTGTTTCAGCACTGCATAAAAAACGGTTTATCGAAATGTTCGATATGGTTCAGGACGAACCTTTTTTTACAAAAGAGGTATGTAAATGTCTGTTCCTTGCAGCGTGGGATCGGAAGTATACAAATGAGATTGAAAGTGTGCTTCAGGAGATGATTGACAAAAATGCGATGGATACAGCAATTCTTGTAAACAGAACAAGAAACAAGGTTGTTTCACCGTATGAAGCGGAAATTTATAAATTGGAGAGAAGCTTTCTGGAAAATCCAGGAGAGACGCCGGATGAGTCATGTCTCATAAGGCTTTCAGCAGCGTGGATTCCTCTTGGAGACTGTGCGCTGCAGGTGAGTGAGATTTTGGACCGTATGTAGGAATAACAGAATAAGGGAAATCATAAGGTATCATAAAGAGGCAGAACGGAGGCGCTATGAAGGCTCTTACGTATTTGTCCAACTTTATGATACCTTTTTTGATATTTTATATAGTTGGATATGGACTTTTATCAAAACGTGATATTTATGGAGACTTTCTAAAGGGAACGGAGGAGGGGCTTCGTATGGTAATGCGGCTCTGTCCTACGTTAATTGGGCTGATGACGGCGGTTGGCGTTCTCCGGGCTTCCGGTTTTCTGGATTTTTGCGGAGCGCTTCTTGGGAATTTTACAGAAAAAATCGGAATGCCTGCAGAGATTGTGCCTCTGGCAGTCGTGCGGCTTTTTTCGTCCAGCGGGGCGACAGGTCTTCTTCTTGATATTTTTAAGGAATTTGGAACAGATTCCCTGCAGGGGCTTATGGGAGGAATTCTTTTAAGCTCTACAGAAAGTGTTTTTTATTGCATGAGCGTATATTTTGGTTCTGTTCAGATTGAAAAGACAAGGTATACACTGGCAGGAGCTTTGATTGCGTCATTTGCGGGAATCGTCGCATCTGTGATTTTTGCGCATTTGTTGATTTAAAGAAAGAAGTATCAGATAAAAAAGAAAATCAGGGGCTTAAACAAGTCCCTGATTTTTTGTGAGCATTTCTTTTATGACGTTCTGTGTATAAGCTCCGAGATGTCGCTGATCCTCTTTTGAGAGAGTTTCCGGATAAATCGGTTTTCCATATTCCAGGATTACATGGCACGGTTTCATAGTCGGGAAGTGTGCCTCCCACATCTGTGCCGTATTGTTCATGGCAATGGGAATGATGGGGCATTTTGCTTTTGTGGCAATTTTGAAGCTTCCCTCATGGAACGGGAGAAGATCCAGTTCATTTTCTGCTTTGTTTCGCGTGCCCTCCGGAAAAATGCAGATGGAAATGCCGGATTTTACTTTTTCAACGGCTTCCAGAATGGTTTTTAACCCCTGTTTTAAATCGGTTCTGTCAAGGAAAAGACAGTGCAGATTTCTCATCCAGTTGGAGAGAAGAGGGAAACGCTCCATTTCTTTTTTTGCGACATAGCCTGTCCGGATAGGGCAGCGGCAGTAAGTAAGAAGAATATCAAAATAGCTTCTGTGATTTCCGATGTATAAAACAGGGGAATCCTTTGGGACATTTTCTTCTCCGATAACAGTGACTTTTACGCCGGTAATCCATAAAACGAACCGGAATACGGTCTGTATAATGCGGAGAGAGCTTATATCCTTTTTCATAGGGGAAAACTTTCCAATGATCCACTCTGCGATCAAAAGGGGGATAGATAAAATAAGGTACCCGATCACACAGGTACAAACAAGAATAAAACGTATCATAAGTAAAATCCTTCCTGAAATATTAATTATATATATTATACCCAATAAGAAAAATACTTGCAATAAATCTTTTGCCACCGGCATAGAATAAATATGAAATAGAGGGCAGAGGTATAAAAATGGCAAGGAAAATCTCCGTTATGTTTCTGTCAGCGATTCTGATTTTTATACTGGGAGGCTGCCAGATGATACGGATAGAAGAGGGGGAGGTATCACCTGTAGAATATACAGTAGTCAGTCAGGAAGATGTTCCGGCAGAAGCCCTGTCTCTGATCCAGGAAAAGCGGGAGAAGGAATTTCAGCTTACTTATCAGAGCGGAGAGGATCTGTATCTGATCAAAGGCTATGGAAGGCAGATGACGGGAGGGTACAGTATTGCAGTGGAGGAGTTTGGGATTATGGGAAAGGTTCTGCGTTTTAAAACAAAGCTTATCGGACCTTCTGAAAATGCCGGCGGAGAGCCTTCTTATCCCTGTATTGTAGTAAAAACGAAGTACAGGGAAGAGCCGGTGGAATTTCGGTAGGAAACAGGGATTATAAACAGCAGGAAGGGAGAATGAAAAGTGGAATTAAAAAAAGAAAGTATTCAGATGCTTCGTGTAAAGAGCAAAGCGACAAGTCAGGTGACGTTTGACGTGGATTATAATGTACCGGACGCAAAGCAGGACGTAGGGCGCATGATCCAGCATAAAGGGCAGATAGCAATGGATGAAGTGCGTTTAAGCGAGGGAAAAGCATTTATCCGTGGAAATCTGAATGTAGATATTCTTTATGTGGGGGAAGAGGAAGGAAAAGTATACAGTATGGGGGCAAAACTGCCGTTTGAGGAGATTTTGAACCTGGAGGGAATATCCGGGGGCGACAAAATGCGCCTCAAGTGGGAGATTGAGGATTTAAGCCTTCATATTATACATTCCAGAAAAATGAATATAAAAGCGATTGTTACGTTTTATGCAGTGGTAGACGAGATTAGGGGAGTGCGTCTGCCTGTGGGAATCGATGACGACAGTGTTTCCACAAAGAAAAAACAGCTTCGCCTTATGAGCCTTTGCGTACATAAAAAGGATACGCTCCGGGTGAAGGACGAAATTCCGCTGGCATCGAATAAACCCAACATTGCGGAGGTTCTCTGGAGTACAGTTGAGGTGAGGGGGCTTGATTTAAGACCGGAGGAAAATAAAGTAAAGGCAAAAGGCGAGCTTTTTGTATTTGTTCTTTATGAGGGCGATGACGAGGGAAAACCGCTTCAGTGGCTGGAATATTCCCTGCCGTTTACCGGGGAAGCGGAGTGCAGCGGCTGCGGAGAGGAAATGATACCGGATATTGCGGCTTCTGTTGTGAGCCAGGGGTTGGAAGTAAAACCTGATGCAGACGGGGAAGAACGTATTTTAACGGCAGACGTTGTACTGGAACTGGATATGAAGATTTATAAAGAAGAGGAGCATGAAATTATTCTGGACGTATACACGCCGTCAAGAGAATGTATTCCTCAGGGAAAAACAGGAAAACTGGAAAGTCTTCTCGTGCGGAATTATTCTAAATGCCGTGTGGGAGACAGGATCCAGGTAAAAGAGACGCAGGGGAAAATTCTCCAGATATGTCACAGCCAGGGTCATGTAAAAATTGACAGAAGCCAGATTGTGGAGGACGGCATTCAGGTAGACGGCGTTGTTTATATGAAAGTGCTTTATATAGTGGGAAATGACGATATGCCGTTTTATTCTATGGAAGCCATGATTCCTTTTTCTCATGTTGTGGAGGCACAGGGAATTACGGAGGAATGCAGGTATTGTCTGCAGGCGGAGCTGGAACAGTTGTCTACGACTATGGCAGACAGCAGCGATATAGACGTGAAGGCGTCAGTCAGCCTCAATGCACTTGTATTCTGCTGCAGAGAAGAGCGTATTATCGAGAAGGTGGAAGAAAAGCCTCTTGATATGAAAAAAATCCAGAGTATGCCGGGAATTACTGTGTATATGGTAAAACCTGGAGATACCATGTGGGATATTGCGCGGCGTTTTTATACGACGGTAGAGGAAATTAAGGATTTGAATGAGCTGGCGGAGGAAGAAATAGAAAGCGGTCAGCCGCTTCTTCTTGTAAAGAAAGTTTCCTGTTGAAAATCCGAAAAAAATCAGATAAAATACAGATAATAAAGATTGTATACAAAGTACAAAAGATGGAGGGATTTTATGCGCTTACGGGCATTGGCAAAAATTAATCTTGGTCTTGATATTCTGGGGAAAAGAGAAGACGGATATCATGAAGTGAAGATGATCATGCAGACAATTCAGATGTATGACGTTCTGGAGCTTCACAAAAAAAAGGAACCGGGCATTTCTCTTACTGTGAACGTACCTTTTATTCCGACAGATGAGAGAAATCTTGTATACAGGGCAGCAGCTATGCTTATGGAAGAATTTCATGTACAGGAAGGGCTTTCCATAAGACTTGATAAATTTATTCCTGTTGCAGCGGGAATGGCAGGAGGAAGCTCCGATGCAGCAGCGGCATTTGTAGGAGTGAACCGGCTGTTTCATCTGGGGTTAAGCCAGGAGGAGCTTATGGAACGTGCAGTGAAAGTAGGAGCGGACGTACCTTACTGTATTATGAGAGGGACGGCTCTTGCAGAGGGAATCGGAGAGAAGCTTACGGCGTTGCCGCCGGTTCCACCCTGTTATGTCCTTGTGGGCAAACCGGCAGTTTCTGTTTCCACAAAAATGGCATATGAAAATCTCAATCTGGAAACAATTAAAAAGCATCCGGATATTGACGGAATGATTTTGGATATTGAAAACGGAAATCTTATGGAAATGACAGAAAAGATGGCAAATGTGTTTGAGCCGGGAATTATCCGGGAATATCCTGTGATTCAGCAGATTAAGGATTTTATGGAAGAAAACGGAGCGCTCCGTGCAATGATGAGCGGAAGCGGTCCAACTGTATTTGGAATTTTTGACGACAAAGAAAAAATGGAGCGTGCAGCGGAAGGTTTACGTGCAGGCGGGCTGGCAAAGACAGTTTTTTCGACAGAGGTTTTTAACAGAAGAGTATAGAAAGGTAGAGAGATACGAATGACAAGTGATTTTACCGTGCATATGAATGAATATCTGCCCCTTAGAGACGTTGTATTTAATACCCTGCGCCAGGCAATTTTAAAGGGAGAGTTAAAACCGGGAGAGCGCCTTATGGAAATTGCTCTTGCAGAGAAGCTTGGTGTGAGCCGAACGCCGATCAGGGAGGCGATGCGCAAGCTTGAGCTGGAAGGTCTTGTAGTGATGATTCCGCGAAGGGGCGCGCAGGTTGCAAATATTACGGAGAAAGACTTAAATGATGTTCTTGAGGTAAGAATTGCCCTTGAAAATGTAGCTATAGAAAAGGCGTGTACCCGTATGTCCGAGGAGGATATGGGAAGACTCTGGCTTGCAGCCAAAGAATTTGAGCACACAATGGCAGAGGGAAATCTTGTGCGCCTTGCAGAAGCTGACGTGGTTTTTCACGAGATTATTTACAGAGCCTCTGATAATAAACGTCTGAACCAGGTGCTGAATAATTTAAGAGAACAGATTTACAGATACAGGGTAGAATATCTGAAGGAAGAGGAAACAAGAAATGTTCTTGTAAAGGAGCATGAGGAGCTTACAAAAGCGATCCGACAGAGAGATGTGAAAAAAGCCCAGGAAATTTCTTTCCGCCATATAGAGAACCAGAGAAGGGCGATCATCCAGTCTATTGAGGCGGAAGAAGCGGGGAAGGAAAAGAAATAACAGCATAATATTTATAGAGTTTGGAAATACTGAGGGTATCAATGTCAGACTGTTTGTCCAGAATTCTGGACAGCAGGGAAAGGAGCCCTCTCTTGAGTGGATTTTCAAAATCGGCGACGAAAGAAAAAACGGCAATTTCGGCTGTTTTGCGGGAAAACGAAGAATATATCCGAAGCAGATGCGAAAACTGCGCAGACATACTGATACGTCCCATGCGCCTTGGCGGGGAGCGGAAGGTAGACTGCCTTATGGTTTATCTGGAAGTTACGGTATCGAATATGATGCTGGACGATTCTGCAATCGGAAAAATGATAAATCATTTCTGGGAGATTTCCCCGGAGGAGATAGAAGAGTTTTTAAAGCATAACAGCCTGGGAATTGCAGATGTAAAAAAACTTTCGGATATGGAAGAGGCTTTTTCTGCCATGCTGGCGGGAAATGCCGTTTTTTTTATGGACGGATATACGAAGGCGATGAAAATAGCAAGCAAAGGTTATCCCAACATGGGTGTTTCCAAGGCTGAGGCAGAGAAGGTGCTGCGGGGATCAAGGGAAGGGTTTTCCGATGCGGTAAAAACAAATTCCGCCCTTGTGCGGAAGCGTATCCGGGATACCAGTCTTAAGGTGGAGGAAAAGCAGATTGGGGTGCGTTCTCACACAATGGTGCAGATGCTTTATATAGAAGATATTGTTCATGAAGAGCTTCTGGAGGAGATGAAAAAGCGCCTTGATGAATTTGAGATTGACGGGATTCTTGACAGTGGAATGCTGGAGCAGCTCACGGAGGATTCCTGGTATTCGCCTTTTCCTCAGTACCAGACGACAGAACGTCCGGACAGGGCGGCGCAGGAGCTTTTAAACGGAAAAATTGTGCTGCTCTGCGACAATTCCCCTGAGGCTCTGATTCTGCCGGGAAATTTTAACAGCTTTATGGAAAGCAGCGAGGACTGGTACAACCGGTTTGAGATGGCTTCTTTTTTAAGGATTTTAAGATACTTTGCAATGGCTGCTGCTGCGCTTTTGCCGGGGCTTTATCTTGCTGTTATCCGGTTTCACACGCAGATACTTCCCACAAATCTGATTCTTTCTTTTGCTCAGGCAAGAGAGGGCGTTCCCTTTTCCAGTGTGGCGGAGCTTTTCTTTCTGGAGCTTTCTTTTGAGCTGATCCGTGAGGCGGGAGTGCGGATTCCGGGAGAGCTTGGAAACACCATCGGGCTTGTAGGAGGGCTGATTATCGGACAGGCAGCAGTGGAGGCAAATATCGTAAGCCCTGTTGTTGTGATTATTGTGGCGCTCACTGCTCTTGGTTCTCTTGTGATCCCAAATGAGGAATTTGCCTCGGCGTTTCGGCTTTTGAAATATTTTTTTCTTTTTCTTGGCGGTTATCTTGGGATTTACGGGATCGTCCTTGGAATTTATCTTACAGTGGCGCATCTTTCCGGACTTTTAAGCTACGGGATTCCCTATCTTGTGCCTTTTGTGTCAGAGGAGAGAAGGCGGAACGCAGGAAATAAAATATTGCGGATTCCTTTCCGAAAAAGAAAAATGAGACCTTTGTATGCAAGAGAGGACGAAAGTCTTCGGCTGAAAAGGAAGGGGGAACAGTCATGACATTTGCGGAAAACAACAGGATTTCCCACAGACAGCTTTACAGGCAGATGGTCCTTGCTTTTACAGCGCCTTTTCTGCTCTGCCTTTTCGGCGGTGGAAAGCTTCTGGGCGGAGAAAAGATTGAGGGGACAGTTCTGGCGGTAATCCTTCTTTTATTTTATGTGATTTTTCTCATTCGCGTTTCGCCGGATTTTGCAAATCCGTTAAAACCAATGGGGCGTTTTTTGGGGAAAGCGGCGGGAGTATTTTTTGTGTTGTATGTAATTCTTACCGCTTCGTTTCTTCTTGATATTCTGGAAGAGATTGTGCCAAAAAGTCTTGTGGCAGGCATTCCCGGCGAGTGGATTTCCTTTTTTGCCATTGTCTGTGCCAGCCTCGGAACCCACAGAGGAATGCAGAGGAGGGGAAGAGCTGCGGAAGTAACAGGAGGGATTTTTATTTTTGGAATCGGCGCGATGCTCATTCTTTCTGTTTTTCAGGGAAAGGCGGCATATTTGTCAGAAATGCCGTTTTCAAGTGGAAACGGAGGCGTTTTCACAGGAGGATACGGGGTTCTCTGTGCCTTTTCAGGGCTGGGGCTTTTGCCATTTGCTCTCGAAGATGTGGAAAAGCAGGGAAGCGCAGGAAAGACAGTGATGTTCGGCGTTCTCACACTTGGGGGAATGCTTCTTGCGGTGCAGGTGATTCTTCCTGCGGTGTTCGGCTGGAACCGTGTGATCACGGAAAAATATCCTGTGCTTCCCCTTCTTGCAGGAGCAGATATGCCGGGAAATGTGCTTTCCAGATTTGATGTGCTGTGGCTTGGATTTCTTATTTACGGGCTTTTATTTTCTATAGGAAGTCTTCTTCACTACGGACATCAGATCATAAGAAAAACAGAGCTCGGGACAGGAAGATACTGGCTTGCCGGTGTTGTATATCTTCTGTCTTTCTGGGAACCGAAAGGACTGGGGATCCAGGAATATTACGGGTTTTACCTGGCATATATTTTTCTTCCGGTTCTTCTTATCATACAGGTGTGCTTTATTGCAAGAGGAAGAGGCAGAAGGTTAAAAAAGGCTGCTGGAAGCGCGGCAGTTCTGGTACTCTGTCTGTTTCTGGGAGGCTGCGCAGGAGTAGAGCCGGAGGAGCGTATGTATGCTCTTGCTCTTGGAATAGACGCGGCGCCGGAAGGATTTGCCGTCACATACGGAACGCCCGATATGTCGGAAGCGACCGGTCAGGAGAAGCCAGACGAGAATGGACGGGAAGTGCTTACTGTAAGAGGTGAGACATTCGAAGAAATCCAGGAAAGATACGGTCGTTCTCAGGAAAAATTTATGGATATGGGACATCTGGAAGCTATTATAATAGGAAGAGATCTGATTTCAGACGGAAGATGGGAAGACGTTCTTTCGTATCTCAAAAAACAGCCTTTTGTGGGAGAAGATATTTATGTGTTTCAGGCAGAAAATGCAGAGGAGATCCTCAAATGGAACGGAGGTCAGGGAAGCTCTGTGGGAGAGTATTTGAGAGGGCTTCTTGAGAATGATTTCAGCGGAAAGAGAAAGAAAAAGGGTGTGACGCTTCGAACGCTTTATTATGAAAAATACGAAAACGGAACGCTTCCGAAGCTTCCGGGGCTTGTGGTTTCCGGAGATGAGCTTCAGGCAGTGCCGGACGCCTGAATAAAATGGGAAATACAGGGTATACTTCCAGATACTGGAGGTGTGGATATGGATTTTTTAAAAAACAGAAAAAAACGGATATGTATTTCTCTGATCGCGGCTCTTTTTCTTACAGCAGGGACAGGAGCAGGAGTGCAGAAAAATGTGCCTGCCCTCGCCTGGTGGGGCAGTATGTACCCGCAGTTTTGTTTTGCAGAAAATGAAGATGGAAATGCAGACGAAAAAGAGCCGGAGGTAAAGATTTCCTTCTGGCTTGCGAAACAACTGGAATGGTGGTATCATAAATAAACGATATTCAAAACCGGAAAATGGAGAAGATAGATGAAGACAGACAGAAATGCGCCGGTAGGCGTGTTTGATTCCGGGGTGGGAGGGCTTACTGTTGCGCGTGAGATCATGCGTAATCTCCCCTCGGAGAAAATAGTATATTTTGGCGATACTGCCAGAGTGCCGTACGGCAGTAAATCAAAGGAGACGGTAATCCGGTATTCCCGCCAGATTATCCGTTTTCTGCAGGAACAGCAGGTAAAGGCGATTGTGGTGGCGTGTAATACAGCCAGTGCTTTCGCCCTTGATACAGTGAAAGATGAACTTGATATTCCCATACTGGGCGTGATCGAATCCGGTGCAAAAGTAGCGGCGGCAGAGACGAAGAATAAGCGCGTCGGTGTGATCGGAACGGAAGGAACCGTAGGAAGCGGGATTCACGAGGCATATTTAAAGCGCCTTGATAAAGAAATCCAGGTAATCGGGAAGGCATGTCCTCTTTTTGTTCCGCTTGTGGAAGAAGGCTGGCTTCACGATCCCGTGACAACGGAGGTTGCTTCCAGGTATTTAAGGGAGCTTCAGGAGGAAGAAATTGATACATTGATTTTAGGCTGTACCCATTATCCGCTTCTGCGTTCTACGATCCGTCAGGTGATGGGGGAGGGAGTGCGCCTTGTAAACCCGGCGTATGAGACGGCGCTTGAGCTTGGAAGGCTTTTAAAGGAAAAAGAGCTTTTAAGCACAGAGACAGAACATGAGGACTTTCCATATCGTTTTTATGTGAGCGATCTGGCGGATAAATTTAAAGATTTTGCAAATTCGATTCTGCCGTACGATGTGGAAATGACAAAGAAGATAGATATTGAGAAATATTAGGAGAGATACATATGGACAAAGAAGTGTTAATACATGTAAAAGGTCTTCAGCTTATAGACAGTACAGATGAGCAGGAGCCTGTTGAGATCGTAGTTCCCGGAGAATATTATTTCCGGAATGGAAGCCATTACCTTCGTTTTGAGGAGATTCTGGAGGAATCTGCTCCGCCGACTGTAAACTATATTAAAATGTCACATAAGGGCGTGGAGGTACGGAAAAAAGGGCTGGTCAACGTACATATGGTTTTTGAGCAGGGAAAAAAGAATATGACTTATTATACTACGCCGTACGGCACACTTCAGATGGGGATCGCAGCCACAAATCTGGAGCTGGAAGAAACAGAGGGCGCAGTGAATATGAAAGTAGATTATGCACTTGATATGAATGAGGAGCATGTTGCAGACTGTTATCTTTCCATACAGGCGCAGTCCAAAAACGCGGAGAATTTTTCGTTATAAGAACAAAAGGAAAAGCTGGAACGCATCTGAAAAGATGAAGTCCCAGCTTTTTGAATTATTTGCTGTCTTTTTTGTCTTTGTTCTTTTTGAATCTGGCGAACAGACCTTTTTTCTTTGGCGCCGGAGTTTCCAGAGAACCACGAATGCCTTTTACACCTACAATATATAAACCGCTTACTTCTGCCTTGATTTCTTTTTTTACGGGAATCAGTTCGAAAACTTTTTCATCTGCGATTAAAATAGAAATCTTAGGACCAACCTTTGCTTTTACGATCGGAAGTTTGGAACGGCGCAGCATCTTAGGAGTCTGGTCGATAACCATCTGTGGAAGTCCGGATTCTTTCAGACGCATTCGCTTTTTATCAATTACCAGCATGGAAACGGTCTGTTTTGTTGCTTCGATTTGAGCCTGCTGTTCGTCCTGTTTCTTCTGTGCTTTTTTGCCCCAGAAATAAAGAGCAATGAGAGCGATCACAAGAATAATCAGAATGACCAGAAGGACGGTTGTTACTGTACTCATAAGAATCCTCCTGAATATGTAAATAATTTCATAAGGTCTATTTTATCATTATTTATAAAAAAAGGCAATTCTTAATTATGCTTCTTTTTGGGACAAAAACAGTGGAAATTAAAGGCTTCAAAAGGTATAATAAGATATACGGAAAGCAAATACTATAGGAAAAGCATATACGAAGGAGCAAACAGATAGATGGGTAAAAATGACAAAGATGAAAGAGAAGTGAAGAATGCAGAAGAGATTTCGGAGGAGTTTTCTGATGAGGAATATGAGAGACGCCGCGAGATAAGAAAAAAGAGGATGGAACTCCGCAGAAGAAAAGAACGGAGAAGGCGGAGAATACAGATGACGGCTGTTGTCATGGCCGCAGCTGCAATTACAGCAGGCAGCATTTATGTGGGGGTTCGGGAAAAAGGAAAGACACAGGGAAAGGAAAATAAGGAAGCGCAGGCAGCGAATACAGGAAATACGTCTGGGAAAAATGCGAAAGCGGAGAATACAGATTCAAAGCAGAAAAAAGATAAACTGAAGGAGTCAGACGGCGCGCTTGGGAAAGCAGAGCTTCTTGCAGCACAGTACGATTATGACGGCGCGATCCAACTGTTAAAGAAAGAGCCGGATTATGAGAAAAATGAAAAAATGCAGGAGGCGGTAAAGAAATTTGAGGAGACAAAGGCAACCTGCGTATCCTGGCCGCTTGAGGAAGTAACGCATGTATTTTATCACACGATGATCGTGGATCCGAAAAAAGCTTTTGACGGAGATTATAAAGAAGCGGATTATAATCAGGTTATGACTACCATTGATGAGTTTAATAAAATCACCCAGGAAATGTACGACAGAGGATACGTCATGGTCAGTATTTATGATATGGCAAAGGCAGATGAAAACGGCAATATGACGCCGGGAGAAATTCTTCTTCCTCCGGGAAAAATCCCGTTTGTTCTTTCCCAGGACGATGTGAGCTATTATCACTATATGGATGGAGATGGTTATCCGTCAAAACTCATTGTGGACGAGGAGGGGAAAGTCCGAAATGAGTATATAGAAGATGATGGAAGCGTTTCTGTGGGAGATTACGATATGGTTCCTCTAATTGACCGTTTTGTGGAGAAGCATCCTGATTTTTCTTACAGAGGGGCAAAGGGAATTGTGGCGCTTACAGGCTATAACGGGATTTTGGGATACCGCACAGATATAAGTTATGAGACAAGACCGGACGACCTTGACGCGGATAAGGTAAAATGGCTGGAAGAGCATCCTGATTTTAATCTTGAGAAAGAGAGAGAGGAAGCGAAAAAGGTTGCCGATGCAATGAAGGAAAACGGCTGGCTGTTTGCAAGTCACACCTGGGGACATCAGAATGTGGGGACAGCTCCTCTTGAAAAGCTGCAGGCAGACACGAAGAAATTTAAAGAAAATGTAGATCCGATCATCGGAGGAACAGATATTATTATTTTTGCATTCGGTACAGATTTAACAGATTACGCAGATTATTCCGGTGATAAATTTGAATATTTCAAAAGCCAGGGATATAATTATTTCTGTAATGTAGATTCCAGCAAGTATTTCGTACAGATACGCGACCGGTATTTCCGCCAGGGAAGGAGGAATCTGGACGGATACCGTATGTATTACAATCCGGAGATGCTGGAAGATCTGTTTGATGCAAAGGAAGTTTTTGATCCGGCAAGACCAACGCCGGTAAAACCTATGGGTTAATCAGTACAAAGGGGATTATAAATACGAAAGGGGAATTATTAAATGAAAAAAAGGGGAATTGGCATATTATTGTCGGTTCTTTGTGCATCTGTACTTCTTGGAGGCTGCAGTGTTCTTCCGTTTGAGGAGAAGTCCTTTTATTCAAAAGAGGGACCAAGGGCGGTGGATGCAAAGCCCAAGGCAACGGCAACACCTACACCGGAACCTTCAAAAGCGCCTGAAAAGAAAACAGAGAAAGAAAAAGAAAGTGAAAATCTGGACGAAGAAGGGAAAAAGATTCTGGCTCGTGCAGATAAGATGGCGGCACAATATAATTATGATAAAGCAATCAAGTATCTGAAAGAGCAGCCGGAATATGAAAACACAAAAGCTTTTCAGAAAGCGGTAACAGAATATGAAAATACAAGAGCAACTTGTGTAGAATATCCGCTTGAAGAAGTGACGCATGTATTTTTCCATACTTTGATCGTGGATACTTCAAAAGCCTTTGACGGGGATTCCGACGAGGCGGGATATAATCAGATGATGACAACTGTCAGTGAGTTTAATAAAATCATACAAAGCATGTATGATAAAGGATACGTCCTTGTAAGTCCGCATGATATGGCAAAAGTGAATAAGGATGGAACCATGTCCAGGGGAAAGATCATGCTTCCGCCCGGAAAAAAAGCTTTTGTTCTTTCTCAGGACGATGTGAGCTATTATCACTATATGGACGGAGACGGCTTTGCCAGCAGAATGGTTCTTGATAAAAACGGGAATGTAAAATGCGAATATAAGGAAGACGATGGTAGCGTTTCCGTGGGAGATTATGATATGGTTCCTCTTCTGGACAGTTTTGTGAAAAAGCACCCTGATTTCTCCTACAGAGGAAGAAAAGGAATCCTTGCGATGACCGGCTATAACGGTGTGTTTGGATACAGGACGGACAGCGCGTATAAAACAGGAAAAAATCTTCAGGATAATCAGAAAGAATTTCTGGAAAATAATCCGGATTTCAATTTCGATGAAGAAGTGAAAGATGCAAAAAAGATAGCGGAAGCCCTTAAGAAAAGCGGCTGGGAATTTGCAAGCCATACCTGGGGACATAAAAATGCTACAGAGTCAAGTGCAGAGGAGCTTCAGGCAGACAATGAGAAATGGGAAAAAAATGTAGCTCCGATCCTGGGAAAAACAGATATGATCATCTTTGCTTTTGGAGCAGACATCGGAAACTGGGAGAATTATTCTATGGATAATCCAAAGTTTGCATATTACAAGAGCAGGGGTTATAATTACTATTGCAATGTGGATTCCAATCAATACTGGGTCCAGATCACAGATGAATATTTCCGTCAGGGAAGAAGAAACCTGGACGGTTACAGAATGTATTATAATCCGGATATGGTAAGCGATTTATTTGATGTATCAGAGGTATGGGATCCTTCCAGACCAACACCGGTACCGGAGATGTAGAATTGTGGAAGCACGAAGTGCGAAACAATTCGTAAGGCATCGTCTAACTATAAGATTTGAACAAAGAACAACGCAGAAAGGAAGCGGACATGAAGAAAAAAGTATATCTTATGATTTTAACAGTATGTATTGCATTTGCAGGAACAGCCTGCGGCACAAAGGAAAAAGCAGCAGAGGAAACAAAAATTTCTGAGGAAAAGACAGAAGAGGAAGAAGATACGAAGAAATCCGGGGAGGGAACACGCCTTGTTTCTGTGAAGGATATCGATAAATATATTACAATTGGACAGTATAAAGGTCTTTCTCTTGAGAAGGTAGTTGAAACCATCACAGATGCAGAGGTGGAAGGAAGTATCTCCCAGGATCTTGCGATGACTAAGGAAGAAGTAAAAGACGGCGTGGTAGAAGAGGGAGATACCGTAGTTGTCAATTACGTAGGAACAGAAAACGGCAAGGAATTTAACGGCGGTTCTGCAGAAAATCAGGAAATCACAATTGGTTCCGGCGGCTATATTCCGGGATTTGAGGACGGTATTCTGGGAATGAAAAAGGGAGAGACAAAAGATGTTCCCCTTACTTTCCCGGAGGATTATATTGAGCCGTCCATGGCCGGAAAAGATGTGGTATTTAAAATTACCCTGCAGTCCTTTAAGAGAGCTCCGGAATTAAACGACGACTGGGTGGCAAAGAATACAGACTTTAAGACAGTTGAAGAATATAAAGAGGATAAAAAGAAATTTCTTCAGAAAAGTGCAGAACAGATGGCGGAAAGCATTCTCTATCAGAATGCATGGAATCAGGTTTATGAAGCTTCTGAAGTAAAGGAATATCCGGAGAAAGATGTAGAAGAAGCATACGCAGAATTTGAGACGCAGATAAAGTCTTATGCAAAACAGGGTGGAATGGAACTGGAAGATTATCTGGAAAGCCAGCAGGTGTCTAAGGAAGCATTTGAGACACAATGCCAGGAGTATGCGGAGGCAAGAGTAAAACAGAATCTGATCCTTCAGGGAATCATGGACGCAGAGGGTATGACTCTGGAAGATAAGGAAAGCCTTGCGGTTCAGGACGAGCTGATTCAAAATTATGGAGTGAAGGATCTTGCAGCTCTTGTGGACACATACGGACAGGCGTCTGTGGATACAACAATCGGGCTTATCCGTGTGGAACGATTTATTGCAGAGAATGCGAATATAGAAGAAAAGATTTCAGAAAACGGAACAGTAGGAGTAAGCGGAAACGGAAGTGTTTCAGCAGAAGGGGAAGAAGCAGCTTCCGAAGAGACTCCGACTGTAGAGCAGTAAGCAATACAAATTAAAATAATAAAAAGAAAAACGGGAGGCAAGTATTATGATCATCAGAAATGGAGAGGTATTTCAGGAGGATGGTACTTTTTGTGTGAAAGATGTGTACATTGAAAACAATAAGATTGTGGAGAGCGAGTCCCAGGTGACAGATAAAACAGTAGTGGACGCTTCCGGTCTGAAAGTAATTCCAGGTCTTGTCGATGTGCACAGCCACGGGGCAGCAGGATTCGATTTCTGTGATGCAGATGTGGAAGGACTGAAAAAAATCCTGGAATACGAGAAAAAGAGCGGTGTGACCTCTTATTGTCCGACTTCTATGACGCTTCCTCTGGAACAGTTAAAGGAGATTTTTGCAACGATCAAAGAAGTGGGAGATTTTAAAGAAGGCGCGCATGTGCGCGGCATTAATATGGAAGGACCTTTCCTTGCTTCCAGCAAAAAGGGCGCGCATGTAGAAGGATATATCAAAAAACCGATGGTGGAATTTTTCAGAGAACTGAATGAGGATTCCGGGAATATGGTAAAACTTGTAACTCTGGCTCCTGATGCAGAAGGCGCAATGGAATTTATTGACGAAGTTCATGATGAAGTATGTATTTCTCTTGGACATACAGCGGCAGATTATGAGACTTCAAGCGAGGCAATGAAAAGAGGCGCGCATCATGTCACCCATCTTTTTAATGCAATGAAGCCGTTTGGACACAGAGAACCGGGTCTTATCGGCGCAGCAAGAGACGATGAAAGCTGTATGGTGGAACTTATCTGTGACGGAATCCATATCCACCCGTCTGTTGTTCGCGCAACATTCGAAATGTTCGGACCGGAGAGAGTAGTTCTTGTCAGTGATTCCATGAGGGCGACAGGAATGGCAAACGGAACATACGAGCTTGGCGGTCAGGAGGTTACGGTAAAGGACAGAAAAGCCACATTAAAGAACGGAACGATCGCAGGCTCCGCGACAGATCTTTACGGCTGTATGTGCAAGGCGGTAGAATTTGGGATTCCTCTTGCAGAGGCAATTTTTGCAGTTACAAGAAACCCTGCAAAGAGTATTGGAATTTATAATGAGACAGGTTCCATCACTCCTGGAAAAGACGCCGATATTCTCCTGGTGACAGATGATCTGGAGCTGAAACAGGTGCTGTAAGATTTAATAAAATCTTTAGATGAAAACCATTGTAATTATCTGCAAAATGAGCTATTATGGATTTGGAAAATAAAACCGTACAAAAAACGTACAATATGAGTGATACAGACAAAGTGGGGAACGAAACAGAATGGATAAGAGAGTTATACAGGAGAGGATGCGGCAGAAAAAACGCCAGATGCTGATACGAAAATATACCCGGCTGGCCACTTATGCAATAGCGGCAGTACTGGTTGTTGTATTTGTAATAAAAGGCGTGATTTTTCCGATTATGAACCGCGGAGATGGAGAAAAAGACAAGAAATCTCAGGGTAAAACCATAGAAGTACAGGCTCAGACAGCAGAAGCAGATCCTAATGTAGCCATTCGCCAGCCGTTGAAGGGAAAGGGCGATGCCAGTAAGCTATCGGTAATGACTCCCGGTTGGCATGAAAGCGATGAAGGCCGTTGGTATCAGAATGCGGACGGAACGTATTATGCAAATGGTTTTCAGGAAATAGACGGAGCAGAATATTCCTTTGACGAAAATGGTTATATACAGACCGGTTGGGTGACAAAGGGTGTGAAAGACTATTTCTTTAATGAAGATGGAACTTATAATAAAGAAAAGAAACGTCCGATGCTTGCACTGACATTTGATGATGGTCCGGGCGAGTATACAGATGAGCTTCTTGATTGCCTTGAAGAAAATAATGCAAAAGCGACTTTCTTCATGCTGGGACCGAATGTGGAGTTATATCCGGATACGGTAAAAAGAATGCAGGAAATGGGATGTGAGATTGGAAGCCATTCCTGGCATCACTGGGATTTAATGACACTTGATGAAAATGGCATAGCGGAGGAGTTTTCGAAGACAGACGAAGCGCTTATCAAAGCCTGCGGACAGCCGGCTTCTGTGGCGAGAGCGCCTTATGGAAGCGCCGATCAGCACGTTTACGATATAGTGCAGAAACCATTCTTTATGTGGTCGCTTGATACGCTTGACTGGCAGCTTCTGGACGCACAGGCAGATTACGATGCAGTTATGAACGGAGATCTGACAGACGGTTCCATTATTCTGATGCACGACATTCATGAGCCTTCTGTTCAGGCGGCTTTAAAGCTGATCCCTGATCTGGTTGCAAAGGGATATAAGCTTGTGACAGTAAGTGAGATGGCAGAGGCAAAAGGTGTAGACCTTCAGAATGCAAGTTATTCAGATTTCTGGCAGAGCAGTTTTGATAATGGTCTGGTAGCCGGTTATAAAGGAGAAGATGATTCTCTTACAGGCGGTTCAGAGGATGAAGTATCAGCTGATTCTCAGGGAACTGTTGAGGACGGAACCAGTGACGAAGTATCAGATGGTTCAGAAGGCAGTATGGACGAAAGCGGAGAAGGCGATAGTTCGAGAGAAGAAATGTCGGACGGAAGTTCGGGAGAAGAAGCTTAGTAAAATTTCATACGGAAATACAATACTACATAGCAGTTTA
This sequence comes from uncultured Blautia sp., assembly GCA_900549015.1. Classification (GTDB taxonomy): domain Bacteria; phylum Bacillota; class Clostridia; order Lachnospirales; family Lachnospiraceae; genus Blautia_A. The sequence continues at coordinate 60,510 of URMH01000008.1, forward strand.
GGCTGCCGAGATAAGACAGGGACAGGGCACTGGGTAAAAGACAGGAACCGTCCCTGTTTTGTCGTTAAAACAACCAAAAATAATTGACGTGATATGTACATATTGGTATAATATAACCATATATGATTGACCGAAAGTCATTTAGAATAAAATTGCAGATTTGAACAGATGCAGGGAATCGAGGACAAAATGGGAAAATGGTTTGAAGAAGCAGTATTTTATCATATGTATCCGATAGGAATGATAGGGGCTCCGGCGAGAAATGAGCAGGAAGAAACAGTTCACCGTTTTGAGGAACTGAAGGAATGGCTTCCCCATGTTGCGTCTCTTGGATGTACGGCTGTTTATATAGGGCCGTTATTTGAATCCACGACACACGGATACGATACAAAGGATTACAAAAAAGTAGACAGACGTCTTGGAGATAATAAAGATTTTAAAGCGTTTGTGAAAATAGCGCATGATCTTGGGATTCGCATTGTTGTGGATGGTGTATTTAATCATACAGGACGTGAGTTTTTTGCATTTCAGGATATTATTAAAAACAGAGAGCAGTCTCCATACTGCAGCTGGTATAAAGGAATCAATTTCGGATGGAACAGCCCTTATAATGATGGATTTGGATATGAAGCATGGAGAAATTGCTTTGAGCTGGTAAACTTAAATTACTGGGAGCCGAAGGTACGGGAGTATATTCTTGATGTAATCGGGTTCTGGATTGATGAGTTTGACATTGACGGAATCCGCCTTGACTGCGCGGACTGTCTGGAATTTTCTTTTATGGAAGAAATGCGGCGTTATGTTGATGCCAGAAAAGAGGATTTCTGGCTGATGGGAGAAGTGATCCACGGAGATTACAGCCGGTATATTTCTCCGGATAAATTAAACAGCGTGACAAATTATGAACTCCATAAGGGTCTTTATTCCGGTCATAACGATCACAATTATTTTGAGATTGCCCATACAATAAGAAGAGAGTTTGACCAGAACGGAGGAATTTACAGAGGAATGAAGCTGTATTCTTTTGTAGATAACCATGATGTGGACAGGATTGCTTCCAAATTAAACGTGCAGGGACATATTTATCCGGTTCATACGCTTCTGTTTACGCTTCCGGGTATTCCTTCTATATATTACGGCTCTGAGTTCGGCGTGCAGGGAAGAAAAGAAGGGGGAAACGACGCGCCTCTTCGTCCGAAGATCGATCTTCAGAAAATAAAGGAAGATATGCCGGATAAAAAGCTTTATGAATGGATCTGCACACTTGGAAAAATCCATAAACAGCAGAAAGCACTTTCAGAGGGAATGTATCAGGAGCTTCTTCTCACAAACAGGCAGTATGCGTTTGCAAGAATTCTGGGAGAAGAGGGAGTTCTGGTGGCAGTAAATAATGATGAGCAGGAAGCGGAGCTCTGCGTTCGCGTACCTGCATCAGGGAAAATGTATACAAGTCTTTTAAGCGGAGAAGAAATTCGTGAAGAAAACGGAATGCTCCGTATTCGTCTGAAACCAAATGAAAGTGAGATCGCAGCGTTTAAATAAGGAAAACGGGGAGGAGAAAGAAATGGAGTTTACACAGCTTGACCAGTATCTTTTTGGACAGGGAACACATTATGAAATATATAAAAAACTGGGGGCACACCCGACTTCTGTAAGAAGAAAAAAAGGCGTTTATTTTGCAGTATGGGCGCCCAATGCAAAAAGCGTTTCTGTTGTCGGTGAATTTAATAACTGGGACACAGAGGCAAATCCAATGCAAAAAGCAGGGGATATAGGCGTTTATGAATTGTTTGTCCCGGGAGCAAAGGAAGGACAGCTCTATAAATTTTATATTAAAGGAGCGCACGGGGAGGAACTTTACAAGGCGGACCCTTATGCAAATGCAGCGGAGCTGCGTCCGGGAACTGCCTCCAGAATTACAGATATTACAGATTATAAGTGGACTGATGATAAATGGCTGAAGCAGAGGGAGAATTTTGATGAAAAAGTGCAGCCGGTATCTATTTACGAGGTACACCTTGGCTCCTGGCTGAAGCATTCTCCTACAGAAGAAAATAAAGAAGGTTTTTACACTTACAGAGAAGCGGCTCCAAGACTTGCGGAATATGTAAAAGAGATGGGATACACCCATGTGGAGCTTATGGGAATTGCGGAACACCCATTTGACGGTTCCTGGGGATACCAGGTGACGGGATATTATGCGCCTACATCAAGATACGGAACACCGCAGGATTTCAAATACCTGGTAGATTATCTGCACAGACAGAAAATTGGCGTCATTCTTGACTGGGTTCCGGCTCATTTCCCGAAAGATGCGCACGGTCTTGCAAACTTTGACGGAACGGCTGTGTATGAACATGAAGATCCGAGACAGGGAGAGCACCCGGACTGGGGAACAAAGATTTATAATTACGGAAGACCGGAGGTGAAGAACTTCCTTATTGCAAACGCACTTTTCTGGGTGGAGGAGTGTCACGTGGACGGTCTTCGCGTAGACGCAGTTGCCTCCATGCTTTATCTTGATTACGGAAAAAAAGACGGAGAGTGGGTGGCAAATAAATACGGCGAAAACAAGAATCTGGAAGCCATTGAATTTTTCAAGCATCTGAATACCGTTGTTCTGGGAAGAAATCATGGAACGATGATGATTGCGGAGGAATCCACAGCATGGCCGAAGGTGACAGGAAAGGCAGAAGAGGACGGACTTGGATTTTCCCTCAAGTGGAATATGGGCTGGATGAACGACTTCCTGGAATACATGAAGCTTGATCCGTATTTTCGTAAATTTAATCATAATAAAATGACATTTTCTATGGTATATGCTTACAGCGAGAAATACATACTTGTTCTTTCCCACGATGAGGTAGTTCATCTGAAATGTTCCATGTTAAGCAAGATGCCGGGAGAACTGGACGAGAAGTTTAAAAACCTGAAAGCGGGATATGCCTTTATGTTCTGCCACCCGGGAAAGAAGCTTCTCTTTATGGGACAGGATTTCGGACAGCTTCGTGAGTGGAGCGAAGAGAGAGAACTTGACTGGTTCCTTCTTGGAGAGGATGGTCACAGGAATCTTAAGAGTTTTGTGAAAGACCTTCTTCATATATATAAAAAATACCCGGCTCTTTATGCCGGGGACAATAATCCGGAAGGTTTTGAGTGGATTAACGCAAATGACGGAGACAGAAGTATTTTCAGCTTTGTGCGTAATTCACCCACAAAGAGAAACAACGTTCTTGTGGTATGTAATTTTACTCCTGTTGCGCGCCCGGATTACAGAGTGGGTGTGCCGAAGAAAAAGAATTATAAGCTGATTCTTGATGAAAACGGAATGACAGATCCGAAAATATTTAAAGCGGAGAAAAAGGAATGTGACAACAGGCCGTTTTCTTTTGCATATCCGCTTCCGGCTTACGGAATTGCAATATTTTTATATTAAAAGCTCTTGCAATTTTGGAAAGCCTGCGTTATAATGAGCGCGAAAGCAGGAAAATGAAAAAAGTACATGTTAGGTTGCCGTCGGCAGCCAGAAAGGAGAATTAACATGAAAGTATCAAACATTAGAGACGTAGAGAAATTTTTTGAGGTAGTAGACAGCTGTGAAGGAAGAGTAGAACTGGTAACAGGCGAAGGAGACAGACTGAACCTGAAATCTAAATTATCCCAGTACGTATCTCTTGCAAATATCTTCTCCGGCGGAGAAATTCCGGAACTGGAAATCGTTGCATACGAGAAAGAAGATATTGACAGATTAATGAACTTTATGATTAACGGCTGATAAAGCTGATGATACAAAAAGCGGGGGCATGACGGGGTCATGTCCTCTTTATTTTAGGAGGAATTTGAAATGGTTAAAATTGATATTATTTCCGGATTTCTGGGAGCCGGAAAAACAACACTGATTAAAAAGCTTTTGAAAGAGGGCTTTCAGAATGAGCAGGTAGTTCTGATTGAAAATGAATTCGGAGAAATCGGAATCGACGGTGGTTTTTTAAAGGAAGCAGGAATTGAAATCCGTGAGATGAATTCCGGCTGTATCTGCTGTTCTTTAGTGGGAGATTTTGGCGCTTCCTTAAAAGAAGTAGTGGAAAAATACAATCCGGACAGAATTGTGATCGAGCCTTCCGGCGTAGGAAAACTTTCTGATGTTATTAAGGCAGTACAGGGCGTTCAGGAAGAGGTGGACATTGTGCTGAACAGCTATACAACTGTAGTAGACGCCAAGAAATGCCGTATGTATATGCGCAACTTCGGAGAGTTCTTTAACAATCAGGTAGAGTATGCGGGGGCTATTATTATGAGCCGTACCGATATTGTGGACGAAAAGAAGGCGCAGGAGGCAATGGAGCTTCTTAGAAGCATCAATAAAAAGGCTGCCATTATCACAACTCCGATTGAGAAACTTTCCGGAGAGAAGCTTGTAGAAGTTATGGAAAATCCGGTATCTCTTGAAGAGGAAATGATGGAAGAGGAAGTATGCCCTGAGTGTGGACATGTACACGAGCATCACCACCATGACGAGCATGAATGCGGCTGCGGCCACGAGCATCACCACCACCACGACGAGCATGAATGCGGCTGCGGCCACGAGCATCACCACCACCATCACCACGACCACGACCATGAATGCGGCTGTGGCCATGACCATCATCATCACCACGCAGACGAGGTATTTACAAGCTGGGGAAAAGAAACCATCCGTAAATATACAAAAGAAGAGCTTACCGGTATTCTGGACAGCCTGTCCGGTTCTGAGGAGTATGGCGTGATTCTTCGTGCCAAGGGAATGCTTCCCTGCGAGGATGGCACATGGATTTACTTTGATATGGTTCCGGAAGAAACAGAAATCAGAGAAGGTGCTCCCGAATATACAGGCCGTCTCTGCGTGATCGGCTCTAAATTAAACGAAGAGAAGCTGGCACAGCTTTTCGGAATCTGAGAGGAAAATAAATATGGACGAAATCAGAGTGCCGATATATTTAATTACAGGTTTTCTTGAAAGCGGAAAGACAACCTTCCTTAATTTTACCCTGAATCAGGATTATTTTGAAATTGAAGGAAAAACTCTTCTTATCCTCTGTGAGGAAGGGGAGGAGGAATACGATCTTGAAGCTCTGAAACAGAGAAATACAGTTGTGGAAATTATTGAAAAAGAAGAGGATTTTACAACGGAACGTCTTACCGCAATGGAGATTATCCATCAGCCGGAGCGCGTTGTCATCGAGTATAACGGAATGTGGCTTGTAAGTAATTTTGATAAAATGGAGCTTCCTTCCGGATGGGGTGTGGAGCAGCAGATTACATGTGTAGACGCAAGTACATTCCAGATGTATATGGCAAATATGAAATCTATTTTTATGGATATGGTACGTAATACAGACATGGTTGTATTTAACCGCTGCAAAAAAGGCGACCCACTTCCAACCTACAGAAGAGGAATCAAGGTGGCAAATCAGAGAGCAGAGGTTATTTTTGAAGATGAGCAGGGCGAGCTTGACGATATTTTTGAAGACGTAATGCCATTTGACATCAATGCACCTGTAATTGATATTCTCCCGGAGGATTATGGAATCTGGTTTGTGGACGCAATGGACCATCCGGAAACATATGTTGGAAAAACGGTGCGCTTTAAGGGAAGAGCCTTAAAACCAAGAGGAATGGGAAGCAAATTCTTTGTTCCCGGAAGAACAGCAATGACCTGCTGTGCAGACGATACCACGTTTCTGGGATATGTGTGCAAGAGCGCTTACACCCCGAAAATTGCAGAGGGAGCATGGGTAGAGGTTACAGCAAAAGTAGCGTTTGAGAGAAGAATGGAATATCAGGGGGAAGGAATTGTCCTGTATGCAGAAAATGTGCAGATTTGCGACCCGCTTGAAGAAGAAATGGTTTACTTTAACTGATAGGAGAACAGAAAAAATGTATTTAATTGTTGGTTTAGGCAACCCCGGCAAGCAGTACGAGGCTACCCGCCACAATATGGGGTTCGATGCCATTGATTATCTGATTGAGAAATACAACATTCCCCAGGCAGGGGTGAAATTTAATGCCATGTATGGAAAGGGCGTCATAGGAGGGGAGAAAGTAATCCTTATGAAGCCGCTGTCCTTTATGAATTTAAGCGGCGGTCCTGTTCAGGAAATGGCAAATTATTTTAAGATAGATCCGGAGACAGAGATGGTTGTCATCTACGACGATATTGATCTGGAGCCGGGACAGATTCGAATCCGCAAGCAGGGAAGTGCAGGGGGGCATAACGGAATCAAAGATATTATCCGCCGTCTCGGAACAGAAAAATTTCTGCGCATTAAGGTCGGCGTAGGCGCGAAGCCGAAAGGCTGGGATCTGGCAGATCATGTGCTTTCCAGATTTGCAGACAGCGACAGACGTCTTGTGGACGAGGCAATCGAAAATGCCGGGGACGCTGTGGAAAAAATCCTTTCCCAGGGTCCAGATGCAGCTATGAACGAATATAATCGCAAAAAAGCCTGAGAGGTTTATATGAAAGCATTTATACAGCCTCTGCAAAATCTTGCAGAGTTTGAACAGATACAGAAATGTGCCGGAGAAAACAGAGGTGTTCTGGAAATCTCCGGCTGTATAGAGTCCCAGAAAGTTCATATGATGTATGGACTTTCCGGGCTTTTTCCATCTCATCTGATTCTTGCGGAAGATGAGAAACGGGCAAAAGAGATTTACGAGGATTACCGTTTTTATGATAAAGAAGTCTACTATTATCCTGCAAAAGACCTTCTTTTTTTCCAGGCGGACATTCACGGAAATCTTCTGATACGCCAGAGAATGCAGGTGATTAAGGCGCTTCTTGAAAAAGAGAGGATCACAGTTGTCACAAGCATAGACGGCTGTATGGATTTTCTGCTTCCGTTGGAGGAAATTAAAAAGAGCCTGATTCATTTTGAAAGCGACAGCCCCGTTGAACTGGATAAACTGAAGGATTCCCTTGTCACCCTTGGATATGAGAGAGTGGGGCAGGTAGAAATGCCGGGGCAGTTTTCCGTTCGGGGAGGCATTATTGATATTTACTCTCTTACAGAGGAAAATCCCTGGAGAATCGAATTATGGGGAGATGAAATTGACTCCATAAGAAGTTTTGATGCAGAAAGTCAGCGTTCTCTTGAAAATCTGGACGAGATCACTATTTATCCGGCGGTGGAAAAAATCGGGGAAAAAGATATGGTTTCTTTTCTGGAGTATTTTCCCAGAGAAAAAAGTATTCTTTTTCTCGACGAGCCGAATCATCTTGTGGAAAAGGGAATGGCTGTGGAGGAGGAGTATCTCCAGAGCCGTATGCACAGGGAGGAGCGCGGCGAACAGAAGCTGCCGGACAACTGGCTTTGCAGATTCGAGACGCTTCAGAAAGAACTGAATCAGTATAACTGTATTGCGTTTTGCGCCCTGGAGCCGAAGCGGGGAAAGTGGAAGATTACAGAAAAGTTTGATATTACAGTAAAAACAGTAAATTCCTACAACAGCAGCTTTGAGCTTCTTGTAAAAGATCTTCTTCAATATAAAAAACAGGGCTTTCAGATAGCTCTTCTCTCCGGCTCCAGAACAAGAGCGGAGCGTCTTGCAAAGGATCTGCAGGAGGAGGGATTAAACGCCTTTTACAGTACGGACTATGACCGACTCATTCAGCCGGGAGAGATTATGGTTGCCTACGGTCATGCAAAAAAAGGTTTTGAGTATCCTCTGGTTAAATTTGCTCTTATGACGGAAACGGATATTTTCGGGCAGGAGCAGAAAAAAAAGAAGAAGAAAAAGAATTATAACGGACAGAGGATACAGGATTTTGCAGAGCTTTCCATTGGAGATTTTGTAGTACACGAAAAACACGGTCTTGGAATTTACCGGGGAATTGAAAAGGTAGAAGTCGATAAGATCGTAAAAGACTACATCAAAATCGAGTACAGGGGCGGAAGCAATCTTTACATTCTTGCAACCCAGCTTGACGCACTCCAGAAGTATTCGGGAGCAGATACGGCAAAAGCGCCGAAATTGAATAAGCTTGGCGGTCAGGAGTGGAATAAGACAAAGAGCAGAGTCCGGGGAGCTGTAAAAAACATTGCGAAGGAGCTTGTGGAGCTTTATGCAGTGCGCCAGGAAAAAGAAGGCTATGTATGCGGTCCGGATACGGTATGGCAGAGAGAGTTTGAGGAAATGTTCCCATATGAGGAGACAGAGGATCAGTTAAATGCCATTGAAGATACAAAGCGGGATATGGAAAGCACAAAAATCATGGACCGTCTTGTGTGCGGAGATGTGGGCTACGGCAAAACAGAGGTTGCTCTCCGGGCTGCCTTTAAGGCGGTGCAGGAGAGCAGGCAGGTGGTGTATCTTGTGCCTACGACTATTCTTGCGCAGCAGCATTATAATACATTTGTGCAGAGAATGAAGGAGTTTCCAGTTAAGGTAGAGCTTCTCTGTCGATTCCGTACTCCCGCCCAGCAGAAAAAAGCAATCGAGGGGCTGAAAAAGGGGCAGGTTGATATTGTAGTGGGAACCCACCGTGTTCTTTCCAAAGATATAGAATTTAAGAATCTCGGTCTTTTAATCATAGATGAGGAACAGCGTTTTGGCGTTGCCCATAAAGAGAAGATCAAGCAGTTAAAAAAAGATGTGGACGTTCTTACTCTTACGGCAACGCCGATTCCAAGGACGCTTCACATGAGCCTTATCGGAATCCGGGATATGAGTGTTCTGGAAGAGCCGCCGATGGACAGAATCCCCATTCAGACGTATGTTATGGAATACGACGAGGAGACAGTCCGGGAAGCGATCAACAGAGAGCTTCGCCGCGGAGGACAGGTTTACTACGTATATAACAGGGTGACGGATATTGCGGAGGTTGCGCTTCGAATTTCCAAGCTTGTGCCAGATGCAAGAGTGGATTTTGCTCACGGGCAGATGAGTGAACGGGAGCTGGAGCAGGTAATGTACGGCTTTATTAACGGAGAGATTGATGTTCTTGTATCTACGACTATTATTGAGACGGGACTTGATATTTCCAATGTAAATACTATGATCATCCACGATTCTGACAGATATGGACTTTCCCAGCTTTATCAGCTTCGCGGAAGGATCGGACGCTCCAACAGAACCTCGTATGCGTTTCTGATGTACCGCCCCAATATGGTGCTGAGAGAAACTGCGGAAAAACGTCTTGCGGCTATCCGCGAGTATACAGATCTGGGAAGCGGCTTTAAGATTGCCATGAGAGATCTCGAACTTCGCGGAGCAGGAAATCTTCTCGGCGCACAGCAGCACGGACATATGAATGCGGTGGGATACGACCTTTACTGTAAAATGTTAAGTGAGGCAGTCAAGGAGGCAAAAGGCATTCATACAATGGAAGATTTTGAGACGTCTGTTGATCTGAATATAGATGCCTTTATTCCGGATACTTATATCAGCAACGAGTTTCAGAAGCTCGATATTTATAAGAGAATTGCAGGAATCGAAAATCAGAGTGATTACGATGATATGCTTGAAGAGCTTCTCGATCGGTTTGGCGAGCCCACAAAAGCAGTCTTAAATCTTCTTGCCATAGCAAAGATGAAAGCAATCGCTCATCAGGCGTATGTGACAGAAATGAAACAGATTGGAAAAGAAATCAAAATCACTCTTTATGAGAAGGCGAAAATAAATCCTGCAGGAATTCCGGCGCTTATGGATAAGTACAGAAGGCGTCTTCAGTTTAAGACAGATAAAGAACCGAAATTTATCTTTTTACCACAGGGAAAAGTGGTGGAGGCGCTCACAGAATTTGCAGAGGAATTACAGAAACTGGTGGAGGAGTAAATAGTCTGAACATTTTGTGTTTTTCAAAATTTTACCTTGCTGAAAAGGAAAAAAGAGTTTATACTTACGATAGTGCAGTCCGGTAACAGAATGAAGGACTGAAGAATCGTGTAGCAATGGAGGAAGAAATGAGAAGAGCAGCAGGAAGAACCGCAGCGGCAGTGCTGGCAGGCGTACTGGCAGCAGGTATGCTTACCGGATGTGGTGAGAAAAAATTAGATGGAACAAAAACAGTTGCAACGGTAAACGGAACAGAAATACCGATGGGTGTTGTAAGTATTGCGGCAAGACAGCAGCAGGCACAGATGGATGCTATGTACGCAAGCTTTACAGGAAGCGGTGTGAATATCTGGGATACGATTGCTGATGAAAAAACCGGAGAAACATACGGAGAGCAGGCTGCAAAAGATACCTTAAAACAGGTTGAGCTTATGTATATCATGAAAGATAAGGCGGCAGATTATAAGGTAGAAGTAACAGAAGAAGAGGAAAAGGCGATCGCGGAGGCTGCAAAAGCATTTATGGAAGCAAACAGCGAGGAAACTATCGCAGAGCTTTCTGTTACAGAGGAACAGGTAAAAACATATCTGGAGCTTCAGACATATAAGCAGAGAATGTATGATGCAGTTATGAACGAGGCGAAAGTAGAAGTGACAGACGAGGAGGCAAATCAGTCTTCCTTCACATATGTAAGCGTTTCTACAAGCGGCGAGGATCTTACAGAAGACGATAAAAAGAAGAAAAAAGAGCAGGCGCAGGAAATCCTGGATAAAATGAAAGAAGACCCGACTGGAGATATGAGCGAGGTGGCAAAAGGCGTAGATGAAAGCTACAGCGCTCTTACCGGAACCTTTACAACTGCAGAGAGCAAAGAAGAGGACGGAGATTCCGCCTACTATCCGAAGGAAGTTCTCGAAGTCCTTCGCGGACTGAAAGAAGGAGAAATGGCTCCGGAAGTGATCGAGACAGATACAAGCTATTATGTAGTGCGTCTTGACAAAGAACTTGATGAAGAAGCGACAGAGTCCAAAAGAGAATCTCTGGAATCTGAAAAGAAAACAGAGTATTACACAGAGACAACAGAAAAATGGCTTGAGGACGCAGAGATCAAGGCAGATGATAAAGTTCTTGAAACACTGAAGATTACGGATACTCATAAGTTTACAATGAAAATGCCGGAAGCAACAGAAGCTCCGGAAGAAACTGAGGCAGAAGTAACAGAAACACCGGAAGCAGAATAAGGAACAGAAACGGCATCGGATTTTCCGATGCTGTTTTTCCGAAAAAATAATAAGAAAGGGAATGATTATGGGAAAGAGTACAACGAATGACATGACAGTGGGAAGTCCTGTGAAACTGATTATACAGTTTATGATTCCCATGTGTCTTGGAAATATTTTTCAGCAGTTTTATAATATTGCGGATTCCATTATTGCAGGACAGTTTATTGGTGTAAATGCCCTGGCTGCCATCGGAAGTACAGGATCTCTGATGTTCTTTGTAACAGGGTGGCTGAATGGTCTGACAAGCGGTTTTGCTATTCTCGTATCGCAGCTTTTTGGGGCAAAGAAATACGATGAGATGCGTCATTATGTGGCAATGTCCATTTATCTGACGGCAGCGTTTACCATTGCGATGACAGTTGGATTTGAGATTGCAAATGCACCGATCCTCCGCATGATGAACACGCCGGACGAGGTGATCGGGGACGTAATTAAATATATGGCGATTATTTATGCCGGACTTGCAGTTACGGCAGCTTATAATGCGCTGTCGTCCTTCCTCCGCGCACTGGGTGATTCCAAATCACCTCTTTATTTCCTTATTATTTCCGCACTTCTTAATATTGTGCTGGATATTGTATTTATTGTGTGCTTTGGGATGGGTGTGGAAGGCTGTGCATACGCGACTGTGATCGCGCAGGGAATTTCCGCACTGCTGTGTCTTGTTTATATTAAGAAAAAGATGCCGCTCCTTCATCTGGAGAAAAAGAATTTTACAGTTTCTGTAAACAGCTTTAAAAGACTTCTTGCGCTTGGTATTCCAATGGGACTGCAGTTTTCCATTACAGCGATCGGAACGATTATTGTGCAGGGCGCCGTCAATGTTTACGGAGCTGTCCACATGGCAGGATTTTCCGCAGCAGGAAAACTTCAGAATATTGTAACTACCATTTTTGTGGCGTTCGGCGCAACAGCAGCCACATTTGTGGGACAGAACCGCGGAGCGGGAAAAATGGACCGTGTAAAAGCCGGTGTAAAAAGTACGCAGCTTATGATTCTCGGCTGGAGTGTAATCTCCATGATACTTGTATTTTTCTTTGGAAAATATCTTACCTGCATTTTTGTGGATCCGTCAGAGACAGAGGTGCTGGAAGTATCGGTTACATATTTCAGAACTGTATTCTGGGCATATCCGTTCCTCGGAAGTATTTTCCTTTATAGAAATGCCCTGCAGGGTATGGGATACGGGCTTGTTCCAATGCTTGGAGGTATATTTGAGCTTGTGGCAAGAGCAGGAATTGTATTTTTCATTGCAGGGAAAACAAGTTTTGCAGGGGTGTGTCTTGCAGACCCGGCGGCATGGATCGCGGCGTTGGTTCCGCTGATCCCATATTATATTCATGTTATGAAGAAATACCGGAAGACAAACAGAATAAATGGTTAAACAGAGGAGCCGCCTCACGAATCACTCATGAGGCGGCTCCTCTGTTGTCTGTAGTACGAGACTGTCTGCGGCAATCGGTTCTCTACTTTCGACGAAATCTGTTAATGATAAATCCTGCAATCATACAGCCAGTCATACAGCCAATGCTGTTATGCAGAATATCATCAAATTCAAATAAACCTCTTCCAAGTAAAAGCTGTAAACCTTCTATACAGCCGGACAGCAGCAGACCTTCTGTCAGTCCTGCCGTCCAGCGCAAAGGACGGTTACATACAAAGGGAAGTAAAAATCCTGCTGGCATCAGTAAAATTATATTTAAGATAATCTCTTCCAGAAAATCAGCCTGCTGCAGGGGATTGCTGCTTCCAATTCCCAGAGCTTCTTTCCAGGACCAGAAAAGCTCAAGTTCGTATCTTCGTCCCTCCGGCATTCTGGAAAACACAGTGGAAGCAAAAACAATTCCGAGAAAAACAAGCAGCATAAATGCAGAAACAGCCTGAAGTAAGGTGACTTTTTTCTTTTTAACCAGTATTGTAAAAAGAACAGACGTAACCAGTAAAACAATGGCGAAAAATATAATTTCTCTTACAGACCAGGGGCGGTTATGAGTTTTTAAAATTTCATATATATCCATTTGTTACCTCATACTGAATTGGGCTGAGAAGTTAAACACTATTTGAGCGTATCTGCAGATTATCCAATCAATCCAAAATGTTTCAGCGCATTGTAAATTCCGTTATCAGTAATGTCTGTTGTCTGGTATGTGCAGAACGGCAGGATCTCTTTCATTGCATTTCCCATAGCAATGCTGTTTCCGGCATATTTCAGCATTGGCAGATCGTTGTTGCTGTCTCCAAAGGCATAGCTGTTTTCCAGAGGAAGATTAAAATAATCGAGAAGAAACTGGATTCCTGTTGCCTTGCTTGTATCTTTTCGTGTGACTTCGTAAATATTCTCTCTGTGCTGGAAAAGAAGATATTTATTTTCGCTGAATTTCCAGAATGTTTCCCTGTCAGAATCCTCGAAAAGCTCAATTAAAAACTTATCAAAGGTATAGGTGTCTTTTTCTTTAAATAAGGAAAGGTCTTCTACAGGCACTTTTCCTATAAAACTTTTTGTAAGAGAACATTGTGCGGGGGCAGCGCCGTCCATAAGAAGCCCGGAAGGGCGTTCAAAAATAGTGCCGATTTTACATTCTCGAAGACAGTGTACGGTTTCCTCACATACATCGTGAGGAATGGTCTGTTCGAAAATCAGTTTATCATGAAGATAAATCTGGGAACCGCAGCCGCATACATAGCCGTCAAAACCGAGAGCTCTTATATTTTCAGGAATAAGAAAACGGGTTCGGCCGGAGTTGATAAAAGTAAGATGCCCCTGTTCCTGGGCTTTTTTCAGTCCGATTACCGTACTTTCGGGAATGGAGAAGGGCGGAGGTGTTAAAAGTGTTCCATCAATATCAAAAAAGAGTATTTTTTTATCTTTTGCTTCCATATTATATATCTTCCTCCAGTTTATCTGATAAAGTCTGCATAGTTACCCGGATACCGTTTACTGCCACATTGTCTTCCATAGGAATGACGAGACATTTTCTGCCGTCAATAATCCTTGTTTCCACAAGGTCTGCACGCTCCGGGGAAACATTGATGACAACGTCCGGTGTTTTGATCTCAAATTTTCTTGTGTTTGTAATATTAGATGCCATGAGGGCAGATTTTTCTCCTGCTGCAAGCTCATACTGTTCATCGAATCCGGCAAGCTTTTCTTCTTCTACACCGCAGTCCTCGAAGAGACGCTTTACCTCGTGTTTTGTGAGAACAACAGGTTCTGGTTCATCTTTCTGCGCCTCGATAATTTCGTTCAGACGCTCATGAATATTTAAGACCGTATCGTAAGCGCAGTCCTCGCCCAGAGTTTCTTCTACAAGAGCATTGAAGGAATCACGCTGTCCTCCTGCGGAAAGGGGAGCGGTGCAGCCAAAAACCTCATCAATAAAGACAGAGCGAAGCTCTTCTGCATTTTTTGTATAGTAGAGAATACTGTGAAGGTCTGTACTTCTGTCATTAAAGACAGGGAAGAGAAAACCAAGGTCAGGCATTTCCACAATCCAGTCCCGGACTCTGTCTTCTATATTATTTGTCTGAGCATTATAGCACAACCCGGCTTTGGAAAGCTTTACAGGGCAGATACTGCAGAGAATGTGTTCATAAATTTCATCAGAAGCATCAAACATATCCTGTCCGTCGGAAGATTTTCCGGGAATATCATAAACTGCATGGATAAGAATAATATAATAGTTTTCCCCGTACTCATAATTTTCAATGATTTTGTCATAGAAGCTTTCCACAAGAGAATCATCTTTCAGCTTGCTTTCTTTCAGTTTTCGCAGAAAATACTGAGTTCCGCCTTCCTGTTCCTGAGCAAGAGGAAAATCCATATTCAGGAGATTCTTTCCTATTGTGCCGGACAGGGTTTTTTTGAAAATATCAAAGTATTTAAACATTTCTTCTTCTGATAGAGATAAAAATGCTTCCTTCAGTTCTGTTTTTTTATTTTTTTCTCCGTCAACATAACAGCCGCATATACGGGTAATACAGCAGTTATCTGGAGAAAACTGTTTTTTTATTTCAGATATTTCTTTTTTGTTCATTTTTCTTTTGC
>URMH01000009.1 GCA_900549015.1 uncultured Blautia sp.
ATGAGCTGCTTTACTTCATCCCTGCGGTATCGCCAGAACAGAAGAACGGCTGTAAGGCACACCATTCCTGCCACGCCCATGCTGAATAGCAGATAAGGGAGATTTACATCCTGTGTTATCTGGGAGAGGGACACTTCCTGCCAGTTGGTTCCGGCAATTTGCCGGATATGAAACAGCAGGACAACCAGCAGGAAGACAGGGAACAGGGCGGCAAGGGCAGTATGGAACACAAGGTCTTTATCCGTGGGACGGATACGTTTTCCACGGGGGAAAAATGGTTTCATACTGAAATCCTCCTTTTCATAAATTAAATTTTTAATCTTGACAAAAAGAATGAATAAGTGTTATACAATAAATATAACTAGATGATACCGGCATGAAAGTAGATTCATGTTGCTAACCTCAAACAGCTAAGGAGGATTGTTATGAAAAAAATTAAACATTCTACTACTTTTTCTTTTCATCGAGAGAAAACAGATACAAAAACAGAGTTATTGTTATCTCTAACAACGTCATCAACGTCTAAATCAACTTTTGATTCATCGAACATGTCAGCAATACCCAAAATCGGTAAGCAACTAATATCTTTTATTCTTACTAACTATAATAAGATTTTACCGTTCTGTTCCACTATACAAGATAGTTTGCTTATTGATTTAGTTATATTTTTATTGATTGAAAACTTTTTATAATAACTTATGAAAGGTGTAGCCGAACTACTCGCTGTATGAGTAATTCGGCTACTAAAGGTTTTGGATGCTATGCAAAAAATCTTGACCTATGTTATTTATATTCAGTAACCATGTCTATTCCTATTTTCTAACTACTTCATCTTTTTTCGGCTGCTGCGGATTCATGGCAGCCCCTTTTTTCAGGACAATATCCTCCGCCTTGATGTACCAGTCCACCTCTGCTCCCTGAAAGGTAGCCGTTGCCACGGTATCTGCCACAGGATTGATAAGTTCCACCTCTGCGTTGTAATCGAACTCCTTTAATGGCACGCTGGCAGGGATGGAAACCTGAATCATACGCCCCTGTCCTCTGGATTTTAAGTCATAGGTACGCTCCTTGATTTCTTCTGATACCGAGCCGTCTTCATTCTGGAGGTGAACCTCACGGCGGAGGGCAGAAAACTTCAATGCCCCGAATGTTGCTTCCTTGTCAATCACGATTCCGTTTGCTAATCTCATAGTCTGATGTCCTCCTTTTCCTTACGCTTTTACCATATCGTCAGCGTGTAAAATGTAGTTGGTAAAGCCCCTTGTGCCAATTTTATAGCCCTCTGCGGTAATACGGGGATTGACGAGCTTTACACGTTCCTCAAAGTCAAAATGTTTCTCTCCGGCTTCGGCAGGGAGGATAACCACAATATCATCCGCCCTCTGTACGTCTGAATAAAGGTTGAAGCTGCGAGAGAGTACCGCCATGCGTCCGTTGATTCTTCTCTGTTCTGTTTTGTCTTCTCCGGCAAACTCCAAGTTGCCGAATGTTTTTTCCATGTTGGGGATAACGAATTTTAATTCCATATAGATGTACCTGTCCTTTCTGAATGTTGTGTTTGATGGTTGGTTTTGGGTTCTGGTCTGGAAGCCGGAGGGGAACGCTCCGGCGGTGGTGATTTCTTCGTGGTATCACATCCTTTCTGGTTTTAGGGTAAAAAAATAGACGCTCATTTCTGAACGTCTGAATTGATACACTGGAAAGGCGGAATATTTGCTTTATCCTCTATATTTTTGTATATGTTGTACTTACAAGGTCGCCCCAGAACAGAAAGCCAGAAGCACGTATGACAACATTCTGCGCGTTGTCCGGGATATACCGGAAATCGCAGACCCGATCAAGTTCCTCCGGGCGCGTGAAGTTGTGCATTTCCAGAGATTCGGTGAAGCTCTCCGCTCCATTCAGGAAGAGCTTGATGCAAAGAACTTCTATGCCTTTAACCCAAGCTTTGATATGCCGATTCCGCATTCCAAGGAGCAGAAAAACTGCCATTAAAGAACGCCACCCTCGCTTTATGGCGAGGGTGTATTCTTCATCATTTTATAATAAACAGGTATTAAAAGCGCACATGCACCAGCCCAGGCAAGGGGGCTTGCGAAGCTAACACCATAGTATCCAATAAAATTTGTCAATATTGTTGTACTTCCTATTCTCATCGCAAGCTCAATCATACAGGCAGCAAAAGGAGCAATGCTGTTTTGCATACTCTGTATGGAAGTCCTATACACGGCAAGCAGTCCCAAAAGAAAATAACATGGAGCTACTATATTTAAATATCCATCTGAATATGCAATAATTTCAGCCGATGGATTTGTCATAAAAAGTTCTACAATCTGCTTTCGCAAAAGAAGAATACACACACACATTATTGCATTTAATGTCTCTGTCTGAACGAGACAGGCACGAACTCCTCTGCGAATTCTATCGCTTTTTCCAGCTCCGTAATTCTGCGCCACATAATTAGATATAGCAGTCATCATCGCATTATTTACAAGAACAGAAAACTGATCTGCTTTTGTGGCTGCTGTATATCCTGCCACAGCTGCAGACCCAAGTCCATTGACTGAAGCCTGCATAGAAAGCTGTCCAATACACATTACCGACATTTGAAATCCCATAGTAAATCCCAGTTTTACATGTGCTTTTGCAGTTTCTTTTATTCCCCAAAAATCATCTTTTCTTAAATGAAGAACCGGAAATGCTTTCAGCCCGGATATAAGACAGCATATAGAGGAAATAAGCTGCGAAAGAACCGTTGCCCATGCAGCTCCAGCCACTCCCATATGAAAAGGCACAATAAATATAATGTCAAGAATCACATTTAACATAGAAGAAAAAACCAGAAAATAAAGCGGTGTTCTGCTGTCTCCCAACGCTCTTAAAATATTAGAAATCATATTATAAAAAACAGTTGCTCCGGTTCCCAGAAGAACTACAAACATATAAGCATAAGCATCATTATAAATATCCTCCGGCGTTTGCATTATCCTTAAAACAGGGTGAGACAATCCACAGCATAATACCGTTACAACAACTGTGAAAATAAGGCTCAATACCAGCGAAACCGCAATACTTTTTTTCATTCCTTTTTCATCTTTTGCACCACATCTCTGGCCAAGGCATATGCCAAAACCGTTTGTAAATCCCTGTATAAAACAGAGTACAAAATAAACAATGATACTTGTTGAACCTACTGCTGCTAGTGCCTGTGCTCCCAGCGTTTTTCCCACAATCACAGAATCTGCCAAAGTGTAAAAAAGCTGAAAAAGATTACCGCCTATGACAGGAAGTGCGAATCTCCACAGCGACCAAAAAGGGCTTCCTTCTGTTAAATCCATTTCTTTTGAAAAACTTTTCATTTTCCCTTTTCTCCTTCTTGAAAATATACTGATCCATAATTATAATAAAAGAAATCAAACTTAATCCAGAAAGGAAACCCAATGAAACTGCGTACAATAAAAGTGGACCAGCAACAAAAAGAAATATGTAATCACGGAACAGATACCTTTCCCATGACAGTCCATCATGACAATCTCCGTTTTTTTCATGACCATTGTATTCAATGTCACTGGCACCCTACCATTGAATTTGTTATTGCCCAAAAAGGAACCGTCCGCTACCAGATTCATCAGGAAACAATTACTCTTATGCCGGGAAAGGCGCTCCTGATAAATTCCAATGTTCCTCACAGTACCGCCCCCTTTAAAGGTGAAGACGTACAGCTTCTTACCATTCTGATACAGCCTGTATTTCTTTATGATTCATGGGGAAGCGATATTGAAAAAAACTATTTTCGTTCTTTTCTCAGCAACCTGAAACTCCCCTTTATTCTTCTGGATTCTTCATGTGAAAAAGATTGGAAAATCATAGAGCTTTTTCTGAAAACAGACAAGTATTTTTCTGAAAAGCCATATGGATTTCAGTTAAAAATAAAAAGTCTGATTTGTGATGCTTTTTTTAATATTATTACGGAAAATCAGGAAAAACTCAAAGACTGGACGCCTTCCAATGAGGAAGATTTTTCGCGTCTTCAGCTTATTTTGGATTATATCCATGCTCACTATGAAGAGCCTCTTTCTCTGCGTGATATATCTCTTCAGATACATCTTACAAGAGAAACATGCTGCCGTCTGTTTAAAAAAATGACACAAAAAACCATTCATCAATATCTTACAGATTACCGGATAAGTCAGAGTATTCCCCTTCTTTTAAGCGGACGATATTCTGTTTCTCAGGTTTCACAGCTTACTGGTTTCAGCAATTCCAGCCGATTTGCCAGAGCTTTCCGGGAGCGAACTGGAAAAAATCCAAAAGAATACCTGAATCAAAATCTATTCCAGAATAAAGAAAAGTGCTGACAAATTCCAGTCCCATATTATTTTTTTTCATACAGATATTGATTGATTACTCAAATAACACTTCCTGATGATAAATTGCTCTCTCGTCAAGAAGTTCTTTAAAAGTTTTCGTCTTTTTCTGTTCCTCATATGTGTCCGACCAGTAATATCCCTTCAATTCGTCCATATACTCCAAAGCATCGCACACATACACGTATATTGTGGAAACATCGTGTTCCCCTACGGCATACTCTCCCTCTGTTCCAACAAATCCACCCGTGGAAAGGGGATTTCCCTCTGCATCAAGAACAACTGCCGCATATCTTGCTTCCGGATCATTTATAGTAAGGGAAAGCTCAAATGGAGTCTTTGTAACAGAAAGCACTCCCATTCCATTTTCGTCTGTAAGAGCCAGTTCCTTTATCACTGTCCTTGTGTAATCTTTTGTAACCTCCACTGCAAAATCCCATTCCCCCCGGAATTTCCAGTCTCGCTCACAGCAGACTGCCTTTGCCGGTATTTCTCCTTTAAAATTCTCAGGAAGATGTCCTGTAATCTCCTGAATCTTTAAGTTCATGGTAAAGCTTTCCGGAATCTGAATAGAATCATCTGTCTTTTCTCCATTCCATTTTGTATCCTTCAGATTCAGCCTTAATATGCCCGCGTATGTTTTGCTGTTTAAAAATTTTCCGTCCAGATAATTTCCCTGCAACTGAAAATCTTCCCTGTAACTAAAGGAAATATCCGACCTTAAAATATCAATGACCGGCTTTCCCTCATGCTCCCGAACAGGCGGAAAATCTTCTTCTGATTCAATCATCAAAGACAAATAAACCGCCTCTTCATTGCAGTAAATTTCCGATAACGTCACTGTCACTCCATCTGATGTTTTGGTGTATAAACTTTCTTCTTTTTTCTTCTGCACCTGCGCCTGTTTTTCTGTACTCTTTGTTTCTTCCGGCTCTTTTAAAGGTTCCGCATACTCTTTATAATCGCCTTTATATCCCAGTGAGTCTCCAATTTCCTCAAAAAGATTTCCAACAATTGGAATACTTCTGACAATAGCCGGATTTACCACACATACAACAAGAAACAGAGTGAAAGCTGCCGCTGTCGCAAGAGTCCAGGTAAGCTGAATTTTTCTCCGTTTTTGTTTTCTCACTATTTCTGCTCTTTTGTTCTCCTCTTTTTGGTCTGCCAACTGTACACGGTTTCTGATTTCTTCAAAAGCCTCTCTTTTCGCACGTTCCACCTGCATGGGAAGAGGAAATTCCCGGTTTAATGTTTCTTTGATTTTCTTATCTGTTATCTCTTCTGTCCATTCCTTTCTGTCCTTGTCCATATGTCCGTCCTCCTTTCTTTAATGCAGGTTCCGAATAAAACACCTTAACCTGCTCCCTTGCTCTTGTAAGACGCGTTTTTACCGTATTTTCATTTATGCCGAGAAGAGCGGAAATCTCGGAAATCTTAAATCCCTCCACATAATAAAGAACCAGAACTTCTCTGTATTTTTCATCTGCCATTCCCAACATTTCCTTAAACTCAAACTCCTCAATAGACATATCCTGCTGTGGGATTTCCCGTTCTGTTCCGGGAAACTCCATTTTTCTGTAATGTGCCAGAATCTGTCTGCACTCATTAATCAAAATACGAATCAGCCATGTTTTAAAATATTCCGGTTTCTGTAAGGTATGGAGCTTTTCAAAGCAGGCAAGAATCGTATCCTGTATGGCGTCTGCCGCGTAATCGTCATTTTTCAGAATTCCAATCGCCACTTTGTACATGGCAAGAGAATGTTTGTCCATCAGCTCAATAAATGCTTCCGCGTCCCCGTTTATTGCTTTTTGTATTAACTCAGGCAAAATACCGCCTCCTTCCCCTTATTTTTCTTCTCATCTATTAGATAAACAGATCGATGAAAAAGTTTCAAATAATAATTTCTTTATTTTCAAATTAAGATTTTACAAATTATAACTTAATAATATAAAGATTCCATTAATTTTTCTATTTCAAATTCCATACCCCGGTGTTATAATAGCTGTGATTATAAAGCAATCAATTATATTTGGAGGAAATTATGCAGATAATTATCGTTGGGTGCGGAAAAGTCGGCTGCACCCTTGCAGAACAGTTACAGGAGGAAGACACCGACATAACTCTTGTTGATATTTCTCAGGAAAAACTGACGTCCTTATGCGACAACGTAGACGCTATGGGAGTTTTAGGAAATGGAGCCAGTATCAATGTACTTATGGAAGCAGGCGTAGAAACAGCGGATATTCTGATCGCAGTCACCGGTTCCGACGAGCTGAACCTTTTATGCTGCCTCATTGCACAGAAAGCCGGACACTGCCAGACGATTGCCCGTGTGCGAAATCCTATTTACAGTAAAGAAATCGGATTTATAAAGGAACGCCTCGGCGTAACTATGTTTATTAATCCGGAACTTGCAGCGGCACAGGAAATTTCCCGTATTCTTCGCTTCCCTTCGGCTCTCAAAATTGATACTTTTGCAAGAGGCAGGGTCGAGCTTGTAAAATTCAAGGTACTGCCGGAATTTCATCTTGACGGAATGAATATTTCCCGGTTAAAAGAAAAATTTAACTGCGACATTTTAATATGCGCTGCGGAAAGTCCGGATTCCGTTTCTATCCCGGGAGGAGATTATGTGATCCACAATGGCGATATTCTCTCTGTTATGGCTCCGCCCAAAAACACAGCTTCCTTTTTTAAGAAAATAGGAATGAAAACAAGTCAGGTAAAAAATGCCATTATCATAGGAGGGGGAACGATTTCCTACTATCTCTCCCAGGCTCTTATTGATATGAAAATCGATGTAAAAATCATCGAAAAAGATAAGGACAAGTGTGAATCATTAAGCGAACTTCTTCCCGATGCCACTATTATAAACGGAGATGGAACAGACCGCTCCCTTCTGATGGAGGAAGGGCTTCTGCAGTCCGAGGCTTTTGTCACCCTCACCAACCTGGACGAAGAAAATGTTTTCCTGTCCCTTTTTGCAAAAAGCATCTCTCAGGCAAAAGTAGTTGCCAAAGTAAACCGCCTTGCCTTTGATGACGTAATTGACAGCCTCGATCTTGGGAGCGTTATTTATCCGAAATACATTACTGCTGATTCTATCCTCCAGTATGTGCGCGCCATGCAGAACACCATCGGAAGCAACGTGGAAACACTTTATCACATTCTGGACAACCAGGCGGAAGCGCTTGAATTTTCCATCTGTGAAAATTGTCCGGCAGCGGGCATTCCTCTTTCTGAGCTTCCTCTGAAAAAGAATCTTCTCGTAGGCTGTATCAACCGTCATGGCTCTATACGGATCCCGCGTGGAAACGATACGATCCAGCCAGGAGATACGGTTATGATCGTCACTACAAACAAAGGGCTTCGCGACATCAGCGATATTCTGGAAAGGTAAGGGAGCATTTATGAATTATTCCATTATCTTTTATATTATTGGCTGGATTTTAAATCTGGAGGCTGCTTTTATGCTGCTTCCCTGTATGACAGCCGTGATTTACGGGGAAAAATCAGGCTTTGCCTTTCTTATCACTATGGCAGTCTGCGTTGCCATTGGAATCCCCCTCACGTTAAAAAAGCCCCGAAAAAGAGCCTTTTATACAAAAGAGGGCTTTGTTGCTGTTGCACTTAGCTGGATTGTTTTAAGTATTATGGGAGCACTTCCGTTTCTTCTTTCCGGAAGTCTTTCAAGCCCTGTAGACGCGCTGTTTGAAACAGTATCCGGCTTTACTACAACAGGAGCCAGTATTTTTACAGACGTGGAGGTACTTCCACACTGTATCCTGATATGGAGAAGCTTTACTCACTGGATCGGCGGTATGGGGGTACTTGTATTTATCCTGGCGCTTCTCCCTCTTGCAGGCGGATACCATATGAATCTTATGAAAGCGGAAAGCCCGGGGCCTTCTGTTGGAAAGCTCGTCCCAAAAGTACAGTCCACTGCAAAAATTCTTTACACCATTTATTTTGGTCTTACTGTACTTCAGATTGTTTTTCTTCTTATTGGAAAAATGCCGCTTTTTGATACCTTATGTATCTCTTTCGGCACAGCCGGAACAGGAGGATTTGGTATACGAAACGACAGCGTCGGAGGTTACAGCACCTATATTCAGGTAGTTGTTACCATATTTATGATTTTGTTTGGCGTAAATTTCAATGTGTATTTTCTTCTTCTCACAAAGAAATTTGTTCAGGCATTTAAGGTGGAGGAGCTTCGCTATTACCTCGGTATTATCGGAGCCTCCATACTTGCCATTGCTATAAACACAGCGCATATGTTTGATAATATATGGGTAGCTCTTCAACAGTCTGCGTTTCAGGTTGGCTCGATTATTACGACTACAGGATATGCCACAACTGACTTTAACCAGTGGCCTGTTTTTTCCAAAACGATCCTTGTTCTCCTTATGTTTGTAGGAGCCTGCGCCGGAAGTACAGGCGGTGGAATTAAAGTATCCCGTCTTGTTATCCTGTTTAAAACAGTAGCCAAAGAACTCCACCTTTACCTGCACCCGAATGCCATCAAAAAAATAAAAATGGACCGGAAACCCATTCCGCATGAGGTTGTCCGCTCCACAAATATTTTTATGGCTGTTTATATTTTAATCTTTGCCGGTTCGGTTCTGATTCTGGGGCTTGATGAGTACGACCTTACAACCAACTTTACAGCCGTTGCCGCAACCTTAAATAATATCGGTCCCGGCCTTGAACTTGTTGGTCCCACAGGGAATTTTTCCCTGTTTTCACCCCTTGCAAAATGTGTGCTGATTTTTGATATGCTTGCAGGAAGACTTGAGATTTTCCCTCTTCTCCTTCTCTTTACAAAGAATACGTGGAAAAAATTCTCATAAAATTTACTGCCTTCACATTTTTTTCAAATGTACATCACACTTTTTTCACATTTTTCGGTTATATTAATACTTGTAGAAAGCAATAAGTCTTTCTTAATTAAATATTTTTCTTTTTCATACGCGCCGGTACGAAAGTACCGGCCTCCTTCCTTTTACGGCATTTTTTAATCAAGCCCTTCATAATTAAAGGAAGGAATAAAACTTTCCTTTGC
Organism: uncultured Blautia sp.; assembly: GCA_900549015.1. Taxonomy (GTDB): domain Bacteria; phylum Bacillota; class Clostridia; order Lachnospirales; family Lachnospiraceae; genus Blautia_A. The sequence continues at coordinate 9,439 of URMH01000009.1, forward strand.
GGTATCACCCGTCTGCCAGAATCCGTTTTCCACACCAATTTCCAGAGCATGATCCAGGACTTTTTTATATTCCCTTTCCGTCACTTTCCGGTTCAGTTCCTTGTATACTTTCTGCTCATACACAGGCGTATACTGATTCATGATGCTGATAAAAATTTTATTTCCATATGTATTATGAAGATAATCCAACACTTTTTTAGAATTTACAGTATGTCCCGGAAGAATCAGATGTCTTACGATTGTTCCCTTTTCTAAATATCCTTCTTCATTAAACACACATTTCCCTGTCTGGCGCACCATCTCTTCTATTGCTTCCTTTGCCCGCTCCGGATAATCAGGCGCGTTTGAAAAAGCCTCTGCAAGAGAAGCTTCCATATATTTAAAGTCGGGAAGATACACATCCACATAGCCTTCCAGAAGTTTTAAAGTCTCCACCTTCTCATATCCGCTTGAATTATATACAACAGGAACAGACAGACCCTTCTCTTTTGCGATGCTCAGGGCTTCTCTGATCTGCGGAACATAGTGCGCCCCTGTTACGAGATTAATATTGGCTGCACCCTGCTTTTCCAGGTTAAGAAAAATTTCTCCCAGCTTTTCCACCGAAATTTCTTTTCCGTCTTTTCCTATGGCAATCTCCCGGTTCTGGCAGAAAATGCAGCGAAGGCCACAGCCGGAAAAAAATACGGCTCCCGAGCCTTTTTCTCCGGAAATGCAGGGTTCTTCCCACATATGAAGAGCGGCACGGGCAGCATATATTCTGCTGTCCATGCCGCAGTATCCCCGCTTTTTATTCTCACGATTTACGTGACATTCTCTCGGGCAAAGAGTACAATCCTTAGTGATTTCCACAGTGATGTCCTTCTCCGCAGCCGTGATCTCCGCATGTATGTCCTTCTTCATGGTGATGGTGGTTGCACATGGTATCCGGGTTATAATTTAAGTTTCCGGAAAGGAAGGAAGCTACCTGTGCGTCCGCATCTCCTGCTGCTCCCGGGAAAAGACGGATTCCTGCTTCTGCAAGAGCATTTCTTGCACCGCCGCCGATTCCTCCGCAGATTAAAGTATCTACTCCTTTTTCTTTTAAGAAACCTGCGAGAGCGCCGTGACCGCTTCCATTTGTGTCAACAACTTCCTCTTTTACAACTTTTCCATCTTCTGCTTCATAAATTTTAAACTGCTCTGTGTGTCCAAAATGCTGAAATACCTGTCCATTTTCGTAAGTAACTGCAATCTTCATAATCAAATCTCCTTTTTCTTTTTTTATATTTGTGCCAATAGTTTCTCCTGAGCAGATTTCATAATTTCCGCCCTCAATAAGAAGTCCTGACGCCTCTACCACAAACCTGGCAAGCTTTTTCCGCGCTTCCACATACAGACTCTGCACAGTGGCGCGTCCCACTCCCATAGAGAGGGCGCATTCTTCCTGTGTCAGCCCCACATAATCAATCAGGCGGATTGTTTCATATTCCTCCACATTTAAAATAATGGGGTGACTGCACTCCGGCTGTCCCTTCGGGCAAAAGCCGGTATTTTTCGGAAGTCCTTTTACTTTTCTCGGTTTACTTGGTCTTGGCATGTCTCTTCTCCTTTTATTGGCATATGCTAATTATTACTATAATACGGTTATTAGCATATGTCAATATAAAATTTTATTTTCATCTGCCTGTCTTGACAACAGAGCGTCTGTCACTATACAATAGGCTGTGCTTAAAATGCACAATAAAAACAAAAGGAGACTTTATGAACAGAAAATATAAAATTGCCGCTGCCTGTATGGCTCTCATTCTTCTCTTCTCTGCGTTTTTCTTTTTTTATCAGAAGCAGCAAAATGAACGGCAGGAACCTGTATCTGTCACAGGCTTTAAATTAAATACCATGATCAAAATTACAGTTTACGATAAGGTAAAACCGGAATTGCTCGACAAGGCAATGGCGCTCTGCGATAAGTACGAAGAGCTTTTCAGCCGAACGCTTTCTGACAGTGAAATTTATAAGCTGAATCACGGAACACTTCCGGAAAAAAACGGATTTTTTGAGGTATCTCCGGAAACAGCGGAACTTGTGGAAAAAGGGCTTCATTACTCAGAGCTTTCCAATGGCGCATTCGACCTTTCTCTTGCCCCTGTATCCTCTCTCTGGGATTTCACATCAGAAGAAAAAGTCATTCCTGAAGCAGCAGCACTGGAAGCCGCCCTTCCTCTTGTGGATTATAAAAATATAACTCTGGAAGGAAATGCCATTCGCTTTGAAAAAGAAGGAATGGGACTTGATCTGGGAGCCATTGCAAAGGGCTATATTGCCGATAAAATAAAAGAATTTCTTGTATCGGAAGGGGTAACAAGCGGAATCATCAACCTTGGTGGAAATGTTCTCTGTATTGGCAGCCAGCCAGACGGAACTCCCTTTAAAATTGGCATTCAGAAACCATTTTCAGACAGAGGAGAAACTGCCGTCACCATAGAGGTTTCCGATAAATCGGTTGTCTCTTCCGGAATTTATGAGCGATATTTCAAAAAAGACGGTGTTTTATACCACCATATTTTAAATCCAAAAACAGGTATGCCTTATGAAAACGGGCTTGTCTCTGTGACAATTCTTTCCGATAAATCTGTTGACGGAGACGCATTAAGCACCTCCTGTTTTGCTCTCGGAGCAGAAAAAGGAATGGAACTTGTGGAAAGCCTTGAAAATACAGAGGCAGTTTTTATCACAGAAGAAGGAAAATTTCTCTACAGCAGCGGTTTTCCCGCAGACGTGCAATAACTCCCCGAAGAAAAAGAGGGTATCGCTCAGCGATACCCTCTTTAAATATAATATTCAAAGTTCAAGGAACTTCCCTGTTCTTAATAAATACTGAGAATCATATAAATGAATCCCATTGCCAGCATTTCCACCGGAAGTCCTCTGTAGGCTCTTCCTGTCCTCGCAAACCGCAGCGTCTTTTTTACGGAAATAAAGAGAACAACAGGTACAAATACTGCCCAGATAAATCCGATAGTCTCTCCAAAACTTGCCATCACAAATGGCTGTGAAAAGAGAACTGCCGGAACAACCGGGAAAAGCCCGTTTGTTCCTGTGCTTCTTTTTTTCAGAACGCCGTTTGTGAATGCAAGGGAAAGTCCTGCACAGATAAATCCAAATGTCATATCAAGGAATTTCTTTGACTGAAATTCTGCTTCCAGAAGAGTGTATCCGAAAATACTTCCTCCTGCGCAAAATTCTCTCACTGCTGCCAGTAAAATCCAGAATCCCCAGATAATGGCGCATTCCCAGAATAAATCGCCGTATTCTCCCTCGAGCTCCTCTTTCAGAACGTGACGGGCAGCCAGAAGTCCGATCACAAAAGTAATGAGCCATGTCTTTGTATCTACGGAAATTCCAAGTGCGGAAAATCCGAGAAGGAACGCGCTTGCGCTGACAGAACCCGTTCCGATCAGCACACACGCTTTTAAGCTCCAGTCCGGAACGACCGGTTTTAAAAGATTTTTCAGGAATTCTCCAAATACAACCGCCAGAATAATCAGAATCCCGGCGCTAAAGGCTTCCTTCATCCCGGCGGAAAACAGAATCATTCCAAGGGCGAAGGCTTCTGCCGGATATTTTAATTTCATACCAAATCCTCCGCTTTCTTTATTTTACTGTCTGCAAAAATTCATATGCCTCGTTAATACCTGTTACTGCAGCAGTAGAAGAAATGGTTGCGCCGGATACTGCCTGCACCTCTCCTGTTCCCGCTTCCGCGCTCTCTTTGTTTTCCTCTTCTGCCGGTTCTTCTGCTGTTTCCTCAGTCTCCACACCGGCTGCTTCATTGAGGCACTGCTCCGCAAGTGCTGCAAAACCGCCTACGGAAATGCTTACTCCGGATACCGCGTCTGTTTTTCCCTGCTCGTCTATTGTAAGGAAGGTAAGATTCTGATTTTCCACAAGAGCTTCTGTCAGCGCTTTCGCCTGCTCTGCCCATGTTGGACCGTCCTCTGTCATTACATATTCGCCGCTTTCGGACAGTACGCTCTTCTTGCTTCCGTCCTCTCCGATGGAATCCCAGTTTACTTCTGTGATTTTTCCGTCTTTTACCGTCATGGTAACCTGATCTGCAAAGCCGCTGTCATCCGCCTCGCCTTTTGCTTCATATGTTCCGTCCTGTAATACTGCACCTTCTAATTCTGCTGCGCCTTCCGTTGCTTTTTTCTCTGCAGGAGCCGCCTCTTCTCCGCCGCTCATTCCCGGAAGATATACAGGCGCTTTCATTCCCACAAACTGCCCGGAAAATTCTTCTTCTGCGATTCTCGCGCCAAGACCTTCTGTCTCACTGTGTTCTGTAACAGAAACATTTGAAATTGTTTCTCCGTCTGCCTCAAAGGAAACGTCCATTAAAATATCGCCGCCGTATCCTTTTTCTTTTACAGTCACCACATATCCGTTCTCTGTTGCAGCCGCTTTTTCAATATTCTCAGCGCCGCTTACATCAAACTCTTCTTTTACTTCTCCGCTGTCTTCCTGGGAAGCGCTTCCTGTATCAACTGCCAGTGCTCTGGAGCCTGCAATCACCCCAAAAGAAAGGGCAGTGACAACAGCCAGTGCAAGAATTCCTCTTACATTTTTATTCTTCATTTCTGCTCTCCTTATTATGCGTCTTTTCTTTTTACACCATATACATGTTTCTTATAAATCATGGACAAAAGACCTGCCATACAGTTTGCTGTTAAAATACCGAAGCAGATTCCCTCCGGATAATTGCTGAAAATTCGGATTGCCGCCGTAATCACGCCTGCCGTCGCTGCATAGAGAAGTTTTCCCTTTCTGGAAGCAAAGGCATAATCTGTCAGCATATAGCAGCCACCCATAATGAGACCGCCTCCGAAAAGATTCAGTAGAATGTCTCCTGTAAACAGTCCGGAAGGACCGAATACAAAGGTAAGAAGCACAACTGTAGAAATATAAGTAACGGCTGCTTCCGCGTTTACAATTCCTTTATAACAGAGGAAGCCGAAACCAACGAGGAGAAGAAGCTTGCTCGTCTCTCCCATAGCTCCCGGTGTTTCTCCCAAGAACATCTGTAAATAGCTGTATCCTGCTTCTGCGCCGCCTTTTACTGTGCCAAGCACAGTCGCTCCTGATACGGCGTCCGGATTTATGGTATTCGGCACTACATACTGCATGACTGCCTGCGGCCATACGATCATAATGAGAAGCCTTCCCATAAGAGCCGGATTTACAAAGTTATTTCCAATTCCGCCAAACATCTGCTTTACAAATATAATTGCAAATACGTCAGCTGCGGCAAGCGCCCATACAGGCACAGTGACCGGCATATTATAAACGATCAGAAGTCCAGTTACTACAGCGCTGAAGTCCCCTGCCGTCACCTGTTTTTTTGTAAGCTTCTGCCAGAGATACTCTGTGATCACACAGATTGTGACAGAAAGTCCCGCAAGGTAAAGGGCGCGGATTCCAAAAAAGTACACAGCTCCGAAAAGCGCCGGGATCAGAGACAATGTCACATACATCATAACCTGTCTTGTGGTCCGATCTGTACGAAGGTGTGGTCCATTGATCACTCTTACGTTACTCATGATTTTTTCACCGCCCTTTCACGCATACGCTGTTTCACTATATCTCTCGCCATTCTGGTGCGAACGGAAAGCTCTCTTTTTGCCGGGCAGATGTAAGAACAGCAGCCGCAGGCTATACACTCGCTCGCATAAAGCTCCTCGCACAAATCGTAATCCTCGTCCATGTAAGCAAATTCGATCTGATAGGGAATAAGACCTGCCGGGCATACGCTCTCGCAGCCTGCGCAGCGGATACACGGAGATTCTTCGTACTCTCTGTCCGGAAGAACGAGAATGCCGGAAGTATTTTTTGTCACATAAAAAAGCTCCTCTTCTCCCTTCCAGTCGGACGCCACACAGGGACCTGTCATAGGACCGCCTGCTATAATCCGATTTTTTTCTACTGTCACACCGCCAGCAAGATTTAAAAGCTCCTTTGCTGAAGTTCCAACAGGAACAAGATAATTTCCCGGATTTTTTACAGATCCTGTCACTGTTACAATCCTTCTTGTCAGTGGAATACCGGCAAACGTCATATCTGCTGCTGCCTTTGCAGTTCCTACATTGGAAACGATTACTCCCACATCTGCAGGAAGTCCACCCATCGGTACCTCTCTGTTCAATACAGCCTGTATCAGCTGTCTCTCTCCTCCCTGAGGATACTGCGTCGGAAGGATTTTAAGCTCCACAGGATTTTCTCCCTTTATCTGCTGTTTTCCTTCCTCCAGAATCTTCTGAAGAAGCTTCGCTGCTTCCGGCTTATTATCTTCCATGCAGATATATGCTTTATCTGCTCCGGATGCTTTTAACAGGACACGTACACCATTAATTACGGCAAAACTCTGCTCCATCATCAAGCGATAATCACATGTGAGAAACGGCTCACACTCCGCCGCATTAATCAGCAGCGCATCAATTTTTTTATCTGTCTCATATTTTTTATGAGTGGGGAAACCTGCGCCTCCCATTCCCGTCAGACCACCGTCGCGAATCATGGCGATCAGTTCTTCCCTTGTATATTTTTCAAGGCTCTCAAGACCTTTCAGATAAGAATGCTCTTCTTTCCTTTCCGGTCCCTCTCTTTTAATGATACAGGATAAAAGATTTCTTCCCTGGTTCTGCACTTCCCGAATGTCCATAACTCTTCCGCTTACGCTTGCGTGAAGAGGCGCTGCCATAAACGCTTCCGGACGTCCTATCTCCTGCCCTTCTCTCACCTGGTCTCCAGGTTTTACAATGAAGCTGCATTTTCCGCCGAAAGACTGCTCCGACAAGATTGTCACTGTCTCCGGCCAGTAAACACGAACAGGCAGATTCATGGTCATTGCCTTATCATACCCATCTGTGGGATGTACGCCTCCGGGGAAAGCATGTTTTATTTTTTTCAGCATTTCTGTTTTCCTCCATTTTTTCCCACAGCAAAATCACAGAGATTTTGCCATGTCTGTTCGTTAAATTGTTGACATATTTCAATAAGATACCATATATAAGGTATGTTTGACAAGAAGTAATTTTATTATGCCGAACAAAAAAAGAGTACAAATTCTCCCTGTCAGAAAAAAATCTGTACTCTTTTTGTTATATATACCTTTTGATAGCTTAACAGTTTGTCATATTTTTTCCAGCGCCGGTAAGTCCCTCAAAATCCTTAATAAAGTCTTCTACTGCTGCTGTAATTGCCTGATTTTTCACAAGACCTTCAATTACATCCGGTGCAATCGTAGCCGCTCCGATTCCATATTCGCAAAGCTCCAGAACCTGCTGAGAATTTTTAAAACTTGCAGCTAAAACTTTTGTACTGAGATTATTATTTTCAAAAATATCCTGAATCTCTTTTGTTACCTGAATGCCATTAAATCCCATATTATCAATACGGTTAATATACGGAGCTGCATAGGAAGCGCCGCATTGTGCTGCTAAAAATGCCTGCATAGGTGTATATATGGCCGTTGCAGTAATAAGAATGCCTTCTTTATGAAGTTGTTTCATTGCCTTAAAGCCTTCTCTCACAGCCGGTATCTTTACAAACGTATTCTTTCCCAGTTCCTCGGTAATGCGATGAGCCTCCTGTACCATACCCTCCGCATCTCTTGAAACTGCCTGCACATGAAGTTCTCCTTCCATCCCTATAAATTCCCGGATTTCTTTTAAAACCTCATATGGACTTCTTCCACTCTTCGCCAGAATAGAAGGATTTGTAGTTACTCCTTCTACAGGATAAAACTCATAAATTTCTTTAATCAAATCGATATGTGCATCATCGATAATCAGTTTCATATACCTTTCTCCTCTTTCTTCAATATCTCTTTTATTTCTCCCATAATAGCACTCTATTTCTTTTTTGACAATACGCAAAAATCACTCTATGTCCATTCACTTTTTCTTTATTGCATTATTCATCTATGTGTGTTATGATACCCTCATCAGTTTGAAACGCTCCCGTACACAAAGGCTATTGTGTGCAGGAGCGTTTTTATTTTTTAATAAAATGAGAATAAGGAGATAGTACAATAATACTGATAATCGGGGAAAGTCCGGTAGCAAAGATGGAACCGAAAATTCCCATACTAAGTGGAAAAATAAAAATATAATCCAAAATTACATTAGATATACTACCTGTTATCATAGCCGCCATAGAAAGAGCCGGATTTCCATCATTTCGTACAAAACATTGAAGAAGATTATTTGTAAAAAATGCAGGGGCAAAAAGAAGCATTACTTTTGAATAGGTATTCGTCAAGGCAAACATGGTATCGTCAGCACCCAGAATACGAACAAGAGATTCCGATAAAAAAACTCCAACAAAAAAGAACAAAGCAGAGGCAATGAAAGTCAGGTATGCGGCATTTGTAAAAATCTGGTTATTTTTCATAAATCCTTTTTTTGCAAGATTTGTCTGTTTTTTCTTTCTATTTGGCATGAACTCCCGGTTAACCTGCTTTATAATACAGCCATAAGATAAAGAAAGGAGGAACAGACAATGAAAAGATTTAAAGCTTATATCGAATATGTAATGAATTTTTATGCCAACTATTACAGATTTTACCGGTAAGTGCAAAATATGGCTTCCGGATATAACCCGGAATCTGTATTTGCAGTTCATGTAGACCTTGTAATCAATAATTTCAGTATACGCTAGAATCCGTTTCCTGTACATGAACAGGATGCGTTAATATATAAACAAAATTTTACAGTTGGCAGACTTAGCCAAAAAGAACCGATATCAGTCTTGCAAAGACCTTGTATCGGTTCTTTTTGTATTTTCTCATTATCTAATTATGGGAGAATTTTTCTGTATCACCGAAAAAACTTTTATCCCCGCACTTCAAGCCATTGGTCAATGTTCCCAAAATGTACCGCCTGCAGGTTATCTACATCAACCAGTTGCGGGAAGCTGTTTCTGATGATCAGGACACCGTTTTCCTTATCCTGTTTTTCTCCACCGCCAGCGATGCCTCCCATGGTCCTATCAAGTGTTAAAACCGTTCCATCTTTATAACGCACCTGGTCAATACTAGTTCTGGCATAAAGATCCATGCCATAGTCCGTACCTGCGTACTCAAATTTGTTTTTTTCATCTTCATACACCTTCATCGCTTCATCATAATCAAGATATAATGACCATAAAAGGGGCGTTACTTCCATTTCTTTCACAGTGATTTCATAACCTCCAAAATCACATTTCCGGTTCACTTCCAGAGTTGTCGGAGGCTTTACTGCACCCAAGGTCCATTTAAAGTCCCATGTTCCATCTGTAATGACTGTCTTATCATAATCTTCTTCCTCCGTAAGATTCTTTAATGTGATTTCTACTGTTTTATTACTCAGATCGTAATCACTGTCATAAGATATATAGGCGTTAAAATGTTTAAGATGTGCAGAATTTTGATCTGTTTTCAGTAATTCATCCTGTCCTACCCCAGTGTTAAAGCTTCCAAATCTGTTATCGTCCACTGCATATACTTCTTTTCCATCGATCTTAAAATGTGTCATCTCCTCAAAAGAAGTATGATCAGTCATAGAAATACTGTCCTCTGTTTTCACTTCAAAAAAAACATACAGGAATCCCTGATCCTGAATAGAATCTGTCAGGGTAACCGTCACACCATTTTGTGTTACAGACTGGTCTATATTCTGAATATAAGTTGATTCCTGCAGTGTCTCCTGCTGTTCCTCCGATGGATCCAGTCTTTTCACCAGGTAATCATTCCATTTAAAGAACTCTTTTGCAGCCACAGTAACAGCCATACCAGTACAGATTACTGCTGCTGCAATCAATAATCGTCCACTGATTTTTTTTCTTTTGTATTTTTTATCAACTGAATCCGCCTGTTCAATCTGTTTTAGTGTATCTTCAAATTTATTATGAAAATCCTGTGGTACTTCCGGTGCGATATTATTCCATTTCTTCTCTAACATGTCATTTTCCCCTTTCCTGTTATTCTCTTTAATTGCTTGCTATTTTTCCCAGTTGCCGGTCTTTTCTCTTCTTCGGATAACTGCACCTTCAAAAACTCTCTTGCACGTGAAAGTCTGCTTTTGATCGTTCCTTCCGGAATATCCAGAGCCTCACTGATCTCTTTCAATGAAAATCCTTCTAAATAATACAATGTTACCAAAACCCTCAGATCCTCCGGAAGTTCCATAATCGCCATATACAGATGACTGTATCTGTCCTCCTCAGTCATTTTCATATTGTCCATATATTCTTCATATGGAATAACATTTTTTCTTTTCCGAAGAATCCCTTTGCATTCATTGATCAATATCCTTGTGATCCATGTTCGGAAATATTTTTCTTTCTTTAAAGTGGGAAGTTTTTCATATGCCTTAAGAATTGTTTCCTGCACAGCATCCCCACAATCAGAGTCATTCTTCAGAATGGACTTTGATATATGATACATCATGGCTTCTGCATCCCGAACCTCCTTAATAAATACATCTTTTGTCATAACTTTGTCTTCTCCTTTTGTCCAGCTGGATTACTACTCATGTTTACTTTTACACCAATTAGATGCATCGGAAAGGAAATCGGTTCTCATAAAAGTATTTTTTTCCGTTGCCTCTTCCATTGCCAACGAAATATCCACTTTTTTTAATCTCTGTTCTGTTTGTGTTTTTTATGTAATTCCGTAATATATTCCTCAAGCTTCTCTTTGTCTTGCTCTTCACAGGCAACAAAAACAAAACACTGATTAGATCGATCCGATATGCTTTTACTGTTTTCTCACCCAGTTTCTCTGTATATGTGCAATAATTTCAGAAACGGTGCTAATTTATCCGATAGTTTCATTTTTACTCTCTTACGTTTTTTACATTCTCCGTATTATACTACCATTTCACCAGAATATTTTCAGAAATTTTACAAACAAAAAGATGGACATAAGCAAGATCATACATGACAGAAGCACTCCTTGCATTGCCAATCAGATCCGGATTCGGATATTCATCAACGATGGATACCAGGTTGTGTTTTGTATATCAGCTGTCACAAGGGATGATGATATGATCTTTGCTGTGAAATTCAGGCATAACCTGCCGGATCATGGAGACTGCCAGTTCCAGTTTAGACTCTTTTTTCTGCCACATACGATAACCAAGAGGAACGGAAAGATGAGATACTTTATCCCCATTCCAGACAGGTACGCAGAGCATGACTCTCACAAAGCAGTGTCCATTCAGATAGTTGGAACCGTTGTGTGCGGCCCAGTATAGATAATATCAGCAGAAATAAGGTATCTGCTGTCGGAACAGAAAAAGTTTCAAAATAGATCAAAAAATATTGCTGAAATCTACCTATCAGTGTTTTTTCGCTGTATAATGTTTTTGCCGTACAGGGTCACTTTCCTTTGTAATGTTTTATGCCAAATTCATTATACATCAGGAAATCCTGTACGATATTTTTTTATAAAAAAGTTGTAAAGTGGTGTATTAAAAATAAAAGTACAGCCTTTCGATTCATTCAATTAGCTGTACTCTCATTTCTTATCTAGTTTTATGGTAGTATTCTTCAGAATATTGCTCAGAAAAATCTTCAATATTCAGATGATGTAACGTTAAGAATTCATGTAAAGTATCATCAGATATCTCATCCAGGGAAAACTGTTTTAAGTGTCTTTGTTGAAATAATCATAAATCTGTCTACATTTGCATTTTGGCCATATTGATCTTCAAACCATGCGCAATGGTTATTCATTTGTCCCGCCTCATGTTTCGTGATTTCCTGACGGGTTCCGGACACCTCACTTTTGCATTCAAATAATAAATAATGATCATTCGAACCACACCAAAGATTATCAGGTGCCTTCCGAATTTCTTTATCTGGACGCTGGCTGACATAGCCAAGTAAAGCGCCAACATCTTTTAATGCAGCTTCAAATTTAACAGCTTCAATACCAAAAGACAAATTATCTAATGTCGCATTAACTGACAAAAATAATTCACTATAATCTGAAAATTTTCGCATATATGTTCTGATATTATTTAGGCGGTCTTGGTGTATATAAGAAATTTTTGTATAATCAATTCCTGTACTCGGTTTTAAAAGCTGTGTATTTTTCTTAAATGCACTTTTTTGAATTTTAATCGATTCTGCAATACTTGTCGGATATGTATATCTTGCTAATTGCTGTAAATACCAACCCTTTTCTGTGTCATCAACATTAAGCCCATCAATCAATCGCTGCATGGAAGAAATAGCATTCTCATACTCACCTTCACAAAAAAATTGTTCTGCCTGCCGTTCTTTTAAAAGCCTGTCATATATCTGTGATTCTGCATTATCTTCTGCAATCGTATCCATTTCAGAAGCATAATATTCTTTCCAGCCTTCATCACGCACTAACATCTGCTTTATCAAAGAAAGTACAACTTTTATAGGGCTTTCAGTTTTATCTTCTTTCGCCATGTCAGCAATTTCGATGCCAATGTCAATTTGTTTTCTCGTTTGTGGTGAAAAGAATTTATTAGTTGCAATACTCCGCATAAACCGAACCAATTCTGAGCCAATTATTAAAATGGCACAATAATCTTTTTCACCACGGACACCTCTGCCAATACCCTGTTCAATTTTTTGAGCTATCCGTTTATTGATCAGTTCACTATTTGGACACGCCTGTTCTTCATATCGATCTGCCAAGCTATCAAAATATGGAAGGCTATCCATAATCAGTATTCGACAACTTTCATCAGGCAAGTCAATGCCATTATATCTGTTATTAATTACAACGATTTTTGAAAAAATTCCCTTTTTTAACTTATCAAGTTCCTCAACAATATTTCCCGTAGTAGCCGTAATTGCTCCTAAATTTTGATATTGTCTACAATTTTTTGTACTAGGCACCAATGCCACTATGCCAAATTTTGAAGGAGAGCTCTTGCAAAAATTAGTGACAATTAAATCATGATCACAAGATTCTTCAACAAGCGATGGTATTATCAACATTTTTTCGCCAGACCATTTTTGTTCTTCGTTCCGCAACGGATTCTTCACAGCCTCTGGACTAAACTCTAAGCCCTTTACAAAAAAGAATCATCCTGAGTTGTTGCAGACATTAAAATTCTATGCGTAGCATATGAAAAAGAGCCAAAAGTACGAATACTAACATTATATGGAGAAATCTCAATTTTACTTCCGGATATGTAACAGCAATAATTTTCTATCTGATCACGCATAAGAGGCCACGTATAATATATTTGGCGGTTTTCCTGGGCAGCAGACAAAATCCTTAGCATTTCTGTTTTCTTATTATTCCAGCTCCAGTACGGAACTGCCATAAAAGTGTTATAATCCCCGGTCTGAATATCAAGCCAGCTTCCTTCCCCTTGTTCAATCATATCATCATTGAAAAGTGTCAGGATTTTCGAATAAATTTCAGGATTTTCACTTTTGCTTATTGAAATGGTAAAAGCACTTTTGATAGTGTCTATACAAGCGTGTGAATCATCCATAAGAACGGATCCTGTTTTTATATAGTTGTTGTCTGTTCCAAATACAGATCTTCCATTAAATATTTTCTGTACATGGGTAATAAGTATTTGGGAACCTGCAAGAAAATCATTTGGAATCTCGGCACTTTCACCAAATGTACAAAAGAGAATACCAAATTTATCCGCTTCTGAACATACCTGCCTGACAAGATATTTATTAGGACATATATAAAGACATGGTCCTTCCTTTGAATTGAGTAAAGATTGAAGAAGCAGCAATCCTACTAATGTTTTCCCTTCACCAGTATGCAATTTAATAATTAAATCCCTATCTGTACGTCGTTTTGTATACCACTCAGATAGAACAATTTCCTGTGCTGGACGAAGAGGACCAGCAACACTTTTTCGGTCTAAAGTTCCATATAGCTCAATGGGATTAGTTTTCGGTGTTATTGTTCTGCTTGCCAATTTTTTCTTAAAATCAATTGCCATTAAACTCCCTTATTTCCTAAAAGGTAAAAATCACTTTCATTTTATACGGAAATTTTCTTTGCAAAGAGTGAGCAATATTGTTTCCAATGGAATTCCCCCTCTTGTAACAGAAGTCTCTTCCGGCGTTGTTATGTTTTTGTTTAATTTTATCATACTGCGTTTAAATGGAAATACAGGAGTTGCAGCCTTCGGTATTGTCTCTGTAATATCTCTCGTAGTAATTGCTATTTACACCGGATTATCCCAGGGGATACAGCCTATCCTCAGTTTAAATCATGGAGCCGGAAATAAGGAGAACGTAAACACTATAAGAACTTATGCTTTGACTACCGCTCTTCTTTTATCTGTTATTCTTTATTCTATTCTGTTTTTCGGCGCTGATTCTATTGCGCTGATATTTAACAGCGAAAAAGATATGCTCCTTCAGGCACTTGCGATTCCTGGAATTCGCTTACATTTCCTAGTCTGTCCGTTTATCGGTTTTAATCTTGTAACAGCTACGTACCTGATTTCCACTGAGCATCCTCGACCAGCACAGATTATTTCTGTATCAAGGGGAATTCTTGTCCTGATTCCTATGGCATTTCTTCTTTCTGCCATATTCGGACTTACGGGTGTCTGGTGTTCTTATCCGCTCACAGAAGCATCCGTCGCCATTATGGCATTTATTATATACAGAAAAACCACCCGGTAAATTTTTATATTTTAAGATAATCCAAGCTGCTGTTTTACACCTATTTTTCGTAAAACGGCAGCTTCATACGTTAAAATTTTTTACTGATTACATTTTTAAGTTCAAATATTTTTTCTTCTATTTCCTGTATTATCAATTTAAAATCATCATCTGATCTTCCGGTCGGATCTTCCAAGCCCCAATTATCATCAAATTCTCTGCCTATAAAAGGGCAGCTCACATTACAGCCCATAGAAATTGCAATATCAGGATCCGGTATTTCATTCATCCTCTTGGAATACTGATTCTTTTCCATATCAATCCCATATAATTCTTTCATAATACGAACTGCATCCTGATTTATTTGTGGTTTTGTTTCTGTTCCCGCTGAATAACTCTCAAACACGTCTGAGGCAAAATGTCTTCCCAGACATTCTGCAATCTGACTTCGGCAGGAATTATGGACACATATAAATGCAACTTTTAGTTTCTTCTTATTATAATAAGGACATTTTTCTTTAATACACTGTGCATTTGAATCAGAATATGTGCACTTAATCTCTTCTTTCTCCAAAGTAACACCGTAATTTGCATTCACATATTCTATACCGTACTGTAATCCAACCATAGCATCTCTTTTACAGCATCTTGGACCATTTATTTTTCCCAGCTCTTTAATCGCAGCTGAAGTAAACTTCATATGATTCCCCCAGGTTCCGTCTGCAGATAGTGGTCCTGTCCCATCTATAATCGCCAGAGCAGCACCTATTGAAGTAACTGCACCGCATACTCCCCATAAGCCGCACATTGCCCCCGGCATTTTTAATCCTTCTTTTTTTAACTGTTCCAAAGCGGTATCCAAAGCTATATCACCGCCTGCATTTCTATAAGCTGCAAGCAAACAGGCTCCATCCAGGATATGATGTTCCGGTCCATGAATACTGATATATTCTTTTTTTGCAATATTCTTAAAAATACGAATAGGATTCGTTTCTGTTTCCATTTTTATATCATGTACGATTAATTCTGCTCTTTCATTTAAAGTCATGTTTGAATTCCCCTTTTCTTTCTTCCTCATATAAAATGCGTTTTCAAAATCGCAAAATTTTCAACCTTCCGGTGCAATATAATTTCCTGCTATTCATCCCATCATACCACACAAATTCTTACGTTACAACGCACCGCATCTTTAAGATAGGAATATCCGGCAATTTCCGAAAAAACACATTGACAAACCCATTTAAAATGTCTATTCTTTTTAAGGTATAATTTTTTGGAAAAGAGGTATAAAAATGCAAAAAACGGAAAACATCATGGGAACAAAAAAAGTGATGCCCCTTTTAATTTCCATGTCTGTGCCGCCTATGATTTCCATGCTGATACAGGCTCTATATAATATTGTGGACAGTATGTATGTGGCAAGAGTAAGCGAAGACGCTCTGACAGCAGTATCTATTGCTTTTCCCCTGCAGAATCTGATTATCGCGGTATCCTGCGGCTTTGGAATCGGGCTTAGCTCCTGTGTTGCCCGGGCTCTTGGCGCAAAAGATGAAAAAGAAGTCACATCTGCCGCCACCCACGGTTTCTTGTTAAGCGGTATCCACTGGCTGCTATTTGTACTTATGGGACTCTTTGTCACGGGACCTTTTCTTCGTAATTTCACTGACAATCCTCAAATTTACGAAATGAGCTGTCAATATACGCAGATTGTTTTATGCTTCAGCATTGGATGTATGTATCATCTATATGCAGAAAAATTGTTTCAGGCAACAGGCAGCATGGTGTTACCCATGATTTTTCAGGGTGTGGGCGCTATTTTTAATATTATTTTAGACCCGATTTTTATTTTTGGCTGGTTGGGGATTCCTGCAATGGGCGTTCAGGGTGCTGCTATTGCAACCGTAATCTCTCAGATTTTGGCTGCTGTGCTTTCTATGGTTTTCTTCCTGAAAAAATGTACCTCTGTGCGGATTCATTTAAAGGATTTTCGATTTGAGAAAAATATGCTGTGTAAAATCTACACCGTGGCAGTTCCTTCTGCCATTATGATGTCCCTGCCATCTGTTCTTGTGGCAGCATTAAACTCTGTACTGGCAGCTTTTTCTGCTACAGCTATCGCCGTTTTCGGACTGTATATCAAAATCCAGACCTTTGTGTATATGCCAGCCAACGGCGTGATTCAGGGAATGCGTCCCATTATGAGTTACAACTACGGCGCAGGAAACAGAAAACGTATGAAAGAAACTTTAAAAGCCAGTCTGGAAGCAGCCGGCGTGATCATGGCTCTTGGAACCTTACTTTTTATGGCATTCCCACAGGGAATTATGAAGCTCTTTAATGCAAATGCGGAAATGCTTGAAATCAGCGTTCCCATGCTGCGTATCATTGCCATCGGATTCATAATTTCCACAGTAGGCTGTGTGCTTTCCGGAGCTTTTGAAGCGCTTGGAAAAGGCGTACAGTCATTAGTCGTATCTCTGCTGCGTCAGTTGATCATCATTATCCCTCTGTCTGCTGTTTTGTCAAAAACTGCAGGACTGTACGGCGTCTGGGCAACCTTCCCTGCCGCGGAGCTTATCGCTGCTGTGATCGGCTGTATTTTATACAGAAATTTTATGAAGAAATTAAAACTGACAAAATAATGCTCTGATAAACAGACAATCCTAACCTCAGGAGAATATTATGGAATTTAAAGTTTACGAATCCCTGCCGGAAGAAGCAAAACAAATCCGTATCAAAGTATTTGTGGAAGAACAGGGTTTTCAGGAAGAATTTGACGATGCAGACAAAGGAGCTGTCCATATTGTGATTTTCGAAAATGGCATTGCCGCTACCACCTGCAGATTCTTTTACTCATCAGAAAAAGAAAGCTTTGTAATCGGACGTGTGGCTGTACGCAAAGAATTTCGCAACAAACATTACGGAGCAAAACTTATGGAGCTTGCCGAAAAAGAAATTGCTAATAGATGCGGAAAAATCGTCACACTTTCTGCCCAATATCAGGTAGAAGGCTTTTACGAAAAGCTGGGATACAAAAAACAGGGAGAAATATTCCTAGAAGAAAACTATCCCCACATTGCTATGACAAAAGAATTATAAAATCAAAATCCCGCCAGCTCATATCCATCGACATGAACTGACGGGATTACTATTTTCTTATAACACTCAGATTTCTGTAACAGAACAGACTGGAAACGGGGGTTCTCTATGATCCCCTATTATCTTTTCCATCCATATCATATCGTACCATCTCCCGAATTTACAGCCTGACTTGTGGAATTTTCCCACCATCTGAAATCCCATATGATGGTGAAATCTGGGGCTGTCATTTGTGAGATACTCGTCCTCCACATCAATGCAGGCGATACAGGCGTTCATATTCTGGATATTCTGCTTTTTCAAAAGCTCCTCCAGTTTCTCGTAAAGAGCTTTTCCGTATCCTCGTCCTTTATATCCCGGATCCAGATAAATGGTTGTCTCCACAGACCAGTCATACGCCACACGCTCTTTAAAAACAGCGGCGTACGCATACCCCCGCACTTCTCCGTCTTCTTCCACAACGAGATAAGGATAACGCTTCTTTATGTCTCTCATCTTCTCTGTAAATTCCAAAAGAGAGGGCACTTCATAGTCAAAACTTACCGCCGTATGTTTTACATAGTAGCTGTAAATGGAAAGAAGCGCTTCCGCGTCTTTTTCCTCTGCCATGCGGACAGTAAACTGCTTTTCAGTTTCCAATTTCTCAGCCCTTATATTCTGCAACTGCGCGGTCAAATACTTTGATGTGATCGAACAGCCAGTCTACTACATTTTTCTGAACCTGAGCTACAAAAGCCTCTGTTGGGCCTTCCTCTTCCTCAAGCATCTCCTGAAGTTCTTTTAC
Source organism: uncultured Blautia sp. (assembly GCA_900549015.1). GTDB lineage: Bacteria > Bacillota > Clostridia > Lachnospirales > Lachnospiraceae > Blautia_A. The sequence continues at coordinate 27,971 of URMH01000009.1, forward strand.
TGCATTTTTAAACTCTGCGTGTTTTGCTTTATGCTCATTTATTCCAGGGAAACCGATTTCTTCCTGAAGTTTTTCTTCCGCATCAAAATGGAACTCTGTGTAATCTAAGAGATAATCCAGCATTTTGATTGCCTTTACCTGTCCATTGCCGTCCTGACAGCTTACAAGAAGCTGGTCGATTCTGCTGATCAGCTCCTTGTGCTGAGAATCAATCATCTCGTTTCCTGTTTCCAATGCTTTATCAAATTCTACTCTCATCTTATCTGACCTCCTGTGTCTCTGTATCTTTGTGCTCCAGATCTTTGCCGGACACTTTTAAACGTATATAGTTTATCACAGTTACAGGGATTTTCCAATATTTTCGCGCACATCTCTTAAAAAAATATAAGCGGGAAACTTATGGTAATCTGAAGATATGTTTTTTTCTCAGATTTTTTGTATTCCGCCCATATCTTTCCGTTCATATATTCCACAAGGTATCTGCTCACTGTAAGCCCCAGTCCTGTTCCTCCCTTTGTTCTTGAGGCTTCCTGCATATAAAAACGGTCAAAGATCCGGGACGGTTCTGAAAGCTCTATCCCCTCCTCTATGTCGTTTGCAAAAATAAAAACAGCTTCTTTTTCTTTCTTCTGTATCGAAACACTAAGCTCTGTCTGCCCGTATCTCACGCTGTTCTGGAGAAGATTTACAAATACTCTTGTAAGCGCCTCCTCATTCCCCCTTATTTTCACAGGAGTTTCCAGAAGAAACAGCTCTACCTTTAATTTTTCCAGAAGCCCGTAATGGGAAAGACAGCATTCCCTGAGAATCCTGCCCGCATCTGTCTCTTCCATTTTCATCTGAAAATTCCCGTCGCTTACTCTGGAAAGCTCGTAAAACTGTTCGATCAGCTTTTGAAGCTCCCCTGCTTTCTTCCTCACAATTTTTAAGGATTCCTGCTCCTCACTGCTCATTGCCCCGGAATCCAGCATCTTTAAATATCCTAAAATGGCAGTGAGAGGCGTACGAAGATCGTGACTGATATTTTCAATCTCTTCTTTTAAATTTTCTTCTTTTTTTACATAGGCAATGCGAAGCTTCCGTATTTCCTCAAGATTCTCGTTTACAGCACAAAGAAATGCTTCCATCGTTTTATCCGGAACAGGAAACTTTACGATTCTGTTTTCTTCCGGCTCCGCCGAAATTTCACGAAGCTCCTTCTCTGCTTTTTTCAGTGTGTATTTTATGGAAAAAAGTCTCCACAGAAGATAACACACGAGAATACTCAAAATAAGAATCACTGCTTCTTTCATTGCCCCTCCTTTTCATGTTGCTTTATATCTGCTGCTTTCTAAATTTTATAATTCCCCAGGCGCCGAAAGCAGCCATTCCTATCACACCTGTTACCATACATTTCAAAAATCCCTCCGGTGTATCCCACAGGCATTGATACGCGCCCATTGTGACAAGAACTTCTCTTCGTAAAAATGTATAAGGCAGCCATCGTGAAATTTTTTCAAATATTTTAAAATACAAACCAAGTATATCCACTGCCATAGGAATAAAATAAATCACTGCCATCCACCAGAGCATGATTATGGTTTCTTTTTCCATAATTACCCCAAGACAGTTCATAAGCATCATTGCTGCAATAGAAAAGGGAAGCGCAGATACCATTGCCATCATCATCTGTCTCAAAGGCTCCCACTCCGGGTTTTCAAGAAGAACATATGCGCTTCCTACATACACAACAAAAACCACGCACATTAAAATAAAGCTGCTGACCAGAGATACCATCCATTTTCCAATAAGGATCTGTTCTCTTGGAACACCGTAGGCAATAGTATTTTTAATAATTCCGGATTTTCTGTCATCTATAAAAAGAACGCCTGCAATGACGCTTCCAAGAGCAATCATCCAGATTGGCTGGGCTGTAAACGTATTTAGAGAAAACCGGAATGTCCCGTACGGAAAATTTGTAATAAAATGATTGCTTCCCCATAAAATCAGATTCATAAGAAGGACAAGACCGCAAATCACGCCTCCTGCAATATAAAAGCCTTTTCCATGAATGGTTTTGTACCACTCGCTTTTCATATAATTTAACATAGCCGGCTTCCTCCTTCTTTTAAATTCAGGTAATACTCTTCAAGAGACTGGCTTTTCCGCGAAAGCTCCAGAACATCAATTTCATGTTCCTGGGCAAGACGGCTGTATATCTCATTTACGAACTCCGCATTTAAAATTCGGATTTTTCCATCGGGCATCACTTTGTAATTTCCCACAGAAAGCTCTTTTTCCAGCAGAACTGCATATTTCTCTCTGTCAGAAACAGCGATTTCCACATAATCTGCACACTCCTCCAGAATCGCCTTTCGGGAAATCTGGCGGAGAAGACATCCGTTCTTTAAAAATCCGTAAGTATCGGCCATCTGCTCCAACTCGCTTAAAATATGGCTGGAAAGAAGAATCGTAATATTTTTTTCCCGGCAGAGACGGAGAAGGAGATTTCTCATCTCCACAATCCCGCTTGGATCAAGACCGTTTATGGGCTCGTCAAGAATCAGAAGCTCCGGGATTCCCATAAGTGCGATTCCAAGTCCCAGACGCTGTTTCATTCCGAGAGAAAGCGCTTTTGCTTTTTTCTCTGCTGCCGTGCGAAGTCCTGTAAGCTCCAGAATTTCCTCCACACATTTTTCTCCCGGAACTCCTTTTTGTATTCTTGCGTATTCCAGATTTTGTCTTACATTAAGCTGCGGGTAAAATCCGGGATTTTCAATGAGAACGCCTGTCCTGTTTCTCATTTTCTGCATTTTCTTTTCCTCATGCTCGCCAAACAGGGATAGTTCTCCCTCTGAAGGAGCAACAAGACCTGACAGCAGCTTTAAAAAAGTTGTTTTTCCTGCCCCGTTATCTCCCACAAGACCGTATATCTCTCCTCTTTTTACAGAAATTTCCACACGGTTCAGAGCGCAGAATTTTCCGTAATTCTTTGTGAGATTTTTTGTTTCTACAATATATTCTCCCATCTTTTTCTTCCTTTCTTTCAGACTTACGTCCCTTCTGTGATTAAGAGTATACAAAAAAGGCTCTTAATAAGTCCTCAAGAAAGTTTAAAGAATTCATAAAGATTACGCCATTTTAAATCCGATTCCCCAAACTGTTTTAATATACTCCTCTTCCCCGTCAACAGCCGCTATTTTTTTACGAAGATTGCTCACATGAACATTTACCGTATTGTCCTCCCCGTAATATCCTCCTTTCCACACCTTCTCGTAAAGGCTTTCTCTTGAAAAAACTTTATCCGGCTCTTCCATAAGGAGAAGAAGAATTTCATATTCATGAGGTGTAAGTGTAAGTGTTTTTTCTTTTACAGACACCTGGCGTCCTTTCTTCAAAAGTTTTAAGCTTTTAAAAGTGAGAACTTGCTCTCCGAATACTGCTTCTGGCCTTTCCTCCTTTGCCCCGCTTCTTCTTAAAAGTGCATACACTCTCGCTAAAAGCTCATCCGGCTCAAAAGGCTTCGTCATATAATCGTCTGCCCCGCTTGTTAAAAGGGTTACCTTGTCTTCCAGCGCTGATTTTGCCGAAAGAACCAAAGCTGGAATTTCTGATTTTCTGTCTGTTCGAATTTTTCGAAGAAGGGATTCCCCATCCATTCCCGGCATCATTAAATCGAGAATAACCATATCCACTATTTCCATGCCAAAGCGAAGTTCTGCCTCTGTCCCGGAAAAAGCTGATACTGCCCTGTATCCTCCTTTTTCCAGAATTTTGCATATCAGCTTATTAATTTCTGTATCATCTTCTGCTACAAGAATTGTTTTCTGTCTCTCATTCATCTCTCTGTCCTTCTTTTTCTCCTTCTGTCAATATCCAAAGCTGCGTCTGACCGCCCCCGGTCTCTTCTGAATTTTTAAGAACCAGACTTCCTCCCTGCGCTTTTACTATGTTCGATGCAATAAAAAGTCCAAGTCCCTGATGTTCTCTCCCGTGGCGACTTTTATCGCCTCTGTAAAACCGCTCAGTACCGTGAAGTAAATCTTCTTTTGAAAATCCCTGTCCATAGTCACTCACTCCTGCCAAAAGAAAGGAGTTTCCGTCTCTCTCTTTTATTTCTGTAAAAACATAAATTCCTTTTTCTTTATCTGTATAGGTAACTGCATTTCCCACAAGGTTTTCCCATGCCCGAAGAAGCTCTTTTCTGTTTCCTTTGATTTTGCACTTCCCTGCACATTTTTCTATAGAAATCTTTATATTTTCTGCTGCCGCAATCTCCTCCGCCTTCTTTATAAATTCTTCTGAAAGCACTTTCCCCTCAAGAATTTCTATTTTTTCTTCCGGAAATTCATTATGGATCACCTGCCTCATTGCCTGCAGATACTGCTCGATCTGTTCCACATTTTTAAGAATCGCTTCACTACATTCTCTCTGCTCTGTATTTAAATCTTCTTCGTTTAAAAGTTCCGCATTTCCCTTTATAATTGTTACTGGCGTTTTTATATCATGTGCAAGAGCTGAAAGCTCCTCCTCCCGTTTTATCTCCATTTCCCACTGCTCTTCCAAAGACATTTTCAGAGATTTCCTCAAATGCTCAAGGGAACCTAAAACCTCCTCAATCTCCTTTATATCTGAATGCTCTCTCTCAAAATCCAGATTATTATTTCCAATTTTTTCTGTTGCCTGATTTAACACAAGAAGACGGCGCTTCAGTCTTTTTGAAAAAATCCGGGAAGAAGCGATCACCTGGATCAAAAACAGGACAGGAAAAATAAGAAGCAGTATATTTTCCAGCCCGATTCTGTTTAAAACAGGGTGATTTCCGGCAAAATACACCTTCAGTGCATATTTTACAATGCAGACCTCCCCGTTATTTCTCTCAATAAAAAAGAAGTATTTCCCATCTGAAGAAAATTTCGTGTCCGTCTCAAAATTCTCCCAGCTCTTCTCTCTTATTTCTTCCGGAAAATTCCCGTACATCCATGTCCCATCTGCTTCATACACTCCGTAAGTACAGTGAGACGGAATCATTTCTTTTGAAATATGCGATATTTCCGCAAGCTTCCCTCTGTCTTTTTGAAGCGCCACTTCCGCATAATTGGCAGGAAGAATCAGCCCGGAAACGCCGGAAAGGGCTGCCAGTAAAACCATCAGTCCCACAATCAAAACCGTATTTACACAAATCTGCACCGTGTATTTTAAAAAGAACTGATAAAGACTTTGTTTCTTTACTCCCATCTGTATCCAATCCCCCACTTTGTCTCAATCACAGAAAGACCTTGTTTCTGAAATTTCGCCCTGATATTTTTGATATGTTCTGTAATTGCGGAAAGGTCGCTCTCTCCGTCAAATCCGAATACATGCTCGTAAATCCTCTCTTTGGAAAAGACCTGCCCCTTATTCATGGCAAGATACTCGCAGATGGCATACTCGCTCTTTGTAAGGGGGATTTCCTCTCCCTTATAAAAGATTTTTCTGGAACGGAGCTCAAGCTGGATTTCTCCCACAAAAACAGCATTTTTCTTCTGTCTGCTTTCCCGTCTTAAATGCGCCGCCACTCTTGCACGAAGCTCCCCGATTCCAAAAGGCTTTGTTATGTAATCGTCCCCGCCGATGCCAAGTCCTGTCATAAGCTCCTTTTCTCCTGTTTTTGCAGTAACAAAAAGAATCGGACAGTCTACCTTGTCCCTGATTTCCCTGCACAGAGAAAATCCGTCAGTTCCAGGCATCATCACATCAAGAAGGATCATCTGAAAACAGCCAAGATTCATTTTTTTTACTGCATCCGGCTCGCTGACTGTTGTGACTATATATCCTTCTTTTTCCAGAGCTTTTTTGATTATCTTTAAAATCTCTTCCTCATCGTCCACTGCAAGAATATTAATCATTACACTGCCTTCCTTCATAAAATCTGAACCATACAAGAATTATGGCACAAAGAAGGAAAGTTATCAACAGGCATATTTTTGCGTTTCCTTTTAAATTTAAATTCTCCTGTACCATCTTTCTGTAGGTGTCATTTAACTCCATTCCAGTTACATACGCCGCCCATCTGGCACTCCAGGAAGCAGGAACAAAGGTCCAGAGTCCATCTCCAAGACCGGTGAGAAAAAGAGCGGATATAAGGGATTCTCCTGTTCCCACCGCTATGGATACGGATTTTGGAAAGGTAAGGTCAAGAAAAAGATGAATTCCGTACAAAGCAGCAGAGGGAAGCCACAGTGCAAAAATAAGTTTCACACAAAGTCCAAGCGTCATTCCCTCTTTTCCCAGAAGAAAGGTAAATCCTGCCCCGAAAATCCCCACTGCAAGAAGGAAAGAAAAGAAGGTACAAAGGAGAAGGGCAATGTATTTTCCAAGAAGAGCGCTTTTCTTTTTTCTGGCTGTTCCAAGAAAAGTCTGAAAATGATTTTTTTCTTCCAGCCCCACTGAAAGCGCTGATAAAAGGCTGATAAGAAAAGGAAGAGCAGCTCCCATTGCTTCTGCATAAGCCATAATTTCCGATTCTGTGTCCCAGGGAGAAAATGAATAATATAGAAGGAACAGACCACATCCCAAAAGAGGAACTCCTGCAAAAATAAGCGGAAGATACGTTCCTTTCATTTTTCTGTATTCTGCCTTTGTAAATCTCCATATCTCTCCCATCTATTTTACCCCCTGTTTTTCATACCATTTTCGTCCTATGCCCCAGAAAAGTAAAAACCATATGAGGGAAGCTGCCACTCCAACCCACACACTGCCTGCATTTAAAAGCTCCGGATAAAATCCCGCAGAGCCGGGAACTGCCAGAAGATTGTTCGGCATGATCCCGAGAACCGGGCACATCACTCTTGCAGGAATAGCGCCCGGAAGAAGCATATAGTAAGGTTTCAAAGAAAGGGCAATAAATGCAATCTGGTATAAAACTACGTGAATCAGAATCATAGGAAGACTTCCCAAAGCTTCTGCAAGAAACATACAGAAGGGAACCTGCCACATAAACGTAAGGAAAAGGACTGCCCAGGCAAGGATAATGTTTCCTGCGGAAGGACTGTTTGTAATGATAAATGTAAATTTTCTTCCCAGGATTTCCCCTCCCAGGATCAGAAGAAACATAAGGGTAAGTCCAGCTCCCGTCACCCACAGTCCGTACAAAACCTTTCCATCCCACACTTTTTTTTGCTCGACGGGAAGGGTAAGAACCGCATGGTTTTTAAGTTTTTTATCTTTTCGTACAATAACTCCGCACATTAATGCTGCCATTGCCGGAAACATCATAATGTACCACCAGTTGCTGCTGTTTATAATAAAATAACTTCCTGAAATATACATAGAAAAGAAAAGGGTAAAAATCGGCATGAGGATCATGAGCTTTCCAACGGATGTTTTCCTGCACTTCATTTTTTCTGCCAGAAAATACTTTTTCATCGGATTCCCTCCCTTCTGTCGCGAAGAACGGTTTCCATAAACATGGATTCCAGATCTCCGCATTCGGAAAGGCGCCCCTGAAATCCAAGTTTCCCTTCTGTAAGGATTCCTACATAATCTGCCGTCTGCTCAATTTCACTTAAAATGTGGCTGGATACAAGAACCGTGATCCCTTCCTGTGGAAATCTTCTTATCATAGCGCGAAACTCTGTAATCCCCACAGGATCCAGCCCGTTTACCGGTTCGTCAAGAACAAGAAGCTTCGGCTTATTTAAAAGAGCGATGGCAATTCCAAGACGCTGCTTCATTCCGAGGGAAAATTTTCCTGCCTTCTTTTTTCCGGTTCCACTTAAATCTGTGATCTCCAGCACCTCCCGGATTCTGGAATCCGGCACATCAAGAAGAATTGCCCGCACTTTTAAATTTTCCCAGGCAGTCAGGTTCTCGTAAACAGGCGGCGTCTCAATGAGCGAACCGATTTCCCCAAGATCTTTTCTTGACCAGGAATGTCCGTCAAACTGAATACTTCCGCCTGTCGGTTTCAAAATTCCTGTAATTGTTTTTAAAAGCGTGGATTTTCCCGCCCCGTTTGGTCCAAGAAGTCCGTATACAGAATTTTGGGGGACTTTTAAAGATACCTCGTTTAATACTTTTTGATTGTGGAATGATTTTGAAATACGATCTGTCTGTAAAATGAATTTTTCCATATAAATTACCTCCTATGGTTTTATCATAGGAGGTAATTATAAGGATTTTATAAGATTTTTTTATTTTTTCGACTCCCACATTCCGATCACTTCATTGACTGTGGAAATAGTCACAAATACCTTAAAATCAGATTCATGAAGATAATTCATAAGTGTTTTATACTCGTTGACCGTCATGATCGTCACAAGTTCTGTCTGCTCTTCCTGCTGAAATGCACCCTTTGCTGTGTAAAGAGTAATTCCTCTTCCCATTTCATTTAAGATAAAATTCTGAATTTCCTCATAATTCTTCGATAAGATACAAATTCTCTTTTTCTTATTGATACCGCCGATGAAGTAATCAATTACCTGACCGTTTGCATACGTTGCAAGCATGCTGACTACAAGACATCCCGGTCCATACACAAAAATAGAACTCATAGCAGTTACCATTCCTGCAAGTGTCACTGCTTTTCCGATTTCCATACGTGTATATTTACTGATAATTTTCGCTACAATGTCAATGCCTCCTGAGGAAGCATTGACATTAAAAAGAATTGCCTGGCCAAATCCTGCCACAAGAATATACGCAACTACATCATATACATTATTTCCTGTTACAGAACCGGATAACGGACATATTACTTCAAAAATCCTGAGAAATACAGGAAGTAACATAGAAGTATATACCGTCTTTACACCGAATTCCTTTCCGACTAAAAGAAATCCTATCACCAGAAGCACCACATTCAGCACCATAGTAAGCATGGATATGGAAAAACCTGTAAGCTCTTCCAAAACCATAGCAAGACCTGATATACTTCCAATAACCACCTTACTTGGAATCAGAAAAAAGTATATACTAGCTGATATAATGAGCATTGCAACCGTAATAAATGCATACTCATATAATATGTCCTTTTTTGAAATATTTTTCTTTGCCATTTTCTTTATTTGATGCGTGCCACACCGGTATCAACAGCAGCTTTGGAAACTGCTGCCGCAACCTTCTTTGCAACCTCAGGATTTAACGGATCCGGAACAATATAGTCTGCTCTTAATTCGCTCTCCGGAATAATATCTGCAATAGCAAGGGCTGCCGCAAACTTCATCTCATCATTGATTTCTTTTGCTCGTACATCAAATGTACCACGGAAAATTCCAGGGAATGCAAGCACATTATTAATCTGGTTTGGATAATCGCTTCTTCCTGTAGCAACGACTGCTGCTCCTGCTGCTGCCGCGTCATCCGGGCTGATTTCCGGAACCGGGTTTGCACACGCAAATACGATTGGATCTGCGTTCATGGAACGTACCATATCCTGTGTCAGGCTGTTCGGAGCGCTTACGCCGATAAAAATATCAGCTCCTTCAATAACATCTTTAAGACCACCCTGTTTTTTCGCCGGGTTTGTGATTTTTGCCATCTCTTCTTTTACAGGGTTCATACCTTCTGTACGTCCCTCATAAATAGCGCCTGTTCTGTCGCACAGTGTAATATCAGCAAAGCCGTATGAGAGAAGAAGCTTTGTAATAGCGATTGCTGCCGCTCCTGCTCCGTTCACTACGATTCTTGTACTCTCTTTCTTTCTTCCTGTGAGTTTTAAGGCATTAATAAGACCTGCCAGTGTGATAACTGCTGTTCCGTGCTGGTCATCATGGAAAATCGGAATATCACATTTTTCTTTTAATTTCTGCTCGATCTCAAAACATCTTGGAGCGGAAATATCCTCCAGATTGACACCGCCGAAGCTTCCTGAAATGAGATAAATCGTATTTACAATATCATCAACATCTTTGCTCTTAATACAAAGAGGGAATGCATCAACTCCACCGAACTCCTTAAACAGTACACATTTTCCTTCCATAACCGGCATACCTGCCTCCGGTCCAATATCCCCAAGACCAAGAACCGCTGTACCGTCTGTCACAACAAGACACATATTCCAACGACGTGTCAGCTCATATGATTTTTCCACGTCTTTCTGAATTTCCAGACATGGCTGTGCAACTCCCGGTGTATATGCAAGAGATAAATCATCTTTTGAGTTCAGGGCAACGGTAGATACCATCTCAATTTTTCCCTTTTTCTCATAGTGCATCTCAAGGCTCTCTTTTGCGTAGTCTCTTTTCTGACTCATTACTTCTCCTCCTGCTGTAAATTTATATAGTTTAAAATGAACTTTATTTCCGCTCTTATACTATCACGTTACTGCTCTTTTTTCAATGTACAAATCGTTTCTCTGCTTATTTTTCCGCCTTTTCTTACACTGGCAAACAAATGCGCGCCAGCTAGCATACACTTCTCATTTTTTTTCGAAAATTTACACAGTTCCGGATAGCATTCCTTCTTTTCCTGCGTTACTATAAGCTCAGCTTCACCTGCTGTCAATACATCTCCGGACTCTAAAACCGCACTGCCCTCAAGGAGAATATTTTCTTTTAATTTCGAAAAACAAAATCCTTTTATATCCTGTGCCTCCATCCATTTTTTCTGGGTGTCCGTAAAAATTAAAATCTGACGTTTTCCTCCGTCCCCGTGAACATCTCCTTCAATTCCCTTATCCTTTATGAGAAAAAGACTTTCTTCTGAGCGAAAAGGCTGTTTTTTTTCCTGCTGTCTGTATAAAGCTTTTGCTCTCAGCTTATATTCCCGTTGATTGTTACAATCTCTCCTGCCCTCTCCCATGTGTATCCTCCAAGCTCCTGAAGCTTCTGATGAAATTCTTCGCTTTTTAAAATCTGTATAAATGCCTGAATATACGGAAGCTCCAGATATTTTTCAGGAACAGCAAAATCATATTCCTCCTGCCCCACTTCTATAAAATCAAGCTTCATGGCAAGCGCCGCGGAACGGATTCCAAGTCCTGCGTCTGCACTTTCTCCTGCCACAAGGGCAGCCACCGCCATATGGGTCGCCGCCTCTCTGTCATATCCCCGGATTTCCTCCGGACAAATCCCCTTCTTTTTCAGACAGAAATCAAGGAGCATTCTCGTTCCCGCTCCTCTCTGACGGTTTACAAAGCGGACCTTCTTTAAATCCTCTATGGAACGGATATTCAGAGGATTTCCCTTTTTTACCATAATCCCCTGCACTCTGCCGACGCCTTTAATGAGGGCGACCGGCTCGCGAAACATTTTTTCTATATAAGACACATTATAAATGCCCGTCTCCTCATTGAGCATATGGATCGGCGCAATATGAGCCTCGCCTCTTTTTAATGCCATAAGTCCGCCCATACTTCCCACATGGGTGCTTGATAAATACATGCCCGGAAAATGGTTTGGCATCATATCTGCCATCACATCGAGGATCAAATCGTGGCTTCCGATCACAACGGCTGTATTTTTGATCTCTTCCAGATCCCGGTAAAGCTCTACCTCCAGCTTTTCTCCAGCTTCGCATCCCTCACTGTTCTGCGGGATTACACAAAAGCCGTCTGCACGTACAAGAGACATGGCAGCTCCGGCTCCTCTTGCAAGAGGGGCAGCCACGATTTTGTCGTCTACACACCCTACCTTTACCCGCACGTATTCCTTATGCTTTAAGCTGGATACAAGACGTCTTGAAATCACTGCCTCCACTTTTTTATTCTTTTTCTCCACTCTTCCTCCCATATAAGAGAGAACAGGGGATACAAAATTTTCAAAACCGATATATGCAGATACGGGATAGCCCGGAAGCCCGATCACCGGCTTATTATTTACGAAAGCAAGTATCACCGGTTTTCCCGGCTTAATGGAGACGCCGTGGATAATTACCTCCCCCAGCTCCCGCAGAACATGGACCGTGTAATCTTCTGTTCCTGCGCTGGAACCTGCGTTTATAATGACCATATCAAACTTTTCTGCCGCCTCTTTTACCGCGTCCCTGATTTTTTCATAATCATCCGGGATCGTCTTAAAACGCACAGCTTTTGCCCCCTGTACCTTCGCCATATTTTCAAACATTCTGGAATTGGATTCTATAATATCCCCGTCCTTCGGCTCTGTTCCCGGCTCGATTATCTCTGTCCCTGTGGGAAAAATTGCAACTGTCGGATTTTTTACCACCTCAATTTCCACAATGCCTCCTGAGAGCAGGACTCCCACGTCAATAGGACGGATACAGTGTCTTCCAGGAAGGATCATCTCCCCTGCTACAATATCCTCCCCCACAGGACGCACATGCTGCCAGGGAACTGCCGGCGCAATGATCCTTACTTTATTTTCATCGTCTGTATCCAGCAAATCCTCTGCCATGATCACTGCGTCATAGGGCTCATGAATGGGATCTCCCGTATCAATGACCTGGCAGTCCTTTCCAATCACAAGCTCTACCGGAGTATTTTCAGATGCCCCTTCTGTTTTTGCCGCAGTAACTGCAATCCCGTCCATTGCAGCCGCATTAAAAAGAGGAGAACAGTATTTTGCATAAACTGCTTTTCCCGTTATCCTGTTTAAAGCTTCTGTGACAGGAATCGTCTCATACGAAAGTTTTACCCGTTTTTCCACTTCTCTCCTGTAAATTTCAACCGCTTCCTGAACAGGCGTTGTTTTTAAATACAAATTTCTTTTCCCCATAATACCTCCTACAATAGCTGCACGTATACGGTTTCTCCTGTGCGAAGTCCCTCCTGGTCAGCCTCCACCATCACGTATCCGTCTGCCTGGGTCAGCGTGTGCATAAGCCCCGATTTCCCAAAAACAGGAATTGCCCGGTATCCGTCTTTTTCTTTTTCAAGCTTCACCGTCTGGCATACTGCCCGTCCTGCCGCCCCCGGAATATTGGAAGACAGAACAGCCGGAACTCCCGTCTCTTCTTTTTCTCCCCTTAAATTCTTTTGAAGCCATACGAGAAGAAGCCGAAATACCATGATTGCTGCGACAGGGTGACCCGGAAGCCCTATAAGGAGAGTCCCTGACGGCTTATCCATTCCCACTATGGTTGGTTTTCCCGGTTTTAAAGCAAGACCATGCGTCCATACTCCCGGCTCTGCAATTTTATCTATAATATCTGCCGTCATATCCTTTTTTCCCTGGGAGCTTCCCCCGGAAATCACTACAATATCACTGCATAAAAGAGCATCTTTTAATGCCTGCTCTATTTTTTCATCTTCATCTTTTACGGAAAAGGCTTTATCTACCATCATTCCCTGCTCTTTTGCAAGAGCATAGAGCGCATGTGTATTGATGTCGTACACCTGACATCTTCCTTTTTCTTCTCCCACTTCTGCCAGCTCATCTCCTGTAGAGATGATGGTGATATACCAGGGTGCATAAACCTTCACCGTCTTTTTTCCGAGAGAAGCAAGAACCCCTGTCTGGGCAGAATGAAGAACCGTTCCTCTCGAAAGAAGAAGCTCTCCTTTTTTTGCGTCCTCTCCAATCTGCACAACGCCGCTTCCTGCCGATACAGACGCGTAAACGGCGGCGTCCCTTTTATCGAAAAGCTCCGTATACTCCACCATGACCATGGCGTCTGCTCCGTCAGGAATCATTCCTCCTGTGGGAACATAGGCGCATTCCCCGCTTTTGATCTCTCGAAGCGCAGGGCTTCCTATGGAAATTTCATCCACAACAGATAAAAATACAGGGACGCTCTCCCCTGCTCCCTGTGTATCCGATGCTTTTACTGCATATCCGTCTACCGTTGCCCTTCGAAAGTCCGGAATATTTTCCTCTGCATAAATATCCTCTGCAAGACATTTCCCGTACGCTTGTGAAAGCTTTACCGTTTCCACTTTCAAAAAATTGTCTCCCACTTCCTGTAAAAGCCTCTCCCTCGCTCCGGAAATGGTATCCACCTGTAAAAACCTCATACTTCACTCTCCCTTTGTATCAGTTCTTTTGACACAAATTTTCGGATTCTCTCATCTATATTTTCAAACAAAACCTCTTCTTTTTTTCCTTCCGCAATTACCTGTCCTTTGTAAAAAAAGCATACCCTGTCACACAGTTTATAAATCTGTGAAAGACGATGGCTGATGATGATCCAGGTAACCGGATCTTTTTTCTGCTCTTCCAGAATCCGATTTTCAAATTTCTCCACACTTTCCGGATCCATATTGGAAAGTGTTTCATCTATAATAATCAGCTTTGGCTGAAAAATCAAAGCCCGAAGAAGCGAAAGCTTCTGTTGTTCTCCGCTGGAAAGACTTCTGGCGTATTGATTTTTCTTATCAAGAAGACCAAACTCTTCCAATAGCCGGTCTGTTTTCTCTCTGTCCGGCTTCCTTTTTCTTATTTTCAACGGATAAATCAGATTTTCATATACACTGCTGTGGAGAAGATACGGACGCTGTGCTGTCATGGTAATGTCTTTCAATTCCATACCCTCATAAGAAATTTTTCCTTTATCCGGCTTTAAAATATCCATAATCAGTTTTGCAGCCGTTGTTTTTCCGCTCCCATTGCCTCCGATGAAGCCATAAATATGACCTTCTTCAATTTCCAGGTCCTTTATGTGAAGAGAAAAATCCCCCACCTGCTTTTCCAGATCAGTAATTCTCATTTTCCTCTGCCTCCCTGCGGAAAAAATCAGCCAGGCACTGAACAGCAAATGCCATAGCAAGAAGAAGTATGCCAAGAGCCATTCCCTCATAAAAAATCCCCTGACTTTTTAAAAGAGCAATGGCTGTGGTCATCGTTCTCGTGCTGCCCTTTATGTTTCCTCCCACAAGCATTACTGCTCCCACTTCGCTGATGGAACGCCCGAATCCTGTTATCATCACAAAATACAGCTCATATTTCATCTCCCGTATAAGAAGGAGGGCTGTCTGCATTCTTCCTGCTCCCATCGTCTTTGCAAAAGTACGAACAGCCGGCGCCGTTTTCGCCGCGTAGGAATACGTCATTCCGCATACGACCGGCGTGATAATCAAAACCTGTGCCAAGACCATGCCTTTTATGGTAAAAAGAAGCTCCATAAATCCAAGAGGTCCTCTTCTCATAGTCAGCATATACACAAACAGACCCACAACAACAGGGGGAACTCCCATGAGTGTTCTGTTAATACGTACGACCATCCGCTTTCCCGGAAAATGTACTCTCTCCAACAAAAGCCCCATGAAAATTCCCAGCATAGAGGAGATAAGGGTAGAAGAAACTGCCATCTGAAATGTTACTTTGATCGCATCATAAACTCCCACATCCGAAAAAATCCGATTTACCCATTCCTCTAAGCCATGCATTTAGTTATCCGTTCCTGCATTTGGAGTAAAGAGAGCCTGTCCATAATCCTCTACACCATACTCTCCAATTGCTTTCTGTATTTCTTCAGAACAGATCCACTCGATAAAATCATTTGCTCCTTCATTATTTACTTCCGGATATTTTTCCGGGTTTACTGCAATTACGCCATACTGATTCAGAAGATCTTTTGCTCCCTCACATACAATCTCAAGTTCAAGAGGTACATCCGCATCTTTTTTCATTTTCAGATAAGTTCCTCTGTCTGTGAGACAATATGCTTTTTTCTCATCTGCCATTGTAAGAGTCGCGCCCATTCCCTGACCGGATTCCATATAATTTTCGTTTGTTTCCGGATCCAACTTAAGAGCTTCCCAGATTTTCTTTTCTTTTTTATCTGTGCCGGAATCATCGCCTCTTGATATAAATGGAAGCTTTTCTTCTGTAATCTGGGTAAAGGCTGCCTCTATATCATCAGTTGCTTTTACAGGTTCTGTCGGTCCTACTACAATAAAGTCATTGTACATAACAGGAAAGCGTTCCACACCGAACCCGTTTTTTACAAATTCCTCCTCGCTTGACTTTGCATGGACAAGAACAATATCAACGTCTCCGTTTTCTCCCATTTTTAAAGCCTCGCCTGTTCCCACTGCATCCCACTTTAACTCCCAGCCTGTGTCTTCCTTAAAAATAGGCGCCAGATAATCAAGAAGCCCTGTATCTGCCGTACTTGTAGTGGTTGCCATCATAAGCTCCCCTTTTTCTTCTGCTGCCTCATTTTCTGCGTATACAGTGCATACTCCTGCAGAAATTGTCATCGCTGCTGCCAGTAACAGCGCCAGTCTTTTTTTCATCATTTTTCATTTCCTCCTTATCAATCTTATCTATGTGTAACAGACCCTCTGTCTGTATCCACCCTCTTAACCGCCTATCTGAGACATCATATGATGTTCCCCATGTCCGCCCTGTTTTTCAGTAAACTGATGGGCGCGCGGTTTTTCCTGTATCGCCTTTTGAATCGCCTCCTTGATTTCCTCTTTTGACGCCCCACCTCGAAGAAGCACCCGCAAATCTGTCCCCACATCGTACTGCAGGCAGGTTTTTAAATATCCTTCCGAGGTGAGACGCACCCGGTTGCAGGAAGAACAGAATTTATGGCTCATTGCGCTGATAAATCCGATTTTCCCCTGAAATTCCGGAAATTCATAGTAATGTCCGGGACCGTTTCCAAGGTTTCCTGAAAACTTCACGGCTGTCCCATACCGTTTTTCCAGTTCCCCTAAAATCTCTTCTTCTGTACGGCCCGCATATTTTTTCCCAAGACCAATCGGCATCATTTCAATATACCGCACATGCACCGGATATTTTCGGGAAAGCTCCGCAAGTTCAAAAATATTCTGCCCTTCTATTCCCATAGGCACACAGTTTATTTTTAAAGGAATCTCCTTACGGGCAAGAACCGCCTGTAATCCTCTCATTACTTTCTCAAAATCATTTCTTCTTGTAATCTTAAAAAACACTTCCGGATCCAGTGTGTCCAGACTTAAGTTAATGCCGTCAATTCCGGCGTCGGAAAGTTCCTCCGCACACTCTTCCAGATTTACTCCGTTTGTTGTGATCGTAACCTTCTCAATTCCCGGTATTCTCTTTAAATCCCTGATAAGAGAATGCGCCCCTTTTCTCACAAGAGGTTCCCCTCCTGTGATTTTTATTTTTTTAATTCCTAGTTCTGCAAAAATCTCTCCAAGGTATAAAATTTCATCATACCGTAGAATTTTATCATGAGAAACAGATTCCACACCGCATTCCGGCATACAGTACACACATCTTAAATTGCATCTGTCTGTAATAGATATACGTATGTAATCAATCTCTCTTCCATAGCTGTCAATCATATTTTAAAAACTCCATTTCTGCCGCCTTATGAAGACTGCAGTCCTTCTTTTTTTCCACCTTAATTTCATCGAATGAGCCGTCAAGACCGTCATATTGGAGAAGTCTTCCATAAAAAGGCTCTCCCTTCCCGAGAAGTATTTTTAAGGCCTCCACTGCCTGGAGACTTCCGACCACGCCTGCGGCTGCCCCGAGAGAAGGAATCTCCTTCTGCTCCATTTCTTTTGTGTACCCCATACATTCCAGGCAGGGACTATTTTGAAAAACAGAAGTCACATAGCCGTAAAATCCGTAAATCCCGCCTTCCACAAGAGGAATGCGTAAAAGCAGACATATCTTATTTACTGATATTCTCGTTTTTACAGAATCTACGCAGTCTACAACAACATCTGCACACTTTAAAAGCTCCCTGCCATTTTCTTCTGTGAACGCATCGGAAAACGCTGTGACTTTTATCTGCGGATTTTGTTTTTTCAGCTTCTCCTTTGCCGCCTCCGCTTTTTTTCTTCCAATATCTTCTGCGCTGTAAAGAAATTGCCTGTTTAAATTACTTTCTTCTACTATATCTTTATCTATAATACGGATATTTCCAACTCCTGCTGCTGCAAGATAAGTAAGCACAGGCGCTCCAAGACCACCTGCCCCCACAACTGCCACTGTGGATTTTTGCAAAAGCTTCTGCCCTTCTGCTCCAATCTGCGGCATAGAAATCTGTCTTTTATAACGTTCCATTCAACCGCCTCCCACAGGAGGAAAGACAGCCAGAATATCTCCGTCCTTTACCTCCGTATCTACTTTGGAGTGTCTTCCGTTTATCAGGCAGATTGCAACCTCTTCCTCCGGAATCCTCAAAATTTCCAGAGCATCAGAAACCTTTTTTATCTTCTCTGCTTCCATGTAATAAATTTTTTCTCTTCCTTCCCGGAAAGTAGCAAACAGTCTTATTTCTATCATGTTTTTATTCTTCCTTTTTTATCAAAAGGGAGATGCTCTGCATCTCCCTTAAAACCTTTATTATTCTTCAAGACCGAGACGTTTCAGCGTTTCTTCTGTAGGAAAGGCATTTTCCCAGCCTCTTACTTCATAATACTGGGGAAGTGTAACCTTAATCTGGCTTACCTGCCCTTTGGAAGGTCCGTTTTTAATCGGCTCCTCTGTAAGACGTTTCGGAAGTCTGTCATCTTCCGGCCGCATTCCTGCTGCCTTGTTAAAAAGACGTTCCAGATTGTAAATTCGCTCTCCCACTTCAAGAAGACTATCCGCGGTATACTCGGTTCCTGTTCCCGCATTTAAAAGAGCTGCATAATCCGGCGCTCCCAGCGCAAAAGAAGAAAACAGGCAAAGCCCCATAGAGTCAATAACAGCCGTCAGATCCTGGAAGATTTTACACCACTGTGCTTTTCCCTCTGTTGTGGTTCTGTCAAGCTGTTCCGGCAGTCCCAGAACCTCAGGAGAAATCATATATCCGCGGACATGGCAGCCTCCCCGGTTGCTCGTTGCATAAGTGATTCCGATTCCCTGAATGCCTCTGGCATCATAAGCCGGCATTTCCTGTTTCTTTACACTCATGGAATATTCCGGGTGTTTGAAGAAATCGCAGAGACGATAAGAACCATCAGCCATCAATCTTGCGAGAAGTCCTTTGCCCTCTCCCATTCTCTTTGTCCATTCTACAACGGCACGGGAATCGCCCCATTTCAAAGGAATTCCATCACATTCCTCATCTGTAATATAACCTTTTTCATATAATTCCATAGCAGCTGCAATGGTACACGGTGTAGAAATGGCATCCAGACCGTATTCATTACACCACATATTTGCCTCATCGATTGCTTCCAGGTCATTAATCCCACAGTTTCCTCCGTATGCCCATAGAGGTTCGTACTCCGGACCGCCCACGACCTTGTCTCCAACTTTAATTACACGACCGCAGCCAATCGGACATCTGTGACAGGCTGCATTTTTTACAAGATATTTTTCCTTCAAGGTTTCTCCTGAAGTGTCATCTGCCGGTTCGTAATAAGATTCCTGCCAGTTCCTTGTCGGAAAAGAACCTGTGTTATTAATAATATTTACAAGTACCGCCGTTCCATATGTAGGAAGACCGCCTCCTGTTACGCCGTTTTCTTTGATCTTGCGGTTGCACTCTTTTGTCGCTTCCTTTAAAGCTTCCTCATCTGCAGCCGGAATTACTTTTTTTGTTGCCGTAACAGTAATCGCCTTTAAATTCTTAGAGCCCATAACTGCACCAACGCCGCTTCTTCCTGCTGCACGGTCTTTATCATTCATAATTGCTGCCAGAAGAGAGAGATGTTCTCCGGCAGGTCCAATATTTAATACCGAACAATCCGGGTGTACTTTTTTCAGTTCTTCATCAATCTTTTCACTCATCATGCCGATATATAGAGCAGCATCTAAAATTTCAATTTTATCATCCTCTATGTTAATATAAGAAGGCTTTTCTGCTTTTCCCTCTACAATAACGGCATCCCATCCGGCATATTTCAGTTTTCCACCCCATTTACCGCCGGAATTTGAACAGGCAATCATTCCCGTAAGAGGAGATTTTGTCACTACCATATATCTTCCTGCAGTTGGAGATTTTGTTCCTGTCATAGGTCCGGTAATATAGATGAGCTTATTCTCCGGAGATAAAGGTTCTACCTTGGCAATGCCTTCATCATAAAGCATTTTTGTACCAAGTCCCCTGCCTCCGATAAATTTCTCCGCCAGCTCCATATCAAGAGCTTCTGTTTTAATTTCACCGGTTGTAAGATTGATTCTTGCAATTTTGCCATTATACGCATTCTGCATAATAAGAGCCTCCTTTCTGAAAACAAAGTTTTGGATGTTATATTCCAATCCTTTCCAAACACGGGAGGCATTGATTCACAGGACAATACCCATCGGTCTTTTCCCTCTGAAAAGACTCGGATTGTTTTGTCTATATTATACAATTACTCTTCGTATTATGCAATTATTTTTTTCTGTATTTCACTATTTTTATTTCCAACACTTCTCTCTCATTGTCAAAATAATGTATGTGTCTCATTCTGCTTAGCGAAGAGAAAGAAGAGATTTCCCTTCCTTCAGTCTTTCATAAAACTGCTCATAAAAATCCTTTTCTCTGTCATACGGTGTTAAATAGAAACGGCTCACTACATACATATTCAGATTTTTAATAAGCGTGCTGTCTTCTGTTTCATAAAGAACCTCCTGTATATCAAGAAGAAAATAATGCCAGTCTGACACAAACTGCTCGTACTGCTTTATATCCGGCGTATCAATCCATTTTTTCACCTTTATCTTACTTCTGTTCTGCTTTTTGCACTCATGAATCTGAAGAATATACTGAAAGCTTCCATTTTCATAATATCTTCCAAGAGGAAACAGGCGGCAAAAACCGGGGCGAAAGCTGTGTATAGAGCATCTTCCCTCCTGATTTAAAAATACACACTTCTCCTCTTTTCCTTCCATAGAAAGGTGCGGCAGAATATTTCCGTCTGACACTCCAAGCACCATCTCTTTTTCCATAAGCTTTTCCGGAGTTTTCCCAAGATTCACAGAAAGCCTGTGTACGTCAAGAGGATCCAGGATTACGGAATCCCCCATTCCCGTACAGCAGTCACAGCAACCCTTACAATCCTGACAGTCTGCTTTTACCATATCGTTTGATCCGTATAATTTTCCATCGGAAATTTCTTCCAGTGAAACATTGCGGCGCATATTTTTTCCTTCCCTTCTCTTTAATCCAGTTTGATTCCTGCCAGAGCCTGGGCAAAGGCATTATTTACCGGTTCTTTTGCTTCTTTTTGCTGCTGGCGCATATATTTCTGCACATCGCGTTTATTTACGCCTGCACCTTCCTTTTCCCTCCTTGCCTGGAAAGCGGAAAGCTTTTCTTTATATCCGCAGACGCACACAAAGGTTTCTTCTTTTCCCTTTACATACATTTCCATACGTTTGTGGCATTTCGGACAGCGGGCGTTCGTTGTTCTGGAAATCGTCTCCCTGTATCCGCACTCCCTGTCCTGACATACGAGCATCTTGCTGTTTTTTCCATTTACTGCAAGAAGACGTTTTCCACACTGCGGGCAGATTTTATTTGTGAGGTTGTCATGTCGGAAAGTTTTCTCCCCACCTTTTATTTCCTCTACGATTTCGCATGTATAATCTTTAATTTCCCGTAAAAAATCCGCTTTTTTCATCTTTCCCTTCGAAATATCCAAAAGCTTTCTCTCCCAGTCTGCTGTAAGCTCCGGTTTCCTTAAATCTTCCGGCACAAGAGAAAGAAGCTGCTTTGCCTTGGAAGTAAGATAAATTTCCTGCCCCTTCTTTTCCATGAGAAAGCTGCTAAAGAGCTTTTCTATAATATCCGCTCTTGTAGCAACTGTTCCCAGTCCTCCTGTCTCTCCCAGAGTACGAACGTCCTCCGCCTTCCTGCTTTCCATATATTTTACAGGATTTTCCATTGCTCCCAGAAGAGTTGCCTCTGTAAATCTTGCCGGAGGCTTTGTCTTTCCTGTGTGAATCAGAGCTTTTTCGATTTTTAAGCACTGTCCCTTTTTAAGCTCCGGAAGCTTCTGATCTTTTAAGCTTCCGTCTTTTTCTTCCTGCTCCTCAAAATCATTTTCATAAGCTGCTTTCCAGCCAGATTCCTTCACAATTTTTCCCTTTGCTGTAAACGTATTTCCGGCTGCCGTTCCCTCCATTGTAACTTCTTCATAAACGCATGGCGGATACAAAACACTTACAAAACGTCTCACTACCATATCGTAAATTTTCCGCTCCTCATTTGTCATATGGTCAAGCTGAACAAACTGCTCTGTTGGGATAATTGCATGATGGTCGCTTACTTTTTTATCATCTACAAAACTTCCGTTTACCTGCACCGGCTTATTTACAAGAGCTCCCGCCAGTTTTTTATAGGGTCCTGTTCCACAGGCACGAAGACGCTCCTTGATAGTTGGAACTACATCTTTTCCAATATATCTGGAATCTGTTCTCGGATAAGTAAGTACTTTATGATTTTCATAAAGCCGCTGCATAATATTTAACGTCTCTTTTGCAGAAAAACCAAATTTCTGGTTTGCCTCTCTCTGAAGCGTGGTAAGGTCATAAAGTCCGGGACTATATGATTTCTTTGCCTTTGTCTCTACAGCAGTAATATGAAGTCCCTCTCCTGTCACATCTTCCAGTACTTTCTCCGCCTTCTCTTTCTTAAAAGTAGAAAAGCTTTTACTCTTTTCTTCTCTCCATGTCCACTGAACATTTTCAGCAGTCAACGTAACACTGTAATATTCTTTTGGCTTAAAATTACGGATTTCTTCCTCTCTTTTTTCTATAATGGCAAGTGTGGGAGTCTGCACACGCCCGCAGGAAAGCTGAGCATTATATTTACAGGTAAGGGCTCTTGTTCCGTTCATGCCGACAAGCCAGTCCGCCTCTGCTCTCGCTTCTGCTGCCCTGTAAAGATTATCGTACGCCCTTCCGTCTTTAAGATTGGAAAATCCGTCTTTAATCGCCTTATCTGTCACAGAAGAAATCCACAGTCTCTTAATTGGTTTTCTGCAGCCGGATTTTTCCAGGATCCATCTGGCAACCAGTTCTCCCTCCCTGCCTGCATCTGTAGCAATAATTACATCTTTTATGTCCTTACGGAAAAGCTGTGTTTTCACTGCATTATACTGCTTGCCTGTCTGCTTGATTACTACAAGCTTTGTTTTTTCCGGCATCATGGGAAGAGTCTGCATTTCCCATTTTATGTATTTTTTATCATATTCTTCCGGGTCTGCAAGTGTTACAAGATGTCCCAGCGCCCAGGTTACTACATAATCCTTTCCTTCCAGGCTTCCGTTGCCTTTCTGCGTGCAGTGAAGAACTCTTGCTATATCTCTTCCCACAGAAGGTTTCTCTGCTATTAC
This sequence comes from uncultured Blautia sp., assembly GCA_900549015.1. GTDB lineage: Bacteria > Bacillota > Clostridia > Lachnospirales > Lachnospiraceae > Blautia_A. The sequence goes on from URMH01000009.1 coordinate 51,030, forward strand.
TAATGATTTCATACTCTGTCTCCTCGTTTGTATGTTTTATTATGTTTTTATTTATTTCTTGAAAGCTCTGCTTCTCTACCGTTTTCAGTCATAAGAGAAATCAATGTAAGAAGCTTCTTCTGCCCAAGAGCCTCCAGCCTTTCCGATTCCAGTTCCAAAATCTGTCCACCCATAACATCACCCAGTCCTTTCCTGACATTTTCTTCATCTCTGAAAATATAGTTTGCAACTTCTTTTATTAATGTAATCATATTCATATATAAGTTCGATTTTTCCCTGGATTGCTCCAGTTGTTTTCTAATATACTCATACTCTTCCAATAACTCCTGCAGCTCCTCTTTATGTTTCTCCAACCGCCTTTTTCTCTTTTCATAACGTATAACATAAAAAGGAAGAATCATGAATAATTTTTTCTGAAAAATATCCTCTTTTGTATAATTTTCTATTTTTACCACAGGAATACGATAATCATACGATTTTTCATCTGGAAAAATAACCTTCACTTCCAGAAAATCGGGAGTATTTTTACTGCTTCTCAACTGCAAAACAGCAGAATGCGGAAAACGAAGAATATAATTTCTTCCTCTCTTTTCACTAAAATCCAACGCAATGACAAAATCATACTCTATCATTCGAATTGCCATAGTTCTATCGTCTATACTCTGACACTCAAAATGGTATACTTTATCCCCAATCCGCAAACAGGAATCTGTAATTACTTCTCCATTTTTTCCTTCATGTTCATTTCTCCATTGTATCATTTTAATATCGTCTGGATAAGTAGTTTTAAAAACTTCATTAATAAGAGGAATTACCAATCGCGGCATTTTCTCTATCATAGTACGGAAAACATCATCAAAAATTGTATTGTTCATAATGCCTCCGTTTCCATGATAATATTATACCATTTAAAATAAACAATATCCATATAGTTTTCCTCCTTGCAAAAAATCTGTTAAAATATTAAAAAAAGAGAATTTCACTGAGAATACAGCGAATAAGATTTGATATATTTATCATAAAAATTTTCAAGGGGAAACGCAAGAAAAATTCATCGCAAGTTTCCCCTTAATTCAAGATATTTTATACTTTTTTCTCTTCTGACCATTTCCTAAGCCCAAGCCACAAGGTTATAAAAAATGCCACATACACCATCATTCCCATCACAGCCGATTCCCTGGCAAATTTTACTGACAGATTCCATTTTGCCTGCTCTGTTCCAACTTCCTGAACTGCCCCGCTGAAACGTTCCAGCGCCCATTTTATCTTAAAAAGATAATAATAAACTGCTGCCAGATATACGGCAAGGATACCTCCTCCTGTTGCTGCGTATACATTTAAAGATTTATTCCATGAAGTGAATTTCTTCTTTGCAGCAAAAAAATATAAAAACAACATGGCTGCGCTTCCAAAAAGCAGAATCTCCAATTCCATAATTGCTGCTGCATACATCATATTATCCTGATTTGCCGCTATCTTTTGTGTAACTGCGTCAATTCCCATTTTTACAAGTGCTGCCGCCGTTCCAAACAACAGCGCTTTTAATAAGATTTTCCAGTTTCTTTCCCCATTTTCATCCTGCATTTTTGCAGCAACGTAGAGAGACGCCATATAAAGCAGCCATAAAATAAAAGTTACAGCAAATATCCAGTCAAAAATCCCCCATATCATATACGGGACATTTACCAGTGCTTTGGAAAAAATCCCAAAAACGATAGTTGAGACTACTACAATTACAATATCCATACTGCCTCCTCCGTCATGTTTCATCTACATAAATATCCACGCTTTCATATGTATCCTCTTTCACACTGTTAAAAACATCTGATTTCCGGATATAATCAAAAATGTTTTCTTCCAGACCGTAAAATTCATCACTCCAGACCATCTGCTCAAATTCACTGTTTTTCTCTGTTGGCTTATATAAGACATCCGCATGAAGCTGAATATATTCTCCCTCTCCATCTGGAATCTGTCTTACCAGGCTAAAGTAAAACTGCGATTTTCCCGTAAAAGGAAAAGTTCCTGTTTCAAATAATATCATCTCATCATCTGCCGGAATTTCACACATTTTTTCAAACACATTGACAATACTTTCCAAGGGCATTTCATTTGAAATTTCTTTTTTCAAATAATCTTCACACACCTTCAGGGAATTGTTTTTCATATCTGTTTCACTTTCCATATTCATTTCTTCCATTTCACTATTCCTGTTGATATTTCCCATAAAACATCCTCCTGCACACAAAACGACAGCACACGCCGCACAGAGTCCTGCATATTCCCTATATTTTCCCATGCTTCAGATTCCCCCTCTCTTCCGTTACTTTTCCATTTATTCTGATTATACCATCTCACTTCCATATCCGGCAACCAAAAGCAAAAAAGTCCTGTTAAATCATCTCTCTTAACAGAACTTTCTTGCTATTTCATATTCTATTTTTCTATGCCTTCCCTCCGATTTTATATCCGACGCCTCTCACTGTCTCCACAAGATTTCCAGCTGCTCCAAGCTTCTGTCTTAAAGTACGGATATGTACGTCTACCGTCCGGCTTTCCCCGTCAAATTCATATCCCCATATCTGATTTAAAAGCTGTGTCCTGGAAAGTACAGTGCCGCTGTTTTTCAAAAGGAGACAGAGCATTTCATATTCTTTTAAAGTAAGGCTTACCGGCTCTTTATCAACAAGGACCTCATGGCGTCCTGTCGATACAAAAAGATTTTCTATCTTATATTCTTTGGAACCGGTATCTTCAATTCTTCTTAAAAGAGCGCGGATTCTGGAAATCAGTTCCATCATACGAAACGGCTTTGTAATATAATCATCCGCACCGCTGTCAAGGCCGATCACCGTATCATACTCGCTGCCTCTTGCCGTCAGCATGATCACGGGAAGCTTTCTTGTATCCGGACGGATTCTCAGCTTTTTTAATATGGAAATCCCATCTTCCTCAGGAAGCATAATATCAAGCAAAATAAGATCCGGTTTTTCTTTTTCCATTGCCTTCCAGAAAAAAGAAGGTTTCTCAAAACCTTTCGCCTCAAATCCCTGACTCTTTAATGTATAAACTACAAGCTCCCGTATACTTTCATCATCTTCTACCAGGTAAATCATCTTCAGTCCTCCCATGCTCCGCAGCGCGAAGCCGTTTTATTAGCCCCAGTATAAAACAGCCACATTAAATTCAGGGGAAAGATTCTGTAAAATTTCTGTAAAATCCACCCTGCCCATTGTGACTTCACACTTTTTTCATGATTATTTACAAAAAATTATTTGTAAAAAGAAAGCAGGAATGATATGATAAACTAATAACAAAGTGAATACCTTTTAAAGCATTTTGCCTGCCGCTTTAATAAAGGAGGAAGTATCTTGACTGAATTTTTCAAAAAATATAAACACGGACTGATCATTCTTATTTACTGCCTTGTTTACTTAATGTGCTTCTCCTATCTGGAGACCAGAACCGTACCGGCATATAATGTGGTCCATACTGTATTTGACGATATGATTCCTTTCTGTGAATTTTTCATCGTTCCATACCTGTTATGGTTTCCTTATATGATATTTGCAGTAGTTTACTTTATCTTTTTCAACAAGAACAAGCATGAATACTATCAGCTTATATTTAACCTGATGATGGGAATGACAATCTTCCTTATTGTATCTTATCTGTATCCCAATATTCAGCATCTTCGTCCTGCCGAATTTCCAAGGGACAATGTTTTTGCAGATGCTGTCCGAATGCTTTATGTTACAGATACTCCAACGAATATTCTTCCCAGTATTCATGTGTTTAATTCCCTTGCCATTCATATGTCCCTGACAAACTGTGAAGCCCTCAGAGAACACCGCGGCATTCGATATGGTTCTCTTATCCTTACCATATTGATCATCATGTCCACCATGTTCCTGAAACAGCATTCTGTGATCGATGTATGTATGGGCGCTACTCTTGCTCTCTTCGGATACCTTGTTTTCTATCCGGAAAAAAACACGGAGAAATCCATGCGTACCTTCTTTGCACAGGCAAAAGCAGACAGAAAACAGAAATATTGATAAAAAACGATAAAATACCGGGTTTCCCAAACAGGATTCCCGGTATTTTTATCTTCTTAATTAAATCCATAAAATTTCTGACTGATCTTATAAGCTGCCACAGACATTTTCCGTCCGCCCTTTCCCGGAAGATTCATAACTCTTCCAAACAGGCTGTGTCTTAACTTTCTGTAAAGCACGCGGTTTTCCGATTTAATATATTCCAGAAGCTCTTTTTTCTTCTGTAAAGCCTCTTCCGTCTCCGCTCTTATAAGCATGATAGAAGAAACTGTCGTGATAATATCAAGATATCTGAACATATATGCACGAAGGCGTTTATTCGTAAAATTCCCCCTGTTATACACATCAACCATCATCTTATTTACACGGATCTGCTGATCGATCCTCTTTATCATTACCTTTTCATTTACAGACTGGTCGTCTCTTCCTATAAAATATCTGTAAAAATTTACATCAAGATAATACATATTTTTTACATATGGAAGCGGTTCATATGCAAAAAGATTATCTACGTAAAACGTGTGCTTCGGAAGTTCGAGGCCGCACTGCTGCAGAAGCTGCGTTCTGTAGATCATGGAGTGCATGAGAAGGTATTTTCCCTTCTGCATATGTCCGATGTCGCTCCAGCCGAAAACCTCTCCCTGAGGAAAGCAATGGCGGTACTGCATTATTTTTTTTCTTGTTGCCCCCTGTTTTTCATAAACGAAATTGCTGATAAACAGATCCACAGTCTTTGGTCCGCGAAGAAGTTCCTCCAGCGTTTTTAAGATTTTTTCATATGCCTCTTTATTTACCCAGTCATCGCTGTCCACAACTTTAAAATAAAGCCCCTGGGCATTTCTTATCCCTGCGTTTACTGCTTCTCCATGTCCTCCGTTTTCCTGATGAATCGCACGGACAATAGTCGGATATTTTTCTGCATAGGCATCTGCAATCTCCGCTGTTTTGTCAGTAGAACCGTCATCTACAATAAGAATTTCCACCTCTTCCCCTCCAACGAGAAGAGAATCTATACATTTTTCCATGTATGCCTCTGAATTATAGCATGGAATTGCCACGCTTAAAAGTTTCATGCTTTATCCTCCTTCATGTATTTTACATACGCGCCAAACGCCGATGGTATGGCATAATTTTTCTCCTTCTGCCTTTTTTCCACAAAGAGAATCTCATCTTTTTCCCTGTTTTCAAAAGAAGACACCCGCACACGGTACGCCTTCATTCTCCATTCTATATGGGAAAAAATATGTTTTGCAGACGGAAGGGGCTCAATATAAAGAGGTTCCAGCCCCATGTTTTTTACATAGGAAACAGCTTCTTCCTGTTCCATATATCCCAGTGTATTCGGAAGCTCATAAAGACCTGCAAGAAGCCCCTTATCCGGTCTTTTTAAAATCGCAGTAGCCGCGCCGTCCTGAATTACAAAAACAGTCCTCTCTTCTACCACTCTCGGTTTTTTCGGAGCTTTTACCGGAATTTCTTCCACCGTATGATTTCTGTTGGCAAGACACTTGCCGGAAACAGGACATACCAAACATTTTGCCTGCCCGTTGGGTATACAGATCACTGCTCCCAGCTCCATCAAAGCCTGATTAAAATCACCCGGTCTGTCTTCCGGCATAATTTCTTCCAGAAGTTTCTCTGTCTTTCTTTTCACAGCCGCCTTTCCTATGTCCTCCCTGCTCTCTGTGATCCTGGAAATTACCCGAAGTACATTTCCGTCTACGGCAGGAACCGGGATTCCATAGGCGATCGAAGCGATCGCCCCGGCTGTATAGCTTCCTATTCCCTTTAACGAGAGAAGCGCCTCAAAATCTTCAGGAAGCTTCCCATTATATTCTTTTTCTACTGTTTTTGCCGCCTCCTGCATATTCCGCACCCTGCTGTAATACCCAAGACCTTCCCACAGCTTCATAAGCTTTTCCTCCGGGCAGGCTGCAAGGGCGGAAATATCAGGAAGCTCACTTATAAATCTCTCAAAATACGGTTTTACTGCTTCCACTCTTGTCTGCTGCAGCATAATTTCAGATACCCAGGTATAATAGGCATTCTGTCTGTCCCGCCAGGGCAGGATTCTCTTATTTTCATCATACCAGCTTAAAAGAGGGATTACAATCTCCTTTAACATACTTCTGTCCTCGTCAAATCTACAGGAACTTCTTCCTGTATTTCTATGGTGTCCTCTGTTACAAGGCAGTCTCTCGCGATAATTTTTACTCCTGCTTTTTCCGCTTTTATAAGTGCCTGTCCAAACTCCGGCTGAGTATCCCAGTTGGGCATAAATTTTTTGACCCCTTTCATCTGGATCACAAGGAGAAGATATGCCTCGTATCCTTCCTCCATGCAGTGTATCAGCTCTTCTACGTGCTTGATTCCCCGCACAGTGGGAGCGTCCGGAAATCGTACAACATTATCCTCCTCAAGAGTCACTCCCTTTACTTCTACAAACGCACGGCGGACCGGAGATTCCACATATAAGTCAAATCTGGAATTTCCATATTTTTTCTCAGGGCGTATGGAAACTTCCTCCGGGAACAGCCCTCCTTTTCTGATCCACTCCTCTGCCGCCTTATTTGGAATCTGGGAGTCCATGTTAATCAGCCTCCCCTGTTTGTTTACACAGATGAGATCGTACTTTGTCTTCCTGTTGGGATTTCCGCTTTTTTCCAGGATTACTTCTGTTCCCGGAATCAGAAGCTCTTTGCATCTTCCTGTGTTTTTCACATGAACGGTCTCTCTTTTTCCCTGTATCTCCACCTCTGCGATAAAACGGTTGGGTCTTTTAAGAAAAACCGCCTTCTCTGTTTCTTTATATCTCATATTTTTTACCTCGTGCCTTCTATCATAACATAAAACCTGAAAAAAGCCAGTTGCTTTTTTATCTTTTCTCCTTTAAAATGACTTTTAGCACATAATCACAGAAGTAAAGTACAAAGAATAAACAAAATCAGAAAGGATTTTTATGGACAGTATTATTTTTGACGTAGACGGAACTTTATGGGATTCCACAGAAATTGTGGCAGATGCCTGGACAGATTATTTAAAAAATAAAGAAAACATAAATATGAACATTACCTCCGCAAAACTGAAATCTCTTTTCGGTCAGCTTCTTCCGGATATTGCAGCACAGCTTTTCCCCCGGTATTCAAAAAAAGAACAGCTTCGCATTATTGACGGCTGCTGTGAAGCGGAGCATCAGGCTCTTGAAAAAGCAAAGGCTCCCATTTATCCGGGACTGGAAGAAACACTTTCTGTTCTTTCAAAAAAATATCCGCTTTTTATTGTGAGCAACTGCCAGGCAGGATATATTGAAGTATTTTTAAAAGCAACCGGTTTTGGCCGCTACTTTACCGGTCACCTCTGCCCGGGAGATACGGGAATGCCCAAAGGCGACAATATTCAAAAAATCATACAGGATTATAAACTTTCTTCTCCTGTTTACGTAGGGGATACTGCTGGAGATTACAATGCCAGCAAACAGGCTGGGCTTCCCTTTGTATTTGCTTCTTACGGCTTCGGCAATGTGGAAAATCCCGATTATACGATTTCAGAATTAAAAGACCTGATTTCTCTTTTTTAACATTATATGCAAACGGAGAGCTTCCACCTTGAAAGCTCTCCGTTTTTACTTCTATTTTTTTATTCTGCATTTTGTTCTGATATACCAGAAAAGAGTTCCGAAAATCACAAGAAGCACAACAATATATGCCACCTTTGCGGGAAGCCCTTCTGTGTAAGCATCAATTCCTGTTGCAAGTCCTACCAGAATCAGTGCGATTCCCGAGGATTTTTCCATCTTCTTCTGGTCGTACTTTACTTTTCTTACTGCTGAATTTCCACCTTTCATAAAAATTCCGCCGTTTCCTGTAAGAAGCAAAATTCCAATGACAACAGCGCCAAAAGTTAAAATCAAATCAAATGTTCTGTCCATTTTTTTCTCCTGTACCTTTTTCTTTAGTAGAAGCACACAATCGGCACATCGTAATTGATCATACTGTATAATGCAGCCGCATTGTCGTACGGCATATTGATACAGCCGTGAGATCCGTTTGTGAGATAATCGTCTCCGCCGAAATTGGAGCGCCAGTTTGCATCGTGGAAACCAATTCCTCCGTCAAACGGCATCCAGAAGGTTACAGGCGTCTCATACTCGTATTTTCCGTTCGGAAGCTTCGGTCCTCTTAACACAGAAGGGCTGCTCTTGGAGTAAAGCCTGAAAATTCCCTCATGTGTCTGTCTGTCCGCATAAGACATATTTCCGGATACAAAATCAGATTCCAGAATGACCGCTCCGTCCTGATAATAATAAAGATGCTGATTGCTTAAATCCACCTCTATATACGTGCTTCCAATATCATTATAACCATACGTATTGGCTCTCATGGAATATACAGGCTCTCTTGTTGTCTGCGTTCCGGAACGGATTTCCTCCATAAGCTGCGCCGCCTCTTTTGCCTGATTGATCTGCCAGCCGTAAGCGGAACCGTATACATAAACTGTTCTTCCGCTTGTAGTGTTAAACGCACGGCTTGTTCCCACTGTATCATGCTCCGCAGCAAGCTGCGCCACAAACTCATTTACATGATTCTGGAAAGAGGCATCGTCCTGCACAAGCTTTCCTTTCTCATCAAACTGAAGCCATGTTTTGATCGTCGTTCCGTCCAGAGTTACTGTCTGATCACCAAATGTATAAGTAATGCTTGCCTTCGCAAAGTTATTGTAAGCATCTCTCGTTGCAAGAAGTTCCGGACTGTCGCTTTTTACAGAAGCAGAAGCATATACGTCTGCAGTCGCATTAAAATCTACGCTCTGCATACTTCCTGTTACCGCATCGCTCAAAGTCTGATATGCTTTTTTAAGAACAAGTTTACTTCCCTGTGTCTCAGGCACGATCTCAAATGAAGACTGGGAATCATTAAACGTAACATAAGCATTCTCAGGAGCCACCTGATTTTCTTCCTTTGCGCAGCTTAAATTTCTAAGCTCCGTCTCAAGAAGAGCATGGTCAAAGGTTGTCTGAATATCCGTGGTATAGCTGACCGGTTCTGTATATCCCTTTACCCACTCATACGGCTTCTGGGTTTTTAAAAGTTTCAGAACCTCTCCGTCTGACGTGTACTTATAATTAATATTTGCTCCCTGTATCACCTGAGGCTCCAGATTTCTTGCGCTGACAGAAATAGAATACTTTTCTACCTGTTCTGCAATCGCCTGCTCTGCCTCATAAGCAGTTTTTCCGGAACAGTCCACTCCGTTGATTGTAGTTCCCTCAAAAAAGCGGTCTGAATAATAATAGGAAATTCCTGCGTAGGCGCAGCCGGCAGTTACTGCAAGCATAGCTGCTACAATTCCTGTAATTTTCATCCCTTTATGCTTTTTCTTTACAGGAAGGACTGTATTTTCCAATTCCTCATCACCAATGGGGACATAAGTAATCTTTCGGGGACGAGCTGATTTTTTATTCTGCTGCTCATTCATGTTTTCGTTGCTCATTTATTCTCTCCTCGACATTAAGTAACAAAAAATTTCAATAACGCCTATATTATAACATAATTCTTCCATTTTGTATCTCATATTATGTTTTTTATAAAAGATTAATATTTTCTTTATTATTATGTACAGTTTCCCTTTTAATATTGCCTGGAAAGAAATTTTTTAAAAAGGCGCGGAAAACTTCCCGCGCCTTCAGACATCTTATTTTTTTCTTTTTTTATTTTTCTACAAGAAGAGAAGTTCCTGTCATTTCCTCCGGTTTTTCTTTTCCCATAAGCTCGATAAGAGTCGGGATAATGTCTGCAAGACAGCCGTTTTCACGAAGTGTATATTTCGGATCTGCATTTACAAGAATAAACGGAACCGGATTTGTTGTGTGCGCTGTGAATGGTTCTCCTGTAGAGTAGTCGAGAAGCTGCTCTGCATTTCCGTGGTCTGCACAGATAAACATCTGTCCGTTCACTTCTTTAATTGCATCAACTGCTCTTCCCACACACTCGTCAACTGCTTCTACCGCTTTGATCGCAGCGTTTTCCACACCTGTATGACCAACCATATCCGGGTTTGCAAAGTTAACGATGATCACATCATATTTATCGGATTTGATCGCCTCCACCAGTTTATCGCATACAGCAGGAGCGCTCATCTCCGGCTGAAGGTCGTATGTTGCAACCTTTGGAGATTTTACAAGGATTCTGTCCTCTCCTTTATTCGGCTCTTCCACACCGCCGTTAAAGAAGAAAGTAACGTGCGCATATTTCTCTGTCTCTGCAATACGGGCCTGTGTCATATTGTTTGCAGCAAGCCACTCGCCAAATGTATTGTGAAGCTGCACTTTGTGGAATGCAACCAGTTTATTGCCGATTGTGTCATCATAATCTGTGAAGCATACAAAAGTAGTATCCAGACGTTTTTCTCTTTCAAATCCCTGGAATGCATCGTCACAGAATGCTCTTGTGATCTCACGTGCTCTGTCAGGACGGAAGTTGAAAAATACAACGGAATCTTTGTCAGATACAACAGCAACAGGACGTCCGTCTTTTTCCATTACAGTAGGAAGCACGAACTCGTCTGTCTTTCCATCGTCATAGGAAGCCTGTACGGCTGCTGCCGCGTCTGTTCCTTTTACGCCTTCTCCCTTTGTAAGCGCCTTGTATGCAAGCTCTACACGGTCCCAGCGGTTATCGCGGTCCATTGCATAGTAACGTCCGGAAATCACGCCGATCTCTCCAACGCCGATTTCCTTCATTTTTGCTTCCAGTTCTTCAATGTAGCTCTTTCCTGATGCAGGAGGTGTGTCACGTCCGTCAAGGAAGCAGTGTACATAAACTTTCTCAAGACCTTCTCTTTTTGCCATCTCAAGAAGTCCGTAAAGATGTGTATTGTGGCTGTGAACGCCGCCGTCTGAGAGAAGTCCCATAAAATGGATCGCAGAATTATTTTCTTTTGCATTTTTCATTGCTGCCAGAAGCGCCTCATTTTTGAAGAAATCTCCGTCTTCGATTTCTTTTGTGATTCTTGTAAGCTCCTGGTATACGATACGGCCTGCACCCATGTTCAGATGTCCTACCTCAGAGTTACCCATCTGACCGTCCGGAAGACCTACGGAAAGACCGCTTGCATATCCTTTTACAAAAGGACACTCTGCCATCAGCCTGTCCATAACAGGAGTTTTCGCCTCATATACAGCGTTTGCTTCCTGCTTTTCGTTGAGTCCGTATCCATCAAGAATCATTAAAACGGTTGGTTTTTTGCTCATAATGTTCTCCTTTATATATTATTGTTGTTTTTAATACATTCTTACCCGTCTATACTACCAAAAATCGAGGATTTTTGCAACACTCCCAGGCTTCAGGAATCGGAAGAATCTTTTTTTTAATCTTCTTTATTTTTATACTCCTCTAGTTTTCTCTGAAGATACAAAATATAATGGATACACCCGCACACAAAAGAAGCCAGAAGAAGAGAAAAGGCTCCCGCTGCCAGCATATATCTTCTTGCACTGTCCGTCTCTTCCGGTGCTCCCGCTACCGTACAGTAAAAAACAGCTCCTGCAAATAAAAGAACAAGCCCTGCGGAAATCACCGCTTTTATCACTCTTTTCATCATACACCTCCGTTCGTGTCGATATAAAGACACTATTATAATCTTTATTTTACCCGGATAATGGTTTTATATCAAGAAAAACTGGACAGGATATACGTATGATAAAATATGACCGCTTATGGAAAACAATGAAGGAACGCGGTATTTCACAGTATGATTTATATGAACATTATCACATTACAAAATCGCTTCTGGACCGCTTCCGCAAAAATCTCAATACAGAAGTTTACACACTCGACCGAATCTGCACCATTCTCAACTGTAATATTGAGGATATTGTAGAACACGTTCCCGATGAACCACCGATGGAAAACGAAAGTTCAGATGAAAAGGAAAATTCTTGATTCTTCTCTTTCAAAACTTCTGCAAATCCATTATAATAAGAACGGATACAAAATTTAACTTTTAGATACGGAGATTAAATTTATGAACGTTTTTGATATTCTCGGACCGGTGATGATCGGTCCTTCCAGTTCTCATACCGCAGGTGCAGCCCGAATTGGACTTATCACTCGCACACTCCTTGGAAAGCCACCTGTCCGGGCTTCCATTCTTCTTCACGGTTCCTTTGCAAAAACATATAAAGGTCACGGCACAGACAAAGCGATCGTTGCCGGAATCCTGGGAATGCAGGCGCACGATGAGCGTATTCGTTTTTCCCTTGAGGAAGCGGAAAAAGAAGGGCTTCTTGTGGAAATCTACACAGCAGACCTTGATGACGCCCACCCCAATACAGCAGAGATCACTCTGACTTCCGAAGACGGAACTACAGTATCTCTTCGCGGAAGCAGCATTGGCGGCGGAAATATTATGGTGACAAAGGTAAACGGAATGGACGTTTCCCTTACCGGTCAGCACACTACCCTCATCGTACTTCATAAAGACACCCCGGGAACGATTGCGGCTGTCACAGAACTCATGGCAGACTGCGGCGTGAATATCTGTAATTTCCGTCTTTCCAGACAGACGAAGGGCGGACAGGCTGTTATGACCATCGAAATCGACGGCTGTTCTGACTCTTCCTTAAATGACAAAATCAGCCGGCTTCCAAATATTTACTCAAGCACTATGCTTTTGCCAATTTAACAGGAGGTTTTATGGACTTAAATTATTATTCAATACGTGAACTTTTAGACAGCGCAAAAAAAGAAGGACTTCCTCTTTCTTCTCTTGTTCTCACACAGCAGGCAGAGCAGCTTGAGCTTACAGAAGAAGAAGTATACAACAAAATGCGGGAAAACTATCTTGTCATGCGCGCTTCTATTGAACCGGGCTGCGACCCGGATCTTCGCAGTACAAGCGGACTTACTGGCGGAGACGCCTATAAAATGAAATGTGCTGTAGAACAGAAAAAAAATCTTACAGGACCTCTTCTGGGAGGAGCGCTTTACCGTGCCCTTGCTGTTTCTGAACTGAACGCTTCTATGGGGCGGATTGTAGCAGCTCCAACAGCAGGAAGCTGCGGAATTGTTCCTGCTGCTGTTCTTACAATGGAAGAAATGTATCATCTTTCCGAAAAAGAATGTGTCATGTCTCTTTTTACAGCCTCTGCTGTCGGCATGGTCATCGCAAACAATGCTTCTCTCGCAGGAGCGGAAGGCGGCTGTCAGGCAGAATGCGGTTCTGCCGCTGCAATGGCTGCTGCCGCTGTTGTGGAGCTGGCAGGCGGAACTCCGGATATGATCGATTCTGCCGTTGCCATTACCCTTAAAAATATTCTGGGTCTTGTATGCGACCCGGTTGCCGGGCTTGTGGAAATCCCCTGCATTAAAAGAAACGCTTCCGGTGTTGCCGGAGCTTTTGTTGGCGCAGAGCTTGCCCTCGCAGGAATTAAGAGCGCCATTCCCGCAGATGAAGTCATTATCACCATGAAAAAAGTAGGAAACGCCATGCCTGCCACACTTCGCGAAACCGCAGAAGGCGGACTTGCCGCCACTCCTACAGGACGAAAGCTTTTCGATCAGGTCTTCGGAAAACCCTGCAGCCACAAAACCTGCGGCGTTTAAATTTCTCCAGAACAAAGGATCTCGCTTGCGGGATTCTCAGCTATCACAAAAAATCCTGTGCGGACTTTATTCCATGCACAGGATTTTTTATTCTGTATAAAATTTTCCCTTTTTCATATACATATCTTAAAAGAAAATATTGAGGCTTTTATGAAATATCTTTTTCGCCGTCCTGCCCGCTCCCGGACGCTTCTTATCCTTGCAGCAGCTTACATAATCGGAGCCGGCGCAGGAAATCTTTACAGCTTCCTCCGCTCCGAACAAAAGACTGTGCAAACATCGTCTTCCTCCACAAGCTGGGGACTGAGCTTTCAGGACGAAGGCAAACGCCCCGTCGGAAACGCCTCCGTGGAAGAACTGGCACAGTACGATGCTTATTTTGCAGAAGATACGGAAGAAAAAGTTCTCTACCTTACTTTTGACTGCGGCTATGAAAACGGAAATATGCCCGCAATCCTGGACGCTCTGAAAAAGCACCGCGTTCCCGCTGCTTTTTTCGTAGTGGGAAATTTTATCAAAGACAATCCGGAGCTTATTAAGCATATGGTGCAGGAAGGGCACATCGTTGGAAATCACACTCTCACCCACCCGGATATGTCGTCCATCTCTTCTGTGGAAGCTTTTCAGAAAGAGCTTGCCGGAGTCGAAAAGCTGTATGAAGATTTAACCAAAACTCCCATGACAAAATTTTACCGTCCGCCCCGCGGAATATACAGTACAAAAAATCTTTCTATGGCAAAGGAGCTTGGATATAAAACCTTCTTCTGGAGTCTTGCCTATGTAGACTGGTATGAAGACAGCCAGCCCACAAAGGAAGAGGCTTTTGATAAGCTCTTAACACGTATTCACCCCGGAGCAGTTGTCCTTCTTCACAGCACTTCAAAAACAAATGCTGAGATTCTGGACGAACTGCTCACAAAATGGGAAGAAATGGGTTATACTTTCCGCTCTCTGACAGAACTTGTTAAAAATTAAGCTTTAAAGGTTCCTCCTCGTCCAGCCAGGAAACCGTTTCCCAGATCCTCTGCCCGTTATTGGACTGCGGTTCTCCCGGCGTACTTCTTCCGTTTTCTACATAAGATTTCAGAATATTGCGGAGTTCTCCTGCAAGCTCTTTATGCTCCTCGATTACATTTTTCCGCTCTCCAATATCATCGGAGAGATCATAAAGCTGAAATCTTGGAAGACTTTCATCTTTCGTCCCGGAGACAGGTTCCGACCAGCCTCCAGATCCCTGGCACATTTCCAGCTTAAAGTTTCCTCTTCTTATGGATAAAGAGCCGTCGATACTCTGATGTACAATATCCTTTCGAACCTCATCTCCTTCCGGCTCCTTCCAGAGAGGCAGATTGCTCACACTGTCCTCTCCGCAGTTGTCCGGAAGAGAGACTCCGAGAATCTCCGCCATTGTCGCCATAAAATCAGAAAGGCACACAATCTTTTTACAGACTTTTCCGCCATGCAATTCCTCCGGCCACTGTACAATAAGAGGGATTCTGTGACCGCCTTCATAAATGTCGGATTTTGTTCCCCGGAAAACATAGCTTGGATTATGCCCTTTTTCTTCCAGCTCCTTATAATCTGCCATTGGAGAACAGCCGTTATCTGATGTGTAAATCACAATGGTATTGTCGTAAAGACCTGTCTCTTTCAGCTTTTCTGTCAATCTTCCCACTACATCGTCACAGTGAAGGACAAAATCTCCATATTCGTTCGTGCCTGATTTTCCCTGAAATTCTTTTCCCGGAAGGATCGGTGTGTGTGGAGCAGGCATTGGAAAATAGATAAAGAATGGCGTTTCCCCGTCCTTATTATTTTCTATTTCCTGCGTTACCTTTTCCGTCAGCTCGTCCAGAACATTCTCATGATGGAAATGTGCGCCCGTCGGTCCTTTTCTCCAGTATTTCTTTCCCTTACTCTCTGTCTCATGATCCGGCACTTCCGTGAAATGATCGTTTTCTATGTAAACATAGGGCGGCATATCGAGAGAGCCGCTGATTCCGTAATAATAATCAAACCCGTTGCTTACAGGTGAGCGTGCAATGCGCCCCTTGTAGTCTACACCGCTGCAGGCATCAAAATCCGGCACTTCCTGAAAATCCGGCGTTTTGGAAAAACTCATTCCAAGATGCCATTTCCCGATCATCACAGTGCGGTATCCATTTTCCTTAAAAAGATTTGCCACCGTTTTCCTGCCTTCCTCTATCAAGGGCTCTGAATATCCCCCCACAACTGAGGATTTCAGTCTGGAACGCCAATTATATCTTCCCGTAAGAATGCTGTATCTGGACGGCGTACACACTGCGGAAGAAGAATGTGCATCAGTAAATTTCACCCCGTTTTTGCATAAAGCGTCAAGGTGCGGCGTCTCAAAAGGACATTTTTCGTTAAATGCACGAATATCTCCATATCCCATATCATCTGCAAGAATGTAGATTACATTTGGCTTTTTCGTCATGATTCATTCCCCTGTTCCATTCCGTAATTATTATCTGCACTCCAGCCGTTTTCCCCCTCTACAGAAGCGATCACTTCTCCGAAGGACTTATTTAAAGTCTCTGCCATTTCTTCTGCTGTGATGGCATCAGCTAAAAATTCCTGTCCTGTGCGGTGGAAATAATTTCTCCACTGCTCATTTACACCTGTATACCAGGGCATACGAAGAGGCTCTTCTGTAATAGTGAAACCTGCAAGGCGTTCCGGAAGCTCTACAGTCGTTGCAAGAGGAATCCTGTTAATCTCCTCTGCAAGTCTTGTCTGGATTTCCGGTGAAGACATATACTGTACAAAATCAAGAGCTGCCGCGTATTTTTCCTCATCTTCTTCCAGCGCTTTGTTCATTCCGAAAATAATATCCGGCTGTCCCCCGAGGATTACAGATTTTCCAAGTGCATTTTCATTTGTCTCCTCTGTAATTACAGGAACCGGCATTACTCCATATTCGAAGCTGTCGCCTACAATAGACTGAATCTTTTCAAGAGACGTACTCATTGCCTGTACCATTGCGACTTCTCCTCTTGCAAACATTTCAATGGCGTTTTTCTGATCCAGACCATTGTAATCAGAAGTCCAGTACTGGGAAAATTCTTTCATAAGCTCAAAGCTTTCAATGAGTTTTTCATCTTTGAAATCGATTTTTCCTTCATCATATCCCCTGCACATTTCCGCCAGCTCCACATAACCGTTTCCGGAAACGTCAAGAACTTCTACCATTTCGTGGTCGATCTGGCTACAGATAGAATTATTAAACCACAACCAGGATAAATCTGCAATCGTTGCATTTGGAAATGCGAATGGAATGTTTCCCGCTTCTTTTAATTTGCTGCAGGTATCCATAAATTCCTCCCATGTTTCCGGAACCTCTGCTCCTGCTGCCTCCAGCATATCTTTATTATAGAAAACACGCACCACACTTGTTGCAGTAGGATACCCCGGCACATCGTCTTCTGTAATATACATCTGTTCTGCAATATACTCCGGCAGCGTCTCTTTCCAGGGCTGTCCCTTATCATAAATGCTCTCTTCCTCATACAGATCTTTAAAATTTGTAAGGTATCCTGCCTTATAATCCTGAGTCATATCATAAATAATTCCTGTGTATACGTCCGGTCCCTGTCCTGCTGAAAACTGAGTCATAAGCCATGTTCTGTAATCTGCAGACGGAAGAGACTCAAACTGAATTTCTGTTCCTGTTTTCTCCGTATATTCTGTAAGGATTTCATTCATTACCTTATTTGCCTTTTCGTCCGTATCAAGATCCTGGGCAAACACAAGCTTTACCTTATCCTCCGCTTTTACCTCCACACCCGGAAGCATTCCTCCCAGAAGCCCCATTGCGGTCGCTGCACACATTACTGTAAGATTTCTTTTTTTCATTTTCTGTGTCCTCCTTTATTTTAAATTTTATTTTTTTTATTATCCTTTTACTGCTCCCTGCGTAAGTCCAGCCACAAATGAGCGGCTCGCACAACAGAATAAAATAATGAGCGGCAGGGACGCCGTTACATATCCGGCAAATACAACTCCGTTTCCTTCCACAGCGCTTCGGATCAGTTTCGTCAAAGCAACTGCTATCTGCTGTGTATTTTCCCCTGTTGTAGATACGAGAGGCCATAAATAATTATTCCATGCTGCAAGACCTGTCATGATCACCACTGTAGAAAGTGTGGGCTTTGAGAGAGGCACCACGATTTTTGTAAGAATCTGAAGCTCTCCTGCCCCTTCCATGTCTGCCGCCTCAAAGAGACTTTTGGAAAGTCCCTCCATTGAAGTCTTTAAAAGAAAAGTAGCTGTTGCCGAGCTTGCCGCTGCCGGAGGCAGAATTAATCCCCAGAAGGTATTGTACATATGCAAATTTGTAATCTGAATAAACTGAGGGATCAAAAGCACAAAGCCCGGAATCATTAAAAGCGCCATAATTGCCAGATATAAAAATGTAGAGCCTGCAAACTTAAATCTCACAAAAGCGTATGCTGCCAGGGTTCCTGTTATCAGTACAATTCCAATGACGCACACAGTTACAAAAAATGTATTCAGCATAGGCTTGAATACCTGTGCCCCAGCCTTCACATAATTTGTAAAATGCCAGGCTGCGGGAAGCGAAAACGGAGTCTTTACAATCTCCTCGCTCCATTTAAAGGAATTGGAAAGGAGCAGAAAAAACGGGATCAATACAAGAAGTACGATCAATCCAAGAAATACTCTTCCCAGAACAGATGCTGCTTTTTTCATTTTTCTCCCCCTTTCTAATCCATTGTTTCCGTATTTTTCAGAAACTTGTTATTTACCAGTGTCAAAAGCATGATCAGCACGAACAATATGGTTCCAAGTGCTGAACAGTACCCCATTCTCCTGTAGGAAAATCCCTGCTCATACATATACACAGCAGGAACCATAGTAGAAGTTCCGGGTCCGCCTTTTGTAAGGATATAAACCGTATCAAAAACCTGCAGAGAATTAATGATGGCAAGCGTTACCATAAGCTTGATCTGGCTTGCGATCATGGGAAGGTCGATCATGCGTATTCTCTGAAACAGGGTCACGCCGTCCAGATCTGCCGCCTCAAACAAGTCTGTGGGAATCGACTGCAAAGCGCCAAAATATAAAAGAAACGGCATACCACCAAGAGATACCATGCCAAGCCAGGGAAACCCCACTGCAAGAACAGACCCCAGGGCTGTCTGCGAATTTCCAAGCCAGGGCTTTGCCAGTCCCGAAAGCCCTATATCTCTTAAAAAGGTATTGATCACACCAGTATCGCCATTTAACAGCCACTGCCACAGAAGAATGACTACCACTGTGGGAACTACCATAGTAAAGGTAATTGCAGTTCTTGTAAAATACTGCATCTTCTTTGAGCGCACCGCATAGAGAAGCTCTGCTGTCAAAAGCGGAATCGTAAGCACGATCAGTACCTGCACCACCATAACAAAAAATGCCCTAACAATGCTTTCCAGAAACATTTTGTCGTGGAATGCCTCCACAAAATTTTCAAGTCCTATAAACTCATTCAGATTTGCTCCGTTCCAGTTAAAAAATGACTTTGTAATTGCCATTCCAAACGGTATGTACTTAAATATGATGAGAAGAGCAAAAATAGGAATGAGAAAAAGATAGGGCTTAAATGTCCGAAATCTGATTTTCTTTTTCATTTGATTTCACTCCTGTCGTTGTTGTTAAGCCCATTATACCTGCCATTTTTTCTAAAATCTGTGGACGTTTTTTCTTATTTAGGTGTACGATTTTTCGTTTTTTATTCATTTACAACAAATATGCAAAAAAAGAAGATATTTTTTCATTGGTTTTTTCTTCCAATTTTCACATCTTCTTTTCTATTTTATTATTTTTTATAATTCATCTTCCCACAGTCGGTATCTCTGTGTCACAATTACGACAGTGCCGCCGCCAGGTCTTTTCTCTGTATGAATGCCATATTCCTCTCCGTCCAGCAGACGGATTCTGTCATTCACATTTACAAGCGCAATTCCAAATCCTTTATTTTTCGGAGTGCGGACACTTTTCACTTCTTTTCTGAACACACGGTTCATCTCTTCCCTTATTTCTTCTGTAATCCCCACTCCGTCATCTTCCACATATATTTCCAGAACTTCCTTTTTGCGAAAAGCCCTGATATAGAGAACTCCCCTCTGTTCCTTCTTCTTCAAAATCCCGTGAATACAGGCATTTTCTACAAGCGGCTGAAGAAGAAGCTTTACTACCTGTGCATTTTCCGTATCTCTTTCAATCTCTGTTTTCAGCTCAATACAGTCTTCGTACCGGACATTCATAATGTCCACATACGCTTTCATGTGCTTTAATTCCTGTGTAAGAGGCACATACATATTTTTATTATTTACGCTGTACCGCATCATTTCCGAGAGGTTTCTTGTGAGGAGTTCGATGGGCTCGATTTCCTCAATCTGTGCAATACAGTAAATATTATCCAGGGTATTATGAAGGAAATGAGGATTGATCTGCGACTGAAGCACGCGGATCTGTGCTTCCCGCTCTCTCACCTCGCTGATATACTGTCTTGCGCTTAAATCTTCAATCTCCCTCTTCATTCCCTGAAGAATACCTCTTATTTCTCCAACCTCATCTCCTTCCCCCTCGTCTATATGCTCCCCTTTTGCCATCTCGCCAGCCATTCTTCTTAAAAGCTCAACAGGAAACAGCATTTTCCTGGAAAGAAATACTGCTGCTCCAATCCCTGCTGCGCCGCACACTGCAATAAAAATTTCCACATACATGGCAAGCTGATTTATATCCTGAAATAAGGTATCCTCCTTATCTGCCACAGTAAGAATCCAGTCGTAATTATCAAGACGCATACTTGTAAGAAGCGTACCGCTTCTCGATAACGTTCCTGTATGCTCCATATTTTTCAGAATTTCACTTTTTATATCTTCAAAAGTTTCCGTATCTTCATATTTGTTCTTTCTTCCGGAGCTTTGCAGGATTTTCCCTTCTTTATTCATTAAAAAGAAACCGGCATTATCAGACAGCATTCTGTCAAGCATTTCCTGGATCGCAGAATATTTTACCGTCACCATAACAAAGGGCGGCAGACTTCCTTCTTTTACCGCGCCCTGCTTTCGTTTCACAAAACAGATCACCTGCTGTTTTTCCACATGTTCCGCCTTATATGTTTCTTCCATTGGTCCGAAAACCCTGCATGTAAAATTTTTCTCAGCCATTTGTGAAAAACAGGAGTTTTCCTCAAACTCATATCCTTTCTGCACTGCTCCGGAACCTACATAACGGTAATTCTCTTTGTCCTCGTAAACAATTACGCCTTCACAAATATTATAAAACCCGTTTCTGTAAATCGCGTCCTTGATTTTACTTTCAAATTCCAGCTCCCCTTTGATTCTCAGAAATGCCTGCGGCTCTTCCTGATTTTCCACATACTCACCGGATATGGTAGTGAGAAGCTGATTCATCTGCACATACAACTCTTTAAATTCATATTCCGCTTCCTGTAGCATTTTTATGTTGTATGCCACCCTCTGCTCTTTTACAAAAGAAATGCAGTAAGCATTAACGATGAACCACACAAGAAGAAGCGTTCCTGCAAGAATTACAAAAAATCCCAGAATGACTTTCAGGTAAATCGGCGGTTTTCGTTTATTCTTCATAATCAAGCTCCTGCCACTGGCGCGCCCTGTAATCTGTAGGCGTCTCGCCTGTTACCTTCTTAAAAATTTTCATAAAATATCTCGGATCTTCATACCCCACTTCCATTGCAATATCGCTGATTTTTCTGTTTGTCTGAAGCATAAGTCCCGCAGAGCGTTCCACCCGCTCTCTCATAATATAATTTGTAAGGCTCACCCCTGCTGTTTTTGCAAACAGGCTGGAAAGATATGCTTCACTGATATGGTATTTTAAGGCAAATGTTTTTAAAGTATATTTCCCTGCACAGTTTTCTCCTATTTCTTTCATAATCCTCTTTACAATGTCATCGCCGCTTAAAATCTCCTTTTCCTGTTCTTCCACTTCTATGCTCACACAGGCTTTTTCTCCGTTTTCTGCGGCATATTCCTCTATCGCCTTCTCCACTACCTTATTCAAAACCTTTTTATCTACAGGCTTTAAAAGATAGTCCAGAGCTTTATATCCAAGCGCAGCTTTTACATAAGCAAAATCATCATAACCGGAGAGCATGATAAATTTTGTTTTTCTTTCTGTTTCATATAGTTTTCTGCATAACTCGCAGCTTGTCCCGCAGGGAAAACGAACGTCGGATACTACAATTTCCGGTCTTTCTTCCAGAAAAACAGCTTCCATTTCTGCAAGGCTTCCCGCTTCCAGGATTTCCTCAAAAGAATGCCCTCCCTGCTCAATCATTTTCCTTACGCCTTTTCGAATCCACCTCTCATCATCTGCTACCAATAGCTTCATCTCTTATTCCCCCGTACTTCTCCTTTTAAATCTCTCCGCTTCCAATAAGCCATTCCATGCGCCCTATGGCATATTGGAAAAATCCTTCGTATGCCTCACAAAAATATTGACGGCATTTTTCCCCTTCTCTTACCAGTTCTCTTCTGCAGCCCCCTCTGCACAGAGGATAAACTCTGCATTCTCCACACCTGTCATCCCGTTTCTCCGCTTCCCTGAAAAAAGAAACCTTATCCGGAATCTCCGTCATACGCCTCATTTCCTTAAATGAAATCTCCGCCACATTTCCAATCCTGTATTCGTCCAGCACATAAAAATCACATGGATATACGTCTCCGTTTGCTTCCACAACATTCTGCATGGTGCACTTTCCGCACATGGAACATGCCTCCGGCGCTCCTCCTGACAAAACAGTGAGCCAGTTATCAAACTGCCTGATGTAACAGGCTTCCCCCTGTACTGTATCCTGAAACCATCTGTCAAATAAAACCTTTAAGGCATCTTCATATTGTTTTGGAGAAATGGAATAGGGATTGCTCCCCGGTCTTTCATTTAAGGCGTCCAGACAGGGAATATACTGCTGATATAAAAATCCCTGTTTTTTATAAAAATCGTAAATTTCCCCGGCTTTTTCTGCAGACTGCCCTGTCAAAACAGTAAGGATATTAAAAGGGATCTCTCTTTTCTTCAGTTGTTCAGCTACGGAAATCACTTTTAAAAAGGTCCCGTTTCCATATTGATCCTTCCTGTTTTCATCGTGCAATACTTCTGTTCCGTCCAGGGAAAGCCCTACCAGAAACGAATTTTCCTTAAAAAATAAAAACCAGTTATCATCAAGAAGCGTTCCGTTTGTCTGAATAGTATAGGCAATCTGCTGTTTTTTATTTTTTCTTTTATTTACTTCTTCCGCAAAATCCTGAAACCATTTTAAGCCAGCAAGAACCGGCTCTCCTCCCTGAAAAGCGAAAACACAGCGTTCTTCTGCACTTGAAAGGGCATTTTCAATTAAATCACTTCTCGTCTCCGCGCTCATTATTCCATAATTTTTTATTTCCCGGCAGTTGCTTTCATCTTCATAAAAACAATATCTGCATCTTAAATTACATGCAGAAGACGCAGGCTTTATTAATATCTGAAGCTGTTTCATCGCTGACACCTCTTTTTTTATTTTTCCGGATATACAGAAAAAGCCCAGTACATTTACTGAGCTTTTTAACAGGGGATGAGAGAATCGAACTCCCACCAAAGGTTTTGGAGACCCCTATCATAC
>URMH01000010.1 GCA_900549015.1 uncultured Blautia sp.
ACACTTGAAAAGTGCGAACATAAAAATAGTTTCATCAATATTCTCCTTTATAAATTTCGATTTTTCGATTTGTTCCTTTCATCATACCCATACTATAACACTTCCACATAACCACCACAATCAAAATCATCATCGTTTATTTCATTAACCTTCCGCCTGGAACAAAAATAAAGCTGTCTGCGTTTTCACATGCAAATCTTTGACAGATTTCTGAAATTTTGCAAATCCGTGTCATTGAAAATCACTGTCTGAGCCTGTTTTACAGGCGAGTTTGATTTTCGATGACATATTAGCGGATAAAGCAAAATGAAGAAAAATCTGTCACGTTTGCTGTGAATCGCAGACAGCTCTTTATTCTTTCGGAAAACTCACTGTAATCTCTGTTCCCTGTCCAGGCGTACTTTCCAGTTCCACCTCTCCTCCCAGGAAGCTCACGCCATGTTTTACAATAGAAAGCCCCAGTCCCGTGCCTCCTATTTCTTTGGAATGGCTTTTATCTACCCGGTAGAACCGCTCGAACACACGGCTCTGGTCTTCTTTTGGGATTCCAACGCCGTTATCCTGTACAGAAATACAGACATTGTCCTCATTTTCTGTAAGGCGGATACAGACGCTTCCGCCCTGTTTGTTGTACTTGATCGCATTGTCGCAAATATTAAACAGCACTTCCTCCAGAATATTGGGAACTGTGTGAAGCTTTATTCTGTCCCCTTCTATATAGAGATGAACGTCCTGCTTTTTTGCAGCTTCGCTTAAAATGCCAAATACATTTTTTGCAGTCTCATACAGATCTGTCTCTGTCCACTCATATGGAACTTCCCCTTCGTCAAGCTGAGAAATACGGATCACATCTTCCACAAGTGTGATAAGGCGTTGCGCCTCTTTGTAAATCCGTCCTGCAAAGGCACGAATATCCTCTTCTTTTACATATCCGTCCTGGATAATCTCCGCAAACCCGGAAATAGAGGTAAGCGGTGTTTTCAGCTCATGAGATACATTTGCGGAAAACTCTCTCCGAAGCTTTTCTCTTTCCAGCTTTTCCGTTACATTTACGAGAAGAAGAACTGCGCCTTCCACCTGATTTTCCCGCATAACCGGGTTTGCGACCACATGAATATCGCTTCCGTCAACCTTTAACACAGCCTCGTTATGCTTTCCGGCAAGCGCTTTGGCAATAATGCTCTGAAATTCCTCGCTTCTGTTTAGCACATAAACGCTTTCCCCGCTTTTTGGTTCATTTACATGGAAAAGCTTCCACACACTGGAATTTCCGGAAAGAATCATGGTGTAGCGGTCGATCACCACCAGTCCTTCCTGCATATTTTCGGTGATAATGGAAAACTCTTCCTGCTGCCTTCTCGCTGTGTCAATCTGATTTTTGATCTCCCTGTTCTGCTTATACATTCTGCTAAGAAGAGGAGCCACCTCTTCGTATACTTCATTTTCCTCAGGGTGTTCCAGATCAAGATTATTCACAGGTTCTACTACTTTTTTTGATAATCTAAACGCAAATGCGCCGGACAGAATGATCATAAGAAGAAGAATCCAGAGTACAGGAACAATCAGCTGATAAACAAGCGCAAGAACAGAATACTGGGTGCTTGATACACGGAGAATCCTTCCGTCTTCAAGCCTTAACGCGTAGTAAATCGTCTTTTCCGAAAGAGTCTCCGACATACGCACAGCCTCGCCTTTTCCTGTTTCTGCCGCCTCCTCTACCTCTTCCCGATCCCCGTGATTTTCCATAGAAGAAGCCTCTGCCTGACTGTCATAAAGTACGCTTCCGTCCTGGTCAATCAGGGTAATTCTGGCATTCTTTCCGTTTAGTTTTTCCAGATATTCCACGCCGGAAAGCTCTATTCCCTGCGCTACATAAGAAGCCTCTTTTTCAAGCTCTGTGGAAATCTGCCTTCCGAAATACCGGTAAAGAATTCCCATTACAAATGCAAGCCCAAGGACAAGCACAACAGTGCAAACTGCCATAATTGATTTAAAAATTTTCTTTGTCAAGTCCCCTGACCTCCGTATTCTTTATACATTAAGCTGATGCTCGTTATTTCTGTGTTCTCCTGTAATGGAATACTCCACCCACTCTGCAATATTCACAGCATGGTCGCCGATACGCTCAAAATATTTTGCAGTCATAAGAAGGTCAAGCCCCGCTCTCGCATCAAGCTCTGCGCCGTAAATCAGCTTTGCCAGCTCCTCCTTGATCCCATTAAAGCAGTCGTCTACCAGGTCGTCGTCCTCTATTACTTTTCTGCAAAGCGCAAGGTCTGTATTTACGAAAGCGTCTACGCTCTCTGTCACCATATGAACCGTATGCTCTGCCATTTCCTGGATTTTTGCCGGAATTTTTACGTCTTTCCTGATATAAAACGAAATATCTGCAATATCAGCCGCCTGATCGCCGATGCGCTCCATATCGGAAATCATTTTAAGAGCTGCGGATACTTCTCTTAAATCTCTCGCAACAGGGTGCTGATGAAGGAGAAGCCGCATACAGTGCGCCTCTATCTCCCGTTCTCTCTCATCAATTTCCTTATCCGTCTCAAAAATCTCCTTTACGATTTCCCGCTCTCCCTGTTCCTGAACGGCTTTCGCAGAAAGGGAAATTGCTTTCTCGCAAAGTCCTCCCATTGTAATAAGAAGCACATGAAGCTCCTCAAGCTGTCGCTCAAAAAGTGTTGTCATATCAGCCAAACCTCCCTGTAATATAATCTTCTGTCCGCTTGTCAGAGGGCATGGAAAACAGCTTGTCTGTATTGTCAAATTCAATGACTTCTCCCAGTAAAAAGAACGCTGTTTTGTCTGAAATTCGTGTTGCCTGCTGCATATTGTGGGTTACCATAACGATTGTGTAATCTTTTTTAAGCTCTGCCGCAAGCTCCTCGATTTTCG
The DNA here is from genome assembly GCA_900549015.1 of uncultured Blautia sp. Taxonomy (GTDB): domain Bacteria; phylum Bacillota; class Clostridia; order Lachnospirales; family Lachnospiraceae; genus Blautia_A. The sequence continues at coordinate 2,902 of URMH01000010.1, forward strand.
ATGTGGAAATCGGGTCAAGGGCAGAAGTCGGCTCGTCCATTAAAAGCACCTCCGGCTGCACCGCAAGCGCTCTTGCAATACAGAGACGCTGCTGCTGTCCACCAGACATGCCGAGAGCGCTTTTTTTCAGGCGGTCCTTTACCTCGTCCCAGATAGCCGCATCTCTTAAAGATTTTTCCACAATATCGTCAAGCTTTGCCCTGGAACGGATTCCATGTGTACGCGGTCCGTACGCAATATTATCATAAATACTCATTGGGAAGGGATTCGGTTTTTGAAACACCATTCCCACACGTTTTCTCAGAAGATTTACGTCCATATCTCCGTAAATATCTTCTCCGTCAAGCTGCACTTTTCCTGTAATGGTGCAGCCCTCCACAAGATCGTTCATTCTGTTTAAAGACTTTAAAAGTGTGGATTTTCCGCATCCGCTGGGGCCGATAAACGCAGTGATCTGCTTTTCCGGAATCTCCATATTTATGTTTTTCAGAGCATGAAAAGAACCGTAATGAAGGTCCATATTTTCAACGAGAATCTTTGTATTTTCACTCATATTTTTATCCTTTTCTTATCCTTTCGCGATTCTTTTTGCCACAAAACCAGACAGTGCGTTGATCACAAGTACAAACAGAAGAATCACAACTGCTGTTGCAGAAGCCTGGTTCATATGAAGTCCCTCACTGGAAAGCACGTACATATGAAGCGCAAGTGTACGTCCGGAACCCATAAGGCTGTCCGGCACTGCCGCAACTGTTCCCGCTGTGTAAATAAGGGCTGCTGTTTCTCCCACCACACGCCCTATGGCAAGAATAATGCCTGCTAAAATTCCCGGTACAGCAGAGGGAAGAACAATCTTAAAAATGGTTCGGAGTTTTCCTGCGCCAAGACCAAAGCTTGCCTCTCTGTAGGAGTCCGGAACGGATTTTAAAGCCTCTTCTGCAGTACGCATAATAAGGGGAAGAATCATGATCACCATCGTAAATGCACCGGATAAAATGGACATTCCCCATTTCAGTGTTGTGACAAAAAACAGCATACCGAAAAGTCCGTATACAATAGACGGAATACCGGAAAGAGTTTCTGCTGTCAGGCGGATCACGTTTACAAACTTACTTCCTTTTTTTGCATATTCCACAAGATAAATTGCAGCGAAAATCCCAAGGGGCGCTGCAATTGCAAGGGAAATGACTGTCATTATAAATGTATTAATCAGAGAAGGCACAAGAGATACGTTCTCTGAAGTATATTCAGGACTAAATAAATCTGCATTCAGGTAGGGGATTCCCTTTACCAGAATGTAGCCAATTAAGAAAAACAGAAGAGCAAAGGTAATGACTGCCGCCAGCGTTGTAAGAAACGCCAGAATACCGGAACCCGGGTGAAGAAAATAAGACTTCATCTGCCCCCCGAAGGAAACGCTGTTCCGTTTCTTTTTATTTCCTGCCTGCTCTATTACGGCTGTTGTATCAATCTGCATGTTCCGCCCTCCTGTTCAGTAACGAAAGACTTAAATTAATGATCAAAATAAATACGAATAAAACAACTGCTGTCGCTATGAGCGCTTCTCTGTGAAGCCCTGTTGCATAGCCCATTTCTGTTACAATATTTGCTGTCATGGTACGAACGCCTTTTAAGATTCCCTGGGGCATTCTGGGCTGATTTCCCGCAACCATCACAACTGCCATTGTCTCTCCGATGGCTCTTCCGATTCCGAGAACAATTCCCGCCAGGATTCCTGATTTTGCCGCCGGAAGAATCACACGGAAAATACTTCTTTCCTTTGTTGCTCCAAGTGCAAGAGAGCCTTCGTAATAGCTTTCCGGAACGCTGCGGATCGCAGATTCCGTCACTCCGATAATAGTAGGCAGTATCATAAGTCCAAGAAGAAGGGACGCTGCCAGCATACTGCTTCCTGTTCCCCCGAACACTTCCCGGATCAGGGGAACAATCAGCACAAGTCCAAAAAATCCATATACTATAGAAGGTACGCCTGCCATCAGTTCAATACCGGATTTTAAAGGTCCGTAGATTTTTTTCGGACAGTAGCGTGCCATGAACACAGAAGTAAAAAGCGCAATGGGAACACCAAAGAGAATCGCACCTCCTGTTACATATATACTTGCCACAATCATGGGAAGAATCCCGAATATTTCGTTGGAAGGTCTCCATGTTGTTCCAAAAAGGAATTTAAAAGGACCGATTTTTCCGATTGCCGGAACGCCGCTGGCAAACAGGAAGATACATATTAAAAATACTGCCAGAACAGACGCACACGCCGCAGTCAGAAATATCACTTTCATGCCTTTTTCTTTTATGTGATTCATCGCACACCTCTTTACTTAACTGTTATTATTTTGCAAGGTCTTCCCACTCTGTTGTCTCGCCTGTAAATACAGCTTTGACCTGCTCGCTTGTAAGCTCGTCTGTATCGTTTTCGTTGTTTACGATCACTGCGATTCCGTCTCTTGCGATTACCTGCGCCTCAAGACCGAGCTCTTTTTCTTCATCTTTCAGTTCACGGGAAGCCATTCCAATATCGCAGATTCCTTCGTTTGCAGAGTTGACACCTGTTGTGGAATCGCTTGTCTGGATTTCAATTGTCACGTCTTTGTTTACTTCCTCATAAGCCTCTTTCAGTTTTTCCATTACAGGAGAGATGGAAGAGGAACCTGCAACTACAACTTTGCCGGAAACATCTCCTGCTTCGTATGCTGCTGCCTCTGCGTCTTCTTTAATGTAGCCGTTGTCTTCTACAATCTGCTGTCCCTCAGCGCTCATGATGTAGCTTACAAAATCTTTTGCAGCATCGCTTGCTTCTTTTCCTGTTACAATGTTAAACGGACGGGATACTTTATATGTATCGTTTGCCACGTTTTCTGCAGAAGCCTCTGCTCCGTCAATCTTTACCGCTTTTACTGTATCGTTCAGAGAACCAAGAGAAATATATCCGATTGCGTTCTCGTCTCCGGATACGGTTGTCATCATAACGGAAGTGCTGTTTGTGATGCTCGCATCAAGAGTTGTCATGTCTACTTTTTCACCGTCTACTTCTTCCTGAATGCCGAAAAGCTCTACGAAGGCTCCTCGTGTTCCGGAACCGTCCTCACGTGATACGACTGTGATCGCTCCTTCCGGCGCTGCGCTTACTGCTGTTGCGAATACGGTTGCTCCAATTACTGCTGCTGTTAAAATGCTTGCGATTTTTTTCTTCATAATTTTATTTCTCCTCTTTATTTGAATTGTATTGCTGCCTCATTTACAAGTGACATTATAAGAGGGGAACGTAAAATGTAAAATCTTTCTTCTGTAAAATAAATGTAAAAAAGAACTGGAAAAAATACCAGTTCTTTTAACTTTTTTTACATTTCTCCACTATTCAGTTCTTTCTGCCACAGCGCCAGGTCTTTTAAGGTCACGCCGTCCACCACCTGATAAATGGCGTCATTCAGCTTTTTCCAGAGTATCTGTGACGCGCATTTTTCCTGCCTTTTGCACGTTCCGCCTGCGCCCGCGCATTCCACCGGGGAAAGGCTTCCTTCTGTGAGACAGAGGATTTCCCCTACTGTGTACTGCTCCGGTTTTCTCACAAGACGGTATCCACCCATCGGTCCGCGTACACTTTTTACATATCCTGCCTTATTTAATATGGAAATAATCTGTTCCAGATATTTGTCGGAGATCCCCTGACGCTCCGCGATTTCCTTTAACCGAATCGGGCTTTCCCCATCGTCCAGGGCAAGATCCAGCATAAGGCGCACTGCGTATCTTCCTTTTGTAGATATTTTCATTTTCCGTCTCCTGCTCTCTTATTCCTGAAAAAGCGGAGTGGAATAATAGCGGTCTCCGCTGTCCGGAAGAAGAACCACGATTGTTTTTCCCTCATTTTCCGGTCTTTTTGCAAGAAGCATTCCTGCATGAAGGGCAGCGCCGGAGGAAATCCCTGTTAAAATACCCTCAGTTTTTGTAAGGTTTCTGGAAGCTGCATACGCTTCCTCGTTTTCTACTGTTATTACTTCATCATAAATTTCCGTATTTAAAATTTTCGGCACAAATCCTGCTCCGATTCCCTGAAGACCGTGAGGACCCGGCTTTCCACCTGAAAGTACAGGAGACGCCGCAGGTTCTACCGCCACAATTTTCACTTCTTTTTTTCTGGATTTGAGATATTCTCCCACGCCTGTGACCGTTCCGCCTGTTCCGGCTCCCGCCACAAAAATATCAACCTCTCCGTCTGTGTCCTCCCAGATTTCCGGTCCCGTAGTCTCTATGTGAGCCTTTGGATTTGCAGAATTGTCAAACTGTCCCGGAATAAAGCTTCCCGGAATCTCCTTTGCCAGCTCCTCCGCCTTTGCAATGGCGCCCGCCATGCCCTTTGTTCCTTCTGTGAGGACTACTTCTGCGCCGTATGCTTTCAGAATATTCCGGCGCTCTACGCTCATCGTCTCTGGCATAGTAAGGATAATACGGTATCCTTTCACTGCTGCGATAGCGGCAAGCCCGATTCCCGTATTTCCTGATGTTGGCTCAATAATTGTGCTCCCTTCTTTTAAAAGCCCTTTCTCTTCCGCGTCTTTTATCATATATAAAGCTGCCCTGTCCTTCACGCTCCCGGAAGGATTAAAATATTCTGTTTTAATAAGAAGTCTTGCTTTTAAATTTTCCTTTTTTTCCAGCCCCTTCGCCTCAATAAGAGGGGTATGTCCAATTAATTCCAGTGCGCTTCCGTAAATTCTGCTCATGATGCTTCCTCCTATTTCCTACTATTTTGATATGAATTGTATTTTATTGCATTATAAATGTTTGGGGCGGCGGTGTCAATATGGAAAATGAGGGAACTGAAAAAATCCTACCCGAGAAACATCTTCCACCTGTTCACAAACTCCCGGATCAGTTTTTCAATTATTTTCTTCGTCTCCGGCTTTAAAGCATTCTTCTGTTTTAACATCAGGCGAAGGTTTTTTAAACCGCCCTCCTGAAGCTGCGTCAGGGTTTCCGCTCCTGTCGCCTCCAGAACAGAGAAAAAATCATTGATAAACGCTTCTCTTTCCTCCCCGTTTATTCCGTCAAGCCATGCTTTCAGAGCCTCATCAAAGGCTGCAGCCGCCCGGTTCTGTTCTTTACATTTTATAAAATTCCGCCCTTCCGTCTCCCAGGAAAGACAGTCGTGCTGCATCACGCCTTTTGCGCTGCTTTTAATAAGAATGGGAGCTTTTTTGTGGGCAAGAAGCGTCCCTATGATACTGCCCTCTGTCATATACCTCTGTATTCTTGGAAATATCCGCTGAAATCCTTCACTTTCCAGAAATTCCTCCGAAAATCCCGGCGCATCGTTGCTGTATATCTGAACCACTTTATCCTGAATGTCTTTTTCACAGAGTGCCGCGGCATACACTGACAGATTTCCTCCCTTTGAATGGCCTCCCGTCAAAATGTGGCGGCAGTTTCTTCCTATGTGATTCATATATTTCAGTGCCTCTCTCTGTGCACCTACAATCCCATTGCTCAAAAAGAAATCTTCCTTCCAGCCTACAATCCTGTCATCTGTTCCCCGAAAAGCAAGATAAGAAACTTCTTCTGAAAGAACAAGCTCTACCGCTGAAAACTGCAGGTTCTTTTTCTCTTCTATGCGATTGACATAATTTTGAACCTTAATATTTCCAAAACGCTCTGTTTTTGCCATCTCCCTCATCCCATAAGGCGCCATACGGATAAAAGAACGGTCTTTTTTTAACTCTTCCTGACTGTATCTCCGAAAAAACTCACCGGAGATTTCTTTTAATGTAAGAAACCCTTCCCCTTCTCCCGGTGCAATACCGTCCAGATTCACATAAGACAGATATGATAAAAGAAGATTATCCACCTCGCAGAAACCATCTCTTTCAAAAGTCAGATCTCCTCTCCACCTTAAATAATCTATGATATTTCCCATAAATCCCTCCCTGCTGCTTCGCTTGACAAAGAAACTTTAATATGCTAAAGTTTTAGTGAATTTTGGTAACTGTGAAGGTACTGAACAGCTACGAATTTTATATACAAAGGAGACGAAACGTGTTTATTCTTATTATAATGTGCGTTGGTGTGCTGATCGGGCATTTCTTTTTCCCGGAAAAACTGAAACGCACAAATGAAATCTTTCAGATCCTCTGCACCCTTACCCTTATTTTTGCAATGGGCTTCTCTCTTGGAAGCGATGAAAATTTCTTTCAGAAATTATTCAGTCTTGGACTGGAAAGCTTTCTGTTTTTCCTGATTCCTTCCGGCTGTTCCCTGATCCTCGTTTTCTTTTTGACAAAGCGCTTTTTTAAATCTCACTCAAAGGAAAAGGAGACGGAAGAAAAATGACAATTTTGGCAATTTTAGCTTTAGTTGGAGGCGTCTTATGCGGCTCTCTCCATCTTCACAATGTAGTTCTGGACTTTTTAACAACTCACGAAGACTTAATTCTCAACTGCCTGATGCTTTCCGTTGGTATCAGTATCGGCTTACATAAGGGCATTGTCCAGAAAATCCGTCAGTACCATGTAAAAATTTTTATCATTCCCATCGGAACGGTGATCGGAAGTCTTCTTGGCGGTCTGATTTTAAGTTTTTTCACAAAATATGGTCTTGGAGAAAACCTTGCCATTGCAAGTGGTCTCGGCTGGTACAGCCTTTCCGGCGTCACCCTGGAAAACCTGGGAAATGCTACACTTGGAAGTATTGCTTTTTTAAGCAATCTTATGCGCGAGCTGTTTTCCTTTATCAGCATTCCTTTTGTGGCGCGGCATTTTAATTTTTATTCCTGTATTGCTCTTGCCGGAGCTACAAGCGAGGACACGACCCTGCCGATGATGATGAAGTATACAAATGAGGAAACGGTTGTGCTGTCCGTGATCAATGGGGTGCTTTGCTCCGCTGTTGTACCTGTGCTGATTCCGTTTTTTATGGGGTGGGGGATTTGAAATCTACCGGCTTCTCCTGCTTTCAAAGTATATGAACCGCTCTATGGAGGTCAGAATATCCTCAAAGTCCTCTCTTGGCGCAATTTCTATATATTTTGTGAGAAGCTCTGTTTCCTGCTCTTTATATCTTCCGTAATAAATATCGTAAAGATTATGACCGCGCATATGGATCTTGATTTCCTCCATATGCGCTTTTACGTCTTCTGTTGTCTCGAAATCTTTTCCCATTACTTTCAGAAGGGCTTTTCCGCTTTTGATTCTGTAAAGGTATTCCTTCCATTTTTCCAGAAAGATTTCATAAAACTGTTCTTCTGATTCCAAAATCCCCAGTTCTGCCATAACAGCAGGGTTCAGAAAATAATTCTCAAAGGAATAATACTTCAGTATCAGCACGTTTTTTTCAGTTACTCTCGGAAGTCTGTCAATATCCTCAAGATTTCGCTCCTCATAATATTTACAGAGCTGGTGTTTCAGCATTTCCCTGTCTTTTCCGTCCCCATCGCGTATCATCAGGAAATTGTCCTTTAAGTAAACCTGATTCATATATTTTTTCCATATCAAGTTTCATGGAATAACGGATTTCCTCTCGGCCTCCGTTTCTCCGAAACGTTTTATTTACCTTCTGGGAAAAAGAATCCAGATTGGAGCGGTACAGCTTGTATTCCAGAAGCTTTGCCGTCTCAAAGGCATTCAGATCTTCTGTTTTTTTCTTATGGATCAGCCCGATGCAGGAAAAACATCGATTGCACTCTTTTGCCTGATCAAACATGCAGCACCCGGAGCGCATTTTCCGCAGCGTTTCGTCCTCCTGAAGCATAAGCACTACGTCCTGAAATTTCCCCATATTCCTCTGAGCGTTCATATAGTATACCCTGGGAATGATTTTCTGAATGTAAGGATTATGTTTCTGCACTCCGTCTGCATACCGGACTTTCCCCTCTCTGTTTGCAATATAAGAAAAACAGAGCGTCCAGAACTACGGTTTTTCCAGTATTGTTCTGTCCTACAAGAATCAGGGCATTTTCAATATTTTGAATGTGCATACTTCTGATCGACTTAAAATTGCGGATCCACAGGTCTGTTATCTGCATAGGCTCTTCCCTCCCTCTGGAAAATATTTATTTCGCTGTTGTTCACTTCGTTCACAGCAACTTTACTTCTTACCTTCATCTTATACTTAAGAAACGTACTTTGCAACAGAAAGAGGACAGACACTTAAATTAAGGTATCTGTCCTTCCATAATTCCTTCCTCATATCCAACATTCCGGTATTCCGGAAAGAAACTCCGCAGATGTTGTATACGCCTTATTATGTTTGTTGTCTTTTGTAAACATGCGCACCTGGGATATGTAATCCGTCACATCGTATGCCGGATTTTTCACAGGCATTCCATAATGGGTGCTTGTCTGTGCTTCCACCTCTTATACACAGGACAGATTTGAAAGAACATTGACTGTCTCAAAATGAATACGTCTGTTTCTCAAAATCAACAAGAACCGAAACTCCCCCTGCAAAAGTTACTTTCTGCATATTGAGATTTCCATTTACAAATTCATGTCTGAGCATCTCACGTTTTCCCACTTTTTCGTGAAAATTGTAAACGACTTCCGCTCTCTTTATCTGCTCCTTAAGGCTCATTTTTATATTCCCGTCAAAGGCGCCGTCAATATTGGGATATGCCGCATCACGCACAAGATAAGGAGCTCCGCCGTTTAAGAGGGCATAAAGCATATAATCTTCCTCTTCGCTCACCTTTTCCATCATCCAGGGCTGAATCACACAATCATGGTACACAAGATTATAAAGAGGCACAGGAATTCCCTGCTTCGGCGTTCCCGGCTCTTCCATCATAAAATCATACGGCGCGTAATGGCAGAATATCTGGCTTGGCACTGCCCAGTCGTTCACTTCCTCGGAGCTTGACAGTATGCCGTTTTTCAGAAGATAATCAAAGCAGCGGCAGCGGTATTCATAGCATTCTTTTCTTGTCATGCGGTGCATGGGATTGCTGCATTCGTCTCCCTCGTTGCAGGTAAATACGTCAAGGTATGCGCAGTCCAGTTTAATTCCGTGACGGAAAAGCTCCTGAAAATTCCGCTTTACATAATAAGGAGCCTGTGTTCCGCAAAGGTAAGACTGGGGTCCTCCCGCCCATCTCCTGTGACTGGGAATCGTTCCGTCTGCCAGGCGGCAGGCAAAGTTTTCATCAAAGCTTGCGGCAGACATATAGTAATCTCTGTACTGGTCATGGATTCCGAATAAATATCCGCACTCGTGAATCGTATCTGCCAGAGAGCGCATTCCCTCCCAGCCTCCGGCTGCCTCACAGGCAGGATCATAATCCGGGTGGCAGTTATCATACCCCGGCTCTGCCCATCCGTCCAGATGAAGATACAGCTTTTTTACCCCACGCTTGTGAAACTCCCGGATTTCTTCTTCCCTTTGAAAAAAAGTTACCAGATGATTGTTCTTCTCCGGATTTTCCGGATCGTAAAACTCGGAATCCGGCTGCACAAAAGTTTTAATTCCTTTATGAAGAAACGCGCTTCCGATTAAATCATTTATATGAGGATTTTGAATTGCCTTTTCCTCCAGTGTACGAATCCTTCCCTGTTCCTCCACGTAACTTCTGTATGTTTTGCAAATATCGTTGTAATCACAGTCACTTAAAAATGTATATTTCATAACACGGCGGTAATCCATTTTCCCAAGACTTGGCTCAAAGCGCACCCCAACACTGGTGTAAGGTCCGCCTGCCGGGTGCCCCGCCTGATACCCTGCATTCCACGGGGTAACGCACACTGCAAGATACCCCTCTCTTTCTTTTACCTGGGCAAACCAGGGCATATAAGCTCCTGCCGTTCCGAAAAAGCCGTCAAAACAAGGGGCTTTCAGCTCCACCTCCCATGTATTTGGAATGAGCATTCCCTGCCTGTTTGTTAAGAGAGTATACCAGTCCTCTCTTTTTTCTTCAAATTCCATAGGATCGGGCCAGAAAACTTTTTTTACTTCCAGCCCTTCTTCCACAAGGGGAATCCATTCACAGTACACTTCCCCTGTTGCAGATTCTGTCCATACAAGAGTCTGGAATTTATAAGGAACCGTTTTTCCTTCTTTTTTAAAACCGGAGTATGTGCTTAAAATTCCTTCTCCCACTCCGGAAAAAAACGGCTCATGAGTAATTTCCTGTGCATCGCAGAAATAAACAGCTCCATTTCCACACTCCATATACGGCTTATAATCCTTCTGCCATTTCCAGATGGTTCCCGCACCTTTTTGGAATGTAAAGCCAAGTGTTTTTTCGTCAAAACAAAGGTTCATTTCCTTTTCTATAACATTGTTCATATTTCTCTCTTCTCCTGTCACTGTTTTCCCTCATTATATAGCCTTGCTGTTATTTTTTCTTATCATATCGTCTATTCTTATTGTTATATTATCCGATTTTTGTTAAGATGACCTTATCAAACGTTACAGGAGATATTTCATGACTTATATACCAACACCATTAAAAAGAGAAATTGTAATTGATTCTATTATTACGATTCATTATTTTGAGTATATGCGGGATTTTGTATTTCAGGGAGAATCCCATGATTTCTGGGAATTTCTTTATGTAGACAAGGGGACAATCCTTGTGACTGCCGGAGAAACAGAATATAAACTGAATACAGGAGACATTATTTTTCACAAACCGAATGAGTTTCACGCAATCCGTTCCATTGGAAAAAAAGCTCCCAATCTTGTGGCAGCCTCCTTTATATCTTCCTCCCCCGCCATGAAAATGTTTGAATCAAAAATTGATACGCTGTCTGTTTCAGAAAGAGAAATTATCTCACACTTGATCAACCTTTCAAGGCAATGCTTTTCCACGCCTCTCCACCTTCCTTCTGTAGAACATATTATGCTGAAAGAAAACCTTCCATTTGGTTCGGAACAGCTTATTCTTACAGACCTGGAACTTCTTCTCATTTCGCTTGCACGCAGGCAGGAAACTTCCCCCTATACCAAAAAGCCGGAAACTTCCTCATCTCTAAAAAAATATTCCAGTGAAAGCCGCCTTGAAAAGATTATCGCTTTCATGGAAACCCATATCTGTGAGCAGTTATTATGTCAGGATATTTGCCGGGCTTTTTCCTTAAGCCGCTCCTCCCTTCAGGCTCTTTTCCATGAGAAAAAAAGCTGCGGGGTAATAGAGTATTTTCATCGCATGAAAATTGAACGAGCGAAAGAGATTATCCGGGACGGAACCATGAATTTTACAGAAATTTCCTGTTTCCTTTCCTACAGTTCCCTGCCTGCCTTCTCCCGGCAGTTTAAAAAAATCACCGGGACTTCTCCTATGGAGTACGCCTCCAGTGTGAGAGGCATTACACAGGCGCTTAACACAGGAAAAGGGAGGCAACGGCTTATATAAGTCATTGTCTCCCTTATGTCTACGCTGTAAACTCCCTCTTCAGCGCCTCCCTCATAATCTCAACCGGCGCCTCCTCATCTGTCCATAAGGTAAAATTCAAAGCCGCCTGCTGCACCAGCATTCCAAGCCCGTTTACCGTCTTTGCGCCTTTTTCTTCCGCCGCTTTTAAAAATAAAGTTTCCGCCGGATTAAATACAACGTCACAGACACACATATTCGCAGATACTGTGTTATAATCAATATCCGGTCTGCTGTTTACATCAGGAGAAAAGCCTACAGAAGTGGCATTAATCAAAATTTCTGTTTTCTCCGGAATCTTCACTCCCTTATCCCAGAGAATAAACTCTGCCTTTGCATCTGTGTTTTTATTTAAAAGAGAAGCCAGCTCCTGTCCTTTTTCTGCATTTCGATTTACAACCGCAATATGCTTTGCCCCGTTTAGCGCACATTCTACCGCAATAGCTCTTGCCGCGCCTCCGGCGCCTAAAATCGTAACGTTTTTTCCATCCAGAGATTCTCCTGTCTCTTTTAATGCTGTTACAAAACCCTTGCCGTCTGTATTTTCACCGTAAAGCCTTCCTTCTTTATGAATAACCGTATTCACTGCCCCGATGATTTCTGCTGCCGGACTAAGCTCATCCAGATACGGAAGAACCTTAATCTTGTGAGGCATGGTAAGGTTAATTCCCCTCATGTTAAATATCCGCACACTTTTCATAGCCGCCTCAAGGTCTTCCGGAAGTACCTTAATTGTCAGATACCGGTAATTCAGATTTTTCGCTGCAAAAGCAGCCTCTTCCACAACACCTGTTGGATTATCGTCTACCGGGTCGCCAAAAACACCTGTTAATTCTGCTCTGTAATTCTTCATAGAAGCGCCTCCTTCTGATATTCTCTTTTTTTAAAAATATCCCAAAATCAGACGCTTGTCAATTGCTTCAGTTCAGCAGTTTCTTTCCCAGCTCCCGGCAAGTCTCCAGTCCTTCCTCGTCCGGTGTGTTGTTGAGCATCAAACCTTCCTCTGTTACAAGTTCTGCACCTGCATCTCTTGTTCGCTCATACCAGTCTCTCATCCACTGTCCATCACCCCAGTCATAAGAACCAAAAAGAGCAACTTTTTTACCCGAAAGATTTTTTTCCAATTCTGTAAAGAAAGGCTCAAATTCCTCTTCCTCCAGCTCCTCATCACCCATTGCAGGGCAGCCCAAAGCCAACGCCTCATATTCCAGAGCCTGCTCCGGTGATACCTGACTTACTTCCATAAGGTCGATTTCTACGCCTGCTGCTTTTGCCCCTTCTGCTACTGCCTGTGCCATTGCCTCTGTATTGCCTGTTGAAGACCAGTATATTACTGCTGCTTTACTCATGTTTTTCCTCCTCATCCTGAAATTTTCATATTCCATTCTTTTCCTGCAATCACCTGCAAAATCGAATATCCCTGTTTTATCTGTCCGCACATAAAAGCGCGGCATTTATCATACACTTCAAACTGCACTTTCGCCTTCTCCACATCTCCGTAAACCTTCCAATATCCACAAAGTTTACACCCGCTGCCTCCATTTATGCGAAATCCTCTTACGTCTTCGAGGGGATAACCCAAAAACAATCCAATCTCATGTGGAAATTCTTTTTTCTGCTCAAAGCGCATTTTCAAATAAGAAAACATTTCTCTCAGATCTGCTTTTTCCGGATAGCCGTCCTCAATCAGAATTTCCTTTGCCTCCGGCTGTCTCAGATAATTTTCCAGCATATCTCTTCTGTAAACAAGTACAAGATAATGTTTTCTGCAGCCACAGATTATTTCCATCTCCACTCCCCCGGCAGACAACTTCTCTTCATATATATTTATAATGTCCAAAAGCTCCGGCATCTTTTCCTTTGAAAAAGAAACAAGATTAGCCGGTTTCTCACCCATAAGTACAGGAGAACAATGGCGGCTCATAATCGCCTCGAATTTTTCACAGTTCATTTCATTCCTCCCTGCTCCGTCATATAGTTAGTTGTGTTTAACTTACGTCTTATCTTATCATTTTAGTTAGCCATTGTCAACTTTTGTTTTGAATATTTTCCCCGGATATTACAAAAACTGTTTTATAGAAATATTTACGAATCTTTTCAAAATATATCTTGACAATTTTAGTTTAATATTGTATAGTAACAATATCAGTAATGATTATTGTTATCGAAGAGAAAGGAGGGTATCATGGCAGCACTGAAATACAGCCGCCAGAGAGAATCCATCAAGGAATTTCTCATGACAAGAAATGACCACCCAACGGCTGATGTTGTGTATGAGAATATGAAGCTCATTTATCCCAAAATCAGTCTTGGCACGGTATACCGGAATCTCTCTCTACTTGCTGATATTGGTGAAATCAAGAAACTCGCCAGTTTCAACGGAGCGGACCATTTTGACGGACGCACCGACCAGCACTGTCACTTCATGTGCAGTCAGTGTCATCGTATTATGGATATGGAAGATTTGGATTTCTGCAATATTCTCGATGATGCAAGCAAAGGTTTTAAAGGCGAAATTCAGGATTACAGCGCCAGATTTTTCGGACTTTGTGAAGAGTGTATAGAAAAAAATAAAAATGGTTAAATTTATACTTGACAAGTCCAGAATAATGTGTTAAATTAAAATAGTAATGATTACTATTATCAAAAACAAAAAATAATTTATATAAAAGAAAAGGAGAACAAAATTATGGCAAAATGGGTTTGTAATGTATGTGGTTATGTTCATGAAGGAGAAACAGCACCGGAGGTATGTCCAATCTGTAAAGCACCGGCAGACAAATTTACAAAACAGGATTCTGAGATGACATGGGCTGCTGAGCACGTTGTAGGTGTTGCACAGGGCGTTAGCGAAGACATTCTTGCAGATTTAAGAGCAAACTTCGAGGGCGAGTGCTCTGAGGTTGGTATGTACCTTGCAATGGCAAGAGTTGCTCACAGAGAAGGATACCCGGAAATCGGATTATACTGGGAAAAAGCTGCTTACGAAGAAGCAGAGCACGCTTCTAAATTCGCTGAGTTATTAGGCGAAGTTGTAACAGACAGCACAAAGAAAAACCTTGAGATGCGCGTTGCAGCAGAGAACGGCGCTACAGCAGGTAAATTCGACCTTGCAAAACGTGCAAAAGCTGCTAACCTTGACGCTATCCATGACACAGTTCATGAAATGGCAAGAGACGAAGCTCGTCACGGAAAAGCATTCCAGGGTCTTCTTGAGAGATACTTCGGTAAATAATAGTTATACAAACTATAAACAATAATAAAAAATCGGAACATATCTGGTTAAAACAGATATGTTCCGATTTTTTTACTCTGTCGTATCTCACTTAGCATTTGACCTTTTCCATTGCCTATTATACAATAACAATATATTATGATTTAATAAAAATATATGATTTTACATTATCGTTAATTTTTACTATTATAAATGAGAAAGGAAACACAATCATGCTGGATTTCAGAGTGGAAACCTTCCTGGAGGTATGTAAGGATTTAAATTTTACCCGGGCAGCACAACGGCTGAACCTGACGCAGCCCGCAGTATCTCAGCACATCAGATGGCTTGAGGAAGCGTACGGAGTTCCTCTCTTTGTATGCAAAGGGAAAAAAATGCAGCTTACTTCTGCCGGAGAAATGCTTAAAAATTCTGCTGCTACCATGAAGCATGACATCATTTCCCTCAGAGAAAAAATGCAGAAAAGCACAGAAAATCAACTGATTAAAATGGGACTTACCCTTACAATAGCAGAATTTGAGATTTCCGGAATTGCCGCTGCTTACTTAAACTACTACCCTTCCGCTTCTCTTCATCTTTCTGTCGCCAACACAGAAGAGCTTCTTCATGAACTGGAAACAGGAAAGATTGATTTTGCACTTGTTGAGGGAAATTTTCCAAGGGATATTTATCATCACGAACTTTATCTGAGAGAACGCTACATAGCTGTCTGCTCTCCCGAAGATTCTCTTGCAAAAGGTGTTTATACACTTGATGACCTGATTTCTCACAGGCTTATCACCCGGGAGGCCGGATCCGGTTCACGAAACATTCTGGAGCATTATCTTCAGATGAAAGGAATGCAGGTAGAAAGCTTTGACTCTCTTGTGGAAGCCGGAAGTATTGGACTGATCAAGCAGCTTGTAGAGCAGGGCTGCGGTATTTCTTTTCTTTACAGAACTGCTGTAAAAAAAGAACTGGCCGAAGGCAGATTGTGTGAAATACAGATGGAAGATTTGGACATTGTTCACGATTTTACTTTCATCTGGAGGAAAAACAGCATTTTTGCAGAAGATTATCTGGAAATCTACGAAAAGCTGAAGCAACAGGAAAATCTACTTTCTATGAAAGATTAAAATGGAGGAAAACGCATGAAGGTATTCGTAATTGGCGGTGTCGCAGCCGGAACAAAAACAGCGGCAAAATTAAAAAGAGAAAACCGTGATGCAGAAGTTACAATTCTCACAAAAGATAAGGACATTTCTTATGCCGGTTGCGGGCTTCCTTATTATGTAGGAAACCTTATTGAAACCCGTGAAGAGCTTGTAGTAAACACACCTGCCAAATTTGCAGGTCTTACCGGCGTAACTGTTCACACAAACAGAGAAGCAGTCTGTCTTGACCCGGCTTCCAAAACCCTTCAGGCGAAAAATCTGGAAACAAATGAAACAGAAACCTACTCCTACGACCGGCTTGTCATTGCAACAGGCGCTTCTCCTGTCATTCCTCCAATTCCGGGAACAGATAAAAAGGGCGTTTTCAAAATGCGTACACCGGACGACGCGGTTTCCATGCGCTCTTACATAGAGACAGAAAACGTGAAAAAAGCAGTCGTGATCGGCGCCGGCTTTATCGGACTTGAAGTCGCAGAAAACCTAAAAGCTCAGGGACTTTCTGTAACAGTGATCGATATTGCATCTCAGGTTATGCCAAACATTCTTGACCCTGAAATGGCTCTTTATGTAAAAAGGCATCTGCAGAAAAACGGCATCCGCGTGATTACAGGTGTAAAAGCAGAAGAAGTTCTGGGAAACGATCAGGTAACAGGAGTCCGCACAGGCACAGGATTCCTTCCATGCACTCTTCTCGCTGTTGCTGCGGGAATCCGTCCCAATACCGGCTTCCTTGCAGATACAGGCATTGAAATGTTTAAAGGCACTATTCTTGTGGACGAACACATGCGTACAAATCTTCCTGATATCTATGCCGCAGGCGATTGTGTCATGGTGAAAAACCGCATTACAGGAGAAGCAAAATGGGCTCCTATGGGTTCTTCCGCAAACCTGGAGGGACGCACTCTTGCACAGGTTCTGGCAGGCAAAGACAAATCCTTTAAAGGCGTTCTCGGAACAGCTGTATGTAAGCTTCCCGGCTTAAACTGCGGACGTACCGGTCTCACGGAAATCCAGGCAAGAGAAGCCGGCTATGACGTGATCACAGCTCTTTCTGTAACAGATGACAAAGCTCATTATTACCCGGATTCTTCTTTCTTTATTACAAAGCTGATCGCAGATAAAACAACACATAAACTTCTCGGCGTCCAGGTATTCGGACCGGGAGCTGTTGACAAAATGGTGGATATTGCAGTTATGGGCATCAACATGAATGCTGCTCTTGAGGATTTTGAAAATGCAGATTTTGCTTACGCACCGCCATTTTCCACTGCAATTCATCCATTTGTACAGGCTGTATACGTTCTTATGAATAAAATTGACGGAACTCTTACAAGTATGACTCCTGCAGAATATTTGGAAGGAAAAGCAGATGACTACCGCATTCTGGATGTAAATCTTGCTCCTTCCATTCCAGGTGCAGATTACATCAATCTTGCAGAAGTAAACGGACCAATTCCTGGAATTGAAAAAGATGAAAAGCTTCTTCTTGTGTGTGCAAAAGGCAAACGAGGATATTTCCTTCAGAACCGCCTGAAACACTTCGGATACACAAATACTGTTGTTCTGGAAGGCGCAACCTTCTTCAATGAAGTTCATGTAAAAAACATTGCTTCTGCGCTTCCTGAAGAAGAAATCAAACGTGTAAAGGGACTTGGTTTCCTTATGGATAAGCGTACAGGAAATCATTTTAACGGACGTGTTATCACAAGAAACGGCAAAATCACAGCAGAAGAAATCCGCGCGATCACAGAAGCTGCACAGCTTTACGGCAACGGGGAAATCACAATGACAACCCGTCTTACCATTGAGATTCAGGGCATTCCATACGAGAATATTGAACCGCTGCGCGAATACCTGGCTCAGGCAGGTCTTACGACAGGCGGCACAGGCTCCAAAGTGCGCCCTGTTGTTTCCTGTAAAGGAACTACCTGCCAGTACGGCCTTATTGATACCTTTGCGCTTTCCGAAGAAATTCATGAACGCTTCTATCTTGGCTATCATGATGTGCTTCTTCCTCATAAATTCAAAATCGCAGTTGGAGGCTGTCCGAATAACTGCGTGAAACCGGATCTGAACGATCTTGGTATTGTTGGACAAAGAGTACCGGAAGTAGATATTGATAAATGTAAAGGATGTAAGAGATGTAAAATTGAAACAACTTGTCCTGTAGGCGCTGCAAAAATGGTTGATGGAAAAATCGTCATTGATTCTGCCATCTGTAACCACTGCGGACGCTGCGTAGGAAAATGTCCGTTTAAAGCATTTGAATCCTCCACTTACGGTTACCGCATCTATATCGGAGGCCGCTGGGGTAAGAAAGTTACCCAGGGACGTTATCTGGATAAGATTTTTACAGATAAAGAAGAAGTTCTTAACACTGTAGAAAAAGCGATTCTTCTCTTCCGCGAGCAGGGAATCACCGGAGAACGCTTTGCAGATACGGTGAACCGTCTCGGCTTTGAAAATGTACAGGAACAGCTCCTCTCTGACAGTCTTCTTGCAAGAAAAGAAGAGAATCTTGCTGCGAAAAAACACTTAAAAGGCGGCGCAACCTGTTAAAACAAAGATACCCCGAAAGGATACCGCGTCCTTTTGGGGTATTTTTATACAGTAACTTATGTATCACTGTTTTGAGACTTTTCCATAGACAGTACCGTCTTTCCCAATCTGTTGTAGATTTCTTCGGCATCCTGCACATGGCGGGCGGTTCCGGCTTCTCCCGGAGCGCCTGCCGTCACAAGAATATATTCCCGTCCCTCTATCTCTGCAAAACTGGCAAGGCAAAGACCAGCCTCACTTGTATATCCTGTCTTTCCTCCCTTTATTTCTCCGCCTGTTACAGCAGTACTTGGAAGGCTTTTAAACATGGTGCTGTAATATGTAATCCCATCCGGATGAATGTTGGTGACTCCGGTAGAATGGCGCGGAGCTTCTATGACTTCCCGGAACGTATCATTTTTGAGGGTATATTTTAAAAGAACCGCCATATCGAGAACTGTACTGTAGTGTTCCGGATTATGAAGACCTGTACTGTCACAGAAATGTGTATTTTTCATTCCAATCTTCGCTGCCTTCTCATTCATCAGCTCCACAAAAGCTTCCTCGGAACCGGAAATATGATCTGCCAGAGCAATGCAGCACTCTGCCCCTGACGGCAGAAGCACTCCGTATATCAGGTCTATAGCCCGCACAGTCTCTCCCGGCTGAAATCCTGCCTGTGTGGCATCCTGCTCATAAAGCCCTGCAAACATTTCCTGAGTGAGAGTGATTTCCTGATTTAAGTCTTTTATCTCCTCGATCGCCAGAATTGCCGTCATCATCTTTGTCATAGACGCAGGATAAATTCTTTCTTCCGCTCTCTCCGCTCCCAGGATCTTTCCGCTGTTTGCCTGCATAAGAACTGCATACGGACTTTGGATTCCGCTTACGTCCAATTCTTTTACAACCGGCTGACTGAATTTTAAAAGCCACTCTCCCACGCCTTTATCCCAGCCTATCATGATAACAAGCGCGGCGATCACAATGATTTCCACGAAAGTACACAGCACAATCCGCCCTGTGTTGCTTTGTTTTTTCCTTCTTCCTCTGCTGCTGCGTCGTCTTCTGTTTCTGCCTCCTGCCGGTGACATAAAATCCCCTCTCTTCTTTCTCTTTTGAAACTATATGATAAAGTTTTATTGTCTGAGGATATTGTAACACAAACCGGAAGATGGTTCATCTAAACAATCTCTAAATAAAAATTGTATTTTATAAGAAACATTCTGCAAACCCTTTTTCTGTCAGAACAGAAGCCTTTGTGAATCCGGCTTTCTTCGCATGATCCACAGCGATACCGTATCCGTATACGATTCCCTCTGCACTGTGAGCATCCGCCGTCACAATAACGCGTCCGCCCATATCATGCCATTCCTTCAGTAAAAAAAGAGCCGGATACGGCGTCTCTCGATAACCTCGCGCCATAGCCCCGGTGTTAATTTCCAGCACTGTCTCTGAAGGACTGACTGTATGAAGCGCCTGCAGCGCAGCTTCTTTATACCACTCTGCATTTTCGTCAAAAAACCGGTTTCCTTCGTTGAACTTTGTGATCAGATCCAAGTGCCCCAAAACAGGAGGATTCAAAGCTGCCATACGGGATACCTGCTTAAAATACATCTGGATCATAGCTTTTATATTTCCGTTAAACGCTTCCTCCCGGCACGCAGCGAATACTTCCTCACTTAAATCTACAGGATAGTACCTGTCCTTTTCCGGCTGAAGATAATGAACGCTGCCAATCCAGTAATCAAATCCATCGCGTACGGCGTCGGAACAAATATCCCACTCCAGCCCGGAAAGCACTTCCATTTTCCCGGAATATGCTTCTCTGAGCTTCATGATCTTTTTTCTGTACTCTGTCATATCACACGGCAGAACGAAGCCCTGATCCTGAGGCGCCGGAGTATGGCTGTGCCCGGATACTCCGTAATATTGAACGCCAGCCTCATATGCCGCCTCCGCCATTTCTTCCATTGTATTTTTTCCATCGCAAAAATCAGTATGTGTGTGAATGGAGCACAGAAACGGCGTCAGCTCTTTCATTTCAGCCTCTCCTGTTTTACTTTGTGATCGATCACATGACGTTTTTCCAGCTCCTTTGTAATATCCTCCATTGTAATTCCCATCTGCACCATCAGAACCATCACATGATAAGTCAAATCTGCTATCTCATATATAGTCTCCTCCTTATCCTGCTTACTTCCGCCGATAATTACTTCCGTACATTCCTCGCCCACTTTTTTCAAAATCTTATCAAGACCTTTTTCAAAAAGATACGTTGTGTAGCTTCCCTCCTGCGGTGCGGTTTTGCGTCCCCGGATCAGCTGGTACAGACCTTCGTAGCTGAACTTTTTCAGCTCTTCCGACAGATAAACCGGCTGAAAAAAGCAGCTTTCTTCCCCTGTATGACACGCCGGACCGTCTTTTACTACCTCTACCACAAGAGCGTCTCCGTCACAGTCTGCGGTAATGCTTACAACATGCTGGACAGCTCCTGATGTTTCTCCCTTTCGCCACAGCTCCTTTCGGCTCCGGCTCCAGAAGCAGGTTCTCTTTTCGTCAATCGTAATAGCAAGACTTTCCCGGTTCATATAAGCCAGCGTCAATACCTGTTTCGTATAGTGATCCTGTACAATCGCAGGGATTAAACCCTGCTCGTCAAATTTTAATTCCATATAAGATTTTCCTCCAGTCAAATGCGCATTTCTACGCCTCTTTCGCTCAGAAAGCGCTTCAATTCTTTTATATCCACCTGTTTTGTGTGGAAAACAGATGCCGCAAGCCCCGCGTCTATTCCGGAATGCGTAAACAGCTCCGCAAAATGCTCCTGATTTCCCGCACCGCCGCTAGCTATGACGGGAACGTGAACTCTCGACGCCAGCTCGTCCAACATTTCCAGGTCGAATCCGTTTTTTACTCCGTCCGTATCAATAGAATTTAAAACAATCTCTCCCGCTCCGTCAGAGACACCTTTTACTGCCCACTCCATAGCGTCTATACCGGTATCCTCTCTGCCGCCTTTCGCAAAAAGATGGAACTTCCCGTCTACACGTTTTGCATCTATGGAGAGAACGACGCACTGATCTCCGTATTTTTTCGCTGCCTCTCCTATCAGCTTTGGATTTGCGATCGCTCCTGAATTTACACTTACTTTATCGGCTCCGCATTTTAATACCCTGTCAAAATCGTCCAGAGTACGAATGCCGCCCCCTACTGTAAGCGGAATAAAAACTTCACCTGCCACCTTGCGAAGGACGTCGTCAAATAAAGCTCTTCCTTCTGCCGAGGCGGTAATATCATAAAAAACCAGTTCGTCCGCGCCTGCTTCATTATAAAAACGAGCCATCTCCACCGGATCTGCCACGTCCTGCAGCCCCTGGAAATTTACGCCCTTTACTACGCGTCCGTTTTTTACATCAAGACATGGAATAATACGTTTTGCTAACATTTGCCCACCTCCCGGATCACCTGATTCAGATTCAGCCTGCCTGTATACAGAGATTTTCCAAGAATCGCTCCGCAGGTTCCCATTTCCTGAAGCTGCTTTAATTCTTCCAGACGGGTGATGCCGCCTGATGCAATTACCTGCAGACCCTTTATCTGCGCCAGTTCCCGGTATATCTCGAGATTTGTCCCCTGCTCCGCACCGTCCCGGCTAATATCCGTATAAATCACAGTTTTTACTCCGGCATCAAAAAGACGGCGGCAAAAATCCACTCCTCTTTCACAGGAAATCTCCTTCCATCCATTGATGGCTACGTACCCGTCTCTGGCATCTACGCCTACTGCAATTTTATCCCCGTAAGTTTGCGCCATACGCGCTGTAAACTCAAAATCTTTTACGGCAATCGTTCCGAGAATGCACCTGCCTACTCCCAGATCCAGATACTGCCGGATTCTCTCTTCTGTTCGTATTCCGCCTCCGACCTCTATATACAATCCGCCCTGTTCCGCAATGCTTTTAATGGAGGAAAAATTAATGGGCGCGCCCTCTCTCGCTCCGTCCAAATCTACTACATGAAGATATTTCGCGCCCTCCTCAATAAATTTTTTTGCTGCCGCACAGGGATCGGCGCCGTAGACGGTCATCTGTTCATAATCGCCCTGATAAAGGCGCACAACCTGTCCGCCGCATAAATCAATGGCAGGAAAAATCTGCATTTTTATCCCTCCTTACAACTCTGAAAATGCCTTTAAAATCAAAAGCCCGGTATCTCCGGATTTTTCCGGGTGAAACTGTGTTCCCCACACATTCCCCCTCCGGACGACACCTGTCACAGGCACGTTTCCATACATGGAAACAGCCAGCGTACTCTCCTCGCAATGAGCGGCATAATAGCTGTGTACATAATAAACATATGCGCCATTTTCTATATAGCGAAATAAAGGATCGTCTTTTTTTATTTCCAGACGGTTCCAGCCCATATGCGGAACCTTCAGGTTTTTGTCTGTCAAAGCCCCCTTTAAATCCTCCACCTGCCCCGGAATCAATCCAAGACCTTTATGAACTCCATATTCCATACTCGTATCAAAAAGGAGCTGCATTCCCAGACAGATTCCAAGAAGAGGCTTTTTCTCTGCCTCTTTTTTCAATACGGGAACAAGCCCCGCTTCCTCTAATTTTGCCCTTGCGTCTCCGAACGCTCCCACTCCCGGGAGAATGATCCTGTCTGCCGCCTGAAGCCTGTCAGGATCTCCCGTAATCTCCGCCTCAAGCCCCAGAGCTTTCAGACTGCCCGACAAAGAAAATAAATTTCCCACACCATAATCTAAAATCGCTATCATATTCTCACCCTGCCTTACAATATTCCCTTTGTACTTGGAATCTCATCCTTATGTTTCTCATCTATGGAAACTGCCATCTTAAGAGCACGTCCCATTCCTTTAAAAACCGCTTCTATAATATGATGCGTATTTTCTCCTGCAAACTGGCGTATGTGAACAGCCCCCGGACAGCTGCGCACAAAGGACAGCCAGAACTCTTTTACAAGTTCTGTATCAAAATCTCCTGCTTTCGTACACGGCAGTTCCACAGACCAGCCAAGAAAAGCCCGCCCGGAAAGATCGCAGGCACATAAGATCAGGGTTTCGTCCATAGGAAGAAAAAACTGTCCGTAGCGGACGATTCCTCTTTTTTCTCCCAGCGCTTCCGTAAACGCCTGACCCAGACAAATGCCAATATCCTCCACTGTGTGATGATAATCTACATACGTATCCCCTTTGCAGCGTACTGTCAGATCCATGTCTCCATGCCGGGAAAATAATTCAAGCATATGATCCAGAAATCCGCAGCCTGTGGAAATATCCGCCTTTCCTGTGCCGTCCAGATTCAGCGTAAGCTGAATCTGCGTTTCCCGGGTGTTTCGTTGAATTGAGCTGCTGCGCATATCAGATTCCTCCTTCTTCCTGTAAAATGCGGGAAATTTCAAAAATCAGTGTTTCCATCTGTTCCTTTGTTCCAATCGTGATTCTGAGATAATCAAAAATACGCTCTTCCGGAAACCAGCGCACCAGGATTCCCCGCTCCTTCAGTTTTTGATACAATTCTCCTCCTGAAATTTTATGGGATTTTGCAAATACGAAATTCGCTTTTGAAAGCAGCACGGAAAATCCCAGCTTTTCCAGTTCAGCCGTTGTCCACCTCCGGTTTTCCATAATCGTATGACAGCATTTCTTAAAATACGCCTCGTCCTCCACTGCCGCAATCCCTGCCGCCATTGTCATACGATTTACGTTATAAGGATTAAAGCTGTATTTTACCCGGTTCATCGCCTCAATAAGCGGCGCGCTTCCCAACGCATAACCAAGTCTTGCCCCTGCAAGCTGACGGCTTTTTGACATTGTCTGAACCACAAGGAGATTTTTATACCGGTGTATAAGAGGCACACAGCTTTCTCCTCCAAAATCCACATACGCCTCGTCCACAAGAACGACTCTCTGCGGATCAGCTCTCAAAAGCTTCTCTATTTCCTCACCCGAAAGAGAAATTCCCGTGGGCGCATTTGGATTTGCAATTACGATCATTCCGGGAAAATCAAGGTATTTATCCATATCCATCGTAAAATCCTCCCGAAGAGGAATAATATGCGCCTCAAGTCCGAACAGAGCTGTCTGCGCCTTATAAAATCCATATGTAATATCTGCATAAGCCACAGGTTTTCCTTCTCCGCAGAAAGCCCGGAAAGCAAATGCAAGTATTTCATCCGAGCCGTTTCCCGAGATTATATTTTCCGGCTGCACTTTATACCACTCTGCCAGTACCCTGTGCAGGTTTTTACAGGAAGGGTCTGAATACAGATTCAAACGCTGCACCTGCGCTTCCATTACTGCCCGGATAACCTTCTCTGACGGTGGAAACGGACTTTCATTTGTATTTAATTTCATATATTCCTGATTCTGAGGCTGCTCTCCCGGAGTATAAGGCGCTAACCGAAAAACCTCCCTGGAAATAAAACCAATCATAGTGAAACCTCCCTGCCATAGCTGTAAATCACTGTTCGATTATATTCTCACTGCTCAATCACATCTTTCAGTTTCTTTAAAAGCTCTTCTATTTCCTTACCCTTCATCTGGAAGCTGGCACGATTGGCAATAAGCCGTGCGGAAATGGGCATGAATTTTTCCATTACTGTCAGATGATTTTCTCTCAGTGTTTTTCCTGTTTCCACAATATCCACGATCACATCGGAAAGCCCCAGAAGCGGAGCAAGCTCAATGGAACCATTCAATTTGATAACATCTATATTTCTTCCCTGCGCTCCGTAATATCTTTTTGTAATATTCACAAATTTCGTAGCTACCCGAAGCGTCCGTCCCGGATCATCTTTAAAATCTTCTCTCCCCGCTACGCACATATAGCATTTTCCGAGCCCTGTGTCCAGAAGCTCGTATACATCTGCTCCTGATTCCACTAAAATGTCTTTTCCCACAATTCCGATGTCTGCGGCTCCGTGTTCCACATAAATGGTGACGTCGCTCGGCTTCACAAGAAAATATCGAATTCCCGCCTCCGGATTTTCCACTACCAGCTTTCTTGTATCGTTGTAATTTTCCGGACAGCCGTATCCCACAGATGCCAGCATATTATACACTTTGTCGCCAAGCCTTCCCTTTGGCAGCGCCACATTCAGCATAGCCGGTTTTTTTTCTTCCCTGTCTCTGTCCGGCTGATTTAAGGCATCAAGGTACAGCGCATACCCTACTGCCCGCGTGCCGGGACGAAACTGCGCTGCCAGAGGATCGTAACGGCCGCCTTTCAAAACTGCTCCCGGCAGTCCTTCCAAAAATCCCTGAAGCACAATTCCATTATAATATTTCATATCGTTTACAAGAGAAAGCTCCAGTTTTAAGCGCTCCGTCTGTCCTGAAAGCGCCTGACATAAGGTGCGAAGCTCGGACAGCGCCGCTCCCATAGCCGAATTGAGCGCCAGAACTTCCGCATTTTCCAGAACCTCCTCCCACGGACCGGACAATTTGCCCAGTTTACAGAGAGCGTCGATTCCCTGTTTTGAAAGACCGGCATCTGCCGCAAGCTCCTGCAGATCATGCCAGTTTCTGTTCTGGATACAGGTAAATAACTGAGGGCGGATCGCCTCCGGCGCACCTACCGCATCTAAAAGTCCTGTAACAAAACCCATATGACTGACTTCCAGCACGTATTCCTTTCTGGTAAGCGCAAGGCTCTGAATCGCCAGAGATACTGCCTGCGCCGTCACTTCATCATCTACATTTCCGATACATTCCACTCCCATCTGACTGATTTCCTGAAATGTGTGGCTCTCCTGACTCGGCCTGTATATTTTTTCCTGATAATAAAATCTGCCGCAGCCATTTTTTTCAATCCTGGCATTTTTTGCAATAGAGAGCGTCACGTCCGGTTTCAGCGCCAGAAGGCGCCCGTCCAGGTCTGTAAATGTGATCAACTGGTCAGAGGGCAAAAAACGGCGGTTTTCCTGATACAGACTATATTCTTCAAACCGTCCCATATGATACTGCTGAAAGCCTGCTTTTTCATATAACATTCGTAATTGCAAAGAAACCCGCTCCCGGGGTTTTAAGAAATTAAGATCCAGTTCCATATGTACTCCTCCTGCAGTATTTGTTTTTTCATATTCTACTTTATTATATTAGAAAAGTAAAGCGCTAATTTAATAAATTTACAGGAGTTCCATCCTGATTTCGGCAGCTCTTGCATGTGCTGCAAGTCCTTCTCCGTGTGCCATACGTGATACAAGCGGTGCGATTTCTCTCATTGCACCCGTCTGATAACGCTGAAATGTACACACTTTTAAGAAAGTTCCGACCCAGACTCCTCCTGTATAACGGGCAGCCTTCACTGTAGGAAGCGTGTGGTTTGTACCTGACGCATAATCTCCGAATACTTCCCCTGTCTCCTGTCCAATAAAAAGAGAGCCGAAGTTTACAAGTTCCGGAAGAACACTTTCATCTTTTAAAATCACCTCCAGATGTTCCGGCGCATAATCATTTACAAGGGCAACTGCCTCCTGCAGACTGTCTGCCAGCACAACTTCCCCGTAAGACTCCCATGATTCCGATGCAATTCCAGCCGTTTCCAGCGTTTGCAGCTGTTCCCGGACGCACTTTATCACTTCCAGTCCGAGTTTTTTACTGGTAGTCACAAGGATACTCTTCGCAAGCCGGTCATGCTCTGCCTGAGCCAGCATATCTGCCGCCAGAATACGGGCATCTGCACTTTCATCTGCCAGAGCCAGAACTTCGCTTGGCCCTGCAAAAAAATCAATTCCCACCTGTCCGTAGCACTGTCTCTTTGCTTCTGCCACATACTGATTGCCGGGTCCCACAATTACATCAACCGGTTTTATCTGCTCCGTTCCATATGCAAATGCCGCAATCGCCTGTGCGCCTCCGACAACGTAGATTTCATCAGCGCCTGCAATGTCCATAGCTGCCAACGTCTTATAGTGTATTTTTTCTGTCCCCTTAACAGCCGGAGCACAGGCAATTACCCTCCGGACACCGGCAGCTTTTGCAGGAATAATGAGCATAAGCGCTGTGGAAAACAAAGGATAGGAGCCTCCCGGTACATAGCAGCCGCATGAGGAAACGGGTATGACGCGATGTCCCAGACTGGAATCTGGAATTGCAGAAAATCCTTCCAAGTTTTTCAGGCAGTCACGCTGCGCTTCTGCAAAGGCACGGATATTCCCGGCCGCCTGGCGCAGATCTTCCAGTTCCTGCTCACTCATCTTTTCATATGCCTCATCAATTTCCTGTTGTGCAACTCGAAATTCTCTGCGGGAATTCCCGTCAAAACGCGTATTGTATTCCAGAATGGCTTCGTCACCGGATTTACGGATATTATGAATGATTTCTGAAACCTGCCTGCTTCGCTCTTCTTCCTCCTGCGCCGGACGAATCATTCCTTTTTTCAAATATTCCATTATCGTACTCCTCCTCTGTCTAGTTTTGATATGAATATTTTATCGCATTTCCGTGTTAAATTGTCAAGGTTTTTTTAATTAGACTGAGCATTTAGCCATTCAAATATATTTTCATACATTTCCGCCTGCTGATTTCCCCCGCCCTCATTTGAAGGTATTGTTCCAAAATATTTTGTATCTTCCGATTTTTTTACAGTTTCCGGATTCTGTACCCTTGTCACCTGATTATTAAATAAATATATCCATGACCAGTGCCCCATATACGCGGCATTTACGTCGTCCTCTCCCTCTACAGTCTCAAAAACTGAAAGCCACGCATTCTCTGCTCCAGCCAGAAGCAGCTCCCGGTAAGCCGGAAGAACAAAATTTACGGGATTTACTACTGTATCGTCTATGCTCACAGTAAACCAAACAGGCTTGTTCTTTATCTGCTCAACTTTTTCATCTGTAAACCAGCGTCTCTCCGTCAATTCACTTTTCTCACGCTCATAAAAGGAATATGCCTCACAAACCGGATATGCCGCCGCGAAATAATCGGCATTTTGAATCAGCATATTCATTGTCATATATCCTCCGTTAGAGCAGCCTCCAATATAAATCCGGTCTGTATCAATATCCTCTCTTTTATTCACATAATCCTGAATTGCATCCATAAGTATTTCGGAATATTTCGAAATACCGCTTCCTTCCCCATTTGTCCCATCTCCCTCATCCATCCAATAAGTAGGAGTCTGAACTGCAAGAACGTAAGCACCTGTTTCACTTCCTGCATGAAAATACTTCTGAATTTCTTCTTTTGCCAGAGCAGTGACTTCATTACCAAGAATCGCAATATCTGCGTCTGTTCCGCCCTCTCCCTGTCCGTGAAGCCAGATAAGGAGCGGATTTTTTTCTCCGCCGGAAAGTGATTCCGGCTCATATGCAGCTATTTGCAGAGTTAATTCCTCCAACTCCTTGGTATGAGGATTTTCGTATTTTCCGCTATAAGTATCTCGAAAAGCAAAAAGTTCCGTATCCTCGCATACTCTCTGAGAAATGCAGTCTTTCTGAAATGCCAAAGATACTTCCTTATCATTTGCCTTAATTTTTCCATCTATAATAACTTCATAAGTCTCCATCCATTTATTATGCATTGTCTCAACCTGTAAAAAAAATGGAGAGCCACTGGTTTTATATGTAGTTTCCATCTCAATCGTTAAATAAGAAGAAGCGCCTTCTGCTTTTGCTCCCTTTGGGGTACTTAAAAATATATCCGTTATTTTTCGCTCTGCTCCTGCAGTAAAAATACTGCATTCCACCTCTTCTATCTGAGAAATCTCCTGATTCATCTGCAAAATCACCTTTGGTACACCCGGTCCCCATTCATACCCTTTTACATATATAAATGCGTCCGCCACTCCCAAAGAACTTATACTACTTTCCATTTTTTTTGCACCTCCTGTACTTTCCTTTGCCTCTATATCCACAACATATGAAGTTCCGGGTACTCCGACAAGCATCCCAAGCAGAAGTACTTTAAAAATATATTTTTTCTTAAACAGCATAACCATACCTCCAATATAAAATCAATACTATTTTCTTAAAAAAAAGGCGCACTAATCTCTTAGTACGCCACCTTTTTATTCTGTCACTTTCGGTGTTTCCGGGAATATAATCTTATTCACAAAGAAAAATACCACCATGGAAACTCCGCCATTCAGAACAGTTGTTCCAATATTATAAATGAAATCAGGCACAAAAATGCCTGCCACTGCCACCCATACGCAGTTAATTGAGTTTACGATACAAGTAATTACACAGAAAGCAGCCGCATACCATGCAATCTGTTTTCCTGTGTTTCCTTTGCTGCGGAATACAAAATGCTTCTGAATCGGGAAATTAATACACTCTCCGATAATCATTGCTGTCATATATGCCATAAAATATGCTAATCCACCGTGCGCCTGGTCATATCCCAAAATATTCCACTGAAAAGTTTCCCCAAACAGGGTAACGGAAATTCCCGGCCATCCGAAAGACTGGTCTCCCATTCCCACAAATACATGTGGAAGAAACTGAAGCATAAAATATTTCAATACCGTTATTAAATTGGAGACGATGACAAATAAACCGCCTTCTCTCACCCATTTCGCGAGCTTCGGATTTTTTGTCTCAAAAACTTTCCATATATTCATTTTTTCAGCCTCCTACTTCTCATTCTTTAACAGTGTTTCATATTTTTTATTTTCCCGCATATTTCGGAAAAATCCGCCAATCACACCTGCCAGGCCACGGAAAAAATGTCCGTTGGCAGCCGTCACCATAGATTCCGTCATCTCTCTTGATACCATTCCGCCTGTCATTTTACAGATTGCACGGAAAGGCATATTATAAATAAACAGGGTATTCAAATCCGGTACGCCTTTTTCCACAGATTTATCCAGTCTCTTCTGAAGAACCTTGTAGATGAAACGGCAAAGTCCGTTTTTGGCATCCTTCATCTGGCAAAGAGCATCATTGACATCAAGCGGTCCTACTTTTTCTTCCGGAAGAACATCTCCGTAGAAAATCTGAAATTCCTCGTAATGTACATTCCTCACAAGACCTGCTTTATAATTGGGAAGTTTTTCAATATCATAAGGAAGCACTTCTGTTGTCCCCTGCTTCTCCAGTTCCGCTGTGAGCTTTATATCTGCACTGGAAGCGCCTATCATGACGGTATAAATGCCGCCCTCCACTTCCCACTGGTTTGTCTTCGTATTAAAATACCGGAAGGTTTTATCATCAAATTCGATTTCCACCTCTCTGGATTCTCCTGCTTCCAGCCATACTTTTGCAAAACCCTTCAGTTCCTTTTTCGGTCTTACAAGCCCGGATTCCTGTTTGCCCACATACATCTGAGCAATTTCAGCGCCTGCACGCATACCTGTGTTTGTAATAGTAAAGCGAACGCCCGTATCTGTCAGCACAAGTGAATCATAGGAAAAAGTAGTATAGGACAGTCCGTATCCAAAAGGAAACTGTACTGCAACACCAGCTGTATCATAATATCTGTACCCGATAAATGGTCCTTCTCTGTACTGAAGATTTCTGTATTTTTCATCTGCATAATTAAACATGGAGCAGTCTGCATATGCGAACGGATATGATTCTGCCAGCTTTCCTGTTGGAACTTCTTTTCCTGTGAGGAGGTCAAGAAGAGCGCTTGCGCCGGCCTGTCCTGTAAGATACCCATGAAGAAGAGCAGTAAGCTTATTCAGCCACGGCATTTTCACTGCGGAGCCTGCAGACATCACGCCAACTATATTAGAATTAAGAACAGCCAGTTTGTTAAGCTCTTCTATCTGATATTCCGGAATATCCATAGAGGTTCTGTCTGCACCCTCTGATTCCGCAATCTCATCAAGCCCGAAGAAAAACAGCACAACCTCCGCCTCTTTTGGGTCTTCCACAACTTCCAGATTGTAATTCCTGATTTCCTCTGCAACTGTCTCCACCTTTGTTGCATTTACCTGAGAAGAGCCAGAGCCCTGATACCTTGGTTTATTTACAAATGGTCCTTTTAAAGCAACCTTTGTTCCTTCTTTTAAAGGAAGAATCCCTTTTTCGTTTTTCAGAAGCACAGCGCTCTCTGCTGCCGCCCTGCGCGCAAGTCTGTGATGAGCCTCCTTGTCAAAATCCTTCTGCTCATTTTTGCTGAAATAAATTGATGCCTCAATAATCGGCTCTATTGCCCGGTCAATTTCCGCTTCTGTTATTTTTCCAAGCTTCAAATCCTCCAGAAGACCTCTTGCGGAATCCAGTCCCGGATTTGGCATTTCCACATTTGACTGACATTTCACACCTTCTGTATGGTTATTGCTGGCGCCCCAGTCTGTAACCACAATTCCGTCAAAGCCCCATTCTTTCCTTAAAATGTCAATAAGCAAATGCTCATTTTCATTTGCATATTTTCCATTCACCTCATTGTAGGCAGACATGATGGATTTTGCTTTTCCTTCTTTTACTGCAATTTCAAAAGCAGTAAGATAAATTTCCCGAAGTGTTCTCTCATCCACTACCGCATTCATAGCCATGCGTCTGTATTCTCTGGAATTTACTGCAAAATGCTTCGGACACGCATACGCATGTCTGCTCTGGATTCCTCTTACGTAAGCTGCTGCCATTTTTCCTGCAAGAACAGGGTCCTCTGAAAAATATTCAAAATTTCTCCCGCAAAGAGGAGAACGTTTCATATTCAGTCCGGGTCCAAGTACTACATTTACTCCCTGGGCAACCGCTTCCTTGCCGAGAGCCTCTCCTATCTTTTCTCCAAGAGCAGGGTCCCAGCTGTTAGCAGTTGACGCAGCCGTCGGAAAACATGTAGCCGGAAGAGATTCGTTAAGACCCAGATGGTCTCCTGCCCCCTCCTGACGGCGCAGACCATGAGGTCCATCTGAAAATGTTATGGAAGGGATTCCAAGTCTTGGAATATCTCTTGATTCCCATTCATTTTTTCCGCTTAACAGTGCCGCTTTTTCTTCTATTGTAAGTTGTGAAATAATATCCTTTACTTCCATCGTTTCCTCCATCGTAAAAGGGACTATCGTTTTATTTTACGCGACAGTCCCCCTTAAAAATCTTACTCTGTTTCCTGTTTTAATCCTTTTTTTCTTTTTCGCAGGTAATGTACGAGTACAAACAATGCAATGCCACCGATTACGATACCACCGGTTACATTTACTTTCAGGAAGATCTTATCCATATTGGACATTCCTCCAATCGGATCTTCACTGCCTGCATAAGCGCCGCTGTTTACGATTGTATACATAATGTTTTTACATGCTTTACGCATTGCCAGAACAGCTGTTGCGCTTCCTTCGAATCCCTTAATACAAAGCTCAAATGGTTTTAAATAAATTTCACGGATTGCCTGCTCGGAAGCAAAGGTAAGAAGGAAAGCCTCTCTGTTGCATTCCTGGTCGTTGACTGCAAAATGTTTGATATACGGATACACACCTTTTGTCGCTGCTCCGTTCACCTGATTCATAGCCAGATAACCGGCAAGTACACCATCCTCAGAGTAGTACTCAAAGTTACGTCCGCCAAATGCAGAACGATGCGTATTCATAGCTGGGCCATACCAGCCATAGTTTTTAACATCTGCAAATTCCTGTCCCATGGACTCTCCTGTCTCATAAGCGAGTTCTTTATTCCAGGTCTGAGCCAGAAGCACCTCACATGGATACGGAGTTCCGTAAGTCTTTGTCACAAAGTTATTAAGACCTGCAGGTCCGTCACAGTCTGAAGTTGCAATTTTACCTACTGACTGAATTTCAGCTGTCTGCCATCCGCCTACATTAATCATCGTAGACATATCTTCAAAGCTCATCTGGTCCAAAAGCTTATCCCACTTTTCATCATCATAATCCACACCTTTTAAATCAAACAGTGTAAGATTATTGTCTGCTCCAAGTACAGGCATCTCGTCATCCGGATTATCATATTTTGTGCTGTCATAAATACCAAATGTATTTTCCTCTACAGCTGCGCGCAGTTCATCAGACATGGTGCGCTGCTCTTCTGCAGGTCTTGCCCATGAAGCTCCTGCATTTTTGAATCCATCTGCACGGGAAAGCTCAATAAAGTCTCCACGTGTGTAATCTTCAAATACATTTACAGGTGTTGTCTCGTCTGTAGAGCGTCCTTCCTCGCTGTAATTAATGTCTTCCTCTACTGTAAACTTCTCTTCTGCAATTACCGTATGAGAATCAGAGCGAACAGAAACCGCATATTCTCCTGCTTCCAGAATATATCCGCCGCCTTCTACTTTAATTTCACCGGAATCGTAAGAAGCCATATCTTCTTTATTAATCTCAAAAGAAATTTTCTGAGATTTTCCCGGCTCCAGAAGTTCTGTTTTCTCAAACTGCACAAGATTTACAGAAGATTTTTCAATACCGCCGTTTGTATAAGGCGGTGTGTAATAAATCTCTACTACATCCTTGCCTGCTACTTCTCCGGTATTTTTCACCTCAACATCAAAGGAAATGGTATCTCCATTATCCTTGAAATTTGTCATAGTCTTTTCAAAGGTTGTATAGCTTAAACCGTATCCGAAAGGATACTGCACATAGCTGTCGTAATCAATAAGTCCCTCTTCTGCTGCTGTTTCGCAGAATTTATATCCCACGTAAATGCCTTCCACATAATTTACAAAAGAAATATTTCCTTTATATGTAGCATCTGCTTCCAGTGCCTGTGCTTTCAAATCATCTACATTTGTATATGGAATATTTCCGATATTGTTAATATAATGTGCGGAAAGTAAATCTTTCACATATGTATCTGCTGTTTTTCCAGATGGATTTACAGAACCGTTAAGAATCTCTCCCAGCGCGGAAAAACCTGTAGAACCTGCTCCCGGTGCAAGAAGAACAGATTTAATCTGCTCATACTCGTCTACCCATCCAAGCTCCATTGTATTGTTTGCATTAATCACTACAATTACATTTTCAAATTCGGAGCAGACCTTTTCTACCATCTGTTCCTCAGTGACGGAAAGCTCCAGATAGGACTCTCCCTCCTCGAAATCATCATAAGAACCGTTATTTGTGTAAGTAGCATTCATATAACGCCAGTTTGCAGGTGCATTGGAAGTAGAAAGTCCCTGATTATATGTGCCGTTTATAACTGCATTCATATCTGTCGGAAGGTCTGCACCTTCGCCTCCCGGACGTCCGATTACAATAACTGCTGTATCGGAAAAGTCTTTTGCCCCTTCCATAAGCTCATCTGTATAATGGCTCATATCCGGCTCCGGTAAGGACCAGTCCTGTGCAGACATGGAAATAACCGGTCTCTGGTCATAATAGTCTGTGTACATTTTGGAAAGATTTTCGTTTGTCTCAAATCCTGCATCCTGTAAAGACTGTAAAATACCGACAGCACCTTCGGAGTGAGAACCTGCGGAACCAGTTCCTCCAAATACAGGATTCGTAGAATCCCATCCGAATACGTTCAGATTTTTCACATCAGAAGATAAAGGAAGAAGCCCTTCGTTTTTAACAAGCGTAATACCTTCTTCTCCGATTTTTTTAATAGTCTCTTTACTTCCTGCAATCGTTTCCTCTGAAAATTCTGCTTTTGACGCATTTAAAAATCCGGAAACATTGGAATACATTGGACCATAACAAATGGAATTAATAATAATCAGGATTGCAGCCAGAAATGCCATAAAAGCTTCTATACGAACGACTGCGCGAAGACCTTTTTTTACAAAATGGGCAAGTCCCATAACAAGGACAAGGACCACTGCCGCCACAACGATTCCGTAAATGTATCCCTGCAGCTGCGTAAGGTAAGATATAAGATCCGCTTCACTGACACCCAGGCTGTACATAAAAGGTCCCAGAAGTTTAACTAATAAATCAACCATTTTTTCCTTTCTTCTCCTTTAAAATAATCATTTATCCGGCAGAACCGCAGAAACCGGACTGCGGTTCAAGCCAGAAACCCGGCAAAGATTTCTCTCTGCCGAGTCACATACTGAATATTGGCAATACTTTATTTTAATAAATTATTTATTTGCTTCTGCATATGCTGCATAATCAAAGTTTGTTACTTTTGTAAGCGGCTCTGCTGTATATTTTGCTGTACGCTCATCATCAATCTTGCCGGACCAGTTCATACCAAATGCAAAATCATAAGTATTTCCATTTGCATCTGTGTAGCATTCCATATCTCTCGGAACATCTTCTAACTGTGCTTCTACTGCTTCCATAGATACCGGCTGCTGGAATACAAGGAGTCCGCTTGGCTCTGTCTGTCCAAGAATAACCTCTGCAATCACATTTTCGCGCTGTTCATTGTAATTTACAAGAATAACGTCTGCTAACGGCTCTACTTCATTCCATACCATTCCGCGCTCCATTTTCATAGATACGATTACCGGAACATCACCAGCTGCTTCTGCTGCATACTGAAGAGCTTCCAAGTCTCCATAGTTAGCACATTCATGAGCAGCAACACCTTTGTAAGAACGGTTTTCCTTTGTTCCGTCTTCCAGAGTTTTTCCGGCAATAGAAGTTTCACGTGCTGTATCTGCTACATACTCGCCATACTGTAAGGATGCCGGATACCAAACCTGCTCTGTTCCTTCCGGAACCGGAGCTCCGCCAAATGCACCTGTTAACAGAGATTCATAAGAAGGTACATATGCTCCGCTCATGCCAACGAGAACATAATCACATGCTGCAATATCTTCTGCTGAAGCACGGGTTAAATCTTCTTTTGTATAAGCTTTGTTTCCTTCTTCATCTGCTTCACCTGTAGGCTCTCCAAGTGTATCTGTTACAACGTTGAAGTACT
Source organism: uncultured Blautia sp. (assembly GCA_900549015.1). Classification (GTDB taxonomy): domain Bacteria; phylum Bacillota; class Clostridia; order Lachnospirales; family Lachnospiraceae; genus Blautia_A. The sequence continues at coordinate 38,950 of URMH01000010.1, forward strand.
GTCCCAGTTCTTCCAGGTCCATACCAGGCTCCCATGTTGCCGGACCTTCAGATATGCCGCTTGTCCATGCTGCGCTGAAACCAGTGTTGTATACATATGGTACGTATACAGTTGGCTTTTCAGAAGCTGCACCTTCTGCACTGATTGTTCCGTCGTTTTTCAGCATAACAACAGACTGTTTCTGTGCCTCATGTGCAAACTCTTTTGCAGAATCGCTGTTGACAACGGTATCTGCATAAGCTGTATCGCTGTAAGGCTGTTCAAACATTTCAAGATTCATCATTGTGCCTACGAATTTTTCCGCTGCACTGCGCATGATTTCGTCAGCTTTCTCCTGTCCGTCGCGCTCTACAAGGATGTTGTATGCTTCTACAGCCTTATCAACATCGCTGTATCCGCCAAGAAGGTTTGCTCCTGCTTCCCAGCTTGTTGCAATACGGTCTGCTTCTTCCAGAGATTCAGCGCCCCATACTCCTGCAAACTGGTATACACCCCAGTCCGTAATCTTCAGTCCGTCAAATCCGCCTTCTTCAAGCATGTTATTAAGGTAAGGATTATAAACTCCTGCCCATTCTCCGCCAAGAGGATTTCCTTCCGCATCTACATCAATTGCGTACTCTGTCATAATACCGGAAGTTCCTGTTTTTCCCGGAAGATTAAATACACCATCAAAATAAGTAATCAGATGAGCTTCCAGATTATTTCCCGGAAATACTGCGTATCTTCCGCCATTTGCATGGTCGTCACGTCCGCCTTCTGTGGAGCCTGCACCTGCAAAATGTTTTGTAAAGCAGTAAACAGATTCATTTCCCCATCCAAGGTCTTCACCGTTTTCATCATATGTAGACTGCATTCCATTTACGTATGCAGTTGCAATATCAAGTGTAAGCTGTGGGTCTTCTCCATAAGTACCGCCTGCACGGTTCATAATCGGAGATGCAATGTCCACCTGCGGTCCGAGAAGTGCAGATACACCGGCTGCACGATACTGTTTTGCTGTTTCCTGTCCAATTTCAGCCGCCAGCTCAGAATTCATAGTGGAAGCAAGAGAAAGTGTTTCCGGAAGACCTGAGATACCTGAAGGGTCAATGGAAATCATTGCCGGAATACCATAAAAACTCTTCTCTGCCACTTCCTGAATTGCATTTGCCCATTTTGCATGAGCAGAACCTCCCTGGGAAATCTGACGTGTAACACCACCGCGTCCTCCCTGCATCAGGTAAGTATAAGAACCATCATCTTCTTTTAAAGGCTCTGTTGTAAAGTCTCCCCAGCCGCCATGTGTAAGCACTGCTGCGATTTCCTCACCTTTCATCTGACCTGCCAGATTATCTGCACGTTCCTCTGTTTCCAGTCTCCAGTCCTCATAAGCATCCAGCTCGCCATTCTGGTTCATATCTTTAAATGCGTATCCATCTACCTCAATCAGTTTTACTCCGGATGTCTGAGATAATCCAAGTGTATCTCCGCCCTCATTTTCAACCTTAATCCAGTTATCATCTGTAACTGTAATTGTATATTTTGCATCCTTACTCGGAACAATTCCGCCTGGAGTATCTGCATCTGCCTCTTTTTCTGCCTGTTTGTACGGGTCGTCTGTCGCTGCTTCTGCCTGCTTATATGGGTCATCTGCTGCAGCAACTGGTGAAACAACACCGCCTGCTGTTAAGCTCAATGTCAGCATTAACGCCATTAATCGCTTTGTTCTCTGTTTCATAATATTTTTTCCTCCTTTGCCCTGGAACAAAACTCAGTCCTTTTTTATATGAATGGATTTTAACATAAATTTGACAGTCTGTTTTACTTTCTGCACAAGCTGTTGTTTTTTTGCATTAATTGTCACTTGCACAGAGCTTTTAAAATCTATATAATATAAGAAGTATAAATCGCAGACAATACCAGGGACAAAATCAACAGCATAAAAAGGAGTACAACCATGATAAGAATTGCAATCGTGGAAGACGAAGAAACATATATTAATCAGTTTACAGAATATCTGCAGAATTATCAAAAGACTACAAATGAAGAGATTGATGTCACTGTATATCGCGATGGAGACGAAATTACTTCGAAATACAAATCACAATATGACATCATTCTGACGGACGTGCAAATGAAATTTATAGATGGCATGACTGCTGCTCAGGAAATTCAAAATGTGGATTCCAAGGTCATTATCATTTTTATCACAAATATGTCTCAATATGCCATTCACGGATATAAAGTAGGCGCTCTGGACTACATCCTGAAGCCGGTTTCATACTTTTCCTTCTGTAAACACATAGGGGAAGCTATTGCGCGGCTGAAAAGACGAAGTAGCAATTATATAACCATCTCTGTAAAAGGGGGACTGCTCCGTCTGGATACATCTGATATTTACTATATTGAAAGTCAGGGACATAGCCTGCTCTACCATACCCACAGCGGAACCCATATTTCTTCCGGAACTATGAATGCAGCAGAAAAACAACTGGAAGGTTATGGATTCTCAAGGGGAAATAAAAGCTATCTTATCAACCTTGCATATGTAGATGGCATTCAGGATAAATGTGCGCAGGTAAAAGGGGAACTTCTTCAGATAAGCCGTCCCCGGCAAAACGCATTTCTACAAAGTCTTATGAAATACTGGAGTGAACATTAAAATAATATGGGGACTTTGTACTACAGATTATTTTATCTGTGTACAAAATCCCCATATTGCTTTTTTATACAGTTTTGCCTATTTCCAAAAGCACTCGCACTTTAAACCAGCCTTCCTGTAATGTAATGGTCATAGCGCCGTTATATTTCTCCGCCACCTTCTGAATTGATTTCAAGCCGAAACCATGACGGATTTTATCGCTCTTCGTAGTACCGGGAAGTACCCGGTTCTTTTCTATCTCCAGTTTATTTTCACTGTAGTTTTCACATTCAATAATAATAAACCCCTTATGCTGTCTCACAGACAAGTTGATCAATCTTCTCTCTTCAATTTGAACCTGCTGTGTTGCCTCAATTGCATTATCAAGAATATTTCCAAACAAAGAACAAATATCTTTTACATGAATATCCGATAACGCTTCTCCGTCTACCATTGCCTGAAGTATGATTCCACGTCTTTGGCACAATAAAGTTTTAGTTGTGAGAATAACATCCAGTACCTGATTTCCCGTATCCATAAAGGTTTCCTGAACAGCCAGTGCCTGTTCCATATCTGCCAGAACTTCATGACATCTTGCCGGATTTTCTTCTCTTTTCAGAACCGCCAGATAATGTTTCATGTCGTGCATTTCTTTGCGCAAAAGCTCTGAATTTTCCACAGCCGTCCTGTATTGCTCATACTGTTTTTTAAACAGTCTGTTGATTTCATCATTTTCCATCTTAACAGCCAGCTCGTTTTTCCGCCCCATCTGTGTCATCAGCATCAGCATTCCGCTGAAATCTACCAATGTACGAACATACAACAGATTTCCCTGTGCTGAAATGGGAGTGTCCGTCCATACAAAACTGATATTTCCCATAATAAAAGCGCCCGCACCTGTCAAAAGAACGGAAAGCAGTTCATGCACACTTGTATTCAGCGGAATATCCTTATATACATTCCCCCGCTCTCCTCGATAATATATCCCGAACACTATGGCATATACCAGCACCATCACGCCTGCCGAACACAGAAATGTGTCTTTCTTTGTGATACTATTTCCCCAAACATAAAGCTGACGATAAACAGACGCTGCAAATTCAGCTAAAACAAATGCGTGTACTGTAACTACGCCGCAATCCATTGGGGTTACCTCCAGCACCAGATAAAGAAACAAGTACATTAATCCTACTGCCCCAATCATCATTGGAACCCAGAAAGCAATGGAAAGCAGTCCGGCAATAAACTGGAATAAAATCAACGCTCCAGCCGAGACCACACAATACACTACATATGCTTTCTTTTCAACTCTCCGCCTGCATATATTAAAATAGACAAAAATGGCGAGCCATTCTGCGATTGCTGTAAACAGTCTTGGAGTGTCTAAGATAGCTTCCGGAAACAAAAAGGCATTATAAGTCATAGTCTCATCATCCTCATAAAATTTATCATTTTTAATTACTCCTATGTCCTCAACAGAAAAACCCCGGAAACCTTACGGTTCCGGGGCATCTTACGCTTGGACACAAAGTTATCTTGCGATAACACTATATATAATTTATCTGTTAATCAGTGATTACTCGATAATGGAAGCAACACGGCCTGATCCTACAGTACGTCCACCTTCACGGATAGCGAAAGTAAGACCCTGGCTCATAGCGATTGGGTGGATCAGTTCGATTGTCATTTCGATGTTATCTCCAGGCATGCACATTTCTACGCCTTCTGGAAGGTTACAAACACCTGTAACGTCTGTTGTTCTGAAGTAGAACTGTGGACGGTAGTTGTTGAAGAATGGTGTATGACGGCCACCCTCGTCTTTTGTCAGAACGTAAACCTGAGCTGTGAATTTTGTATGGCATGTGATTGTTCCCGGTTTAGCAAGAACCTGTCCACGCTCGATTTCGTTTCTCTGAACACCACGAAGAAGAGCACCGATGTTGTCACCAGCCTGAGCTTCATCAAGAAGTTTACGGAACATCTCGATACCTGTTACAACAACTTTACGTGTTTCTTCTTTGATACCAACGATTTCAACTTCTTCAGATACGTGAAGAACACCAGCCTCAACACGGCCTGTTGCAACAGTACCACGACCTGTGATAGAGAATACGTCCTCTACAGGCATAACGAAGTCTTTATCTGTGTCACGCTTTGGATTCGGAATGTAGCTGTCAACAGCGTCCATAAGTTCCATGATCTTGTCTCCCCAAGGACCGTTCGGATCTTCAAGAGCTTTAAGAGCAGATCCCTGAACAACTGGTGTGTCATCGCCTGGGAAGTCATACTCGCTTAACAGCTCACGGATTTCCATTTCAACAAGTTCAAGAAGCTCTTCGTCCTCAACCATGTCGCATTTGTTCATGAATACAACGATGTAAGGAACACCTACCTGACGGGAAAGAAGGATATGCTCTTTTGTCTGAGCCATAACACCGTCTGTAGCAGCAACAACAAGGATAGCGCCGTCCATCTGAGCAGCACCAGTGATCATGTTCTTAACGTAGTCAGCATGTCCTGGGCAGTCAACGTGTGCGTAATGTCTCTTCTCTGTCTCATACTCAACGTGTGCTGTAGAGATTGTGATACCACGCTCTCTTTCTTCCGGAGCTTTATCGATGTTCTCGAAATCTGTAGCGCTGTTACCAGCAACTCTTTCAGCAAGAACTTTTGTGATAGCTGCAGTTGTAGTTGTTTTACCGTGGTCTACGTGACCGATAGTACCAATGTTGCAATGCGGTTTGCTTCTCTCAAATTTAGCTTTAGCCATTTTGAATGTCCTCCTTAAAAATTGGCTCTTTATATACAGAGCATCTTTTTCGGTTTTAAACTTGCTATCCTTGATTATATTGCAAATCAAGGATATTTGCAAGTATTTTTTATTAATGAAGTTCGTCTGCAAAACAGAAATTTATCTTTCGATCATCTTCTGCTTTGTATCTCGAATCATTCCTTATTTGCAAGGATTTTTTCCTGTACAGATTTTGGAACCGGCTCGTATTTCTCAAAGAACATGGAATAGTTACCACGACCCTGAGTTCTGGAACGCAGGTCTGTTGCGTATCCGAACATTTCGGAAAGCGGAACAAATCCACGAATCATCTTACCGCCGCCAATGTCATCCATACCTTCGATACGTCCACGACGGGAGTTAATGTCACCAATAACGTCTCCCATGTAGTCCTCAGGTGTTGTAACCTCGACTCTCATGATTGGCTCAAGAAGAATCGGGGAAGCCTTACGCATAGCATCTTTGAATGCAAGAGAACCTGCAATGTGGAATGCCATCTCAGAGGAGTCAACCTCATGGTAAGAACCGTCGTATACGTTTGCATGAATACCAACAACCGGGAAGCCTCCGAGGATACCAGCTTTCATAGCTTCCTCGATACCTTCGCCTACAGCCGGGATATATTCCTTCGGAATAGCACCGCCGACAACTGTGGATTCGAACTTGTACAGTTCCTCTCCGTTGGCATCCATTGGCTCAAATTTAACTTTACAGTGACCATACTGTCCACGACCACCAGACTGTTTTGCATACTTGCTGTCTACATCAACAGGCTTGGTGATTGTTTCTTTGTAAGCTACCTGAGGAGCACCAACGTTAGCCTCTACCTTGAATTCACGAAGGAGACGGTCAACGATGATTTCCAGATGAAGCTCACCCATACCAGCGATAATGGTCTGTCCTGTTTCCTGATTTGTATGTGCACGGAAGGTCGGGTCCTCTTCTGCAAGTTTTACAAGAGCTTCACCCAGTTTGCCCTGTCCTGCTTTTGTCTTAGGCTCAATAGCCAGCTCGATAACTGGTTCCGGGAATTCCATTGATTCCAGAATTACAGGATGCTGCTCGTCGCAGATTGTATCACCTGTACCTGTCACCTTGAATCCTACTGCAGCAGCAATATCACCGGAGTAAACTTTGTCAAGCTCCTGTCTCTTGTTTGCATGCATCTGAAGGATACGTCCTACACGCTCTTTCTTTCCTTTTGTGGAGTTGAGAACGTAAGAACCGGAATTCAGTGTTCCGGAGTATACACGGAAGAATGCAAGTTTTCCAACGAATGGGTCTGCCATGATCTTAAATGCAAGAGCAGCAAACGGTTCTTCATCAGAAGAATGTCTTACAATTTCATTTCCTTCCATGTCCACACCGTCAATAGCCGGTACGTCTACTGGAGACGGCATGAATTCGATGATTGCATCCAGAAGCTTCTGAATACCTTTGTTTCTGTATGCAGTACCGCAGCATACAGGAACAGCAGCACACTCACATGTGCCTTTTCTTAATGCAGCTTTCAGAGCATCTACAGATGGCTCTTCACCTTCCAGATATTCCATCATCAGGTCATCGTCAAGCTCGCAGATTTTTTCTACAAGCTCTGTATGATAAAGCTCTGCATCGTCTTTCATTTCTTCCGGAATATCAACGATAGAAATATCATCGCCCTTATCATCATTGTAGATGTAAGCTTTCATTTCGAACAGGTCGATAATTCCCTTAAACTCATCTTCTTTACCGATTGGTAACTGAATGCAGATTGCGTTTTTGCCAAGACGTGTCTTGATCTGATCTACTGCACCGTAGAAGTCTGCACCAAGGATGTCCATCTTATTGATGAAAGCCATACGTGGTACATTGTAGGTATCAGCCTGACGCCATACATTCTCGGACTGTGGCTCAACGCCGCCCTTTGCACAGAAAACGCCTACAGCGCCGTCCAGTACACGAAGGGAACGCTCAACCTCTACTGTAAAGTCTACGTGTCCTGGTGTATCAATGATATTGATACGGTGTTCCAGAGCACCCGGCTTTGCTTTGCAGTTTTCCTGCAGAGTCCAGTGACATGTTGTAGCGGCTGAAGTAATTGTGATACCTCTCTCCTGCTCCTGCTCCATCCAGTCCATAGTAGCAGTACCTTCATGAGTATCACCAATCTTATAATTTACACCTGTATAGTAAAGAATACGCTCTGTTGTTGTGGTTTTACCCGCATCGATATGAGCCATGATACCAATGTTTCTGGTTCTCTCTAATGGATATTCTCTTCCTTCTTTTCCAGCCAATGGTTTTTCCTCCTCGATTAGAAGCGATAGTGAGCAAATGCTTTATTTGCCTCAGCCATCTTGTGCATGTCTTCTTTCTTCTTAACAGATGCGCCTGTGTTGTTCATTGCATCTAAAAGCTCATTAGCCAGTCTCTCTTCCATTGTCTTCTCGCCTCTTTTACGAGAATATGTTGTGAGCCAGCGAAGAGCCAGCGCCTGACGTCTGTCTGCTCTTACCTCGATCGGAACCTGATAAGTAGCACCACCGATACGTCTAGCTTTTACTTCCAGAAGCGGCATGATGTTGTTCATAGCCTCTTCAAAAACTTCGATAGCTGGTTTGCCAGCTTTTTCTTCTACTCTGGCGAATGCTCCGTATACAATTTTCTGAGCGACACCTTTCTTACCATCTAACATAATGTTATTGATAAGTTTGGTAACCACTTTATTATTGTACATCGGATCTGCCAGAACGTCTCTTTTCTGAGTATGTCCTTTACGTGGCACGTTACTTCCCTCCTTAATCAATTGATTATATCATCGGTACTCACGCATGAAACTATTGCATGTTCGCACTGGTAAGGCCCTATATTTAACCCGCAACCGGCAGGGTATATGGAATACCGTACAAAAAAATCATAGTCTTCCGTGAATTTACGATTGATTGTTTTACTTATTTCTTTTTAGGTCTCTTAGCGCCGTATTTAGAACGGGCCTGTTTTCTGTTAGCAACACCTGCAGTATCAAGAGTACCTCTGATGATGTGGTATCTTGTACCAGGTAAGTCCTTAACCCTTCCTCCACGGATAAGAACAACGCTGTGCTCCTGAAGGTTGTGACCTTCTCCTGGGATATAGCTTGTTACTTCGATTCCGTTGGAAAGACGAACTCTGGCGATTTTTCTAAGAGCTGAGTTAGGCTTCTTAGGTGTAGCTGTTTTAACTGCTGTACAAACGCCACGTTTCTGTGGTGCGGACTGCTCAACGGCTTTCTTTCTTAAAGAGTTGTATGTTCTCTGAAGAGCCGGTGCTGTAGATTTCTTTACAGCTGTCTGACGTCCTTTTTTTACTAACTGGTTGAATGTTGGCATTCCATTTCACCTCCCGATTTATTTCTCCATAAGTTTCTTATGGGGCCTTGCGGTTGCTATTATCATTTGAATGCGCACAAAAAAATTACGTTACATTCGCACGCCAGATTATTATAGCCCGTAATTTTGGGGCTGTCAAGCCATTTTCTGCGAATCCTTGCTTTTTTTCTTTTCCTTCATTATAATAAAACCAAATGCGGAACGATCCGCAGGGCATTTTACTTTACACAATTCACACAGAAAGGAAGTATTATGAACAAAAAACCATCTCCTTCTTCTCTTCTTCTGTTTTTTACGGGGCTTCTCTGCATTGGTTTTTTGATTTTTTTCAGTTTTTCTACGTATAAGCAGCTTGTTTCCACCCAGGAGCAGCTGAAGGCTCCTGAAGAGTATCTTGCAAAAAATCAGGAAGAAATCAAACAGGCAGAAGATGTTTTCACCAAAATAGTAGACAGTAAAAAAGCAGCCATAAAATATCAGAAGCAAAAAGAAGAAACACGGAATCAGGAAAAAGAGCGCGAACGCGCTCCCCAGGCAGATGAAAACAGTAAAAACACAAAACCTTCTGTTTTCAGTGAGGAGGCGCAGGACAGCCTTACCAGCCCGGATGCTGCCAACGGACATATTGTGGGAATCGACCCTGGTCACCAGAGCGAAAATGTTGATATGAGCGCTACGGAGCCTCTGGGGCCCGGTTCTTCTGAAATGAAGGCAAAGGCCTCCACAGGAACGCAGGGCGCTTACACAGGCGTACCGGAATACGCCCTGAACCTTGATATTTCTCTTCTTTTAAGAGATGAGCTTACAAAGAGAGGCTATCAGGTCGTCATGACAAGAACGGACAATGAAACCGCGATCAGCAATAAGGAACGTGCAGAACTTGCCGCCTCAAAAGGCTCTGAAATTTATGTGCGGATCCACGCAAACGGGGAGGACAGCCACACAGCTTCAGGGGCGCTTGCCATGTCCCCTTCTTCTCAGAATCCTTTTGTCCCTCAGCTTTATGAAGAATCAAACCGGCTTTCCCAGTGCATTATTGATGCATACTGCAGCGCAACCGGATTTTCCAATCTTGGTGTGCAGTATTACGATAATATGACTGGAATCAACTGGAGTAAAGTTCCTGTGACGATTCTGGAAATGGGCTTTATGACAAATGAACATGATGATACAAAAATGAATGACCCTGCATTCCGCCAGACAATGGTAAAGGGAATTGCAGATGGGATCGACGCTTATTTTCAATAACCTGTGAAAATTGTAATTTTTAGAATTTGAAAGTGCGCTATGAATTTTGCGCTATTAAAATCAAGATAACAAAGGAGGCTCTTTATGGACGACAACACCCCCAGACAAAAGAAACCCGTTTTTCTTTATATTGTAATTACGGTTCTCGCTGCTGCGCTTGCAGCCCTTGGCATTCTGACATTTTCAAGTCTCAACCGCCTTACTGCTCTTCAGGCAAAGGTAAATGAAATGCAGAATACTGTAAAAGAAATCAGCGATTCTGCCGCCAGTTTAAAACAGCAGGCAAAAGAACTGGAAAAGCTGGAAGCGCAGGAGGCTGCTGTCGGCGCTGCTTCGCAGGATCAAAATGGCGAACAGAATAATGCCTCACAAAACAGCGCGCCGCAGGAAGAGGGAATGCTCTCTCCTTCCTCAGGCAATTCCTTCACAGATAATACAGACGAAAGCCTGGACAGCCTTCTTTCCCAGATCACCACGCTTCTTCCTCAGGATAATGGAAACTGGTCTGTCTATGTGTGCAACCTTGCGAAAGGCTCCGAAGGCTCTGTAAACAGCACAGAAATGCAGGCAGCCAGCCTGATCAAGCTGTTTATTATGGGAGCTGTATATGAAAATTATGACGCACTTGCAGAACAGTACGGAAATGAAGCTCTGGAAAGCAATCTGAACGCCATGATCACGGTAAGCGACAACGCCGCAGCCAACACCCTTGTGGGATACCTGGGAGGCGGTGATAATGAAGCCGGAAAAAATGTGGTAAACCAGTTCTGTCAGGCGCACGACTACACCGATACTTCTATGGGAAGAATGCTTGAGGAAGAAACAGAAAACGGCGATAATTATACCTCGGTAAAAGACTGCGGCGCTTTTCTCAGGGAAATTTACCAGCTCTGCAGCAATATTCCCACAGAATCCACACTGAAAAACGCAGAGGCAATGTACCACCTTTTAAAACTCCAGACGCGCACAAATAAAATCCCGGCGCAGATGCCGGAGGGCGTTCATGTAGCCAACAAAACTGGCGAACTTGCCACTGTGGAAAACGATGCGGGAATTATTTATGACACAGCAAACGGCATCGACCTTGTGGTATGCTTTATGTCAGAAAATCTCACAGATGCAGGAAAAGCCCAGGAAAACATCGCTTACCTGAGCCGATTGATCTACGGATATTATAATGAGGTTTAAGATCTACTCCTGCTCCATCAGAATCTCAATTAAATACTGAAATGCTTCCGGCATTTTCTTCCTCTTATGGTAAATAAGAGAGAACTGGCGGTTAAACTCCTTCGGATAAACAGGAAGGAGCTTAACCGTCTCTTTTTTTATCTCTTCCTGTAAAATCCTTTTGGGAAGAACAGAAATCCCATCCAGATTTTTAATTCCGTGAATGAGCGCCTGATTGCTCATGCTTTCCCAGAGAATGCGATACTTTAACTGACGGATTTTCATAAGACTGTCAAACGCTTCTCTGCTGGCGCTCCCCGGCTCTCTCATAAAAAAAGGATACTCTGCAATTTCCTCAAGCGTTACTTTATGCATTTCTGCCAGAGGGTGATTTTTCCCACAAACAAAGGAAAACTCATCAGAACAGAAAGGAACCTCCTCAAGCTGGCTGCTCCCTGTCTTATCTTCCACAAGCCCTATATCCTGCTCGTTTTTTACAACAGCCTGTACAATATTCCTGGAATTTTGAACCGTAACCTGAACCTCACATTCCCTGTATTTTTCCTGAAATTTCCGGATCACCTGGGGCAAAATCGTATTCCCGATTGTAATACTGGAACCAATATGCAGTTTTAACGGCGCTGCGGAAGTGCGCATAACTCCTTCCGTCTCCTCCATAAGCTCCAGAATCTGTCTTGCATATCCGTAAAGAGCCGTCCCTTTTTCTGTAGGAAAAATCCTCCGGTTGATTCTGTTAAAAAGCCGTACCTGATAATGCTCTTCCAGCTCCCTGACAGCAAGGCTCACGCTCGGCTGCGTCATGTATAATTTTTCCGCAGCCTTTGTTATGCTCATTTCCCTGTAAACTGCCGCGAAAATCCTGAAATGTCTTAACGTCATATTTCCCTTCTCCTTCTGCCGATGCGTTGCCGCACGCCTTTTAATTTGCGCTTCTGTCTTTCATTTACATATCAATTTACCTATGTTTAATTATTTAATTATACTATTTGAATTATATATAGAAAGCGTTTATACTTCAAGACAAAGGAGGAGAAAAATGAAAAAGAAAAAAAGTACCATTCTGAAAAAACTGTTCTTTTCAACCTTATATTTAAGCGCCTTTACTTTTGGAGGAGGATACGTGATCGTCACTCTTCTGAAAAATAAATTTGTGGACGAATACCACTGGATCGACGAGGAAGAAATGCTGGATCTCGTTGCCATTGCCCAGTCCTCTCCCGGCGCCATCGCAGTAAACGGCGCTATTGTCGTAGGGTATAAGCTTGGAGGCATTCCCGGTGTTCTTGTTTCCGTTCTCGGCGCAATCCTTCCCCCTATGATCATTTTGTCTCTGATTTCCGTAATTTACGATTTTTTTATCACAAATCCCTATATCCGCGCCATGTTAAACGGCATGACAGCAGGTGTGGGCGCTGTAATCGTTTCTGTTGTATATGATATGGGAAGTAATATTGTGAAGAAAAAAGACTGGATCCAGATTGTAATTATGATTATAAGCTTTATTCTCTGCTGGTTCTTTAAGGTCAATGTGATTTACATTATCCTGGCTGTGGCAGCGTTTGGAGCTGTGCGCACTGTCCTCTCAGAAAGGAGAAAATCATGATCTACTTACAGTTATTTTTAAGCTTTCTCCAGATCGGGGCATTCAGCTTCGGCGGAGGCTATGCGGCAATGCCGCTTATCCAGGAACAGGTCGTCCTGCAGCATTCCTGGCTTACTATGGATTCCTTTTCCAACCTTGTAACCATCGCAGAAATGACCCCTGGTCCCATCGCAGTAAACGCCGCAACTTTTGTGGGAACACAGATTGCAGGAATCCCCGGAGCGATCGTGGCAACCCTGGGCTGTATTCTCCCCTCCTGTATATTTGTGACAGGACTTGCTTATATTTATACAAAATACCGCAGTCTCTCCATTTTACAGGGAACTCTGGCTTCCCTTCGTCCTGCTGTTGTTGCCATGATCGCAAAGGCAGGCGTTTCCATTCTTATCTCTGCCTTCTTTATAAACGGGGTCATTTCCTTTGCACCGGAAAATATTTCATTACGCATGGTGCTTTACTTTGCCGCTGCACTTGTTATGCTTCGGAAATTTAAAATGAACCCCATCCTCGTCATGATTCTGTGCGGACTTTTTGAGACTGCGGCATATGCTGTTTTACACTGACTCTTCTCCCTCCTCGTAGGATTTTTCCCATATTTCGGAAAAAACAGCGAGGGGGCAGTCTGTCAAAAGACACATAAGGAGAAAACATTCATACGGATTGACGATATAAATTTCTCCCATTCCACATCTGTTCAGAATCTCCTGAATTTTTGCAAGAAAACACTGGTATCTTGCATACGGGTCTTCTTCCTGCATTTTCTGAGATACCACAAAAAATTCAAGAGTGATCAGATCAAAACGTTCCACCGGGAACTTGTGGTTTAAAATATTTGTAATTCTCTGTCTGCTGAACCTCTTCTGGCTGAAATGCTTTGCAAGAATAGACGCAGACATTTTCTTTAAATTACCCATATTGTTGATGGGGATTCCGCTGCATATGACTTTTTCCACATCGGAAGGCGTAATATTCTCCGCTGTCCACACTTTCCCCCTTCCCCGCTCTTCTTCATCCTTAGAGTACATGGCGGCAATGATTTCCTTTGCCTCCTGAAGAAGACGGGTAAACTCCTGAAACGCCTGGCTTTTTTCTGATTTGGGATCCTCGTATCCCCCTTTTAAATAGGCAAGATATTTCAGAAGTTTCTCTTCTGTGTCAATGGTAAAATCTCTTCCAAACACAACCTCCCCCGGTTTCTTTTCCCAGGGAGCAAGCTCCTCATATTTTCTCTTATACTCCTCTGCCTTATAATAGCCAAACTGGTTTGTGTAACAGTACCAGTAAATCACTTCTTCCGGATTGTGGAAATCAAAATCCTGTTCTCTCAGCACCCTTGTAAGAAAATCAGACACATCTTCCACTGTCATTCTAAGCCCGAATCCAAGAAGAAAAACCGTCTCTCTTTTCACAGACGCCTGATTCAGCCAGTTATTTACAAGAGAACTCAGCTTTGTGGAGGTGGGGCTCATGGACTTTGGCGTGTACGTCTCCTTAAAAGAATCCACCACAATTTCGCGGTACATTTCCTGCGGCACTTCACCGTAAGGCTCTTCGATACCCGCTCTCTCATAAATATACCGTCTCAGATGATCTCCGAAGGAAACAAGCTCCATCTCTTTGTAAAGATAGTGAAAGATCACATCTGCATCCTCATCTTCAAAAGACTCAAGACTTACTACCTGGCGGAATTTCTGAGCCGCCTTTCTTGTAAATTCAAAATCTTTTACAGAATCAAACGCTACTGTCTGTTCAAAATCCAGGTCATTCATTCTGTTCTTCATGCTGTTTTCCCTCCAACTTGTTCTGTCCGGAGTGTTTTTTCCATTTTCTCCAGAACCGTTTCTCTGTCTCTTTGATCTCACACAAAATAATTGTCACATTGTCTCTTCCGCCTTTTTCCAGAACCCGGTCAAGAAAAACGGAAACCGTCTCTTCCAGAGAAATCTCCCTTGTGAGAATATCTGCAATTTCTCCGTCTGAAAGCATATCAGTCATACCATCAGAACAGAGAAGATAGCGGTCTCCCACCACATACGGATGCTTTGTAATACATGGTTCCAATACCATTCCTTCTTCCGTAATTCCAAGATACTGTGTCAAAGGCGGTTTCCCCAGAAAGCTCCTGCCTATTACATGATCTACAGAAATTTGCTGCAGCCTGTCCTTCTCTGAACAGTACACGCGACTGTCCCCCAAATTCCCTACATAAACACCATCTCTGGAAAAAGCTACAAAAGCGGTTGTCGTTCCCATAGAACCAATGCGGTTTTCCTCTCCATAGCGGACAACCTGGCGATTCATGCTGTCGCATATATCTTCCAGAAATTCTTCAGGGGATTTTTTCAGTTTCTCTTTGTTTTCCCCGTAAAATCTTCCAAACTCTCTGACAGCTGTCTCCGCCGCAATCTCCCCGCAGCTCTCGCCTCCCATTCCGTCAAACACTGCCAGAACAGGAAGGGTTTTCTGAGAAGTATTGCCTGCGAAAATTCCGCTTGTCCCAAAATTCTGCGCCGGAAGACTTTCCCCACAGCACCAGAAATTATCCTCATTATTTGCCCGTATTTTTCCCACGTGGGACGTATAGGCATATTCTATCTCGTATGTCATGCTATGCACTCCTGTTTACTGAAGCTGTTTAATGGAATTGTTCCAATATTTGTCGCCACGTTCCACATATTCCGGATTATCAAGCTCATTGTCATGACACGTTCCGCTCTCATCAATCCAGCGAATCATAATCCCATCTCTGTAGTAATAAAGCTCCGATGTGTCTCCTTCCCATATGTAAGCAAAAAACAGCGCGCCGTTCCAATAATAATATTCTTCGTATTTGCCGTCTTCTGAAAGAGAAGGATACACCAGCACCTTCATAATCTCCCCATCATCATTATAATAGCGAATCCTGCTTCCTTCTGAGCCCTCCGGCCTGTAGGAAGGAAGTTCATTTACAATTGTGGTCGCTCTTTCTTTAATGGTATCTATAGAAGAAGAAAAATCCTCCCCCGTAATCTCTCCATGATACTCCTCGTTTGTAAGAAGCTCGACCATTTTTTCTGTCTGGCGGCGCACCGTATCCTCAAAAAGATTTTTAAGATACACGCCCAAAACCATGCACCCAGCCAAAACAACCGCACTGACTGCAATGATACGGCGACGTGCTCTTTTTTTTGCTTTCCGTCTTCTCTCACTTGCTCTCGATTTTCGTTCGTAGGAAGAAGCACTTAAATCCACAGGCTTCTGGGAAGTTTCGTTTCCTGCATTTTCTTCCTTTTCTGACAAGTGTTCTTTCCCAAGCGAAATCTTTTTCCTGCCTTCGTATAAATCCTCCAGATCTTTTCGGAACGCTTCCGGGGACTCATATCGGCTCGCCGGATCATAGGCGCATGCCCTGCATATCATTTCCCCAAATTCCTTTCCTGCTTCTGCCGGCGGAGGAAGTTTCTCACCTGACATTCTTTTATTTAACGCAGCCTCTTTATCCCGGTATGTGATCAACTGCTTTTCCAGATTTAAAAAAGGCAGACGATTCTTATTCATAATCTTGTACAGCACAATTCCAAGAGAATAAATATCTACGCTATTGTCATAGCGCTCTCCCTTATACATTTCAGGCGCCATATAAGAATACGTTCCTTTTTTGGAAAGACTGCTCATTGTCTTTTCCAGTTCCCTTGCAATCCCGAAATCTCCCAGCTTAAAATCTCCAAATCTGGAGACAAAAATATTTTCCGGCTTAATATCTCGGTGTATAATATTTAACTGCTGACAATATTCCAGCGCCTTACAAAGATCGATACCAAGCTTCATGGTTTCTTTTTCTGTAAGACTTCTTCCTGCACAATAATCGGTAAAGCTTGTAAGATACTCCATCCTAATAGAAATATCCCAGCCGATTTCATCAAGATATTCCACCACCTTAAAATCTTCCACAGAAACAATGTGGGAATTTCCCCGGAAATATTCCATTGTGCTTACTTCCTGAATACACTCTTCCACTATATTTTCAAAATACTCTCTTGCAGAGTTCTCATTTTCTGTTTCCGAACGTACACTGTTCAGTTCGCTTTTACTGGAAGGAATGGTGATGATCTTAATCGCAGAATAAAAAGAATGCCCTTTTTCTGTCCTCTGTGCCTTATATACTTTTCCAAAAGAACCTTCGCCTATTTTTTCAGTAATTTTCCATTCAGGCCATACAGACACCGGAAGTTCTCTTTCCACTTCAATCCCTCCTTTGCTTTGATTTTCTTTAAGTGTACTCATTATACTTGAATTTTAACACAAATGGTAGTTGCTTCTGTATTTTTCAATAATTTAACAGACATAAAACAAACAAGTCCCCTGCCAAAACCCGGCAGGGGACTGTTATCTTTTCTATTATTCTTCTGTATCAAACTCTTCTGCTTCTTCGTCTGCATCTTCTGTTTCAACAGATTCTGCAGTTTCTTCTACAATTTCTTCTGTATCAAAAGCAAGAGTTTCTTCTTCCTCTGTAACCTCTTCTTCTGTCTCTTCAGGCATTCCTGTGTCAAGCTTAATCTCGCCGTAACGCTTCATACCTGTTCCGGCAGGAATCAGTTTACCGATAAGAACATTTTCTTTCAGACCGATAAGATTATCGACTTTACCCTTGATTGCAGCTTCAGTCAGAACTTTTGTTGTCTCCTGGAAAGATGCTGCAGACAGGAAGGAATCTGTTGCAAGAGATGCCTTGGTAATACCAAGCATAACCTGTTTTCCTTCTGCAGGCTCTTTGCCTTCTGCAATAAGCTTTTCATTTGCTTCATCGTAATCCAGAACATTGACAAGTGTTCCCGGAAGGAAATCGGTATCTCCGTTTTCTTCGATACGAATCTTCTTCAGCATCTGGCGTACAATAACCTCGATATGCTTATCGTTGATTTCTACACCCTGAAGGCGGTATACACGCTGTACCTCGCGGATCATATAATCCTGTACGGCACGAACACCCTTGATTCTTAAAATATCATGCGGATTTACACTACCTTCTGTCAGCTCATCACCTGCTTCAAGAAGCTGTCCGTCCATAACCTTAATACGTGAACCGTAAGGAATGAGATAAGTCTTGGAATCTCCTGTCTCCTGATCTGTTACGATAATCTCACGTTTTTTCTTTGTATCATTAAGAGTTGCAATACCCTTAATCTCTGTAATGATGGCAAGACCTTTCGGCTTTCTTGCCTCGAAAAGCTCCTCGACACGAGGAAGACCCTGTGTAATATCGCCGCCGGCAACACCACCGTTATGGAAGGTACGCATTGTAAGCTGTGTACCAGGCTCACCGATGGACTGAGCTGCAATAATACCTACAGATTCTCCTACCTGTACCGGCTCTCCTGTCGCCATGTTTGCACCGTAACATTTAGCGCAGACACCGACTTTACACTTACAGGAAAGGATAGTACGGATTTTTACTTTATCGATTGCTCCGCCGTCTTCGTTGTTTACACCCTCGCTCATAATACGGGCTGCACGTTTCGGCGTGATCATATGGTTTGCTTTTACAAGGATTTCTCCGTCTTTATTCTTAATTGTCTCACAGGAGAAACGACCTGTGATACGCTCCTGAAGACTTTCGATTTCTTCCTTGCCATCCATGAAGCCTTTTACCCACATACCGGAGATTTCGTCTCTGTCTTCACAGCAGTCCATCTCACGTACAATTAAGTCCTGAGAAACGTCTACAAGACGACGTGTCAGGTAACCGGAGTCGGCTGTACGAAGAGCTGTATCGGACATACCTTTTCGTGCTCCATGTGCAGACATGAAGTATTCCAGTACGTCAAGACCTTCACGGAAGTTTGACTTAATAGGAAGCTCGATTGTATGACCTGTTGTATCTGCCATCAATCCACGCATACCAGCAAGCTGCTTAATCTGTTTATCAGAACCACGGGCTCCGGAGTCAGCCATCATAAAGATATTGTTGTACTTGTCAAGACCTGTAAGAAGGGCTTTTGTAAGCTCATCGTCAGTCTTTTTCCATGTATCTACAACTTCTTTGTAACGTTCTTCCTCTGTAATAAGACCACGCTTGTAGTTCTTTGTAATAAGGTCTACTGTATCCTGTGCCTGTTTGATCATTTCCGGCTTCTGAGGCGGCACTGTCATATCTGAAATTGATACGGTCATTGCTGCTCTTGTAGAATACTTGTAACCTGTTGCTTTAATGGCATCAAGAACTTCTGCTGTCTTTGTTGCTCCGTGTGTATTAATTACTTTTTCAAGAATCTGTTTCAGCTGTTTCTTTCCTACCAGGAAGTCAACTTCAAGGAGAAGTTCATTTCCCGGAATGCTTCTGTCTACAAATCCCAGATCCTGAGGAAGAATCTCGTTGAACAGGAATCTTCCCAGTGTAGAATGTACCGTTCCCGTAAGAACGCTGCCATCTGGCATTGTCTTTGTACAACGTACATTGATTCTTGTCTGCAGTGTGATAACTTTATTCTCATATGCAAGAATTGCCTCATTCACACTCTTGAAGAACTTGCCTTCTCCCTCATATCCCGGTCTCTCCTGTGTCAGGTAGTAAATACCAAGGACCATATCCTGTGAAGGAACGGCTACAGGACCACCATCAGAAGGTTTCAGAAGGTTGTTCGGTGAAAGCAGAAGGAAACGGCACTCTGCCTGTGCTTCTACAGAAAGCGGAAGATGAACCGCCATCTGGTCACCGTCGAAGTCGGCGTTGAACGCAGTACAAACAAGCGGATGAAGCTTAATCGCCTTACCTTCTACAAGAATCGGCTCAAATGCCTGAATACCGAGACGGTGAAGTGTAGGTGCACGGTTTAACATAACCGGATGCTCTTTAATAACATCTTCGAGCACATCCCATACCTGCGGCTCAAGCTTTTCAACCATTTTCTTTGCATTTTTAATATTGTGTGATGTTCCGTTTGCAACAAGCTCTTTCATAACGAAAGGTTTAAACAGCTCGATTGCCATTTCTTTCGGAAGACCGCACTGATAAATTTTAAGTTCCGGTCCTACGACGATAACGGAACGTCCGGAATAGTCAACTCGTTTACCGAGAAGGTTCTGACGGAAACGTCCGGATTTACCTTTCAGCATATCGGAAAGGGATTTCAGCGGTCTGTTTCCAGGTCCTGTTACAGGACGTCCGCGGCGGCCGTTGTCGATCAGGGCGTCTACTGCTTCCTGAAGCATACGTTTCTCGTTGCGCACGATAATATCCGGCGCTCCAAGTTCAAGAAGTCTTTTCAGACGGTTGTTACGGTTGATAATCCTTCTGTATAAGTCATTTAAGTCGGAAGTTGCAAAACGTCCTCCGTCAAGCTGTACCATAGGACGGAGATCCGGCGGAATAACCGGAACTACAGTCATGATCATCCATTCCGGACGGTTTCCTGACTCGCGGAAGGATTCTACAACTTCAAGACGTTTGATGATTCTGGCACGTTTCTGTCCAGTTGCATCTTTTAACTCTTTTTTCAGTTCTTTTGCATCTTTTTCCAGATCGATCGCTTCCAGAAGCTCTTTAATGGATTCTGCACCCATTCCCACGCGGAAATTCTCTCCGTATGATTCACGAGCCTCCTGATACTCTCTCTCTGTCAGGATCTGTTTGTACTGAAGCCCGGAATCTGCCGGGTCCAGTACGATATAGTTTGCAAAGTAAAGCACCTTCTCCAGTGTTCTTGGAGAAATGTCGAGAATCAGACCCATACGGGACGGGATTCCCTTAAAATACCAGATATGGGAAACAGGAGCTGCAAGCTCGATATGTCCCATACGCTCTCTGCGGACAGATGACTTTGTAACTTCTACGCCGCATCGGTCGCAGACAACGCCTTTATAACGAATCTTTTTATATTTTCCACAGTGACATTCCCAGTCCTTGCTCGGTCCGAAAATTCTCTCGCAGAAAAGTCCGTCTTTTTCAGGTTTCAGTGTACGGTAATTGATGGTCTCAGGTTTTAAAACCTCGCCTCTTGACCACTCTCTGATCTTCTCAGGGGACGCCAGTCCAATCTTGATGGCATCGAAAGTCATTGGCTGATAGGATTCATTTGTATTGGTTGCTTCTGCCATGTATTCTTTCCCCTTTCTTATTCTTCATCAAGAGTCTCTTCGAACTCTTCAAAATCGTCTTCTTCCTCTTCCACATCTACGAGTTCTCCGTCCTCAAACTCCTGCTGTGTATAGCCGTGTTTGCTGAAGGACTCCTCGTCTCTGTGTCCTCTGGAATCTCCCTCTATTACAGAGCGTAAATCTGTATCGCCGTAATCTACGCTTTCCATGATTTCCACCTCTGTCTGGTCCTCTCTCAGGACTTTTACATCAAGACCAAGAGACTGAAGCTCTTTTAAGAGTACCTTGAAGGACTCCGGAATACCTGGCTCCGGAATATTGTCTCCCTTGATGATCGCCTCGTAAGTCTTCACACGACCTACAACATCATCGGATTTTACTGTCAGGATTTCCTGCAGTGTGTAAGATGCACCGTATGCCTCCAGTGCCCAAACCTCCATCTCTCCGAAACGCTGTCCGCCGAACTGCGCTTTACCGCCCAGCGGCTGCTGTGTTACCAGGGAGTATGGACCTGTGGAACGTGCATGGATCTTATCGTCAACAAGGTGATGCAGTTTCAGGTAGTGCATGTGTCCGATTGTTACCGGGCTGTCAAAATACTCACCTGTACGTCCGTCACGGAGGCGGACTTTTCCGTCTCTGGAAATCGGAACGCCCTTCCATAAAGCTCTGTGCGCTTTGTTTTCGTCAAGATACTGCATAACCTCAGGTGCAAGAACGTCTTCATATTTCTTGCGGAACTCTTCAAAATCTTCTGTATTTACATAATCATTTGCAAGCTCCAGAGTATCCTGAATATCACCTTCGTTTGCGCCTGCAAATACAGGTGTGGCAACGTTAAAGCCAAGAGCTTTTGCCGCAAGACTTAAATGAATTTCCAGGACCTGTCCGATGTTCATACGCGAAGGAACGCCCAGCGGGTTCAGCACGATGTCAAGCGGACGTCCGTTTGGAAGGAATGGCATATCTTCTACAGGAAGTACACGGGAAACAACACCCTTGTTACCGTGACGACCGGCCATTTTATCACCAACGGAAATTTTTCTCTTCTGCGCAATGTAAATACGTACAGACTGGTTTACTCCAGGAGACAGCTCGTCTCCGTTTTCTCTTGTAAATACTTTCGCATCTACTACAATACCATATTCGCCGTGAGGTACTTTCAGGGAAGTATCACGAACTTCTCGTGCTTTCTCACCGAAAATTGCACGAAGAAGACGCTCTTCTGCTGTAAGCTCTGTCTCTCCCTTAGGAGTTACTTTACCTACAAGAATATCACCTGCGCGAACCTCAGCACCAATACGGATAATTCCGCGCTCGTCAAGATCTTTGAGCGCATCATCGCCTACACCCGGAACGTCTCTTGTGATTTCTTCCGGTCCCAGCTTTGTATCACGGGCTTCCGCCTCGTATTCTTCAATATGAACAGATGTATAAACATCGTCCATAACAAGTCTTTCACTTAAAAGGACAGCATCCTCGTAGTTGTAACCTTCCCATGTCATAAATCCGATCAGTGGGTTTTTACCAAGGGCAAGCTCTCCGTTTGCTGTGGACGGACCGTCTGCAATAACCTGTCCAGCCTCAACATGCTCTCCCTGGAACACGATTGGCTTCTGGTTATAGCAGTTGCTCTGGTTACTTCTTAAGAATTTTGTCAGATGGTAATCATCCTTTGTTCCGTCATCATTTTTGATGCTGATGTCTGTAGATGTGGAACGAAGAACAGTACCGGATTTCTTTGCAACTACGCAGACACCGGAGTCTACTGCTGTCTTTGTTTCCATACCTGTACCTACAACAGGAGCTTCTGTTGTAAGAAGCGGCACTGCCTGACGCTGCATGTTGGATCCCATCAGCGCACGGTTGGCATCGTCGTTCTGAAGGAATGGAATCAGGGCTGTAGCAACAGAGAACACCATCTTAGGAGACACGTCCATGTAATCGAACATCTGACGTTCATATTCCTGTGTCTCATCAAGGAAACGACCGGATACGTTCTTATGGATAAAATATCCGTTCTCATCAAGAGGCTCGTTCGCCTGCGCTACATGGTAATTATCTTCTTCATCGGCTGTCATGTAGACAACTTCGTCTGTGACACGCGGATTTTTCGGATCTGTCTTATCGATTTTACGATAAGGCGCCTCAATAAATCCGTACTCATTAATACGGGCATAAGATGCCAGCGAGTTAATAAGACCGATGTTCGGACCTTCAGGAGTCTCGATCGGACACATTCTTCCATAATGGGAGTAATGTACGTCTCGAACCTCGAATCCGGCTCTGTCTCGTGACAGACCGCCAGGTCCCAATGCGGAGAGACGTCTCTTATGAGTCAGCTCACCAAGCGGGTTATTCTGGTCCATGAACTGAGACAGCTGGGAAGAACCGAAGAACTCTTTCACTGCTGCAGTTACCGGTTTAATATTGATAAGGGACTGCGGAGAAATAGACTCTGCGTCCTGTGTTGTCATTCTCTCACGAACCACACGCTCCAGTCTGGAAAGACCGATGCGGTACTGGTTCTGAAGAAGCTCACCTACTGCACGGATACGACGGTTTCCAAGATGGTCGATGTCGTCATCGTTTCCAATGCCGTATTCCAGGTGCATATTGTAGTTAATAGAAGCAAAAATATCTTCTTTTGTAATATGCTTCGGAATCAGATCATGAATATCTCTGCGGATCGCAGCTTCCTGTTCCTCGAGAGTGTCATTTTCTTCCAGAATTTTTTCAAGCACAGGGTAATATACTAACTCTGTAATGCCAAGTGCCTTCGGATCTTCGATTTCCGGAATGAAGTGACGAATATCCACCATAAGGTTGGAAAGAACTTTGATCTTTCTCTCCTCTCCCTGGATCCATACGTAAGGAACAGCAGAATTCTGAAGAAGATCTGCAAGCTCTGTTGTCACAGCAGTGCCTTCCTCAGCAAGAATTTCGCCTGTAGAAGCGTCCACAACGTCCTCTGCCAGCTTGTGTCCTACAATACGTTTGTTAAAATGAAGCTTCTTATTAAATTTATAACGTCCTACTTTGGCAAGGTCGTATCTTCTCGGATCGAAGAACATTGCCATAATAAGGCTCTCTGCGCTCTCTACTGCGAGCGGCTCGCCCGGACGGATTTTCTTATATAATTCAAGAAGACCTTCCTGGTAATTTGTGGAAGTATCTTTTGTAAAGCTTGCAAGAATTTTAGGCTCTTCACCAAAGAGCTCTACGATTTCTGCATTTGAGCCTACACCAAGTGCACGGATCAGGACAGTAATCGGAACTTTTCTTGTTCTGTCAACACGAACATAGAATACATCGTTGGAATCTGTTTCGTATTCCAGCCATGCTCCTCTGTTTGGAATTACGGTACTGGAAAATAACCGTTTTCCAAGCTTATCGTGTGCGATCGCATAATAGATTCCAGGGGAACGTACTAACTGGCTAACGATAACTCGCTCAGCACCGTTGATAACAAAGGTACCAGTAGCCGTCATTAACGGTAAATCTCCCATGAAAATCTCGTGTTCGTTGATTTCTTCTGTCTCTTTATTAATCAGTCTCACTCGAACCTTCAAAGGTGCGGCATAAGTTACGTCACGTTCTTTACACTGCTCTATGGAGTATTTTGCATCCTTCTCGTCGAATGTAAAGTCGATGAATTCCAGACTGAGCTTTCCGCCGTAGTCCGCGATTGGAGAAATATCATCGAATACTTCTTTCAGTCCCTCTCTCAGAAACCATTTGTAGGAATCTTTCTGGACTTCAATCAGGTCTGGCATCTCCAGGACTTCTTTTTGTCTCTGAAAGCTCATACGCATGCTTTTTCCAGTTTTTACAGAACGAATTCTGTTTTTTTCCATTGACGTTTCACCCCTGTTTTTCCTTATATTTATTATAACATGAGCCTTACTGCATTTTTGCAAGTAGGCATATCTTGCCATAATATAGCATTCTTCACTATATCACAACAAAAACAGTATGTCAACTAATTTCAAGATTTTCTTTATTTTGTTTCCTGTAAATCGAAAAAAACGGGAATGTCTGCGACATTCCCGCTCCCTTTTGTATATACGTGTCACTTCTATTATTTAAGAGTAACTTTAGCGCCTTCAGCCTCAAGTTTTGTTTTGATGTCTTCAGCTTCTGCTTTGGATGCAGCTTCTTTAACCATTTTCGGAGCACCGTCAACAACTTCTTTCGCTTCTTTCAGACCTAAGCCTGTTACTTCACGAACAACTTTGATAACTTTAACTTTGTTTGGACCTACTTCTGTAAGCTCTACGTCAAACTCATCTTTCTCTTCTGCTGCTTCTGCTGCGCCAGCTGCTGCTACAACAACACCTGCTGCTGCGGATACACCGAACTCTTCTTCACAAGCTTTTACTAAATCGTTTAATTCTAATACAGATAATTCTTTGATTGCTGCAATAAATTCTTCTGTTGTTAATTTTGCCATTTTAATTTCCCTCCATTATAATATTTTTGGTTTTGATGCCCCTTCGGGCGAGGATTCTGTTTATCTGTTCCTTCTGGAACAATCAGCAATTATTCTGCTGCCTCTGCCTGTCCTTTTTCAGCAATCTGATTAAGCACACGAGCAAAGTTTGTAATTGGAGACTGGATGCTTCCAAGCAGTTTTCCGAGAAGTTCTTCTCTGGACGGAATGCTGGACAGAGCCTGAATACCAGCCTGGTCGTTGTAGTTTCCTTCTACAACACCTGCAATAAGCTCTAAAGCAGGATACTGTTTTGCGTATTTTGCAAGGATTCTGGCCGGAGCTGTTGCGTCTGTTGCAGAAACAGCAAGAGCGTTTGTGCCTTCCAGATGCTGTGTTAAGCATTCACAGTCAGTTCCTTCAAATGCACGTTTCATCATTGTGTTTTTGTAAACTTTATACTGAACACCAGCTTCTCTTAACTCTTTACGGATAATTGTGTCCTGTTCAACAGTCAGTCCGCTGTAGTTTACAAGAACAACTGACGCAGCGTCTTTAATGATGCCGGAAATCTCTTCTACGATTGGTTGTTTCAGTTCTACTTTTGCCATGATATGGTACACCTCCTTATAGATTTTGATATACCGCCGTCGGATGTGTATAAAAAAAGTCCTACTGCATGACAGTAAGACTCACGTAATCTTATAAAGAATACTTTGTCCTCGGTAGGCGTTTTTATCCTTATGCCTTGCGGCACCTACTGTCTTCGGCAGCGTTCTGTGGTAGAATATCATATTTTGCAAAGTATGTCAATAGGAAATTTGAAATTTTGAAAACTTTTTGCTTTACAAAATAAGCCATGCACCTCGATTCCGCTTCGCTCCATCTCGGTCGCGGGCATGCGCCCTATACAGCAAAAAACAAAGACGGACTTCCTCGTGCAAGCACGCGGCTTCCGTCTTTGTTTTTGCTGTGCATGGCTTATTTTGTTCCGAATATCCTGTCGCCGGCATCTCCAAGGCCTGGGCAGATATAAGCATTTTCATTCAGGCAGCGATCAAGATGTCCACAATAAATCTGAATGTCCGGATGTGCTTTATGCAGTCTCTCAAGACCTTCTGGCGCTGCGATGATACACATAAATTTAATGTTTTTTCCGCCCTGTTTTTTAATAAAATCAACTGCAGCAATGGCGGAGCCTCCTGTTGCAAGCATCGGATCTACAACAACGGCGATTCTCTCATCAATCGATTCCGGAAGTTTGCAGTAATATTCGTGCGGCTCATGTGTTTCCGGATCGCGGTAAAGTCCTACATGACCTACCTTCGCAGAAGGAGCAAGGGTAAGAATACTGTTTACCATTCCAAGTCCCGCACGAAGAACAGGGATTACCGCCAGTTTTTTACCGGAAAGCATTGGTGTCATACAGGTTTCAATCGGTGTCTCCACTTCTACGTCTTCTGTAGGAAGGTCGCGAAGCGCTTCATACCCCATCAGAATTCCAATCTCCTCCACCAGCTTGCGAAACTCATTTGTTCCTGTTCTGCTGTCACGAAGCATTGAAATTTTATGCTGGATTAAAGGGTGATTCATAACATATACGTTTTCCATTCGTTCGTCCTCTTTCTCTCTTGTTTTGGCATTGCGGAATCCTCCGCACCTGTATCTGCCACAGCAGCTGTACAGTTTCTTCTATTATAATACAGATGCAGGATTTACAAAAGGGGTTCTTTACTTTTTTTCTTCCTTATGCTATTATAATCACGATTTATTTTAGGAAATACAACAAAAATACAGTCGGAGAAAATTATGTCCAGAATAGATAAAACCCAGAACTTTATTTATATACAGCAGACTGCTTTGTGCAGTCTGTTTTTTTGTACCACTTTATCATAGCGCTGTTTCATCATCTTAAAAAGGAGGCCCTTGTCGTGGCAAATACAAATCATTATCTTAAGTATGCGAAAAATCTTTTCGCCATTTTTTTCGGAAACACCATATATGCAATAGGAATCGTAGCCTTCCTTCTGCCAAACGGAATCATCACCGGCGGCACAACCGGTCTTGCCCTATCAGCCCAGCACTACCTGGGACTTCCCCTGTCCACCTTTGCTCTTATTTTTAATGCTGCCATGTTTATTCTGGGCGCGCTGATCCTGGGAAAAGCATTTGCCCTTACAACCCTTATCAGTTCCTTTTACTACCCTGTTATCCTCGGCATTTTACAAAAGGTTCCCGCTTTATCAAATGTTACCCAGGACCGTATGCTTGCATGTGTTTGCTCCGGTGTGCTGATCGGAGCTGGTATCGGAATTGTAATCCGCGCCGGAGCTTCCACCGGAGGCATGGATATTCCGCCGCTTCTTCTGAAACGCTTTTTCGGAATTCCGGTATCTGCGTCCCTGTATGTATTTGACTTCGTAATCCTTCTCCTGGAAATGACATTCTCCAATGTAGAGGAAAGTATTTACGGAATCCTTCTGGTATTTATTTATACTTTTATTCTGGACAGAGTTCTGACTCTTGGTATGGCGCAGACCCAGGTAAAGATTGTGAGCAAAAAACACGCGGAAATCAACAGCGCCATTCATGCGCAGCTTGACAGAGGCACAACGCTTATTCAGGCAGAGACCGGATTTCTTCACAGAGAAAGTCACCTTGTCCTTACTGTCGTTTCAAACAGAGAGCTGATCCGGCTCAACAAGCTTGTAATGGAAATCGACCCTGCCGCATTCATGATCATCAGCAAAGTAAATGAAGTAAAAGGAAAAGGCTTTACGCAGCCTAAAGTAAAACGGACCGCCAAATAAGGCGGTCTGTTTTTATAAGCTCTACATCTGTTTTCTGACGATACGGTACTCGTCTCCCATCTGGAAATAAGGACACTGCCGAAAATCTCCGGTCATAAATCTTACCATCTCATCTTCGTCCAGGTTTACCTCGCAGGTATAGCATTCATAATCTTCATCGTATGTATAATTGGCACAATATTCGCATTTTGAAGCGCTCACTTTTCTTCCTCCTTCAAAAACACATAATTCTCTTCTGTGGAAAATTCTTTCTTATAAGAAAAACCAAGCCCGCGAAACTCTTTCACGCCTTCCAGCTCACAAATACCTTCAACCGCAAGAAAACGCACCATCTCTCCTCTTGCCATCTTAGCAAGCGTTCCTTTCTGAATAATCTTTCCGTTTTTCCATTCTCCGAAAGTACAGGTAATGTATCTGTCTCCCTGCTTTAAAAATTTTTCCACACTTTTTGAATATTCTTTGCTTGCAAGATTTAAAATCCATCTGCTGTTCTCCGAAACTTCTTTGTAAATATCCGATCCCCAGTATGTATATAAATCTTTACAGGAAGCCAGATTGATTTTCGCCTGCATCTCCAGTCGATAGGGCACAACTCCGTCAAGAGGTTTTACTACTCCGTAAAAACCGGAAAGGATCCGCAGATGTTCCTGAACAAACTTCCACTGCCTGTCCTCAAACACCCCCGGCGCCATGTACTGGTACTGAATCCCTTCATAGGAAAGCAGCGCTGGTGTTGGTGCTTTATATAAATCCATGTGGGAAAGACGCTGAAAATTTTCCCGGGCAAGCCTGTCGCTGCACCCCCACATTTTCTTTGCCTCTTCATAATCTAGGTTCTTCATATACTCCAGAAGCACCTTCGTCTTTTCCATAAAGGCAGGAAATCCGCTGCATTCCATCACATCAGTCTCTGTATTCATTTTTTTCGCAGGAGAAATTATAATTTTCATCTCAAACTCCTTTATCCCCAGAGTCCGCCTGTCGTCTCTTCCAGATTATCCAGAATATAATTATAAATTTCCACAGACGCAGCCTCCGGATAATGTGTTCCATCTACAGTAGAATATCCTGTTTCCACAAGATGTGAATATACATCTATATAAGTTACACCGAGAAGATTTGCCTTCATAGCGGCATTGAAACTCTCAATCTGCTCATTTGTTACATAAGGATCATTTTCCACAGGACCCACAGATACAAAGTATGTAGAAGCCCCGCGATCTGTCCATTCCTTTGCCTTTTCATTAATGTACTGCACATATTTATTTAAGTTCTGCACATCATTTACACCCATAAGGATAATTACAGATGTGTTATCCACTATCTCCGCTTCTATTTGTGGAACACCTGTGGAAACCAGCCAGTCATATCCCATAGAGGAAAGACACGACCAGATGCTGTCATCCTGAACCGCGTCCCGGATCCCCTCTGTTCTGGAATCCCCCACAAAAATCAGCTTATTCTTCTGAGAATCCTCCGCATGGCTGGGCTTGCTGATCGTTCCTTCTTCTGGAGATAAAGTAGGCGCAGGAAGAGAAGTCGGCGTGGGAGTTGACTCTTTTGCTTTCTCTGGTTTTACAGAAGCAGACTGTTTCGGTGCAGCTGATACTTCCGGCTTTTCTGTAAGGCTTGCTATGATATTGTCTCTTTCCTTTTTATCCTTCTCTGCAGCTTCTTTTCCCTTCTCTTCTGTATTTTCTTCGATTTTCTTTACGTCCTCTGCAATTTCACTGTTTTTCTCATTCGTCTGACATCCGGCAAGCACAGAAAGTGTAAAAAATCCGGCTAATAAAATGGCTTTCCTCATAATCAGCCCTCCCAAAGATGAATGAAAATACTACCTCTCCTCAATCAGAGACGGAGATGCCAGATACAAATCTTTCCCCAGCATTTCCTTCAGCATATCCTCATACTGTTTATATGTTATTTCCCCGTCCGGAGTAAGGATTTCAAAATCTGTATCGTAAGCATGAACAAAGAGCCCTGTCTCCTTTAAACCGTTCCTGAGATAAAATGCTTTTCTCCGCTTCCTGTCCTCTGCGTTTTCTGCCAGTTCGTCCTGCTTTTCAATCTCAAAAACATATTTTTGTCCCTGAAACCGTTCCACGAGCCCCCTGACTGCTTTGCCTCCATATCCTCCGCTTCTTTTTTCAGGAGAAATTGCAAAATAATCGAGTACTGCCGCAGAAGAAGAGAACATATTCATAACAAGACCGATAAATTCTCTCTCCTCTACTACTGCAAGAAGTTCCGCTTTTCCTTCCTCTGCCCATTTCTCCATATAAGAAATCGGTTTCTGCTCCTCTTTTGGAAATGCTGTTTCATACAGCGCATACACCTGCTCCTTATATTCTTTTCCTTCTTTTAAAATATTTAAAAATTCCATCATAATTTCCTCCTAAAATGCCATATCCGGCCACGCTAAAATTTCAGCCGCCAGTATCTCTTCGTAGTCACCTTCTATATCCCTGCTTCTGCCTGCCTCAAATATATTCGTCTCCGCGCCCCATGTACCGTTTTCTTCGTATTCCCACACGTGGTAACGCAATCCCCGAAATTCAAAATCCAGACTTCCGCATCCATCTTCTTCCGTATATTGAAATGCGATATTTTTTTCTTTCAGTGCATTTTGTACTCTTGTAAGACGCATAAAAAACCTCCCGTTATTCTTTTCCTTACTATGACATAGTTTGCAGGGAAAGTCAAACAGGAGGAAATGTTTTATACAAAGACTGAGCAGTTATATGGAATGGTGCAAGAAACGCAAAAATAAAAGTAAACTTTTTGTCCCGCTAATCAAAAAAGCACCTTCTTTATGAAGATTTTGTTTTGGTAAACTTAATCTTAACATAAAATGGCGCTTTCTTTTTTACTTTTCTACACCTGCTGATGCAGGTACTTTTTTCGGGTAGCAAGTCCGCCTCGAATATGCCGTTCCTGCTTGTTTACATCTAAAATCTTTCTCGCCTCATGAGCAAGCGACGGATTAATCTGGAGAAGACGTTCCGTTACATCTTTATGTTTGGTCGTCACAATTTAGAACGGTTTCATTTTCTTCAATTAATACAGACTCATCTAACCCAAGATCACCAAGCAAGCGTAAATAAATATCTACATTTCCCTCCTTATCTACTTCTATCTTCTGAATCAATCGTTTTAACTGCTGATTGGTCATCTGGTGTACATCTGTGATGTCCTCAATCTCCTTAAATGTATTATTTAAAATGTTCTCTAACTGTTCTCCCTTGGTTAAATGATAAGATACCATCTTGAGTTCATTTTCTACCCGCTCCATCTCCTGACGAGAACCGCCAATCTTCTTATTCAACTCTTCACGGGAGATTAGATCATCCATGTACATATCCATATATTTTTGTCTTGTCTTTTGTAATTTAGCAAGTTCTGCATTTAATTCTTTTTCGTACTCTACATTTTCGCCTTTGGCTTTATATACACGCTGAAATTCATTTACCACATGAGCAATCACTTTTTTCTTTTGTTTCAATACATTTGTAAAATATTCCTGCAGAACTTCAATGAGTTCTTCCTCATCCACAACCGTTTTATTGGGGCAGCTATCTACGCCCCGGCCATTTCGCCCCGAGCATACCCACCGTACATACGTGTTCTTATAAGTACGAACCGTTCTACGGAAGGACCAGCCACATTCTTTACATTTGATCAATGTCGAAAACAGATGCTTATTACTCTGCCGTTCGTGACTAAGATTAAATGCATCATGTCTGCCTCTTAAAATCTCTTGTGCTTTTTCAAATGTCTCATCTTCTATGATTCGAAGTTCCGGCCGTTCCACAACCATCCATTCTGTCTCGTCCTTGTCTCTTCTCTGACCTGTTAAGAAATCACTGACTTCTTGCTTGCCATTGATAATTTTTCCAGTATATATTTCATTTGTCAAAATACGGCAAGTTGCATTCTGACTCCATTTGCAATTTCGTTTTGTCTTATAACCTTTTTCATTTAACATATTTGCAATCTTGGCCGCACCGTAACCTTCTTCTGTATACCACTTGTAAATCTGCTGTACAACTTTAGATTCTTCTTTATTGATTGCAAGATTAAAATAATCTCCGATTGTTTTATCGTATCCATATACAATATTAGGAACTCGTCCTTTTTCTGCGTTCATCTTCTTGCCGAACTTTACACGCTTGGAAGTATTTGCACTTTCTTCCTGTGCCAGAGCTCCAAAAATGGTGAGAACAAACTCGCTGTTTCCCATACTGGTCATA
Source organism: uncultured Blautia sp. (assembly GCA_900549015.1). Taxonomy (GTDB): domain Bacteria; phylum Bacillota; class Clostridia; order Lachnospirales; family Lachnospiraceae; genus Blautia_A. Next base: position 71,321 of record URMH01000010.1, read on the forward strand.
TTCGCTGTTAAGAATTGTGTCTCAATTCCCAATGATTTCAGCTTACGGACATTCTGTAAAAGATCTACAGTATTTCTTGCAAAACGAGAGATGTCTTTTACAACAACCATATCAAATAATCCCTGCTCTGCATCAGCCATCATGCGAAGAAATTCTTTACGATTTTTAATTTTAGTTCCGGAAATGCCTTCATCTGCATATAATCTTACTAAAGTGTCCCCTGTGCGTTTTGTGTATTCTGAAAAAAATTCCTTTTGGGCTTCCAGACTGTTGAGCTGATCAGCTTTGTCGGTGGAGACTCGGCAATAGGCTGCTATGTTCATAACGCTACCTCTCTGTTATAGTTGTATCGTTCTGTTACATCTTTTATTATATCATAAAAAAGACAATAATAAACCTCATTTTTACACAGTTTATTATTGTCTCAATTTTTACACTATTTATCAAAATCTATAAATATTTTCTTCCAGATTTCCATATCTTCATCTTTTATCTCTTGCATTATATTTTTATTTTTCAACATATGTTTCATATTTCTTGCCACTTCAACTTTCCACCCCTTTTCTAATGCTACATTATTCTTTGAAGCGAACTCTTCTATTTGCGGTACTATCGCACTCTTCTCTTCATATTCATCCTCAAAATACATATCTTCCAAGTCATGAAATATCCGATTAATTCCTCTTTCTATTAATCTAAAAGGAATTAAATCTTCAACCTCTGCATTCTCTATATCCTTATATTTTTTTATTTCTAATATGCGGTCAGGACACTCTTTATATAAACCAGACTGTAATTTCTTCTTTGCATCATTACCACTCTTATCCGAATCTAAAATAACAAAAGGTAACTTCTCTGTTTTTCCACACAATATACTAACAATTCCCGGAACTCCTCTTACACCTCCGGATGGAATAAATACAAGCTCATATTTTGGTGCAATTAACTTTTTCTGAATTAAAATATTCTTAATTGCATTAAAATATATTTGATCCGATGGTCCTTCTACAATAATTGGCTGACAGCCTTGCAATAATATATCCGACACACTCAATCCCATGGCTGCATGCACAGCATAAATCGACTTTTCGTTTAATGTATCCGCACCTTGTCTTAAATCGCTTGAACAAACCGTAAATCCTCCTTTATCAACATAAACCACTCTACATCTATCAATATTACTTGTATCAATAATAAATGGTGAGTGGGTTGTATTAATAATTTGATTATTTTCTGATAATCCCACAAAAAATTGAGCTAAATCTTTTTGCGCCAATGGATGCAAAGTTAAGCCAGCCTCATCTAATAATAAAATTGCGTCTTTATGATTTTCCTGGCTTTCAACCAAAAAAATAAGATAAAAGCTCAAAAACCATTGAAGACCTGTACTTCTTAATTCAAGTCCAACCTCATCTTTCCGTACTTCATCTGATACCCAAATTCTAAAATAATCACCATCAGCTTCAAATCTAAACCTATATTCTCCCTGCTTCCACCAGTCTGCAAACTTTGTTGTTAGATTCCTTGATGCTGATTGTAACAAAATACTTCTTTCTTCTTTATCATTTTCAGCCTTTTCTATTTCTTTCAAAGTTGGATTTGAGCTTATACTATTATTCCTTTTTATTGCAGTCATTTTGGGATCTTGCCCTAATTCTAATATCTCCTCTGGATTTAAGTTTACAAATTCGAAAAGGACTTTTAAAGTTCTTACTTGCTCCTCATTGATTTCTATTCCTTGTATTTGCTGACCATTAAGCCACTTTATAACATTTGGCAAATAAATCTTGGAAGATAAGTTTCCATAATTTGAATAGTATACAAACTTAGGAATTTTTTCTAAAATCAAATCCATAAGTTCTTGATTATTTTCTTCATTTTCTAATTCCTCTTTCGATTCTATTTCTTCTATCTCTTGTTCCGTCTCCTTTTCAGCACATATCATCACCTCAGGATCCCCATCTGGAAAATCAATTTCATATCTTCCATCATAAAAGCGAGACACTATCACCCTCATTCCTTCTTCGCATTTATACCCTGTATTTTTTGATATTACTTCAGCACAATCCTTTTCCATTTCAAATTCTGCACTTATAAACTTTACTTCATTTTTTCTGTTTCTTAGTGTGCTTAATTCTGAAACAGGCATATCATGCAAAATGTCTATCTCTCCACCTCTGGCAGGATTGAGTTTCCACAAAGCTAATAACAAATTTGATTTTCCAGACTCATTTACACCAACTAAAGTTGTAACATCATCGCAATCTATCCAACCACTATTTTTCACAGATCTAAAATTCATCACACAATATCTTACCAACTTCATAATTCTTCCTCCGTATGTATTATTACATAAAACATTTTTTCTGTTCCTCCGGCAAATACTTCACCAGTTCCTCTACCAACTCATACACCTTCGTTCCAGGTGCTATCTCCGCCGGTGTTTTTCCCTCTCCGTTTTTAATAATCCGTTTCGCATACCGAATTGCCAGCTTCGGATTTCCACCATTCATCAGCGTCTCAAATATGTTATCCATATTCTTCTCATACTTCCCAATTCCAAGTTCTTGAAATT
>URMH01000011.1 GCA_900549015.1 uncultured Blautia sp.
TCTTTATCTTAGTATCGGCACACGTTTTATTCAGATTCGAAAATTCCCCCTGGCTATTAAAACAACCATAGGAAGAATCTTCAGCAAAAAAGATTCATCAGACGGTACCATGACCCCATTCCAGGCAGTGTGCACTGCTCTTGCCGCAACTGTAGGCACAGGAAATATCGCAGGCGTTGCAGGAGCCATTGCCATCGGAGGACCGGGTGCTGTATTCTGGATGTGGGTTTCTGCATTCCTTGGAATGTGCACCAAATTTTCAGAAGTAACTCTTGCTGTCCATTTCCGTGAAAGAAACGCCCACGGCGATTATGTGGGCGGTCCCATGTACTACATAAAAAACGGACTTTCCAAAAACTGGCACTGGCTGGCTGTTCTCTTCTCCGTTTTCGGCGTCCTCACTGTTTTCGGAACAGGAAACGCCACACAGGTAAACACTATCACTACAGCCATCAATACCGCACTTTTAAATTTCAACCTGATTTCACCGGATTCCGTCAAAACCGTAAATCTGGTACTCGGGATCGCCATTGCGGTAATCGTAGGACTTGTCCTTTTAGGGGGCGTCAAACGGATCGGAAGAGTGACAGAAAAACTCGTTCCTTTTATGGCAGTCCTCTACATCGGACTTTCTCTCGGCGTTGTTCTTTTAAATATTGAAAATGTTCCTTCTGTATTCGCCTCTATTATCCACGGAGCCTTCAATCCCTCCGCAGTAACCGGCGGTATTGTGGGAAGCTTCTTCCTCAGCATGAAAAAAGGCGTATCAAGAGGTATTTTTTCAAATGAGGCAGGTCTTGGTACCGGCTCCATCGCACACGCCTGTGCAGATACGCAAGAGCCTGTAAAACAGGGGCTTTTCGGTATTTTTGAAGTATTTGCAGATACGATCGTTATCTGTACACTGACTGCTCTTGTAATTCTTGTAAGCGGCGTTTCTGTTCCATATGGAGCAGACGCAGGCGCAGAACTTACGATTTCCGGCTTTACTGCCACTTACGGAAACTGGGTATCCATTTTCACAGCCGTTGCCATGTGCTGCTTTGCTTTTTCCACGATCATCGGCTGGGGACTTTACGGTGCGAGATGTATTGAATTTCTTTTCTCCGTAAAAGTGATCCGCCCGTTTATGATTGTGTATTCTCTTGTTGCCATTCTTGGTGCGACTATGGATCTCGGGCTTCTCTGGAGTATTGCAGAGACCTTTAACGGACTGATGTCCATTCCAAACCTGATCGCCCTGTTCCTTCTCTCCGGAACAGTCGTAAAACTTGTAAAAGAATATTTTAATAAATAACAGAAAAAGAAGAATCCTTCCGTCAGACAGAAGTGATTCTTCTTTTTTATGCTTTACTCTGCGTCTTTTCTTAAAATTTCTTTTGGAGGCTCGATTTCATTTGCGATCGTATGCTCCGTAAGTTCTGACAATAATCTGATTTTTTTATTGATCAGAGGGCGCATACAGTTTGGTACGTGTTCCTGGTGGGCTCTGTGGATTGCCACGCACTCTTTGCAGTTTCCATGATAACGACAGGCTTTTTTGCAGGGACAGTGGTCTTTTTCCTTATATTCCTCCCGAAACTCTGCTGCAAATTCTTCCTGGAGACGAAGCCCCTCCTGCCTGTTTCCTTTGTGAAACTGTTCCATTGCTTCTTTTTCTTTAGAATTGCCATCGATTATCATTACCCAATTCTCCTTTTATGTACGTCTCTACTGAAGCGAAGAAATCCATTTTGCCGCATTTTCCTGGTTCAGAGAATTTTTCAACACACATACGTAAGCCTCATCATATACAAGACCATAATTCTCTATAAATTCTTTATCTGTAATAATCACACAATCTCCATTTTCATATCCGGCAAATTTTTTATAATTCTCTCCCAGAACAGTTCCCATATTTTCCAGAATCCCCTTCCTGCTTTCCGTCTTATACATGGATTCCGGCATAATTACCACATCAAGGGTTCCAGCCTGCATCTGTGTCATAAATGACATCTGGGAATAGTATTCAAGATCTTTTCCGGTCTGATCCGTAGAGAAGTTTCCAATAACAGAAACCTGCTCATACTTGCTTTCTGCCCCCAGAATTTTTCGGATTTTCTCCTGTTCTTCTATAAAATCCTGCGCTTTTGTGTTCACTGCCGACACCGAAAGAACCGTTTCTATTTTTGCATGTTCATACCAGCGGTAGCCGCCGACTACAGCAATAATTACACCAATAATCAGAATGGGAACCCACTTGTAATACATGAAAAAATATTCCATTTTTTTCTTAAATCCCATTCCCTGCAGCTTTTCCTTTTCCAGAAGACGCTTCTCTTTTGCAGTCATGTCCACAAGACTTTTCTTATGTTCCTTTTTCTCTTCTTTGCGATCCTCCTCATTCAGATACATTCTTGCTATGCTGTTCTGAGGCACCGCATTTTTTTCTTTTTCCTCTTCCCCCGTTTTTTTCTGCTGTTCTTCCGCCATAAAATCTCCTACTTTAAAAATCCGCTGATAATCTGTTCTTCCGCCTCTGCCTCTGTAAGACCAAGAGTCATAAGCTTAATCAACTGCTCTCCCGCTATTTTTCCGATGGCAGCCTCATGGATCAGGGCAGCGTCTACATGGTTTGCCGAAAGCTCCGGTATTGCGCTTATTCTGGCATCGTCCATAATGATCGCATCGCACTCTGTATGTCCGTTACATCTGTTATTTCCACAGATATGAGATTCAAACAGCTGGTAGGAATCATCTCTTGCAACAGAACGGGACACTACGTTTGCAGAACAGTCCTCCCCGTCAAGCTGCACATCAAAATGACTCTCTGCTTTCTGTGTTCCGTGAGTCATAAGACGTTCCATTACCACAAGCTTTGCTCCGTCCTTTAAATGCGCCTTGTTTCCCCTGTTTGTGGAGTCCACGCCGCGGATCTGGGCAGTATCCATCTCCATAAAACTGTCTTCACCGAGATAGATTTCCGTCACAGGGTTCATGATGCGTTCCCCTTTTCCATCGCCGCTTCCATAATGCTTTTCCACATATTTAATATGTGCATTTTTTTCCACAAAAAAGCGATGGATCCCGTCATGGCGGCTTGCCGCATCTCCGCTGTTATGAATGCCGCAGCCTGCTATGATCGTAACGTCTGCGCCCTCTCCGATATAAAAATCGTTGTACACAACCTCCTCAAGACCGGACTGGCTTAAAATAACGGGAATATGTACACTCTCATGCTTCGTTCCCGGTTTAATGTGGATTTCTATACCGCTTTTATCTTCCTTTGTGACAATCTGAATATTTTCTGTACAGCCTCTTTCCACACTTGCACCGTTTGCTCTTATGTTATATGCTCCTGCCGGAATTTCGTGCAGTCCGGATACTGCCTCCAGTAAATCTTTCTGTATTGTGTCCATACTGCTCCTCCTATTTCTCCCCGGTTAATTTTTTACAGCCCATTGCCGCTGCGTTTGCAGTTCCAAGAAGCTTTGGCATCATTTCTTCTTTTGTACCTTTTTCTCTCAGTTCTCCGTCTGCAATTAAAATAATCTCGTCTGCTATATCCAGAATGCGCTCCTGATGGGAAATAATAAGAATAGAACCATGAAGCTGGCTATGCATTTCTTCGAAAACCTGAATCAGATTCTGAAAACTCCATAAATCAATTCCCGCTTCCGGTTCATCAAAAACAGAGACTCTTGTTTTTCTTGCCATAATCGTGGCAATCTCAATTCGTTTAATTTCTCCTCCGGAAAGGCTTCCGTTTACTTCTCTCTTTATATAATCCTTTGCACAGAGCCCTACCTTTGAAAGATACTGACAGGCGTCTGTCACAGAAATTTCTTTCCCTGCTGCAAGGCGAATCAAATCAAAAACTGTCACTCCTTTAAAGCGAACCGGCTGCTGGAAGGCATAGCTGATTCCAAGCTTTGCCCTGTCTGTAATACTCATATCTGTAATGTCCTGTCCATCCCAGAGAATCTGACCAGAGGTTGGCTTTTCAATACCTGCGATAATTTTCGCAAGGGTGGATTTTCCTCCTCCATTTGGCCCTGTGATAACTACAAATTTATTATCCTCCAGTGTCATACTTACATCTTTTAAGATTCCCTTTTCCTTCTGATTTCTGGACCTCTCGTCCGGAACCTGAAAGGAAATATTCCTTAATTCCAGCATGATGTAACCTCCATCTATTGTATACTCATTTAATCATAATGCAGGAACTGCCTTCTCCGGCAATCCCTGCATTATCATAGCACACTTTTCCTTTTATGAACAGAGGATTCCCCCTGTTTTTCTGTGTAAAACCTGTGAACACCGCTTCTCTGCACTTTTTTTAGCAATACTGCAAGAGCCGTCGTCAAAAAAGCGGTAAGCAGCGGATAGAGCCACAGATATACCGTACTATTTTCAACTCCAGCCAAAACTGCCCCTTTCTTTACCACATCGGATACTGCCAGATGAAAAAGGTAAATAAAAAAGGAATATTTAACGCCGATCTCTGCAAGAAAGGACGGCGCTTTTTCTTTCTCTTTTATAATCCCCAAGAAAAACAGGCTGAATGTCAGAATAACAGAACCTGTAAAAAGCTCCATCTGTCCCAGAAGGAAGTATTCCCCTACAGACATGACAAGCCCCAGAATCATTCCCACATATACGGCTCTGCTTTTTAAATATTTTTTTAAGTGCTCCTGCCTCCTGTGTATCCAGTAGCCTGCCATAAAGAAAGGAAATCCTGTGTATAAGTAATTGCGAAATTCCATGACCCTGTATTCCTTTCCCGTAAATACAGCCGCCTCTTCCATATAAAAATGACAGAGCAGAAGAACCGGGATTAAAAATCCCGCAGGCTTTTGTGCTCGCAGCTTTTCCACCAGCCAAAATAAAACATAACAGTATAAAAGAGCCGGCAGAAACCAGAGATGCCACTTTATATCTGTCGTATTGTTGTAATACAGAAAATTCCTGATATTTTCTTTCTCAAAAAGTTCCTGAAACCATAAAACCGGCGATTTTCCTTCTATTATATGCCAAATCCACTGCCACACAAGATAAAATCCGAACGAGGTGACGCATAAGAAAAACGTATGCCTGATTTTTCCCGGAATGCGCGCTCCTGCATTTCCGTCTTTTCTCCAGCAAAAATACCCGGAAATCATAAAGAAAAAAGGAACTGCAAATCTTGCAGCCGCATTAAAAATCTCCCCTGTCACTCCCGGAAAGTGAAGGTGAAGAAACACCACCATATAGGCTGCCGCTGCCTTTTCTGCATCTAACACATGATTTCTCATAAAATCCTGAAATTTCCTCTCTGTTTTTCAGGGTAGTATAACAGAGGATTTTTTTCATGTCAATGTTCAGGACGCCTGAGGCTTTAACCAGGAACTGTCAAGGCGGGCAAGAAGCCGCGCGTTATGATACGCCATTTTTAAAGTCAGGCAGGTTCTTCCAAGATACCTGGAGCCGTCCGCCGTTTTCATGCAAGCCAGCGCAAGATCCGGTTTTCCCGGGCTTTGCAGACAGATGGGGATCAAAAGCTGAATGCCGTGATTATAATACTGAGGAATGGCAGTTTTATAATCTGCTTCCAGCATACGCCTCGTCTGTTTTAATGCCCCGTCAAAAAGCTGTACTCTCATGGTGCTGTTCCTTACTCTCTCCGGAAGGCGGCCTGCATTTTCTTCTTCCCCGAATATGTGCTCATACTGAGGAACAACAGGAATGGACGTATCAAATACAAGCTCGGACGGATCTTTTACGTACTGAGCTTTTTCCGGAAGCTTTACAGATTTCATTTTCAGAAGATGATACTCTGTATAAAATCCTTCCAGAAACCATTTCTGTCTCCCCGGTATGAGATTTGGCACAAAATAAGCATAAATAGGCTGATAATAATAATTAAATAATCCTGTATTAAACACTGCGTATTTTTCTTCTTCCAGAACCTTTTTCTCCTCGTACAGCCTTCGAAATGTCTGTTCCAGATACCCCTTTAAGATTCCGTTATCCTCCGCCGCTCCAAAGCTCCATTTTTCCGGCGCCATTCTCGCAAGACACTGGATCTGGCGATTATAATTTCCGCAATATGTGAAATCAAATAAATTCATGGGAAACCTCCTGTTTTCCGTATCTTTGAGACAAGTGTCCCTTCTATATTATTGTATCGTTTTCTTCGCCGGAAAGAACCTTCGATTTCTCTGTTGCTTCTTCTTTCTGTTCCTTCTATAATATCTATAATAAAAATTTTTTTCAGAAACGGAGTTTTATATGAAAAAAGACGGTTATTATTCTTCCGGCGAATTTGCCAGAATGGCGCACGTTACCCTGCGGACCATCCGCTATTACGACAAGCAGGATATTTTAAAACCCTCCTTTGTGACAGAGGCAGGGGCGCGGTTTTATACAGACGAAGACTTTGCCCGGCTTCAGCAGATCCTTCTCCTGAAATACCTTGGTTTTTCCCTTGATGATATACGGGAAATGACCATCGACGATTCCGATTATCACTTTATGCTCAATTCCCTGAATATTCAGCTTAAACTTGTAAAAGATAAAATCGAGCAGATGCAGCTTGTGGAAAAAGCTATTGAAGATACTGCCAGCGCCATACAGACAGAGCACACCATTGACTGGAGCAATATGCTGAATCTGATTCATCTTACCAATATGGAAAAAAGTATGAAAAACCAGTATCAGAATGCTTCCAATATCTCGGCGCGGATCAGCCTTCACAGCCTGTATTCCCAGAATAAGGAGGGGTGGTTTCCCTGGATCTTCAGGCAATGCGACATCCATCCTTCTATGAAAATCCTGGAAGCAGGGTGTGGAGACGGCGCTTTATGGACAGAAAATCTCAACCTCCTTCCCGAAAAAATTTCCATAACACTTTCCGATATATCAGAAGGAATGCTGCGAGATGCCAGAAGAGCGGTAGATGCTTCTGACAGACGCTTTTCCTACCGTAGATTTGACTGTGCGAAAATCCCCTTTGAGGCTGCCTCCTTTGACCTTGTGATCGCCAACCATGTCCTTTTTTACTGTGAAAATCTCCCCTCCGTATGCAGGGAAATTAAGCGGGTGCTAAAGCCGGGGGGACGGTTTATCTGCAGCACCTACGGAAAAAAACATATGCAGGAGGTCAGCAGTCTTGTACAGAGCTTTGACGAACGGATCGTTTTATCTGCCGATAAATTATACGAAAAATTCGGACGGGAAAACGGAGCCGAAATCCTCTCCTGCTTTTTTTCGGAAGTAAACTGGATCTCTTATGAGGATTCTCTTTTTATTCCCGAGTCAGAACCTCTGATTTCCTATATTCTCTCCTGCCACGGAAACCAAAACCAGTATATTCTGGAACATTACAAAGAATTTCGCTCCTTTGTATCCAGAAAAACAAAAAACGGATTTTCTGTGACAAAGGACGCCGGCATTTTTATTTGTGCAAATTAACCAAATTTTACAATTTTATTAAAAAAACCTTGAAAGTAACCTAAGGTCACCTTTTATAATGCAATTACAACATGAGGAATCGCAGAATTACAACATAGCTATGAAAGGAGTTTATTATGAAGGGAATCATTTTAGCGGGAGGCTCAGGAACACGCCTTTATCCACTGACTATGGTCACATCAAAGCAGCTTCTCCCCATCTACGACAAACCAATGATTTATTATCCCATGTCTGTTCTCATGAACGCAGGCATCCGCGATATTTTAATCATTTCCACACCGCAGGATACGCCGCGTTTCCAGGAGCTTTTAGGAGACGGTCACCAGTTTGGCGTAAACTTAACTTACGCGGTACAGCCAAGCCCGGACGGGCTTGCACAGGCTTTTATCATCGGAGAGGAATTTATCGGAAACGATACAGTGGCTATGGTTCTTGGCGACAATATTTTCGCAGGACATGGTCTGAAAAACCGACTGAAAACAGCCGTAAAAAATGCGGAATCCGGAAAAGGCGCAACTGTATTCGGCTATTACGTAGACGACCCGGAGCGTTTTGGAATTGTGGAGTTTGACAAAACAGGAAAAGCTGTCTCCATCGAGGAAAAACCGGAGCAGCCAAAGAGCAACTACTGCGTCACAGGCCTTTACTTCTACGACAACCGCGTAGTGGAGTATGCCAAAAACTTAAAGCCGAGCGCAAGAGGAGAGCTTGAGATCACAGATCTGAACCGGATTTACCTGGAAAACAACGAGCTGAACGTGGAGCTTTTAGGACAGGGCTTTACCTGGCTTGACACAGGCACACATGAAAGTCTTGTGGAGGCTACAAACTTTGTAAAGACAATGGAAAGCCACCAGCACAGAAAAATTGCCTGCCTTGAGGAAATCGCCTACTTAAACGGCTGGATCACAAAAGAAGACGTATTAAAGGTATATGAGATTCTGAAAAAGAATCAGTACGGACAGTATTTAAAAGACGTTCTGGACGGAAAATATCTGGACATCTTACATTAAACGCTCATAAAGAAAAGGAGATTTTTACATGAATATTATTGTGACCGGCGGCGCCGGATTTATTGGAAGCAACTTTATTTTCCATATGTTAAACAAATACCCGGATTACCGCATTGTGTGCCTTGACTGCCTCACATACGCAGGAAATCTTTCCACACTTGCACCTGTTATGGACAATCCGAACTTCCGCTTCGTAAAAGAAAGCATCACAGACAGAGAAGCTGTTTACCGTCTCTTTGAAGAAGAACACCCGGATATGGTTGTAAACTTTGCGGCAGAGAGCCACGTGGACCGTTCCATTGAAAACCCGGAGGTTTTCCTTGATACAAACATTAAAGGTACTGCTGTTCTTATGGACGCCTGCCGCAAATACGGCATTCAGCGTTACCATCAGGTTTCCACTGACGAGGTTTACGGCGATCTTCCCCTTGACCGCCCTGACCTTTTCTTTACAGAGGAGACACCGATCCACACAAGCAGCCCGTACAGCTCCTCAAAAGCAGGCGCTGACCTTCTTGTTCTCGCTTACCACAGAACATACGGACTTCCTGTTACCATCAGCCGCTGCTCCAACAACTACGGCCCGTATCATTTCCCGGAAAAACTCATTCCGCTCATGATCGCAAACGCGCTTAATGACAAGCCGCTTCCTGTATACGGAAAAGGAGAAAACGTACGCGACTGGCTGTATGTGGAGGACCACTGCAAGGCAATCGACCTTATCATTCACAAAGGCCGCGTAGGAGAGGTTTACAACATCGGCGGACATAATGAGATGAAAAACATCGACATTGTAAAAATCATCTGTAAAGAGCTTGGCAAACCGGAAAGCCTGATCACTTACGTGACAGACAGAAAAGGACATGATATGCGCTACGCCATCGATCCGACAAAGATCCACAATGAGCTTGGCTGGCTTCCGGAAACAAAATTTGCAGACGGTATCAAAAAGACAATTCAGTGGTATCTTGACAATAAGGAATGGTGGGAAACAATTATTTCCGGCGAATACCAGAACTACTACGAAAAAATGTACGGAGACCGCTAAGGGGGATTTTACATGAAAGTATTTGTAACAGGCGTTGCAGGACAGCTCGGCCATGATGTGATGAACGAGCTTTCTGCCCGGGGCTATGAGGGAATCGGAAGCGACCTTGCACCTTCTTATAACGGTGTGATGGACGGCACTGCTGTCACAGAAATGCCGTATGTGTCCCTTGATATTACAGACGCTTCTGCTGTGGAAAAAGTGCTTCTTGAAGTAAAGCCTGACGTAGTTGTCCACTGCGCTGCATGGACTGCCGTTGACCTTGCAGAAGACGAGGATAAAAGAGAAAAAGTCCGTGCCATCAACGCGGCAGGCACGAAGCACATTGCAGATGTGTGCAAAACTTTAAACTGCAAAATGGTTTATATCAGTACGGATTACGTATTTGACGGTCAGGGCACAGAACCCTGGAAACCGGACTGTAAAGACTACCGTCCTCTGAATGTATACGGACAGACCAAACTTGAGGGCGAGCTTGCTGTTTCCGAAACTCTGGAAAAATTCTTCATTGTACGAATTGCATGGGTATTTGGAAAAAATGGCAATAACTTCATCAAAACCATGCTGAAGGTAGGAAAAAATCACAACCGTTTAACAGTTGTAAACGACCAGATCGGAACTCCTACTTATACCCTTGATTTTGCAGTTCTTCTTGTTGATATGATAGAGACAGAAAAATACGGGTATTATCACGCCACAAACGAGGGCGGATATATCAGCTGGTACGATTTTGCCTGTGAGATCTTCCGCCAGGCAGCAGAGATGGGATATACAGATTATGACAGCGAACATCTGACAGTCGCACCTGTCACAACAGCAGAGTACGGCGTTTCCAAAGCCGCAAGGCCGTTTAACAGCCGCCTGGATAAGAGCAAGCTTACAGAAAACGGCTTCTCCCTTCTTCCTTCCTGGCAGGACGCACTGGCGCGCTATTTAAAAGAAATCAAATTTTAAAAATCAACACAATAAAAAACATCGGAAATCAGCTGCTTTCTATCTGATTTCCGGTGTTTTTTTAACTGAATTGCTTTTATCCCTGAGGCGGTGTAATGGTCTGACCATTCTGTACCTGCCGTATCATTTCTTTTGCTGCATCCACCGTAGTATAGTCCGGAATCATAACATATGCCGGCTGGCTCATAGAATACGGTATCTGCTTATCTCCTGTTCCGTCTGCACTGTAGGTTACGATATTCCAGGAACCACCTTCGGTAAGCTGCTGCTGAAGAAGACGTGCAATCTCTTCATATGAAATATTAGTTTCAAAGCTTCCCTGAAGACCGGAAAGAATAGAAGAATAATTTTTCAGGAGTTCCGGTGAGAGTGCTTTATTAATGACTCCCTGGATCACTGCCATCTGATTTTTCCCTCTCTGCCTGTCTCCCCCTGAAAACGCATATCTCTCTCTTGCAAAAGCAAGCGCCTGCTCTCCATTTACATAATTGCTTCCTTTATTGTAGTGGAAGCCGGAAGTAGAGAAATCATAATCTGATTCTACTGTGATACCACCAAGCGCGTCAATAATACTTACAAACCCTCCGAAATTGATCCGGAAATAATTATTAATATCTATTCCATACAGCATACTAAGTGTATCCATACTTACACTGATTCCGTATATACCGGCATGGGTGAGTTTATCCGGTACACCTCCTGAGATAGAAAGGGGGACAAAATAATCCCTCGGCGTAGATACAAGAAGAAGCTGGTGTGTTTTTGTATTTGCCACTGCAATAATATTTACATCGCTTCTGCTCTTTGCAACAAGACCACCTCTGTTATCAATCCCGCTGATGTATACGGTATATATCTCTCCTGTCGCTTCCACATCTGGCTGTACCTGCTCGCCTGCGCCTGTATTCTGGTTTTCTGATGGATTATTTGCTGTCTCAATCACTGTCTCCACATGTTTGACACTGATTTCCCTCATCTGTGATGCTATATCTCCATATCCGTCTATCTCCTCAAGAACAGGAATATATGCCTGGTTCAGAATAATTGCGCCTGTCTCCTCACGTCTCAGTCCATCTACCAGTTCTGTAAGACCTCTGTATTCCTGAACCTGTATTTCTGATCCCAGCTCTGTTTTGATCGCCTCCAGAGTCTTGTCTGTATTTTCTCTGTCAAGATCTGTGATAATTCCATATTTATATCCTGATGTTGCAGCCAGTGAATCTGCACTGTCCTGCGCTCTTACATAAATTCCTACCTGGGCGATTTCTGTCTCCACACCCGAAATTTTTGATAATGTGGAGGTTGTTTTATAAAGATATACCCCTCCCACTATAAAAAGAACACTGAACAAAACTGCAAGTACCGTTCCTATAATAAATCGGACAAGATTATGCCGGTTCCATGTAAGAACAGTAACCAGAATTACAAAAATCAATAAAACAACTCCGATGACTGCCACAATCACTGCAGGTACCAGTTTTGTGTAAACAAGCAAGCCCACAAACGCTGCCGATACAAGCAGAAAAACTGCAGCAATAATCTTTCCTGCTATGCCGCCACTTTCTCTTTCCATGAACATTCTCCTTTTCCGTATCTCTCACTTAATATCAGAAGACAGGACAATTTCTGTATCCTGCCTTCTGTTTTCTCTGCTCTATTCACATTGTTTCTTCAGATTACTGAACTACGATCGTAAGAACAGCTCTGTTTGACTCATTTCCGCTGGAATCTACTACGTAATATGTAAGTTCATACGTTCCCGGCACACCGGAATCTACACTGCCCTCAATCTGAATCTGACGGTACAATGTATTTGTTGCATCTACGTCGTCCTGAATATCTGATACATAACTTAACTGATCAACCGGTGTTCCCACTGGTATTTCAAGATAATATGTTGTGAGATAGAATTTTGGAGCTCCCGGAGCCATAGCATCAATTTTTTCCTGTTCTCTCTTTGCTGCCTCTTCTGCCGGCGTCAGTTCTTCCACCTTTTCTGTGTCTGAACCTTCCTCTTCCGTTTCTTCAGACTCTGCTTTCTCAGATTCTTCGGAGTCCTCTTTTTCTGTCTCTTCTTTCTTCTCCTTCTTGTCGTCCTTTTCATCGGACTCCATTGCAAACTGTCTCTTTGTTACATTGTTGCTGCTGTCTTTCGCCACGAAGGAAACATATACCTGATTTTCTTCTTTTGTGAAAACGCCCTCCACTCTGAGAGAATTGCTTACATCACCATCTTCATTATCCTTTGCAGTCACTCCCTCCAGCAGCTCCTCATCTGTCATATCACTGCTGTAAACAGTCTTTTTGTCTCCTGCAAAGCTTATCTCAGGACCCTTTCTGTCCGCCATAAAAAAGATACCTACCACAGTACCTCCAAGCGCTACACTGAGCACTATCATTAACGCCACAAGCCATTTTCGCATTGTACTTTACTCCCTTAATCTACTATACGATTTTCCACAGATCATCTGCGGTGTTTCTTTGACTTTCCTCTCTTCTGCTTTTTGGATTTTTTCTCTTTATCCATGAGAGGAATGTTTCCAAGTACACTAAGCTGTAAATAACGCTCTACATCTTCCGGAGTTTTTACTGTGTCATTTGAAAGATAAACTGCCAGAATGATGATTACAGAAAGAACAACTCCAAGCACACCGCCGAGAATTCCATTTTTAACAAGACTGGGGCTTGCCGGCTCATTTGGAATATTTGCAGTTTCCACTACGTTTACTGCGTCTACGTCCATGACCTCCTGGATATGTACAGACGCAACGTCACGGATTGCATTGGCAATCTGGCTTGCCATATACGGATCCTCATCTCTTACACTGATTGCTACAATACGTGTATCTGTCTGATTTTCCACGCTGATTTTTTCCAGCAATTCCTTGTGTTCCAGATCCAGGTTCAGCTCTGCGATCACCCCTTCTGTTACAGTGCGGCTCTTGATCAGCTCCGCATAGTCCTTTGTAAGGAGCGTACTTGTCTGCATATCCTGATTTGTCAAAGTGTTATTATCCTGTTTGCTTAATACGACAATTTTCGTTGTGGATTCATACTGCGGATCAATAAACAGCATGGTTCCCACAATCGAGATCAGTCCTAATACGATACCGGAAAGGATAATAATTCCAAGCCTGCCAAGCAGCACATGGAAGATTTCACCTAAGTCGATTTCCACTTCCTGATTTTCTTTTATCTGATTTTCCATCTTTCTCTCTCCATTACCCTGTGATTTTTCTTGGATTTTTTATCAGTATTTCTCTGGTATAATCCTCTCCCATAGTTTTTATCATCTGGAGGCAGCATTTTCCCATATCCGGTGTTCTTTCTGTTTTTCTGTGTCCGTCTGTACCCACAAAATCCAGAAGATCCTGTTTCATAAGCTTTTTGGCAAAACGCTTTACGCCAAACCCGTCTTTACCGCTTATGGTATCTGCATTTACCTGAATATAAGCGCCCAGATCCTTCAGTTCATCTACAAAATGAAGGTCTCCCCTTGTCGCTTTATATCGCTCCACATGAGCCACTATTGGATTATATCCATTCAGCTTGAGCTGCTGTACGCGCTCTTTTATGTATGCTTTCTCGTCGCCATAGCTGAATTCCACAAGCACATACCTGCTTCCCGCCATCGTAAGACGTTCTCCTTTTCTCAGGCAGGAAACCATATCCATGCTGCTGTGCAACTCACAGCCAAGATAAAGCGTCAAATCACCGGCAACTTCCTCCGCTGCCTGCTGCAGTCTCAAAAACTGCCTTTTTATAACTTCAAGAGGAGGCTCAAACATTTTGTAACGAAAATGAGGAGTCACGATAATGTTCCTCACTCCGTCGTCATATTCTTTCCGAAGCAGCCATTTTGACTCCTCCAGGCTTTTTGCTCCGTCATCTACGCCAGGAAGGAGATGGCAGTGAATGTCATATAATCCCGTCATTCTCCTACTTCTCCATAACTTCCATACTTACCATATTTACCGTATTTTCCATACTTGCCGTAAGTATCCTTCGTGTAATCCACCTTATTCAGAACTGTTCCCAGGATCGGACAGTTTGTTTTTTCCAGCTGAGATTTTACGTCCTGAACAAAACGGTAGCTGATAGCGCCTGACTCAATTACGATCACAACGCCGTCGCAGGCATCTGCAATAACCGCGCTGTCAATTACTCGTCCAAGAGGAGGGGTATCAATGATCACGTAATCATACACCTCTCTCACAGAGCGCACCATATCCTTGAATAATCTGCTGCCCAGAAGCTCCGCCGGATTAGGCGGCACAATTCCGGAGAAAATAATATGAAATTTAGGCTGTGATGTCGCACAGATCACATCTGCAAGCTTTGCCTGTTTTGACAGGTAATGAGTAAGTCCCAGAACTTCTCCGTCTACCTCCACACGTCCGAGAAGAACGGATTTACGCAAATCTGCATCAATTAAAAGAACGGACTTTCCGCTCTCTGCCAGAGACGCAGCCAGATGGGAGGTTACATTGCTCTTCCCTTCGTTCGGCGTACAGCTTGTAAATGCAATGACCTTTTTATCTGCCCCACAGAACTGAAGATTTGTACGGAGCGCTTTATAAGCCTCGTCCATCTGATAATCCTGTTTCCAATCATTAAGATTTACTTTCACCATAATTCTTATTCACCTTTGTCCTTTTATCTCCCCGGATCCTGTTTTATCTTTTAGCCGGGTTTCTCAATTTTTTATTATACAGCTCAATTCTCTTTTAGGCAAGCTCTTTATACAAAGGATGTATAGTAAAATATGCACAAAAATTTTTCATTTTACCTGGATTGCTTTTTCCGGACACATTTCCT
Organism: uncultured Blautia sp.; assembly: GCA_900549015.1. GTDB lineage: Bacteria > Bacillota > Clostridia > Lachnospirales > Lachnospiraceae > Blautia_A. The sequence goes on from URMH01000011.1 coordinate 15,265, forward strand.
GACAGCAGAAACAGCGGATACATTTTTTATAATCGTATACAGGCGGTTTTCCTTTTCCATTTTTAAAATCTACCGCCTTACCCGGAACAGGGCAGCTTTTTACACAGATTCCGCAGGAAATACACCTGCTTTCCACAATGTACGGTTTCTTCTGAAAAATGCGGAGCGTTTTTGCAAGCTTCGTCCACTTATTCCGTCTTACCGGTGTCCTGTCCACCTGAAAATCCGGTTTTCCGTATGCTTTCGCCGCCTGGGAGCAGGTCATTTCTCCGTATGGCGTCAAAATCCTGATATTTTCTCCCCTGTATGTACCAAGTCTCATTTTTTCTCCATGATAATTTGTAGGAACAAGGGAAGGCTCAAGGGAAACAAGATGGCAGAATACGCTGTCAAGAGCTACCGGGTCAGTGGACAGTAGCATGACTTTCATAGATACCGGATCACCGGAACCCGGTCCGTTTCCTTCCATCGCGGTAATTCCATCCATAATGTAAAGCTTTGGCTTCACACATTTATTCAGATCAACGAGCATTCTTGCAAAGCTGTCTGCACTTGGATATTGCGTATGACCTTTTGCCTTGTGAAGACCGTATACAAATCCGTAACTGTTTTTTACAGCCCCCGTGATCCGCTCAAGCGCATGGGTTTTCATTTTACTTATGGAAATCACGCTGTCCGCCTCCAAAAGCTCAGGGGGAAGGATAAATTCCTTTGCCTGGGTTCCCCCGGGAAACGGAACGCGCACGCCCTCTTTATAATCGATCACAGGAACATGATATTTTTCCAGCACCTCATCCATACCTGTGCCTTTTATGACTTTACTGGCAGTCCCTGTTCCACAGGAATCAGAAAGCGCAAGATTTTTATATCCCTCTTCTCTTAAAATACGGACAAGTCCTCCCACTACAGAAGGGTGAGTAATGACAGCCCGCTCTAGCTCTGCTTTTTTCAGAAGATTCGGTTTCAACAGGATTTTCTCCTCTTTTGAGACGAACTGTTCCATTCCGCCAAGAAGAGCCATCCCTTCTTTCAGCTTTTCATATACAGCTTCCTTATTATAGTCTTCGCAGGGAAGAAGAACGACAATGCTTTTTTTATTTTTCTCTTCTTTCATTTCTTTTCTCTCCGGCTTTTTCTTACTGCCTTTCTCACTGGAAGAATGCAGGCCGGCACAACGGAAAGACCGTCCACTCCCATTTTAAGGAAGGTCTCTGTAAGAGCCGTATCTGCTGCCAGCTCTCCGCAGATAAATACCTTTTTCTTTTCTTCATGCGCATTCTCTGTCACCATCTGGATCATTTTTAAAATGGCAGGATTGTGGTCGTTGTACTTTTCTTTTAAAAGCGGGTTCTGCCTGTCCATTGCAAGAGTATACTGTGCCAGATCGTTTGTTCCGAGGCTTAAAAAATCCACTCTCTGTGCAATTTCCCGGCTCATCATCACAGCAGCCGGAGTCTCTATCATCACACTTACAGGAATGTCTTTATATGCAATTCCTTTTTCGCGAAGTCCTGCTTTGACCTGCTCTGTGATCTTCTCAATTTCATTCAGCTCTTCGAGAGAACTGATCATGGGATACATCACTGCCAGATTTCCATAGGCGCTTGCTCTGTAGATAGCGCGAAGCTGCGCCTTAAACATTCTCTTTCTGTCAAGGCAGAGGCGGATTCCCCTGTTTCCCATAATGGGGTTCGTCTCCTCCGGAATATCCATATAGGCAGCCTGCTTATCTGCTCCCAGATCTGCGGTACGGATCACCACAAGGCGCTTATCCATTGTTTCCGCCACTTTTTTATAAGCGCGGAACAGCTCGTTTTCTCTTGGATAATTCTCTCTTCCCAGATATTGAAACTCACTCCTTAACAGTCCGATCCCCTCTGCTCCGTAAAAAAGCACGCTGTTTAAGTCGTCCAGATTCGCAATATTGGCATAGAGGGAAATCCTGTGTCCGTCAAGAGTCACCGCCTCTTTGTTTTTCAGCTTTAAAAGCTCTTCCTTTTCTTCCTGCTCCGCCTTCAGCCTCGCCTTATATTCCGTTAAAAGTTCCTCATCAGGATCCAGGTAAAGCATTCCCGTATAACCGTCCACAACTGCGAGAAGTCCGTCCCAGTCTTCCTCTATCTCTACATCTACAAGAGCGGGAATCCCGATTGTTTTCGCCATAATGGAGGCATGAGAAATCTCCGAACCCTGATGGGTAACAACCGCGAGGAGCTTTTCCTTTTCCATTTCCAGAATTTCTCCGGGGCTTAAAGTTTCCGCAGCAAGAATGACCGGCTTTTCCCCAAGAAAGATTGTCGTAGAAAGTCCTCCCAGAACGGCGATCAGCCGCTCGGAAAGCTCTCTCACATCTTCAATCCTCTCCTTTACCGCAGGCTCTTCCAGATTCCGAAACGTCTGGGAAAGCTCGTCTCTTGTTGTTGCAACTGCGTAAGCAGCGCTTACTTTCTCTGTCTCGATCATACTTTTTACTGCCCGAACAAAGCTTCCTTTTTCCAGCAGAGCTGTTTGCCTTCTTTTTACATGGCTTTCTTCCCCGTATAAGGTCCGAAGCTCCTCTGCTACTTTTTTCCGTGCTTTTTCAAAATCCGCAGTCTCCTTTTTCACATTGCTTACAAAGCACTGTCTCACCTGGCTGATTTCCCTGTGATAATACAGGATTCTGCCTATGGCAATTCCTGAAAAAGTTGCGCTTCCTTTAAAAATCTTCATTTGTTCTCCCCTGTGTCTTCTCCTGTGTTCCTTAATCGCAGGCTGCTTTAAATTCTGTCCATGCCTTGCTGTAGGCTTCCTCTGCCTCCTGGCTTACATTCTGTACGATCTCTCCCTTTGTCACATCTTCCGGAACAACAAGGTTTGGATTTACCATCTCGTCTGCCGCCTTATTTGTGCTGTAATATCCAATATAATTGAAGCACTCTGCCGCATTTTCCGGCTCCAGAATGTAATCAATAAATTTATATGCCGCGTCTTCAGACGGCGCATTACTCGGAATAAACATATTCATAATTCCGAATCCAAGACCTTCCTCCGGATAAACCACCTTTAAATCCGGATTTTCCGCAAGGGCTGCCGTTACCTGTGATGTGTAGAGGAATCCCACGCTTGCCTCTCCGTTTAAGAGGGCATTCTGTGTATTGTCGTCCTGGATCATGCGGACATTTGGCGCAAGCTCTTTTAAACGCTCTCCTGTTTTTGCGATCACTTCCGGATCTTCCTCATTCATGCTCTCTCCCATAGACATCTGTGTAATACCGCAGATTACACGGTAATTTGCCACAAGTGCAATGCTGTCCTCAAGAGACGGATCCCAAAGATCGCTGTAGCCCTTAATCTCTATATCAACCTGAGAAGGATCGTATACAATCAGAGGAATTCCGGATCCGTAAGGAACTGTATACTCATTGTTTTCATCGTAAAACTGTCCCTGAAATAAAGGGTTGATATTATCAAAATTCTTAATTTTCTCTTTGTCCAGCGTCTTTACAAGCTCCTGCTCCACTGCCTTTTCAATGATATAATCATCCGCGATCACTACGTCGTAATCTCCGCCTTTTGCCTGAGAAAGCTTCTCAAGCATGGTTTCATCTGTATCAAAGTTGGAATATACTACTTTAATTCCTGTTTCTTTTTCAAACCCGTCTAAAATTTCCTGAGGAAACATACCCTCCCAGGTAAAAAGTACAAGCTCCTCTGCTTTTTTTCCTCCGCATCCTGCAAGAAGAGATACGCCAAGAGCCGTTGTTGTTAAAACTGCTGCTATTTTCTTCATCTTCATTTTTTTATTCTCCTTTTTCCATGTTTTTTTATCATAGTATATATAAAAAGCACAAGAAGGGTCACTGCCAGCATCAGCGTACAGAGCGCATTGATTTCAGGCGTTACACCTGTTTTCATCTGTGTGTACACCTTAATCGGCAGAGTAGAAATACGTGGACCATTTACAAAAATACTGATCACCACATCGTCCATTGACATGGCAAAAGCAAGTAAAGAACCGGATACCACAGCCGGCATAACCAGAGGAAGGGTAATATCCCAAAATGCCCGGAAAGGACCTGCCCCCAGGTCACGTGCCGCCTCCTCAAGAGACGGGTCCATTCCCACAAGACGAGCTTTTACTTCCATTAAAATATAGGGGACACAAAATACCGTATGTCCGATCAAAAGGGTGAGCATTCCAAAGGGAAGCCCCAGCATATAGAAAAATGCCATAAGCACCATTCCAAGAATAATTTCCGGAATCATAAGAGGAAGAATGGATACGTATTCCAGAGCCCCTTTTGTTTTCCAGTTAATTTTAAAAAGCCCCACTGCTCCAAGCGTCCCGATCACTGCCGCGCAAAGACAGCTCAAAACCCCCAGGATCAGGCTGTTTCCAAGCGCCTCCATCATGGCACTGTCCCGAAACAGTTCCTCATACCATTTCAGGGAAAAACCGGTGAATGCTACAGGAAGCTTTGATTCGTTAAAAGAAAAAATTACTACAACTGCAACCGGCAGATACATGAGAAAAAAGATAAGTCCCAGGTAAAAGCCTGAAAATTTTGAGTTTTTTTTCATCCGATTCCCTCCAGTTCCTTTGCATTTGTAATCTTTCGGTATGCCATGATCATGGCAGTTGTAAGAAGCATAAGGATCACAGCAAGAGCTGCCGCAAACGGCCAGTTATTTCCTCTTGTCATCTGCTCCTGAATCAGGCTTCCCACAAGAACAATCTTATTTCCTCCCAGAATATCTGCTATAAAAAACAGTCCCATAGAAGGAATAAAGGTTAAAATAATTCCAGATAGCAAGCCGGGAAAAGTAAGCTTTAATATAATATGGAAAAATGCCTGCGTTTTTGACGCCCCAAGGTCTCTGGCTGCTTCCACAAGAGACCAGTCCAGCTTTTCTGCACTGGAATATACGGACAGCGCCATAAAAGGAAGGAGCACATACACCATGCCGATCACGATGGCAGGATAACTGTACAAAATCTTCAAAGGCTCATCTATGATCCCCAGTTTTTCCAGTACATAATTCAGTATTCCCTTCTTCTGAAGAATGATGATCCAGCCGTAAAGACGGATGAGGGAATTAACCCAGAAAGGCAGCATGAGAAACAGCATTGCCTTTTCTTTCTTCTCTTTCGGAAGCCTTGCCATAAAGTACCCGAAAGGATAACCGATCACACAGATAATAAGCGTACTTGTCACCGCAAGCTGAAAAGACTGTACAAATGTATCAAGATATACCGGCTCTAAAATCCGCCTGTAGTTTTCCAGGGTAAAGGCAAATCCGCCCTCCTGCGGAGTGAAACTTAACATCAGCACATAAATAAGCGGACAGGCAACAAATACAATGGTAAACAGATACAACGGCAGTATCATAAAAACAGAAGTCCGTTTTTTCCCTGTTTTACTTTTCATGCAGTGCCTCCTCCCGGTCTACAAGAACTGCATCTGCAGATTCAAATCTCCAGCATACCTTCTGCCCTACTTTTACATTTGCGTCAATTCCGTACCGGCTTGCCACCACTTTTTCTCCTCCCGGAAGAGATAGCACCATGCGGAGCTGACCGCCTGCGAATGTTTTTTCTTCTACCTCTGCCTCCATACCGCAGCCGCATTCTTCATCAAGAAGAATGTTTTCGCTTCTTACCGCAAGGGTGACTTCCTCTCCCTCCAGGAGTTTCTCCCCCTCTGTGTTCACAAGGACTTTTCCTCCTCCCAGAGAAAGAAGCGCCTGATCTCCCGTCTGGCTTTCCACTTTTCCTTTTAAAATATTTGCATTGCCCACAAAAGTTGCCACATAGCTTGTTTTCGGGTGATTATAAATTTCATCAGGAGTTCCGATCTGTTCAAATCTTCCTTCGTTCATAACAGCAATGCGGTCCGACATATTGATCGCTTCCTCCTGATCGTGGGTGATATACACAAACGTAATCCCAAGCTTTTTCTGAAGTCGTTTCAGCTCATGCTGCATGGCGCGGCGAAGCTGAAGATCAAGTGCTCCAAGAGGTTCATCTAAAAGAAGCACCTTAGGATTATTTACAAGTGCCCTCGCAATAGCCACTCTCTGCCTCTGCCCTCCGGACAGCTCAGACGGCTTACGTTTTTCATACCCGGAAAGCTGCACAAGCTCCAGCATATGGGAAACTTTTTTCTTAATTTCTCCTTTTGCAACCTTTTTCAATTTCAGTCCATATCCTACGTTTTCTTCTACGGTCATATGAGGAAACAGCGCATAATTCTGAAAAACCGTATTCACATCCCTGTCATTCGGTTCAAGATCCGTCACATCTTTCCCGTCAAGAAAAACCTGTCCCTCATCCGGGGATTCCAGTCCTGCAATAATGCGGAGAGTCGTTGTCTTTCCGCAGCCGGAAGATCCGAGAAGCGTAATAAATTCTCCCCCTGCGATTGAAAGGCTGATTCCCTGAAGCACACTTTCTTCCCCTGTAAAGCTTTTCTTTATATTTTTTAATTCCAATGAATATTCGCCCATTTCTGCCTCCTTTATATATGATAATGCTGTTTTATATATTCACAATAGCTTTCTCTGTCAAAAACAGGCACATACTCTTTTATGATTTTTTCCGCCTCTTCTCCCCGGTTTCTTAAAAGGCGGTATACAGTAAGCGCCAGAAGCTTTCCCGACTCTATATAGGCAAGCTCCGTATCTGTAATATGAAAATCCTGACTGTGAAGCGCTCCCTCAAATCCTCCGAAGGTAAAATTCAAAACAGGAAAGAGATGGCTCATATCCCCCACATCTGTGCAGGCGTTATTAAAATCCTCCCGCCTCACAGTGCGAAAAGACTGTCCGAGACTTTCTGCTGCCTCCACCATTACCTTATCTGCAGCCCTGTATCTTACCGGCATATATCCCTGAAGCAGCTCTTTTTCTGCTTTTCCTCCAAACGCGTATGCGGCGCCGTCATATGCCCTGTTTACCATTTCCTGAATTTCCCGGATTTTCTCAAGAGAAGCAGCTCTCACCTTCGTCTCCACAACAGCTTCGTCGGGCACACTGTTGATCACGTCCCCTGCTTTTCTGATCACATTGTGAAGGCGCACATGGTCTTCCTCCCGGAAAGTTTCCCGCATAAGCCCCATCATAGACATGGCGCTTGTGGTAATGCTTAAAGCATTGACTCCGTCCCAGGGCGCGATCGCCGCGTGAGAAGCCTTTCCCCGCACAGTTACCTGCTCTGCCGCAAACCCGTTGCAGGCGGGATTTCCAAGGTAAAAATCTTCTTTTACCGGAACCATATGTACATGTGTGGTAAGCACAATGTCTGTACTGGCAAACTCCCCTGTGCGGATAAGTTCGCTCTTTCCGGAAGCCGGAAAACCGACTCCCTCTTTCTGAAGCTTCTTTCGTTTCCTGCTGTCTGTATATTCCTCTGCCGGAACTGCAAAAAAAGAGACGTTTCCGTGAAGAGAATCTCTTACTTTCTCATCAGAAAGGGCGATGGCTGCGCCAAGCATTGCCGCAAGCTGAGCGTGATGACCGCAGGCGTGTGCCGTTCCATTTTCTTTGTCTGCCTTTTCATGATTCCTGCAGCCTATGGCGTCCATCTCTCCTAAAACAGTGATTTCTGCCCCCTCTTTTTTTGAAAGAGAGCCGCAGACACCGGTCACTGCAAGATGCTCTCTCGTAGTAAGCCCGATTTTTCGAAATGCTTTTGCCACCTGTTCAGATGTTCGTTTCTCACAAAATCCCGGCTCCGGATACGCCTCTATATCGCGGGCAAAGGCTTTGATTTCTTCTTTGTGTTCTTCTATGATATTGATAATTTTTTCTTCTATTTTATCCATTTCTTCCCTCCGGAAATTATTCCGGGTATTTTAGTCAAGTATCCTGCTTTATAATAGCATAAAAGCGTGATTTTGCAAATATTATTTTTTATGCTTGCAATTTTTCAAAAATACGCTATAATATTACTTGTGTCCGACACAGGCTGGAATAGCTCAGTCGGTAGAGCACTTCACTCGTAATGAAGGGGTCGAGGGTTCAAGTCCCTTTTCCAGCTTTTCTATAAAAAAAGACGCTGTTTCCAGCGTCTTTTTTTCAATCCCCTCTATTTTTCTGTATCTCCAAGCTGTATGGTCTTATGATATTTCGCGTTTGCCGCAAGAAGTGTGCTCCACTTTTCTTCCTCCGGTTTATTCTCATTGTTATTGTATCGTTCCGGTCCTTTCAGCTCGTCCATATACTGCACATAATCCAGGATATAAACATCGATTGTGGAAATATCTCTGTCCTGAATAGCATAACGGTCTGTTCTTCCATCAGAAGTAATGTATGGAAGTTTGTTTCCATTTGCGTCAAGGGCAACCATGAAGCAGTCAGAGTTGGAACCTTCCTCATAAAGCGTTTCCACAGAAAGCTCATATGGTGTCTTTGTCACTGATTTCAGTCCGATTCCGTTTTCATTTGTCTCGTTAATTTCTATTACCTCTGTCTCACTGTCATCAATAGTAACCGGAATATCAAATTCCCATCCTCCCTCATACCAGAAATTCATATGCTCATTTGGATATTCATGATATTCCTGCGGTTCCTGTGACATTACTTTCTGCCATTCTTCATCTGACATAGCCGCAAGCTCTTCTCCTGTGTATCCGCTGTCCCAGTATTCCGGCTCTGCCTTGTCTCCAATGAATTTTTCGATGTTTAAGTGAAGTGTAAAGCTGTCCGGAACAGAAATTTCTTTTCTTTCACTTTCCAGGCTTCCTGCACGCGCCATTACTTTATCATTAAATTCTTCAAGAAGCGCATATCCCTCGTCTGTCTCATCATTTAAGTCATTCATGGAAACTCCCATTTCGTCCAGCACACCCTGTACCATCTCGTCGTATTTTTTCATATACTGAGAGTCGTCTATCATATCATTTTTAAGATCAATACGGAGAATGCAGGCATATGTATTTTCGTCCAGATATTCTCCTTCCAGCTGTGTGGAATTCACTCCTTTTAAAATTTCCGGATATTCATATCCCTCAGGCAGTTCTTTTAAAAAGTCATAATCTCTTGTATAATTCATAGATAATTCAGGCATCTCCCCGTTTTCTCCCTCAGACATCATCGTATCCGGGAACGGTTCTTCACTTTTCGCTTCCATTGTGAGGTAGATTGTCTGACTGTCTGCGTATACCTCAGAAAAACGGATCGTCAGACCATCGTTTATTTTTGTATAAGCGCCTTCTGCAGTTCCCGGCTCTTTTGCATCTACTGTTTCACTGGATTCTGCTGTTTCTGTTGTCTCCGGCTCTTCCAGAGTCTCTGCTTTATCTGCAAAATTACCAAAAAAGCTTACTTTATCCTGCAGCTCTGCAAAAATCCCTCCCACAACAGGAAGCTCTCTTGCCATAACGGGATTTGCGGCACATACTACGAATCCAACTGCAAGAACTGCCGCCGTACCTCCTGCTGCTTTTGCTGCTATGGACATCCATCTGTATGGATTTTTCTCTTTTTTCTCCTGATGAACCTCGTTGTTTTTGATCATGTAATATGCCTCCTGTGTTTTATTTTTTACAGCCTCCGGAATTTCCACTTCTTTTTTTAATTCTCTCCGGATTTCTTTTTCTCTGTCATCTAATCTCATTTCTGCCTCCTGCTTCCTGCACCTGCCGCTGCTTCTGCAAAAGCCGGCTCTGCATAAGATTCTTTTACCTTGTACTGATACTGCTCCGCAACCTTTTGTCTTCCCCTGGCAAGCCTCGTCTTTACCGTTCCCTCTTTCATGTTCAGGATTTCCCCAATTTCTCTTGTGTTAAACCCTTCCATATAATATAGAAGGAGAACAGTTCTGTACTTTTCGTCCAGCGGTGCAAGTACGTGATTCCACTCCACCATCTCAAAATCTTCTTCATACACCGGTGTTTCCGGCAAACTGTCCGTATACAGCATAAGACTCTTCGTCTGAAGTATATCTTTACATTTATTTATCAGTATACGGATCAGCCACGTTTTAAAATAACGATTTTGTTCCAGCGTTCCTATTTTCTGGAAACAGGATAAAATTGTTTCCTGTATTGCATCTGCAGCATCTTCATCATTTTTCAGATAGGCTCTGGCAACTTTATACATGCTCTGCATCTGAAGGTCCATCAGACGGCAGAACGCGTCTTTATCGCCTTTTTTTGCCTTTCGTATTAATAACTCTGTCATAGGGTACTCCCTTCTGTCCGACCGGTCTAAAGCTTGTTATCTGCGCTTCTAACTATTAGACACTGCAGATCCCAAAATGGTTTCATTTTATTATAGCATTTTATAAAAAATCCGGTATATCAGACATCCTCTGCCTGATATACCGGATTAAATCCGTTTTCACATACTTTTACAATCTGTTCCATTTCCTCATTTTTTTTCGGAAATGCTTCTTCTCCTTCCGCCGTAAACCTTACACAAGTACCACAGGAAGAACTTAAGCTTCTTGGCACCGGCATAACAACTGCTTTCAGTCCTTTTTTCTCACATGCCCGTTTAAAAGTAATCGCTCCGAAATGCGAATAAAAAGTAGCAATATATTCTTCCATCATTTTTTCAGACGAATCAGGAAATCTTCTCCCTGCTCCTCTGCCTCTGCTGTATATCCCTGGTGCTGTGCAAAACGTGATACGTTTTCTTTTGCAGTCACATTATCTACCAGAATCTCATAAACAGCTTCCTTACTTTCCAGAGCTTTCTTTGTTAAAATCACAGGCTCCGGGCAGGAAAGACCTCTTGCATCTACTTTCTTCATTTTTTATCTCCTTTCCCCGAATTCAAAACGGCAATTACGGCAACTACAACAAGACCGATGATTACTGCAATTTTCCCATTTCCAGTAGGACCTTCTCCCGATGAGGCAAGCCCGAAATTATGAGCAATTGCCGCCCCTGCCATAAGTCCAAAGACTGTAATTGCAGAATCCGTATTTCCTTCTCCTGCCAGAACAAGCTGCCGAAGAGGACATCCGCCTAAAAGTACACAGCCAAATCCGGCTAATACCATTCCAAGAGCATTCCATAAACCATCTGTATGAGCAACCGGCTGTCCTGTAAATCCAGGATTAAAATATGGTGTTCCTGTCACTGCTCCCACAATCAGATTCATCACAAAAGCACTCACGAGAATTGCGGCGAAGCCCGCAAGAAGCTTCCATTCTCTAAACAGAATCACATCTCGAATTCCTCCAACCATACAGAGGCGTGTCTTCTGCGCCATCGCACCGACAAGCAGACCGGCTATCAAAGAAACAATCACGGCTGCATGAAGAGCCCCCGGACCGGCTCCTTTTTCAGAAAAATGAATAAATGCAGGTGCAGCTATCAGAAGTAAAAGAAATACAATCTGAACAGCCGGGAAAAGTCCCCCTTCCAGAGTCTGCATTTTATAAGAGCGTTTCAAAGTGTAACCTCTTTTCAGGAAAAATACGCCTGCCAAAATTCCAATTGCAAATCCCAGAAAACCAAACAGCGCATTCCAGTCTCCTCCTGCAAGACGGAGAATCATACGGAACGGACATCCCAGAAACATCAGACATCCAATCATGACAAACACACCTAAAATAAAACGTGTAACAGGTGCAGACCCTCCTCTTGGTTTAAACTCTTTACTTACAAGAGACATGATACAAGCTCCGAGAACAAGTCCTATAATTTCCGGACGGATATACTGTACCGCTCCTGCGCTGTGAAACCCAAGTGCTCCCGCCGTATCGCGAATAAAACAGGCGATGCAGAATCCCATATTTGCAGGATTTCCCATAATTACAAGAACGATGGAAATCACGCCAATCAAAGCGCCGGCGCCTATAATCATTCTTTTCTCATTTTTCATTTGTCTTTCCCTTCCTTTCTATTTATCTATAAAAATCATACCATTTTTCAGAATTTTCTTCCAATTAATTATAAGATTTTTTTATATGGTTTTATAGATTTTATCTATAAAGTATGATATTCTTTTTTTAACCTTATGAAATTCAGGAGGATTTGTCTATGAAAACAGTATATCTCGACAATGCCAGCACTTCCTTTCCAAAAGCGCCTTCCGTTGCAGATGCCATGTATGATTATTTAAAAAATTCCTGTGTAAATGTAAATCGCGGAGGATACCAGTCTGCTTTTTCTGTCGAAGAAAAGATTTATGAAACACGAGAGCAGCTCTGCCGCCTGTTTCATTTTCCCAAAGCAAAAAATGTAATTTTTACTCCCAATGTTACAACAAGCTTGAATATTCTTCTGAAAGGACTTCTCCATAAGGGAGATCATGTGCTCGTCTCTTCTATGGAACACAATGCAGTCATGCGTCCCCTTGTCCAGCTTTCCAAAGAAGGCGTTTCCTTTTCCCGCATTCCCGGAAACCCCGACGGAAGCATGAAAACAGAAACTCTTTCTTCTTTCATAACACCCCATACCAAGGCTCTTGTCTGTCTCCATGCCTCCAATGTATGCGGCACGATTATGCCTATAAAATTTCTTAGCAGCTTCTGCCGGGAACATAACCTTTTCTTTATTCTGGACGCAGCCCAGACAGCCGGTGTACTTCCCATACATATGGATGAACTTTTTATAGACGGGCTTGCTTTCACCGGTCACAAAGGTCTTCGCGGTCCTCAGGGGACAGGAGGTTTTCTTCTTTCTGAGCGCCTGGAAAAAGAACTAATTCCTCTTTTAAGCGGCGGAACAGGAAGCATTTCACATACAGAAGAGATTCCTTCTTTTCTTCCTGACCGATTTGAACCAGGAACTCCCAATATTCCGGGAATCCTTGGACTTCATGCCGCACTCTCCGATCTGGAACAGGTTCCGTTTGTACATACCTTCTGCAAAGAGTCAGAACTTACGGAATACTTTTTAAAATGTCTTTCTCTTCTGGATAAAAACGAAGATTATATTCGCGTAATCGGCAAAAAAAATATAGAAGAGCGCTGTGCAGTGGTATCCGTACAAACCCTTCAAAAAGATATGGCAGAGGCAGCTTATGAGCTGGATACTGCATTTGGCATCCAGACAAGAGTCGGCCTTCACTGTGCCCCTTCTGCTCATAAAACACTGGGAACCTATCCTTCCGGAACCATTCGTTTTTCCTTTGGACCGGAAAATACAAAGGAAGAGCTGGATCTCGCTCTTCACGCACTCTCCGTTGTATCCGGTATCACAAAAGGAGGAATCCCTCATGGAATTTAAACAGCTTGAAGCTTTTGCTGCTGTAGTGGAATACAACAGTTTTTCTGAAGCAGCACGAAGGCTCTATCTTACCCAGCCCACAGTCAGTGCCCATATACGGGCTCTGGAAACAGAATTAAACTCCCGCCTTATTATCCGCAGCACACAGAAACTTTCTGTTACTGCAAGGGGATACCAACTTTATGACTGCGCTGTACAAATGCTGAATATGCGCAATAATATTATAGAAGAATTTACGGGAAGCCGAAAAAAAATCATTGATGTAGGCGCCTCTACGATTCCTTCCGCCTGCCTTTTGCCGGAGCTTTTAACTGCGTTTGGAAAAAAAATCCCGGATGTTTATTTTCATACATGGCAGTCAGACAGTCACGGTGCTCTTCAGCGTGTTCTCGACGGAAGTGTAGATCTAAGCCTCATCGGACAGAAGGCAGATGAAAAAGACTGTATTTTTATCCCCTTTTGCACAGATTCTCTTGTGATTGCAACACCTGTAACAGAACACTATATGGAATTAAAACAGAAAAAAGCAGATTTTAAAGACTTTATGCAGGAACCTCTCATTCTGAGGGAAAAAGGATCCGGCACAAAAAAAGAACTTGATATTTTTCTGGAAAAACAGGGAATTTCCCCTTCCTCCTTAAATGTAGTAGCAAGAATGAACGATTTAGAATCTATAAAAAAATCAATTGTAAACGGACTTGGAATTTCTATTCTGTCTGCCCGCTCTGTTCAGGACCTGGAGCAGACAAAGCAGATTCTCGTATTTTCTCTGGAAGAAAGCCAGTCTAAACGCCTTTTTTATATTGCTTACAGCAGACACCGTATTTTAAAACCACATGTACGCTGTTTTATTGATTTTGTACAGGGCTACTATCAAAAGTAGCCCTGACGGATTTATTCACCAAATTTTGAAGCAGCATTTTCAAGCATTTTTCGAATCGGAAGATGATATGGACATCGTGTCTCACACTCCCCGCACTTAACACAGGCGGAAGCCTTCACTGAAAGAGTACTGTATCTCTCTCTTGCCCAGTCTCCCAAATCATATCTTTCCAGGTATCCTGAAAAAAGAAATACACTTGGAATATTAATACCAACTGTACATGGAGCACAATAGTTACAGCGACGACAGAAGTTTGTTCCAAGCGCCTTCCTTATCTTGTGCATTTCCTCCTGCTCCTCACTGCTTAACGGAGAAGTATCGCAGCAGGCGCGTAAGTTTTCTTCCAGCTCCCGCTCCTCTGCCATTCCCGGTATCACCACTGTCACATTGGGATTGGCGCATACATAACGAAGGGCAAGCCCTGCATTTTCGATGGCTCCTCCTGCAAGAGGTTTCATATCAATAAATCCGATATTTTTTTCTTTGCATCTGGAGATCAGATCCTCCCCCTGGCTTTCTACAATGTTGTATGGGAACATGATAGTTTCCACCCAGTCAAGGGAAAGAGCGCGCTCAAATACGGCTGTAGAATGCGCTGTCAGACCGATGTGTCCGATTTTCCCCGCCTCTTTTGCCTCCATAAGAGCTTCCAGTGCCCCGCCTTCTCCGATCACCTGATCAAGCTGCTCCATGCTGGGATTGTGCACCTGATATAAATCAATATGATCGGTTCTTAAATTATGAAGACTTTTTTCTATATCTGCTGCCATTGCTTCTTTTGTACGCGCCATGCTCTTTGTTGCAAGAACAAACTGATCGCGGATCCCTTCAAGTGCATAGCCGAGATATTCTTCACTGACGGTATAGCCTCTTGCCGTATCAATATAATTCACGCCTTCTTCTGCAAGACGCTTCATTAATTTTTTTGTGCCTTCTGCATCGATTTTCTGGATTGGAATTCCGCCGAATCCCATACGTGAAATTTTAAGCCCTGTTTTTCCTAATATTCTGTATTCCATAACATTCCTCCAATAAAAAAACTGCCACCGGCGCAATGCCGATGACAGCTCTGACTCCCATTATACACGGGAAAGATATTCGCCTGTTCTTGTATCGATTTTCAGTTTGTCACCCTGATTTACAAATAACGGAACCTGAACCTGTGCGCCAGTCTCAACTGTTGCCGGTTTTGTTGCGCCCTGTGCAGTATTTCCTGCAAATCCAGGCTCTGTTTCAACTACCTCAAGCTCTACGAACAGAGGCGGCTCAATAGCAAATACGTTTCCGTTATGAGAACAGATTTTTACAACCTCGTTCTCTTTTACGAATTTCAGAGAATCTCCAACCTGGTCTTTTGTAAGAGCAACCTGATCGTAAGTTTCTGTATTCATGAAGTTGTATAACTCTCCATCATTGTACAGATAGCTCATGTCTACACGCTCAATACGTGCTGTTGGGAACTTCTCTGTAGGACGGAAAGATTTTTCCAGTACAGATCCTGTAATGATGTTTTTATATTTTGTTCTGACGAATGCAGCTCCTTTTCCAGGTTTTACATGCTGGAATTCGACAATCTGACATACATTCCCGTCAATTTCCAGTGTGAGACCGTTTTTGAAATCACCTGCTGAAACCATAATTATATTTCCTCCTTATTGTACACTTCACTATGAGTTATTCTATAATACCCGGGAAGATTTTTCAACTACTTTTTTGTATATGCCGCTAATTTTTCTTCAATTTCCTCAATCAGGCCCTCAAAAGGCTGTACACCTGTCTCCACCTGAATATCTGCAAAGCGTGCATACACCGGATCACGCTGCTTTAAAAGCTTCTTGATCTTGTCTTCCTGATCGCCGCCTTCAATAAGAGGATTGCTGCTTCCTTCAAGACGTTTCTTAAGAACTGCATAAGAACCTTTTAGATAGATGACAGTACCAAGTTCTTTTAAATATTTCTGATTCTGTTCCTGAATGGGCAGTCCTGCCCCAAGGGAAAGAACCTTTCTCTCCTTATCTTCAATCAGGTTTTTTATGGCAAGTGTTTCAAGAGCTCTGTAAAACGGCTCTCCAAACCTTTCAAAAACCTCTTTGACAGACATATTAAACTTTTTTGTAATGATTCTGTCCACATCAATAAACGGCAGATTCAGGTCTTTTGCCAGTCGTTTTCCTACTCTTGTCTTACCTGAACCCATAAACCCAATTATGACAATGTGGTTCATGAATTTCCCTCCTCTTTCTGGTAAAAATACAGTACGATTTTTTCAAGATAACGTTTCAGGACAATCTGAATTTCTTCCTTTGGATGAATAGGCTTTACAAGAATATTTCGGATGCCCGCCCTTTTTGCTCCATACACGTCCGTAAAAAGCTGGTCTCCGATAAAAATCGTATTGCTTCTGTCTGTGCCCAGCATTTCCATCGCCTTTATGTAATTTTTCACAGAAGGCTTATGGGCATTTTCGATAAATTTTTCTCCCACCGCCTCATTAAAAGAGGATACCCTCTCTCTCTGATTGTTTGATAAAAAACAGCAGTGAAAGCCAAGTTCCTTTAAATGGGTAAACAGCGCCTTTGCCCTGTCGTCCGCTGGAGCACCGTGAGGCACAAGGGTATTATCTATATCAAATAAAAGTCCTCTGTAGCCTTCCTGATACAAGCTGTCGTAATCAATTTCATATGCGGAATCTCTATATTCATCCGGAAAAAAACATCTAAACATAATTCGTCAGTCCTCGTTATCCTGTTTCAGATATGCCATCATATCTGTCATTTTTTCTTTCATAAGATCATATCCGTGTTGATAAAAAGCAGCCAGTTTTTCTTCGTCCCTCTCTGCTCTTCCTACCGGCTCCATCTCTGGCCGGATCACAAAAATATGACCTTCTTTTTCCCATTTCTCAATTAAATCCAATGTTTTGTTGTAACTTCTGTAGCGATTTAAAAGAGTATTGAGAAGCTGGGGATATTCCCGGAACGCAGCCACATAGAGGGCTTTGCTTTTTCCCGGTTTTTCCTTGCGGTATCCATAATTTCTCGTAAGAATTACCACATTTTTCCGGAATCCCTTTTTCATTGCATGGATCACAGGTATGGAATCTGCAATTCCCCCATCCAGATACATCTCTCCGTCAAGCTCTACTATAGGGCTTACAACCGGAAGGCTTGAGGAAGCCCGGCAGATATTCATAAGCTTCTGCCGGTCTTCTTTTTCGGAGAGGTACTCTGCCTCTCCTGTATTACAGTTTGTCACAACAAGCTCACATTCTGTATTCGACTGAAAATACGTATCAAAATCAAATGGGAAAATTTCATTGGGATACCTATCAAAAAGCATATCCATATCAAAAAGGCTTCTGTTTTTAATCATATTTCCCATACTGATATAGCTGTATTCCTTATCCTCCAGAATCATGCACTGCCGTGTCCGTCCTCTCTGTTTTGAGACAAAATCCACTGCATTGCACGCGCCTGCAGATACTCCTGTCACATAGGAAAATTCCGTACTCTGCTCCATCAGATAATCCAGGACACCGGCAGTAAACACACCTCTGTTTCCACCGCCCTCCAGGATAAGTGCTGCCTGATTTTCCTTCTTCATATTATGAAACCCTTTCTAACGATCCTCAAGCGGCACATAAGCTGCAGGTGCGAGCACATTTTTATATGCAGGACGGATGATCTTATCTGTGTTGATAAGCTCTTCCATACGGTGTGCGCTCCAGCCTACAATACGTGCCACTGCAAACATAGGGGTAAAGAGTTCAAGAGGCAGATCCAGCATACTGTAAACGAAACCACTGTAAAAGTCCACGTTTGCGCTGACGCCTTTGTAAATTCTTCTCTCCTCTGCAATTACCTCAGGAGCAAGGCGCTCCACCATAGAGTAAAGACGGTAATCTTTCATTCTGCCCTTCTCTTTTGCCAGAGTTTCCACAAAACCTTTAAAGACTTCCGCTCTCGGGTCAGATACAGAATAAACGGCATGTCCCATACCGTAGATAAGACCTCTTCTGTCAAACGCTTCTTTATGAAGCAGCTTTTTCAGATAATCTCTTACCTCGTCCTCGTCCTCCCAGTCCTTCACTTCTTTTTTCATATCCTGAACCATGCTGACAACCTTGATATTGGCTCCGCCGTGCTTTGGTCCTTTCAGTGAGCCGAGAGCTGCTGCAATGGCAGAATATGTATCCGTTCCGGAAGATGACACCACATGAGTGGTAAACGTGGAGTTATTTCCACCGCCGTGTTCCATATGAAGGATTAGCGCAATATCCAGAATCTGTGCTTCCAGAGCTGTGTATTTCTTATCCGGACGGAGCATACGCAGAATATTTTCCGCTGTGGAAAGCTCTTTTTTCGGATTATGGATATAAAGGCTCTTGCCCCTTACAAAGTGATTGTACGCCTGGTATCCGTATACGGAAAGCAGTGGAAATACGCTGATAAGATTGAGACACTGACGAAGGACGTTCGGCAGGGAAATGTCGTCCGGATTCTTATCGTAGGAATACAGAGTAAGCACGCTTCTTGAAAGCGCGTTCATAATATCGCTTGACGGCGCTTTCATAATTACGTCTCTTGTAAAGTTTTTCGGAAGAGAGCGCTGATTTGCCAGAAGGTCGGTGAATTCCTTCAGTTCCTCTTTATCTGGCAGCTTGCCGAAAAGAAGAAGGTAAGCCGTCTCCTCAAATCCGAAACGCTTGTCCCTGATAAAGCCTCCCGTAAGCTCCTTGATGTCATAACCTCTGTAAGAAAGACTTCCTGCACAGGGAACTTCCTGCCCGTCTACGATCTTTGTTGCCTGCACATTGGAAACCTGGGTCAGCCCTGCAAGAACACCCTTTCCATTGATGTCACGAAGTCCTCTCTTTACATCGTATTTTCCGTAAAGAGACAGATCAAGACTGCTGTGTTCCTTGCACACCTCTGTCAGTCTTTCGATTTCCGGTGTCACTTTCATGTTAAATCCACTCATATTGTATTGCCCCTTTCATCTTTTATTCGGTCAGTCGATAAAGGTCCCTCCTCGTACCCTCTATGTATTTTCTGTGTGCTTTTCATCACATCTTATAACAGTATAACATTTTTTTCCTTTTCAGTCTATCATTTCTGTTTATATGAGCTTAAGAAATCACCAAGCCTCTTTGCCGCCTTCTCAAGCTGAAGAATATTCGGAAGATATACCACGCGGAAATGATCCGGCTGATGCCAGTTAAATCCCTTTCCCGGAACAAGAAGAACCTGCTTCTCGTGAAGAAAATCAAGGGCAAACTGCTCGTCGTTTTCAATATGGAACTTCTCCACATCAATTTTCGGGAAAATATAAAAAGCAGCTTTTGGCTTCACCGCCGTAATTCCCGGAATGTCCGTAAGCGCTTTATATATGTATTCTCTCTGCTCGTAAATACGGCCGCCCGGCTGTATATATTCATTGACACTCTGGTAGCCCCCAAGTGCTGTCTGTACAATGGACTGTGCCGGAACATTGGAACAGAGACGCATGGAGGAAAGCATATTCAGTCCTTCTATATATCCCTTCGCCCTGTTTTTCGGTCCGCTCAGCACCATCCAGCCAATACGGAATCCGGCGATCATATGGGATTTGGAAAGGCCGGAAAAAGTAACGCAGAATAAATCCGGCGCAAGGGAAGCGATGGACGTATGCTGGTACTGATCCATAACAAGACGGTCATAAATCTCATCGGAAAAAATAATGAGCTCATGTTCTCTTGCAATCTGAACAATCTGTTCCAGCACTTCTTTTGGATATACAGCTCCTGTGGGGTTATTTGGATTGATGATCACGATCGCCTTTGTCTTATCTGTGATCTTGCTTCGGATGTCGTCCATATCCGGGTACCATTCGGACTGCTCGTCACAGATATAATGTACGACTTTTCCTCCGGAAAGTGTTGCCGTTGCTGTCCAGAGCGGATAATCCGGTGCAGGGATCAGGATTTCATCTCCGTTATTTAAGAGAGCCTGCATACAGAGATTAATAAGCTCGCTTACCCCGTTTCCTGTATAAATATCATTCATGGTCACGTTGGGAATCCCGCGAAGCTGGCAATACTGCATGATCGCTTTTCTTGCGGAAAAAATCCCCCTGGAGTCAGAGTACCCCTGAGAGGTGCGGACGTTGCTCAGCATATCCAGGATTACTTCCTGCGGAGCGGAAAATCCAAAAGGATACGGGTTTCCGATATTCAGCTTCAGGATTTCTTTTCCTTCCTCCTCCATTCTTCCTGCCTCATCTACGACAGGTCCGCGTACATCATACAATACATTATCAAGCTTTGAAGATTTTTCAAATGTTCTCATTTTATCTTGCCTCCCCTTTCACGAAATCGGTATTTCATTATAATCTCACATTTGCCCCGCTTTCGCAAGTCTCAGAGCCCATGTTCAAAAAAATTTAAAAAACTCTTTTCTTTTTTAACACTTTAGTGTATAATAACGCACATAAAAAAATACAACAGTTGGAAGAGGAGGATTTATTATGTCTTATACTGAAGAGGTTTATGAAAGAGTCGTAGCACAGAATCCCGGGGAACCGGAATTTCACCAGGCAGTAAAAGAAGTTCTTGATTCCCTGAAGGTTGTCATCGACCGTAATGAGGAAGAATACCGTAAGCTTTCCATTCTGGAACGTATGGTTGAGCCGGAAAGGATCATTTCTTTCCGTGTACCGTGGGTAGATGATAACGGAACTGTACAGGTAAACAAAGGTTACCGCGTCCAGTTTAACAGCGCCATCGGACCATACAAGGGCGGTCTTCGTTTTCACCCTTCTGTAAACCAGAGTATCTTAAAATTCCTTGGTTTTGAGCAGGTTTTCAAAAATTCCCTGACAGGTCTTCCGATCGGCGGCGGCAAGGGCGGTTCCAACTTTGACCCGAAAGGCAAATCTGACAGAGAGGTTATGGCATTCTGCCAGAGCTTTATGACAGAGCTTTCCAAATATATTGGAGCAGATACAGACGTTCCAGCCGGCGACATCGGCGTAGGCGGCAGAGAGATCGGCTATCTTTTCGGACAGTACAAACGTATCCGCGGTCTTTACGAGGGCGTTTTAACAGGAAAAGGTCTTACCTACGGCGGTTCCCTTATCCGCACACAGGCTACAGGCTACGGCGTTGTCTATATGCTGGACGAGATTGCAAAAGCACATAACGATTCCATCAGCGGAAAAACTGTTGTTGTGACAGGTTCCGGAAATGTTGCGATCTACGCAGTTGAAAAAATTCAGCAGCTCGGTGCAAAAGTCGTTGCAATGAACGACTCCAACGGATTTATTTATGACCCGAACGGCATTCAGCTCGATGTTGTAAAAGATATTAAAGAAGTAAAACGCGGACGTATCAAAGAATACGCAGAGAGAGTGGAAGGTTCCACTTACACAGAAGGAAAAGGTATCTGGAATATTAAATGTGACGTTTACCTTCCATGTGCAACACAGAACGAGCTTGACCTTGACGGCGCAAAAGCGCTTGTTGCAAACGGCTGCAAATATGTAGTAGAAGGTGCAAATATGCCTACTACTCTTGAAGCAACAAACTATGTGATGGAAAACGGTCTTTACTTCATGCCTGGAAAAGCTGCAAACGCAGGCGGCGTTGCAACATCTGCTCTTGAGATGAGCCAGAACTCCATGAGACTTTCCTGGACAGAAGAAGAAGTTGACGAAAAGCTTCACAATATCATGATTGATATTTTCAAAAAAGTAGACGACGCTGCAAAACGCTACGACCTTACAGATAATTATGTAGTCGGAGCAAACATCGCAGGCTTCGAAAAAGTAGTTGACGCAATGAAAGCACAGGGTATTGTCTGATCTCCTTCTTAAAATCTCCCCGGAACAAAATTCCGGGGAGATTTTTTATTTCTTTCTGATTTTTATTTTTCAGTACAGAATCTCACTTCTTTTCCTTCCAGGATCATATTCGTCGTTCGGACTGCACACATTTTTCCGCACATGGAGCAGGTATGTCTGTCTGACGGCGGTGTGCTCTCAAAATATCTTCTCGCCTTCTCCCCATCCAGAGAAAGACGGAACATTTCCTCCCAGTCTACCTTATGTCTCGCCTCTGCCATTTTATTATCCCACGCTCTGGCACCTGGTACTCCCTTTGCAATATCTGCCGCATGAGCCGCGATTTTTGACGCGATGATCCCCTCTTTTACATCTTCCAGATCCGGGAGACGCAGATGCTCCGCAGGTGTGACGTAACAGAGAAAATCAGCTCCACCTGCTGCCGCAATGGCTCCTCCGATTGCAGACGTAATATGGTCATATCCGGGAGCCACATCTGTCACGATCGGTCCCAGCACATAAAACGGCGCATTATGGCAGATCCGTTTCTGAAGCTTCATATTTGCTTCAATCTCATTCATTGCCATATGTCCCGGACCTTCCACCATTACCTGTACGTCTTTTTCCCATGCGCGCTTTGTAAGATTTCCAAGCTCGATTAATTCGGAAATCTGTCCCGCATCAGAGCTGTCGTCAATACAGCCCGGACGAAGCGCGTCTCCAAGACTTATGGTCACGTCGTATTCTCTTAAAATATCAAGCACCTCATCGTAATACTCATAAAACGGATTTTCCTTTCCCGTCATCATCATCCATGCAAATAAAAGAGAACCGCCTCTTGAAACAATATTCATTTTTCTTTTATCCCGCATAAAGGCTTCCACTGCTCTTCTGTTAATTCCTGCATGAATCGTCATAAAGTCTACGCCTTCTTCTGCGTGTGCCCGCACTACCTTCAGAAAATCCTCCGCTGTAATTTCAAGAAGATCCTTTTCCAGGTATCCGATGGCATCATACATGGGAACTGTTCCGATCATAGCCGGAGATTTCCGGATCAACTCTCTTCGAAATGTATTTGTCTTTCCGTAATTGCTTAAATCCATAATGGCTTCCGCTCCAAATTTCAGAGCCATATCCACTTTTTTCATCTCCTCCTCATAGTTTTTACAGTCCCCGGAGATTCCCAGATTTACATTGATCTTTGTCCGCAATCCTCCTCCGATTCCCTCAGGAGAAATAGAAGTATGGCGGACATTGCATGGAATCGCAACCTCTCCTTTTGCCACAAGAGCCATCAGCTTTTCCGGCTCCATATGCTCCTTCTCTGCCACGATTTTCATTTCCGGTGTCAGAATCCCTTTTCCTGCTGCTTCTTTCTGTGTTTTATATTCTCTCATATGTGTCCTTTCCAGCCCCGGTCTGTCTTTGCAAAGCGGCGGCTCACGTGAAATTTACTGTACAAAAAAAGAGAAACTACCTGTCTGGCAATTTCTCCATAAAATATCCGCTTCGAAACTATCCCTACGTTGGTATTATCCAAATCAGGTTCACGGGTCGAAGGTCATACCTTCCTCTCAGCCTGTCATACAAGCTCCCCTTTTCTCTTTAATTGTCTTTTGTATTCTACACCTTTTTCTGACAGGAAGTCAAGACCCGACGCTTAATTCATAAATTTTTTAAGCTCGTCAAGAAACGTGCTCACATCTTTAAACTCCCGGTAAACAGAAGCAAACCGCACATAGGCAACCGCGTCCAGCTTCTTTAAATGTGCCATGACGATCTCGCCTATTTTGGTGCTGGAAATCTCCCTCTCTTCCTCATTAAAGATCTCTCCCTCTATGGAATCCAGCATTTCCTCTATTTTTTCGATGGAAATGGGACGTTTATAGCAGGCGCGCAGCACGCCGTCCTGTATTTTTTTTCTGCTGTACTGCTCCCTGTTCTGATCTTTCTTAATAACAGTTAAGGGGATCGTCTCCACTCTCTCATATGTGGTAAATCTTCTCCCGCAGGCGTCGCAGAGACGGCGGCGGCGTATGGAATTGGTATCCTCCACAGGTCTTGAATC
The DNA here is from genome assembly GCA_900549015.1 of uncultured Blautia sp. Classification (GTDB taxonomy): domain Bacteria; phylum Bacillota; class Clostridia; order Lachnospirales; family Lachnospiraceae; genus Blautia_A. The sequence continues at coordinate 39,200 of URMH01000011.1, forward strand.
TACAACTCTTGTATTATCCTGATTACAAAACGGACACTTCACAGTACACTCCCCTTTCTGATGCTGTATTTATGAGTATTATACTTTATATTTTTCCTGTATGTCAATAAAAGAGCCTGCATATTTTCATGGATTTTAGCATAAATTTTACAAAAACAGGTAATCTCATGCGTGTCTGCGAATTAAAACAAAAAGAAATCATCAATGTGTGTACCTGCAAAAGCCTTGGCTGCCCCATTGATGTGGAATTTGACTGTAAAACGAGCCGTCTGACTGCGCTGATCGTTCCCGGGCCGGGCCGTTTCTGCAGCTTTTTTGGAAGAGAAAGCGAATACATCATTCCCTGGGAATGTATCTGTCAGATCGGCGAAGATATTATTCTTGTAAAAATCCAGGAGGACAAATGCCTCCACAAAGAACGGGAACCTCTCTTATAACAAAGTCTTCACCTTGAAAGCCAGACGGCTGCTGTAAGAAGGGATTCCTCTTTTCTGTCCGGCAAAACAGGAAATTTTTCCATATCTTCCAGAATATCCGGTACAAAAACAGCATACATTCCGGCTCTTTTGGCAGCTATAATTCCCTTTGGCGCATCCTCCAGAGCCATTGCTTTTTCCGGTTCTATATTAAGGCTTTCACATGCTTTCTGATAAATTTCCGGATCCGGCTTTGCCGCCCTTACCATATCTCCTGTGATCACTGCCTGAAACTTTTCCAGGATTCCTGCACGCCTTAAATTTTCCAGGGCATTCTCTCTGCTTGAAGAGGTGGCAACTGCAGTCGGAATGCCCTTTTTTTCCAGAACCTCAAGAATCTCATAAAGCCCCGGCTTTACGGGGATCCCGTTTCTTTTTACATATTCCTTATAAATTTCACTGTATCGTTCCTGAAACGCATCATATGGAAAATCCTGTCCGTACTTCTCCTTAAAATACGCCTTTCTTCCTGCCCTGTTCATACCAAGCGTAAAACATATATTTTCATCTCCCAGAAGGCCGTACCCCATCTCCTCCCCGGCTTTATTAAAAGAATACTGTACAATTCTCTCGCTGTCAAACATTACGCCGTCCATATCAAATACAACGGCTTCCGGATAAAAATTTTTCTTTTCTTCCTTCATATTGATTCCTCTTTTCTTCTGTATGGATTTTATTTTCCGTTACATCTTCTGCGTTGTCAAGGGCTTTTATTTTTTATATTTTACAGAAAACCGTATATTTCCGCCCTGCCATGAGAATCATCTTTAATAGCAAAGAAAGATAAGGAGGATTCTTAAGATGGCATTAAACAAAGTAGAAATCTGCGGCGTAAACACATCGAAACTTCCCGTTCTGAAAGCAGAAGAAAAAGAAGAGCTTTTCGAGAAAATCAGGCAGGGAGACAAACACGCCCGGGAGCTTTACATTAAGGGCAATCTCCGCCTTGTTTTAAGTGTGATAAAGCGTTTCCAGAACAGCAGCGAAAATGCAGACGACCTTTTCCAGATCGGCTGTATCGGTCTTATAAAAGCCATTGATAATTTTGACACCACTTTAAATGTAAAATTTTCCACCTATGCGGTTCCCATGATCATCGGGGAAATCCGCCGTTATCTGCGCGATAATAATTCCATCCGCGTAAGCCGTTCTCTCCGCGATATTGCATATAAAGCCATTTATGCAAAGGAACATTATATGAAAGATAAATTAAAAGAACCTACCATTCAGGAAATTGCAGATGAAATCGGCATTGAAAAAGAAATGATCGTGTACGCGATGGACGCCATACAAAATCCCATCAGCCTGTTTGAGCCGGTATATACAGAAGGAGGCGATACCCTTTATGTCATGGACCAGATCAGCGATAAAAAAAACAAAGAGGAACGCTGGGTAGAAAATCTTTCTCTCCGGGAAGCCTTAAACCGTCTTGGAAACAGAGAAAGAAATATTATAGAACTGCGTTTTTACGAGGGAAAAACCCAGATGGAGGTTGCAGATGAAATCGGCATTTCTCAGGCTCAGGTAAGCCGTCTTGAAAAAAATGCCTTGAAATCCATGAAAAATTATCTCCGGCCATAATGACCGGAGACTTTTTTCTATTTTCTGTTTTCTTTTATGGAATCATACCCTTCTTTCGCATACTGATCCAGAAGCTCTATGGTACGATACATATCTTCTTTTGTTGCCTCCGGGTGAAGCGCACAAATCCGAAGGACGGTTTTCCCATTTAAAACAGTAGTAAATACAGCAGCAAACCCGCTTTCTGTCATGCGTTTTGATATGCTTTCATTCAGACTGTTCTTTTCTTCCTCTGTAAGATCCTCCGGCGCATACCGGAAGTTTATCATGGCAAGCTGCGCATGAGATACGATCTCCCAGTTTTCTTTAGACTGTAAGGCTTCCTCTGCCCACTGTGCAAGGGAAAATCCATGTTCAATAGCGCTTCCGATTAAATCCGTTCCCAGGATCTGCAGGGTCAGCCAGAGTTTTAATCCTCTTGCAGGGCGCGTAAGCTCCATGCCAATATCCCAGGTATTTACATTTTCCAGATCCCCTTCCAGGTCTTTTAAGTATTCCGGATTGACATGAAAGCTGTGATACAAAGTCTTTATATCGCGGACAAGGACCATCGCACAGCCGTAAGTCTGGAACAGCCATTTATGAGCGTCCCAGCTTAAGCTGTCCGCAAGCTCTGTTCCTTTCAAAAGCTCCCTGTATTTCGGACTTAACAGTACGGAACCGCCATATGCTCCGTCAATATGAAACCAGATTCCGTATTCCTTACAAATATCAGAAATCTCCTCCAGAGGATCAATGCTTCCTGTATTTGTTGTTCCCGCTGTTCCGATTACGGCAAAAGGAATGTATCCCGCTTTTTTATCTTTTTCAATGGCTTCCCGAAGCTTCTTTGTGTCCATGCGAAACTCGCTGTCTACCGGGATCCTCCGGATCCTCTTATCTGTAATTCCGATGATACGAAGCCCTTTTGCCACAGAGCTGTGCGTCTGCTCGGAAATATAGGCAACGCCGAGAAACAGATTTTTATCGGTAAGCTTATTGTCTCTTGCCGCTGTAAGCGCCGTAATATTAGCCATAGAACCTCCGCTTACAAAGACGCCGCCTGCTCTTTTTCTCATAAACCCGGCTTTTTCGCAGAGCCACTTTAAAAGCTTCTGTTCAATGCAGTTAACAGTAGGCGCAAGCTTGCTTCCTCCTGCATGAATGTTGTAGGCTGATGTCATAATATCCCCAAGCCAGGAAATGGAGGAGGCAGGTCCCGGCACAAACCCGAAAAACCGCGGATGATTGGCATCTCCTCTGTACTGATACACTTGCTCCGTCATTTCCTGAATCACCCCGGAAGCTTCCCGTCCCTCTGCCGGAATTTCCATATTCTCTACTTTTTCCATCTGTTCATCAGATACCTGCCACATTACCTTACTGGAATGTATATCTCTTTTTTCTTTTAAAAATCCGTGTACAAATGTTTCTATTTCCTGTTCAAGCTGTCTGCTGTTCAGCACATTTTCACTGTTTATCATCTCAATTTCCTCTTTTCTTTTGACTAATTCCAAATAGTAATGTACACTAAATTTCTATATATGTAAAATTTATAATTTTGATAAGATATATGAATTTTTTTAATAATAAAATCAGAAAAGGAGACTATATGGAGATTAAAAACATCAAAACCTTTTTAAAAGTAGCTGTCACACAGAATTTTTCAAAGGCAGCCCAGCAGCTTGGCTATTCCCAGTCTGCCGTCACCATTCAGATCCAGCAGCTGGAAAAAGAGCTTGGCATTCCTCTTTTTGAGCGCCTCGGAAAAAAAGTTTATTTAACAGAACAGGGAGAAGCCTTTATTTCTTATGCCAACAATATCGTAAAAGCAGCCGATACTGCCCTCACCTTCTGCTCCAGTGAAAAAACGCCCTCCGGCAGCCTCCGTATCGGAGGGGCGGAATCTATCTGTACCGCTCTGCTCCCCCAGCTTCTCCCTGCCTTTCACGATATGTACCCAAACATAAAAATCACCATACGCTCCGGAACGACGGAAGAGCTTATGGCGCTTGCAAAATCCAACGAAATCGACTGTATCCTCACGCTCGACCACAGGATCTACAGAAACGAATGGATCTGCGCTGCCAAAAGAACGGAGGATATTATTTTTGTCACCTTAAAAGACCCTGCCGCCCCTTCTCAATCCTTTCTGGAAATTGAGAAACTGGCTGCAAGGCCTTTTATCCTGACAGAAGTAGGCGCTGCCTACCATTATGAACTGGAAAAACTTCTCTCGGAACGGGAGCTTCATATTTCTCCTGTTCTGGAAATCGGAAATACAGAAACAATTATCCACCTTCTGAAAAAAGGTATGGGCTATTCTTTTCTACCCCGCTTTACAGTAAAGGAAGAGCTTCAGCGCAGTACCCTTACAGAAGTGGGGACAAATCTCCCGCCTGTAAAAATGTTCAACCAGTTATTTTATCACAAAAATAAATACGTCACTCCCCAGATGCAGCTTTTTATCCAGCTTGTCATCCATCAGTTTCAATCCTGTTAAGAACAGAAGACCTCCACAAGACTGCGGGCATCTTCATATCCCTGGTTTTCCAGTTCTTTTATATACCACTCGTCAATGCCTTCCACTGCTTCTTTAAAGGAGTCAATGTCCATGTCTTCTTTTTCGGTAGTGTCCACGCCGTTTTTCTCTTCCCAGCGGGAAATGATCTCCTCATCTCCTGCGCGGTTGATATAGCGCTCATACTCTACCGCTTTCTGACCTGCCTCGTCTACAACTGCCTGCTGTTCCGGCGTCAGGCTGTCATAAAGCTCCTGGTTGATACAGAAGAAAAGACAGTCATAAACTGCATCCCACATAGAACAGTAAGGCTGCACCTCCTGTACGCTTGCCGCGTCAATAGCCGGAAGCGGGTTTTCCTGCCCCTCCACAGTATTCTGCTGTAGCGCGGTATATGTTTCCGACCAGTTCATATTTGTAGCGTCTGCTCCCCATCTCTTATAGCATTCCATAAGGAGGTTGGAGCCTGCCACACGGATTTTCAGGTTTTTCATATCTTCCACTGATTTTACTTCCCGCACACTGTTTGTCAGCTCACGGAATCCGTTTTCCGCAATTCCCATGCAGTGAAGACCGTATTCTCCCAGAATCTCCTTCATCATCTCTCCAGCTTCCCCGTCAAACTTATTGTCCGCCTCCTCGTAGGAATCGTAAATAAACGGAAGGGAAACTACGTTAAATCTCGGGTCAAAAGCAGAATAAATCAGGTTGGAATGCATGGAAATCTGTACCGGATCTCCGTCTATCAAAGCCTGAATGCCTTCTGACTGATTTCCGTTTGTAAGCTGGTCGGCTGCATATACATTTACTTTTATTTTTCCTCCTGTTGCTTTTTCCATCAGCTCTCCGAATTTTCTTCCTCCGTCTGCCCATGTGCTCGTCTCTGTTGGAGAACATGCAAAATTCCACGTCATTTCCGGCCAGTCAAGGTCGCTGTAATCGCCGATCGTATTAAAACCTTCCTCTTCTCCTCCTGCTTCTCTCATACCTCCGGAGGAAGAAACGTCCTGATCTCCGGAATAAGAACCGTTCTTTGCAAGCGCTTTCGGAAGAGCAACGGAAACTGCCGACACATACGTTACAATGAGCAAAACCGCAACACACGCTGCGATCATAGGCATAACTGCCTTTGAAATATGCTGAAGCGTTACCTCAAGACCTTTTTTGATTTTTATTCCAATGGCAACAAAAAGATTAACGCCGACAGGAGGCGTTACCTGTCCGATCGCAAGGTTTACCGTTGCCATGACACCGAAGGCAACCACATCATATCCCAGTTCCTTACATACCGGAAGCATAATGGGAATAAAAATGTACATTGCAGAGTTTGCGTCAATAAAGCAGCCTGCGATCAGGAAAATAACATTTACGATCAAAAGGAAAACAAACTGGTTGTGTGCAATGCTTCCGAGAAGAGCGGACGCAGCCTCTGCAATACCAAACTTCGTACATACAAAGGAAAACAGAGACGCGCTTGCCACGATCAGCATAATTCCGCCCGTTGTTTTTGCGGAATCTACAAGAATGTCAAACAGATCCTTAAAAGAAACCTCCCTGTAAATTACCATACCTACAAAAAGACCGTACACAACAGAAACTGCCGCCGCTTCCGTAGGAGTAAAGATTCCTCCGTAAATGCCTCCAAGAATGATGACCGGCATTAAAAATCCCCAGAACGCGTCTTTAAACGCCGCCCACCGTTCTTTTGCAGTGGCTTTTTTCTGAACGGGCTGAATGTTCTTCCGTCTCGCCTCGATCATAACAACGATCACAAGAGCCGCGCCCATTAAAACGCCTGGTACAATTCCTGCCATAAACATATCTGCGATAGAAACGCCTGTGATAGACGCATATACAACAAAGGCGATACTGGGCGGGATCACAATGGCAATGGAGCTTGCCGTTGCCATAAGCGCCGTGGAAAACGGAGCGGAAAATCCGCCTCTCTCTACCATAGCCGGAATCAGGACAGCCCCAAGCGCGGCTACTGTGGCAGGACCGGAACCGGAGATCGCGCCGAAAAAGCAGGCGACAATGACGCATACAATAGCAATGCCGCCTCTTTTATGTCCCACGCAGGTATCTACAAATTTGATCAGTCTTCTTGAAATTCCCGCCTTTGCCATAATATTTCCGGAAAGTACGAAAAATGGAATGGCAAGAAGAAGGAACTTACTGATTCCGGAGTACATATTCGTTGCCACGATCGTAAGGGAAGTTCCGGAATAAAGAATAGCGCATACGGAAGACAGGCCAAGGCACACTGCAATCGGTACGCCCAGAATCAGAAAAACAAAAAACGATATAAAAAGTACAGCGCTTATCATTTCTTCTCCACCTCCCCTTCCTTATCTTTTTTACAGAAATCCACACAGCATTCAATAAAATGCAGGATCATACAGGCAGCTCCTATGGGAACAAACGACCAGAAAATCCACTCCGGCCAGTTGAGCACAAAGGTTCTTTTTCCGTTTGCAAGCTGGGTAATTACCTTATCCATGCCATATCCGAAAAGGATTGATGTAAATACAAGATTCAAAGCCGTGATCAAAAGTACAGACGGCTTACGAAGCTTCTCCGGAAGCCTGTCCGTAAGAAGCGTCAGACTCACCAGCTCTCCCTCTCTCGCTGCCAGAGCCGCCGCTATCAAAGTGATCAGTACAAAAACTGCCACTACCAGTTCCTCTGTAAAAGACCAGGAATGATGGATGATTTTTCGCGAGAAAACATTTCCGACAGTGAGAACCAGAATCAAAATCGTAGAGACAACTAAAACAATCTTTTCTGCTGCCGCCACTGCGTCCATGATTTTTTTGTAGGTTTTCATTCTCTTTCTCCTCCTCATTGCTTTCAGGCTTTCCAGCTTTACCTGTTCGCCCTTTTAGCTTAATAAAGCAATGATATTCCTGTTTTGCTCATTCGTCAAGAGGATTTTTCAAAAAAGCGGCTCTTTTTACAGCATCTTTGCCAAATTTTTTCCGTATTTCGTCAACTGCATGATCCATCTGTTCCCATTTTTCATACCCGGTTTCTTCATCAAACAGCGAGAACTGTCTTGCTTCTTCCTCCTTTGTCCTGCTCGTCTGTATCCCCAGAAGACGGATAGGGCGTCCGTCCCACAGCTCTTCAAAAAGACGGCAGGCGGAAAGGTAGATTTCATTTGTAATATCTGTGGCAGAATCCAACACCATCTGATGGGACATTTTATGAAGCTGGTTATCCTTAATGGTAACGCTTACCACCTGGATTTTTACACCGTCTGCCCGAAGCCTGCTGCCTACCGATTCCGAAAGAGCCAGAAGAACCGTTTTTGCAGCCTCCCCGTCTGTCACGTCAAAGCTTATGGTCGTGCTGTTCCCATACCCTTTATTTCGTTCCGGAACAGGCTGCACAAGGGAAAAATCAATGCCGTTTGCAAAATTCCAGATACTCTCCCCCTGCTTCTTTAAATTTTCTTTTAAAAGTTCCTTATCACAGGCTGCAAGCTGTCCTATTGTCTGGATTCCCATTTTTTCCAGCTTCTTTACAGTGGCTTTTCCTACAAAAAGAAGATTTCCTACAGGAAGCGGCCACATTTTTTTCTGGATTTCCTCCGGAAACAGAGTGTGTACCTTATCCGGCTTTTCAAAGTCCGACGCCATTTTTGCAAGATACTTATTTTCGGAAATTCCGATATTTACGGTAAAACCAAGCTCTTCCTTAATCCTTCTCCGTATCTTGTCCGCCGCCTCCAGAGGTTCTCCGAACAAAATCTGCATTCCCGTCATATCCACGAACGCCTCGTCTATGGAATACTGTTCCACATCAGGAGAATATTCCTGTAAAAGCGCAATAAATTCCCTGGATTTCTGTCTGTACAGTTCATGATTTGCCGGGACGAGAGAAAGCGCCGGACATTTCTTCCTGGCTTCCATAATACTCTCTCCTGTCCGAACCCCAAAGGCTTTTGCAGGAATGGATTTTGCCAGGATTACGCCGCGACGCTTTTTTTCGTCTCCCCCGATAGCCGAGGGAATGGTTCGGAGATCCACTGTTTCATGAAGGACCTCCATTCTGTATACAGACTCCCAGGATAAAAAAGCAGAATTTACATCTATGTGAAAAATAATCCGTTTCTGCATTTTTCCACCTTTCTCAGGCGCCTGTGCTCCTGTGATATTCTTTTATAAATCCTTCCAGCATTTTGTCAATGTCATCGGAATCAATCTTATTTTCCGGTGCTCTCTCAAAATGCGCGATGGCTTCTTTTACTTCTTTTAAAACCGTTTCTCCCGGCTGAAGCTCCTTTACTCTGCTCTCATACTCTTTCGGCGTATGAAGACTTTTATATGCCAGAAGATACGTCTTCATCTCTTTTTCACTGTTGCTCACTTCATATGCCTTCTGGAAATATTCCAGCGCTTTTTCCATCTGAAACAGATAGCTGTAGGCGCACCCTAAATTGTGATATATACTCTCTGTAAGCTCCGGCTGCCCTTTTAACCTCTCACCGCATTCCAGAAGCTTCTGGTAAACGTGAATGGCGTTTACATACATTCCGTTTTCCACAAGAGCGTCCCCTTTTTTCTTTTCCCGTACAGGAAGCTCCTCTTTGTTCAGCTTTGCGATCTTTCCGTTCAGCACACGAAGCTCCTCGTAAGTCAGATAATTAATTTCTTTAAAAACAGGATATAAAATATCCTCCGCACCTGCAAATTTTCCAAGATAAGGACGGAGCTTTGCCGCAAGCCTTGTAAGCTCCAGCTCCTCCTCCAGCCATTTACACAGCCCCTCATTGATGATCGTGGAGTCGATCAGATAAAGATTGTGGTACAGGTAATAGCAAAGCTCGTCTATAGAATAAATGTTAGTGCTGATATTCTCAATATAATATGGCTTTTCCGCCTTTTTTGTCTGGCACAGAATGTAGCTGCTCATATCCTTCCTCCTCTACCACTGGGTGGATTCTTCCCACACCTTATTGCTGCCCGGATACATCTCTCCAAAGCCAAGATCCTTTACCGTGATCCTGCATTCCTTCCGTGACACATAGGAAAGCTCCACAAGAAGACGCGTTGTCTTGTTCGGTCGCTTCGGAAGCCCCGGAAGCTGCATGGAAACCCGTTTTTTCTCTGTCTCCCCAAGATGTCCCACAACAAATACAAGCTCCTTCGTATCGTCAAGGATCAGCTCGCAGCTTCCCTTGCATTCATACCAGTTTTTACCGCCTGTAATAAGCGGATAATAGGCAGGAGAACCCATGACGCGCATATCCATTCCCACCTCTGTTAAAACAACAGAATCACTTAAATAGCGGTATCCGCGGAGGCGTTTATCCTCAAGCCTCTCTTTTCCTGCGGCACACGCTCCCTTTGCGAAAAGATTATTTCCGTAAAAAACTTTTCTCTTCTGGAAACAGAGCATTTTTACAGACTGCTGCGCCCACTGCTGATCAAAGCCGTCTCCTGTAATCTGTATGCTGGAATAAAGCTCAGCTCCTAATGTTTTTCCGATAAACCGGCAGAAAGAATCGTCAAGCATCTCCCCGTCTCCGGAAAGCGTTGTCTCCTCCGGCTCTTCCAGTTTCACAAGCGCAGGCTTGACTGAAGGCTGAATGGTAAGTTTTCGAAAGGTCACGTGCTTTCCTTTAAATGCGTACCACGCAACGCTTCTGTTCCATGTCTCCCGCTTCTGGGTCATAGCATAATAATAAAAGCTTTCCCCGTAATCCATCATCATATATTTTTCTTCCGGAAATCCCAGATATTCGCATGCTTTCCGGAAATTTTTCACCTGCGTGTTATGAATGGAAGGCGCCGTAATCACAAGGCATTTTGTATTTTTTACAATGTCCATCACGCCCAGAAATCTGAGCATTCCGTTTAAAAATCCTGCGAGAAGCTCCCAGGGTTCTCTCTGTTCTCCGCAAATCTGGACTTTTTCTTCTTTTTCCACGATTTCGTAGAGGCGGTCTATTAAAACACCGCCTTTTTCTCTTGCAAAATACTCCGCTTCCAGCCCTACGCAGTAGTCCTTCTGCTCCACCCGCCAGCAGAGACAGGTTGGAGCTTCATACTGGCTTGTTCCCACCTTCATGGTAAGAGAGCGCGGTTCCTCCCCTTTTCTGTCGTAATAGCAAAGCTGGGTATATTCTTTTCCAAAATCTATTCCAATAATCAGGTCACGAATTTCGTTCATTTTATGCTTCCTTTTTATACATCTTTGTCAATCTGAAACATTTCTTTTACATACCGCTCCTGCCTCTGATACTGCATCATCTTTGAGAGAACTTCTCTCTCCTTATCAAGACGTCTGGCAGAAAGGATCTGGTTGATCATCTGATATTTGCTCACAGGAATGCCCTCTGTACTGCTCATGGTGAGAACTCTCTCCTGCGTTTTCCTTGTCTCTCCCTTTCCCTCCACTTGGAAATAATAGTGGAGTGTTTCCCCGTAAAACAGGGTAAACGTCTTTGTGCAGATTCCCTCATACACATTTCGAAGAGGCTCTCTCTTATATTTAAGTTCTCCCCCAAGACCTGTATCAATGGCATAGAACAGTGTCACTTCCTCCTCAGGAGCTGCATGATATTCTACAAAAGTCTTGTCGTCAAGCTGGTACGGTCCCAGAAGAGAGGGAGAAAGTCTGCGGAAAAAGGCAAAGGTCATATCCTCTTTCATACATTCTTTTAAAAGCTCCCGCTCCATATCCGCAATCTGACCGTCCTGGGCTTTCTCTCTGGAAAGTCCCAGAAACAGCGCCAGACGGCAGACTCTGTTTACCGGCCATTTTTTCACATAAGCATTCTCCAGACACCTGTATACAAATTCACTCATCGGGTATTCTTTCACAAAAATCCCGTATGCCACCTGGGTAAGATAAGAACCGATGATCCGTTCTTTTCCGCTGTGCCTTACATATGCTTCAAGGACTGCCTCTCCCTCTTTGCGGTAATCCTCTGTAAACATCAGAAGGCTTAATATTTTTTCTTCCAGCTCATAAGTGTCCATATCAAAGCCTTTTGCACTCTTCCATATGGATAAGAGCTCTTCCACAGGTCCGAACCGGTATTTCATAAGATACTGTAAAATTACCTCATCGTAAATTCCGCTTCTGTAAACCTCAGAAGACAGAGATAAAAGTTCCTCGCCTTCCGCTCCGTCGCATCTTAAGATCATGCGGCTTGTGAGCTTTAAAAGGTCTCTTTTATCAAGCCCCTCAAAACCAAATTCCTCTACGATTCCCATTGCCTGAGGAAAAAAGCGTCTTGCAATCAGAGTTTCCAGAAGGGTCTTTTTATCCACTGCCGCATAAGCCCGGAAGTCCATATTTCTTAAATAATCATCTAAATCCTCTCCGTGGATATGCTCTGCATAGTAATCCAGGATTTTCTTTCGGACTGCCTCGATATAATCCTTCGCAAACGCCTCATTTTTTACCAGCTTTAAAAATACAGAAAGATTTTCTTTTGTAATTTCGTTATGCTCGCAGTAATGAAGAAGCACGCCCGGTTCTGACACACCGCAGTGAAGGACCGAAGGAATCATTTCCCGCTCATCCATCAGTTTTTTCATATTATAATCGATGGTGGAGCAGTAACGGCGCTGCTTTTCATCCTGGAAAAGGATCACTGCGTCCTCCGTATAAATTCTCGGATATGCGACTCCCTGTACAAGAGGATATACCTCCTCCCTGCCAAGCTGGCTGTGCCGCACGATCACGCTTCGTATCTTTCTGTCATCGCAGTACAGGCGGTTTGTAAACATACGGGCTGCAAGAAGTTTTCCTTCCTCCCCCGTTTTCGGGTGGCTTAAAAACTCCTGATAAAGCACCGCATAATTTTCATTGATCCTGCCTTCCCGAAGTTTCTGTGCCGCGAATGTTTCCATATTTTCCCGATAGCTCTCAAATGTCTGTGGTTCTCTTTCTTTATTTGCAGTCACTCCCGCATAAATAAAGGCTTTTCTTGCATCTCCCAGATTGTTGTTATTATATGTAAAATACATAAGAAGAGGCTTTGGAAGCGTTCTCTGATAAGAAGTATCCATTGTTTCCACATAATATTCATAGAGTCTTGTAATGCGAAGCCCCTGCTCCACAGCCATAGAAAACCACTTAAAATATTCCTGTCTTCTTGGGTTTCCCTTCATAATGTATTTACATACTGCTTCCAGCGTATCCTGGGAAGGAAAGGCATCGCAGCCCATAGAAAGAGCCCGGTACATACTTTCATTATAGCTTTTTTCGTATCCTGATAAATACGCAAAGCGCATGGTAAGCTCCTCTGTAAGAATTCCTCTTTTTCCGGCGAACAGAAATACCTGTGTCCAGAATCCTGTAAGCCTGTGAAGAAGCGTCATATCTTTTGAGATGCACTCCCATGCCTCCAGATACAGAAGCGGATTTTTGCAGCCTCTCTCAAACTGTTCCTCCATAAGAAACAGGCTTTTTGACGGGGAAGCTTTTATCTCCGGATCCATTCTCTGCAGCACACAGAGGAGCCAGAAGCTGTCCCCCTTCTGCATATAGAAATTCTGTATTTTTCGAAGCGCCTGCATTTTATCTTTATAAAGCCCCGTAAGGGTGCATACATATAAAAATACGCCTGCAAGCTCCAGATCTTCTTTTGTAAAGGATTTATTCTGGTATTTTACGAGAATCTCTTTTGCCTCCTCATCTCTGTTGTCAAGATGAAGAAGATAGGCTTCATAAATCTGATACTCCGGATAGTCAAGCCCTTTTTCTTTGAGGCTGCTCAGATTTTCAAGACTTTCTCCAATCCAGGCTTTCTTTTCTTTTTGTCCGCAGCGCCAGGAAAGGTAATCTTCCATCAGCTTCAGACGTTCCTTCTTTTCTCCAGTGCGGACATTTACCTGGGCTTTTCCTGCCCTTGATGCGGCAATGGTATATACAAGCTCCTGATACGGGCTTCTGATACGGATTTCCCCGTACTGAACGCCTCTCCCAAGCTTTTCTTTTCGGATCACATAATCCAGATCATAAAAACTGCCAATAAAATCTTCTTCTGTAATGACTTTCTTCTCTATCTCAAGAAATTCTCCCTCTGTCTCCACATCGAGACGAAGATGGCCCCAGCCGCTTCTTATCATTGTGAATGACTCTTTTACAGACTGACCCACCTCATAAAATTCTTCTTTTTCTTTTTTCAGGGAAATGGAAACCTTCTCTTTTTTTCCCGTGCTCACCAGAAATTCCTCAAGATGCTGATAAGTGACAGGCTGTCTTGCCATTCCCTTATAAAGCGCCTGTATTTCTTTTGATTCGTCTCTTAAAATGGAAGCAAAATTTTTATCTGTAAAAAGGCGGTATGCCTCACGGAAATCCTCTTTTGCAATTTCAGAGAATTCGTCTATGTTTCGGATCGTTCCTACTGTACTCTGTACCTGCTTCTTTTCTATGGTAATCTCAAAGGCAAGTTTATATTCTCCGATATTCGTTGTAAAGCAGAGCCAGCCTTTTACGCTGTCTCCCTGTTCCATGCCTGTTCCGTCCACACCATAAGGCAGGCAGACTGTAGTTCCTGAAAAACGGTCGAATCCGGGAACAAACCGTCTGTCTGATGATGTAATATATCCTCTTATTTTCTGATTATCCTCTGTTCCAAAATACAGCTCGCCCTTCTTTGTTTCCCCTGCTTTTAACACAACAGAAAGCTTCTCCTGGGAAAAAAGAAGCTGTGGCTGCTCATATTCAAATTTTCCGCTTAAAAGCTGTTCGATTTTTTTCTTCAAATTCTTCACCTTACGCCCTTGCAAAATTTGTTTCGTCTCTGAAAATAATTATACACCAGAATAGAACGGTTCGCAAGAAATGACAAAATTTGACTGAAAAAAACCGCTTCCCACATTTCTGTGAAAAACGGTTTCTCATTCTTATTCTTTATTTATCTCTCCAGATAATTCTGCCCTTAGACAGGTCATATGGAGAAAGTTCGATTGTAACCTTATCTCCCGGAAGGATACGAATAAAGTTCATTCGTAATTTCCCGCTGATATGTGCAAGGACCACATGCTTGTTCTCCAGTTCCACTTTAAACATTGCGTTAGGCAGCTTCTCAAGAACTGTGCCTTCCACTTCAATTACATCTGCTTTTGACATTTTTAACCTCCATAGTCATTCCTTATTTTATTTCGTAAGGGTCAGAATTTCTGGTTCACCATCTGTGATCAGAATGGTATTTTCATAATGAGCAGACAGAGAACCATCCATAGTTACTACTGTCCATTCATCGTCCAGCCACGCCACGTCTGCGCGTCCAAGATTGATCATGGGCTCTACAGCAAGTGTCATGCCCGGCATCAGACGGATTCCTCTTCTTTTCTGCGGAAAGTTCGGAATCTGCGGATCTTCATGAAGATGTGTTCCAATTCCATGTCCCACCAGGTCACGGACAATCCCGTAACGATACTTTGCAGCGTAAGCTCCGATTGCCTTGGAAATATCGTTTAAGTGATTTCCTGCCTTCGCAGCCTTCAGACCTTCAAAGAAGCACTGTTTTGTCACCTCCATAAGGCTTTTTGCCTCAGGAGAAACCTCCCCCACTGCGTAAGTACGCGCAGCATCAGAATGGTATCCTTTATATATCAGACCGGCATCAATTTTTACAAGATCGCCGTCCTGAATGATTTTTTCTTCAGAGGGGATTCCATGTACCACCTCGTCATTTAAGCTGATACAGAAAGAACCCGGAAATCCTCCGTAGTTTAAGAAATTTGGGACGCAGCCAAGGGAACGGATCATATCTTCTCCGATACGGTCCAGCTCTTTTGTGCTGACTCCCGGTTTAATGTATGGAATCAGGCCATCGTGAACTTTTTCCAGTAAATGACCTGCCTCTCTCATAAGGGCAATTTCATGCTCTGTCTTAATAGAAACTGACATAGCTCTCCTCATTCCTATTCGCCGAGAATGGAAACGATTTCCTGGAATACTTCTTCCAGGTTCTTTGTTCCGTCAACTGTTTTTAATACGTCCTGTTTTGTGTAGTAATCAATAAGCGGCTGTGTCTGCTCATGATATACATTTAAGCGCTTCTGTACTGTTTCCGGCTTGTCATCTTCCCGGAGAACAAGAGCTTCTCCACATGTATCACAAATTCCTTCTGCCTTCGGAGCAGCATATACAACATGGTAAGTAGCTCCACATTTTAAACATGCTCTTCTTCCGGACATACGGTTTACAATATTTTCGTCTGGAACATTTACGTCAATGGCAAAATCAACCTTGCTGTCAAGCTTATTTAAAGCCTCTGTAAGACATTCTGCCTGCGGAATTGTTCTTGGAAAACCATCCAGTACATATCCGTTTACTGCGTCTTCCTGCTGGATTCTGTCTACGACCAGATCGCAGGTCAGCTCATCAGGAACAAGAAGCCCCTGATCCATGTAGGTTTTTGCTTTCTTTCCAAGCTCTGTGCCGTTTTTGATGTTGGCACGGAAAATGTCTCCTGTGGAAATATGCGGAATCCCATATTTCTCAGCGATTTTTTTTGCCTGTGTACCTTTTCCGGCCCCCGGCGCACCCAACATAATAATTCTCATAGTCATACCCTCCGTTTTATTTTTCTTGTGTAGCAAATACAGAAGACTTGCCTCTGGCAACTCTTCTGTATATTTTTTCAAGGCTTTGGTGCCAGCACCTCTGCCTTTCTTTTTTTAGTTGTTCAGGAATCCTTTGTAGTTGCGGACAAGTAACTGGGATTCGATCTGTTTCACGGTCTCGAGGATAACACCTACGATAATGATGATAGATGTACCACCGAAAGAAACATTTGCCCCAAATACTCCGTTAAAGAAGAACGGAATAATCGCAACGATCATCAGACCCACTACACCTATAAATATAATATAATTTAAGATCTTCGTCAAATAATCTGAAGTTGGTTTTCCCGGACGGATACCAGGAATGAAACCGCCCTGTTTCTTAATATTGTCTGCAACCTCCAGAGGGTTAAATGTAATGGAGGTGTAGAAATATGCGAAGAATACACATAAAACAATATATACGATCAGCCCCCAGCTGTACTGAAGCTGATTCGGATTACACCAGTTATTTGAAGAAAGACCTCTTAAAATCTCACTTCCGATTCCAGTTCCGTTTCCTTTGTGCATAAGCTGCGCAATGATCGTCGGAACAGACATAATGGAAGATGCAAAGATTACCGGAATAACGCCTGCTGTATTTACTTTTAAAGGAATACTTGCAGACTGTCCTCCCATCATCTTTCTTCCAACCATTTTCTTGGAATACTGAATCGGGATTCTTCTCTCTGCTCCGTTAAGAACGAGAACAAATACAACGATCACAAGGATAATTGCCGCGATGATCGCACCCGCAAGAAGTCCTTTTGCTATTGTTTTTCCCTTGATAAAGTTCTCATAAAGAAGTGCAATATCGCTCGGGATACGTGAAACGATGTTTACAGTAAGAACGATGGAAATACCGTTTCCAACACCCTTTTCTGTAATACGCTCGCCAATCCACATCAGCATTGCAGAGCCTGCTGTAAGGCAGACAACTACAACTGCACCTTTTAAGAAATCCATATCCGGGATCAGTCCCTGACGTCCGAATCCGATTGCCATAGCAGTAGACTCAAAAAGCGCCAGACCAACTGTCACATAACGTGTAATCGCTGTGATTTTCTTTCTTCCCTCTTCTCCGTCTCTGTGCATTTCTTCCAGTGCCGGAATGGCAATGGTAAGAAGCTGCATGATAATAGAAGAAGTGATATAAGGGGTAATGTTCAATGCAAAGATTGACATCTGAGTAAAAGAGCCGCCGGTAAACGCATCAAAGAAGTTGAATGCGTCACCGGAGTTCTGTGCAAACCAATCCTTAAAGAAATCTGTATCTACTCCCGGAACCGGAAGCTGAGAACCGATACGGATAACAAAGATCATCCACAGTACAAACAGCAGCTTGCGTCTCATTTCTTTCACTCTGAAAACATTTTTGAGAGTCTCAAACATTAGATCACCTCTACTGTTCCACCTGCTGCTTCAATTTTTGTTTTTGCAGTTTCGCTGACAGCGTTTACTTTCACGTTGAGTTTCTTTGTAAGCTCACCGTTTCCGAGAATCTTAACACCGTCACCTGCTTTGGAAATTGCACCACTTGCAAGTAAGCTTTCAACTGTTACTTCTGCACCATCTTCAAAACGATTCAGTACATCAACGTTGATTGCGATGATTTCTTTAGAATTTCTGTTTGTAAAGCCTCTCTTAGGAATACGTCTGTATAAAGGCATCTGTCCGCCTTCAAATCCCGGTTTCTTGTGTCCGGAACGAGCTAACTGTCCTTTGTGTCCTTTACCGGCTGTTTTTCCGTTTCCAGAACCATGTCCACGGCCTCTTCTGAAGTTATCGCTGTGTTTAGAACCTTCTGCTGGTCTTAAATTTGATAATTCCATTTTGGCACCTCCTTTTATTTTTCAAAGCTTATGTTATTTGTCTTTTTATTGCAGAAGAAGCAATTATGCTTCTTCTACTTTTACCAGGTGCTTAACCTGCTGAATCATTCCTCTTGTTGCTGCGTTATCCGGCATTTCAACTGTTTTGTGCATTTTGGTAAGACCCATAGCCTCAACTGTTTTTCTGTGCTTCGGAACTGCGCCAATCGGAGATTTTACTAATGTAACTTTTAATGTGTCTGCCATTTTCATTTCCTCCTTAAGCCAGAATCTCATCAACAGACTTTCCGCGAAGTTTTGCAACTTCTTCCGGAGTCTTTAACTGTCTCAGGCCTTCGATGGTAGCCAGAACAACGTTCTGTTTGTTTCTTGAACCCATACATTTTGCACGGATGTTTTTGATTCCTGCTAACTCTACGACTGCACGGGCCGGACCACCAGCGATAACACCAGTACCTTCCGGAGCTCTCTTAAGAAGCATCTCTGCGCTTCCGTATTTTCCTACGAAGTCATGAGTGATGGAATTGTTTGCATCTCTTGCAACTGTAACTAAGTTCTTCATTGCATCCTCTTTTCCTTTGCGGATTGCTTCCGGAATTTCGGCTGCTTTACCTAAACCTGCACCAACGTGTCCGTTGCCGTCGCCTACTACAACTAAAGCTGTGAAACGGAAGTTACGACCACCTTTAACAACCTTGGTAACACGCTTGATTGATACTACTTTATCTTCTAACTCTAACTGACTAGCATCAATAAGATTACGTTTCATGTGTTCTTTTCCTCCCTCTCTTAGAATTTCAGTCCAGCTTCTCTAGCTGCGTCTGCTAATGCTTTCACTTTACCGTGGTAAATGTATCCGCCTCTGTCGAAAACAACGCTTTCGATTCCTGCTTCTACTGCTTTTTTACCGATTACGGTTCCTAAGTGCGCTGCTGCTGCTACGTCGTTTGTGTGCTCTAATTCTGCGTTTACTTCTTTCTGAAGAGTAGAAGCAGATACTAAAGTCTTACCAACGGTGTCATCAATAATCTGAGCATACATATGCTTGTTGGAACGAAATACTGCAAGACGTGGTGTTGCTGCAGTGCCGTTTAAATGATGACGTAATCTTCTATGCTTATTCTGACGAATTTCCGCCCTAGATGCTTTCTTTATCATGTTCTCACTCTCCTTAATTATTTCTTACCAGTCTTACCAACTTTACGTCTGATAACCTCATCAGCATATTTGATACCTTTGCCTTTGTATGGCTCCGGTCTTCTCTTATCTCTGATTTCGGCTGCAAACTGGCCAACTTTTTCTTTGCTGATACCGGAAACGATAATCTTGTTTCCATCTACTTTGGATTCCAGACCTTCCGGATCTTCCATTTCAACCGGGTGAGAATATCCCAGGTTAAGAACAAGCTTCTTACCCTGTTTTGCTGCTTTATAACCTACACCGTTTACTTCAAGAGTCTTTGTGTAGCCTTCGCTTACACCTACCACCATGTTGTGGATAAGGCTTCTTGTTAAACCGTGAAGAGATTTCATTCTTTTTAAGTCGTTTGGTCTTGTAACTACTACGTGACCATCTTCTACTTTGATTTCCATTTCAACTGGAAGCGCTCTTTCAAGTGTTCCTTTTGGTCCTTTTACAGTTACAACGTTTCCGTCTGCTACTTTTACTTCAACGCCAGCAGGAATTGCAACTGGAAGTCTACCGATACGTGACATAAAATTGTCCTCCTATTACTTAAATTATCGGAGAGAAAGATTTCTCTCTGTTTTCAGTCTCTTTTGTGACGGGTATATTTTCGACGGTCAGATTACCATACGAAAGCTAATACTTCACCGCCAACTTTTTCTTTACGTGCTTCTTTATCTGTGATAACACCTTTGTTTGTGGAAAGAATTGCGATTCCAAGTCCACCGAGAACCTTCGGAAGTTCATCTTTTCCAACGTAGATACGAAGACCTGGTTTGGAGATTCTCTTCAGTCCTGTGATGATTTTCTCGTTTTTGTTCTCACCGTATTTCAGTGTGATGTGGATGGTTTTAAATACACCATCTTCTACTAAATCGTATTTTGCAATATATCCCTCGTCAAGAAGAATGTTTGCAATTGCAATTTTCATTTTAGATGCCGGAACATCTACTGTGTCATGTTTTGCAGTGTTTGCATTACGGATTCTAGTAAGCATATCTGCAATCGGATCGCTCATTGTCATGTTAGTTTCCTCCTTATTTTCTCTCTTTTCAGACTTTACATGATTGTCTATTGATTACCAGGAAGCTTTTTTAACTCCCGGAATCTGTCCTTTGTAAGCTAATTCACGGAAGCAGATTCTGCAGATTCCGTATTTTCTTAAATATGAATGTGGACGGCCACAAATTCTGCAGCGGTTGTATTCTCTTGTGGAGAATTTCTGTTTGCGCTGCTGTTTGATTTTCATTGCTGTTTTAGCCATGAATCGTTCCTCCTATCAGATTTGCAGACCCCGGCTTTCGCCGGCGGTCATCATGGTACACCCCGAGGGCATATTATTTTGCAAATGGCATGTTGAATAATGTCAGTAATTCACGTGCTTCTTCATCTGTTTTCGCAGTTGTAACGAAGATGATGTCCATACCTCTTACTTTGTCTACTTTGTCGTATTCAACTTCCGGGAAGATTAACTGCTCTTTGATACCGAGAGCGTAGTTTCCTCTGCCGTCAAATGCGTTCGGGTTTACACCGCGGAAGTCACGTACACGAGGAAGTGCAAGGTTAATCAGACGATCAGCAAACTCGTACATTTTGTCTCCTCTTAATGTAACTTTACATCCGATCGGCATTCCCTCTCTGATCTTAAAGTTCGCTACAGATTTTTTTGCTTTTGTAGAAACTGCTTTCTGTCCTGTGATCAGCTCCATATCAGCGATAGCTGCATCAAGAAGTTTTGCATTTTCTTTAGCTTCACCAACACCCATGTTTACAACGATTTTCTCGAGTTTTGGCACTTCCATAACGTTTTTGTATCCGAATTTCTTAGTCATGGCATCCATGATCTCATTTTTGTAAAGCTCTTTTAATCTACTCACCTGTCATGCCTCCTCTCTCAATTAATCGATAACTTTTCCAGTTGCTTTTGCAACACGGACTTTTTTGTCTCCATCCATCTGGAAACCAACTCTTGTAGCTTTTCCATCTACAACCAGCATTACGTTGGAGATATGAAGCGGAGCTTCTTTGTTGATGATTCCGCCGTTCTGGTTTGCCATAGACGGTTTGCTGTGCTTGGTCACCATGTTTACATTTTCAACTAAGACAGTATTGTTTTTTGCGTTAACGGCAAGAACTTTACCTTCTTTGCCTTTATCTTTACCAGCGATTACTTTAACAGTATCGCCTTTTTTAATCTTCATAGCTGACATTAGGCACCCTCCTATAATACTTCCGGAGCTAAGGAAACGATCTTCATGAATTTTTTGTCACGAAGCTCTCTGGCAACTGGTCCAAAGATACGTGTTCCTCTCGGAGTTAAGTCGTCTTTAATGATTACGGCAGCGTTTTCATCGAAACGGATGTAAGAACCGTCTTTACGACGAGCGCCTTTTACGCTTCTTACAACAACAGCT
>URMH01000012.1 GCA_900549015.1 uncultured Blautia sp.
AAGGACAATGGCAAGATTTACAGATGCCTTACGCATTTCTACCATTAAATCGGCAGTCCTTTTATATTCATATGTGAAATATGGTTCCCTCAGAATCTTTTGTATGGAAAATTCCTGATTTTTGGGATAAAGGATCAAGTCCTTTATATTAATGATTCCTACAATATTATCTGTGTTTTCTTCATAAACCGGGAAGCGGGTGTGCATATCCTCCCGGAATATTTCCATTAACTCATCATAAGTGGAGTTAATGTCTACAAAAGTCATGTCGATTCTTGGAATCATAACATCTTTTGCGGCGGAATCACCAAAATCAAACACATTGTAAATCATCTGTTTTTCTTCCCGTTCGATAACGCCGTCTTCCTGACTTACATTTACAAGAGTACGAAGTTCATGTTCTGTCATGGGATTTGCTTTTGCATTGGGGTCTACGCGAAGGAGATACATTACGCCGTTACCGAGCTTTCCTACAATGAAAACTACAGGAGTTAAAATAACTGTAAGAAAATAAATGATTTTGGCATAAGACAGCGCAATTTTCTCAGCGTGAAGTGCCGCCAGTGTTTTTGGCGTGATTTCACCAAAAAGCAAGATGATAAGGGTAAGTACCCCGGTTGCCGCTCCCACATAGACGTTGCCAAGCACCTGGATGGTAAGGGTTGTCATAAGAGAAGAAGCGGAGATGTTTACAATGTTGTTTCCAATTAAAATTGTGCTGAGCATTTTGCTGGAATTTGAAATTACCTTGTCCAGTATAATTGCCCGTTTGTCTCCCTGCTCTATAAGAGCCTGAATACGAATGCGATTTACTGTTGTCATCGCTGTTTCTGCGGAAGAAAAAAATGCAGAAAGAAGAATCATAAGTACAATAGTAACCGCTTGTATGGGAACACTTGAATCCAAAATTTGTTCACTCCTTATTTTTTAATATTTGAATAAAAATATACATGATTTTGACGAAAAATGCAAGGGGTGAAAAAAGTAATTTCGGGGGTGTAAAAACCAGGGGAAATGTGGTATAATTCTTTCGACAAAAAATGAAAAAATATTATTACAAAATCTTTACAAATTAGTAAAGATTTGTTATTATAACAGAGATACAGATGTATCAGAGCAGATACATATAATAAATGAAAAACAGATAAATTTTTTGATATAGATGACGTGAATGCGTTCCCGGGAGGTAAACATGGAGCAGAAGAAAATGGTAAAAAAAACAAATAGAAAAGGTATTTCCGTTCTGGCAGCGGCAGTTTTGACAGCGTCTTTGCTGGGAGGACAGGTATATCCTGTGACTGCATCAGCTGAATACAGCACTACTATAACAAAAGGAAGCCTGATACCGGACAATGTAACAATTTCAGAACCGATGGCACTTTCCGGGGTTTCTCTTCCGGGAAGTGAATATGGAACTCTGACCTGGGCTGATGAAGCTTTTGTTCCTTCGGAACATGTGCAGTCCTGCGAGGTTATATTTACGCCGTCAGGAAAAGCAGATGTATCCGGTGTTTCCGGTTATGATAAAGAAACGGGGACAGTGATCGGATATGTAAATGTGGTGGTAAGCAGTCTTGCAGAACAGGAAGAAGAGTATGAAGAATCTCCGGAAGAAAATCAGGATCAGGACACAGAAACAGAAGAGCCGGAAATAACTGAGACTCCGGAAGCAGGAGAGACACCAGATGAAGAAGAACCAGAGGCAACGGTAACGCCGGAAGCAACAGTAACTCCAGAAGTGACAGAAACACCTGAGAAGGAAGAACCTGAAGCAAGTGTAACTCCGGAAGCAGAAGAGACACCAGATGAAGAAGAGCCAGAGGCAACGATAACTCCGGAAGTAACAGTGACTCCGGAAGCAACGCCAACTCCGGAGATCACAGAAAACCCGGAGGAAGAGGATGATAATATTTTTGACCGTCCGCAGGATCCTTCTGAGGAAGAGCAGGACCGTCCTTCAGATATGGAAGAAAATCTTACAGAGCAGGAAATGGCAGAGATGGCAGAACAGAATCATACCTGTAACGGGATTTCTGTTTCCGGCATCAATCTTCCGTGGTATGTACAGTTCCGTGCCACAAGCGGGGAGAGCTATGATTTTACAAACGAGGAAGACGCAGCAATTTTTAAATCCTATGAGTTTGAATTATGGGATTTAAAGAACAATACAGAATATACCATTCCGGACGGGCAGTATATCAGTGTAACAGTTCCTGTAAAAGATGGATATGATTATTCCGTAGAGCATCTCCTTGATAATGGAGCAATGGAGACGATCATTCCAAATGTGGAAGATGGAGTTATGGTATTCAGCACACATTCTTTCAGCCCGTTTGGAATCGCCGGAAGTAAGCCAATTGTAGATAACGGAATTGCAGAGGACGGATATGGCGGAAATGCAGAGCCTACAAAGGCTCCTGAGGCAACAAAAACGCCGGAAGCAACGAAAGCTCCTTCTTCTGATGGGAAGGATCAGGGAACTTCCAATAATACAGGAGAGAATACTTCTGTGCAGTCTCAGACAGATAAAACAGAAACAAATGGCAATACTGACAGCAAAACAGAGACAGATGAAAATACAAACACATCTGACAGCAAAAAATCTGTAAACACAGGTGATTCTACTGTGATCCTGCCGTTTGTGATCCTGGTGGCAGCAGCAGTGATCGTAGTCGGCGTTGTTCTTTATCTGAAGAAAAACAGAAAATAAGAAGTCATAAGAGAAATCCCTTTTCCATATATTTTCATATGGAAGGGGGATTTTTAATTATGAAGGGAAAAGCAGTTTTAAAAGCATTGCTTTTTGCTTACGGGGTTACTGGTATGCTTCTTTTGTTCCTTGCGTTTTTGCTGTTTCAGTTCAATCTGGGAGAAGGAACAGCGGCAGGAGGAATCGTGGCAGTTTACGTGCTGGCTTGCTTTTTCGGAGGCTTTGCAGCAGGAAAATTTATCAGAAAAGATAAATATTTCTGGGGAACGATAACAGGGCTTGCCTATTTTCTCCTCCTTGTTCTTGTATCTTTTGGAGTGCAGGGAAAGTGGGATATGACGGTACAGCATGTGATAACTACATTTTTTATGTGCCTTGGCGGCGGAGCTCTTGGCGGAATGCTTTCCTGAGAGAAATTTGCACAAAAAAGTCTTTTAAATTATAAAAATGTATGCTATACTATCCCAAGAAATATTTATATATTAAGGAGGATATACGATGGAGCATATCAAAACATTAAATACAAAAAATTTACAGAACACAGTAAAAAAAGGCGGCTGCGGAGAATGCCAGACATCTTGTCAGTCTGCTTGTAAAACTTCCTGTACAGTAGGAAATCAGAGCTGCGAGCATAAATAAGGCGGCTGTAGAAAAACATCGGGCAGCGGGTATGTATCCGCTGCTTCTTCTTGTATAACAGGAAATTATAATGTTCGAAGCGGACTTGTCCGCTTTGTTCTTTTTATGAAAATCAGCAGAAAGGATTAAGAAAAATGAGTCTGATTCACCGTTATCAGAGCAACGGCTACAACATTGTTCTGGATATAAACAGCGGCTGCATTCATCTTGTAGATGAAGTTACATATGAAGTGCTTCCTTATCTTGAGGAGGGAATGGATACCGCTGAGATTATACAGAAACTTGACGGTCGTTTTAATGAAAAAGATGTGGAAACTTCTGTTTCTGAATGCAGGAAGCTTGAAGAAGAGGGAATGCTTTTCACAAAAGATATTTATGAGGCAGCAATCGAAGAATTTACAGACAGCAGACAGACTGTGGTAAAGGCATTGTGCCTTCATATTGCCCATGACTGTAATCTTGCCTGTCGTTATTGTTTTGCAGAAGAGGGAGAATACCACGGAAGAAGAGCGCTGATGTCATTTGAGGTGGGAAAAAAGGCGCTTGATTTTCTGATTGCCAATTCCGGTTCCAGAAAGAATCTGGAGGTGGATTTCTTCGGAGGCGAACCCCTTATGAACTGGCAGGTTGTAAAAGACCTGGTAGAGTACGGGCGCAGTCAGGAAAAGCTTCACAATAAAAAGTTCCGTTTTACTCTTACTACAAACGGAGTTCTTTTAAATGATGAAGTGATGGAATTCTGCAATAAAGAAATGAGCAATGTAGTATTAAGCGTAGACGGAAGAAAAGAAGTGCACGATTATATGCGTCCGTTCCGAAAAGGAGCAGGAAGCTATGATCTGATCATGCCGAAATTCCAGAAATTTGCAGAGTCAAGAAATCAGGACAACTATTACGTGAGAGGAACGTTTACCCATCACAACCTTGATTTTTCAAAGGACGTTCTTCATCTGGCAGACCTGGGCTTTAAGCAGATTTCCGTAGAGCCTGTAGTAGCGCCTGATACAGAAGAATATGCCATCAAAGAAGAGGATATTCCGAAAATTCTGGAGGAATATGATATTCTTGCAAAAGAGATGATCAAACGGGAGAAAGAGGGAAAAGGATTTAATTTCTTCCACTTTATGATCGACCTCACAGGAGGTCCGTGTGTATACAAACGTCTGTCAGGCTGCGGATCCGGGACAGAGTATCTGGCAGTGACCCCGTGGGGCGACTTTTATCCCTGCCACCAGTTTGTAGGGGAAGAAGAATACCTGATGGGAAATGTAGACGAGGGAATCACAAAGCCTGAAATCCAGAAAGAATTCGGACATTGTAATGTGTACACAAAACCGGACTGCAAAAATTGCTTTGCCCGTTTTTACTGCAGCGGCGGCTGCGCTGCAAATGCGTACCATTTTAAAGGTGATATTCAGGGGAATTATGAAATCGGATGCGAGCTCCAGCGTAAGCGCGTGGAGTGCGCCATCATGATAAAAGCCGCTCTTGCGGAATAAAAAGAAGTAAAGAAGGGAAAAACAATGAAGAAAAACAGAGGAGTCCTTGTCCTGATCTTCACTGTTCTGCTGACAGGTTTACTGTGTTTTACAGCAGCAGTGGGATTCGGACCAACAGGAACCGGTGCGGCAAAAAATATCAAAACCGGTCTTGACCTTTCAGGTGGCGTCAGCATTACCTATGAAGCAAAAGAAGAAAATCCAAGCAGCGAAGATATGGCAGATACCACATATAAGCTGCAGAAGCGTGTGGAGCAGTACAGCACAGAAGCGCAGGCTTATCAGGAAGGCGGAAACCGTATCAATGTGGAAATTCCAGGTGTGACAGATGCAAACGCCATTCTGGAAGAACTGGGAAAACCAGGTTCTCTCTGTTTTGTGGAGCAGATGGATAAAGACGGAAATGAAAACTTCACATATGGAGAAAATGGATATGAGCTTTCAAGGACCATTGACCAGATTCGTGAAGCTGGTTCTGTTGTACTGGAAGGCACAGATATAGCAGAGGCAGAAGGCGGCGCGATCCAGGATCAGACGACAAATGCAAAACAGTATGTCGTAAGCCTGACTCTTACAAAAGAGGGAAAGAAAAAATTTGCAGAAGCAACAGAGGCAAATGTGGGAAAACAGATTGCCATCGTATATGACAATGGTATTTTAAGCGCGCCGAACGTATCCGAAGCCATCACAGGCGGAAGCGCACAGATTGACGGTATGGGAAGCCTTGAGGAAGCACAGGAACTGGCTTCTTATATTCGAATCGGTTCTTTAAGCCTTGAGCTTGAGGAAGTGCGCTCCAGCGTTGTGGCAGCACAGCTTGGAGAGGAAGCCATTGAGACAAGTGTGAAGGCAGCAGCAATCGGTCTTGTGATCGTAATCCTGTTTATGATCCTTGTATACCGCATTCCTGGTCTTGTGGCAGGAATCGCCCTTATTCTTTATACAGCTATGATCCTCATTACCTTAAATGCCTTTGACATTACCCTGACACTCCCGGGTATTGCCGGTATTATCCTGGGTATTGGTATGGCAGTGGACGCAAATGTTATTATTTATGCGCGTATACAGGAAGAAATTGCAGCAGGAATGTCTGTGAGAAACTCAATTAAGAGCGGTTTCAGCAAGGCGTTCTCCGCAATTTTTGACGGCAATATCACAACCCTGATCGCAGCTTTTGTATTGATGTGGCTTGGTTCCGGTACGGTTAAGGGATTTGCATACACACTGGCTCTTGGTATTGTGATTTCCATGTTTACAGCCCTTGTGGTTTCAAGACTGATCGTAAACGCGCTCTATGCAGTGGGAGTTCGCGACCCGAAATTCTACGGAAGCGCAAAAGAGAGAAAAGCTATCGACTTTGTGGGAAAAAGAAAAGTATTCTTTATTCTCTCACTCGTTCTTATCCTCTGCGGTCCTGCATTTATGCTGTTCCACAGCCAGAGCGAAGGAAAAGCTTTAAACTACAGCCTTGAATTCTCAGGCGGTACAGCTACAAATGTTACATTCAACGAAGATATGGACATTAAGGAAATTGATTCCAAGGTAACACCTCTCGTAGAAAAAGTAACAGGAGATAAAAACGTACAGCCGACAAAGGTTGTGGGAACAAATCAGGTTATTATCAAGACAAGAACACTTTCTCTTGGCGAGCGTGAAAAACTGAACAAAGCGCTTGTTAAGGAATTTGACGTAGATGAAAAACTGATCCAGGCAGAGAATATTTCTGCGACTGTAAGTAAAGAAATGCGTCAGGACGCGATCGTGGCAGTTCTTGTGGCAACTGTATGTATGCTTCTTTACATCTGGCTGCGATTTAAAGACATTCGTTTTGCAAGCAGTGCAGTTCTGGCGCTTCTCCACGACGTTCTCGTTGTACTGGCATTTTATGCTATTGCAAGAGTATCTGTGGGAAATACCTTTATTGCATGTATGCTGACAATCGTGGGTTACTCCATTAATGCCACAATCGTCATTTTCGACCGTATCCGTGAAAATCTCCACGGCAGCAAACGTACAGAAAATCTCGAGGAAGTGGTAAATGCAAGTATCACACAGACACTTACAAGAAGTATTTATACATCTTTTACTACCTTTGTAATGGTTGCTGTTCTTTATATCATGGGTGTTTCTTCTATCCGTGAGTTTGCAGCTCCTCTTATGGTAGGTATTATCTGCGGCGCATACTCTTCTGTATGTATTACAGGCGCACTGTGGCTTGTTATGAAGAAACGTCTTTCGGGCGGAGCAAAACCGGTGAAAGCAATTTCTGCAAACAGCCAGGCTGAGAAAAAAGCTCCTGTACAGAAAAATACAGTACAGAATCCGGGTGCTTCTTCTAAAGGAACACAGCCGAAAAAGAAAAACCGCAAGAGAGTAGCAGAGCGTCTTGCAGCTCAGGAAGCAGCAGAAAAAGCATCTTCTGAGAAAGAAAATGAAACAAAATAAAAAAACAAATATCCCGGACAGGTACGCCTGCCTGGGATATTTATCTTTGTAGCGAGGAGAAATAAAATGGAAAAATGGGTAGTCACAGCAAAGGGGGCAGATTTTCAGAAAATAGGACGAACCTTTGGAATTGACCCGGTTATTGCAAGACTTATACGAAACAGAGACGTGGTGGGAGACGAGGCAGTGCGGCAGTATCTTTTCGGAACAATGGACGAGCTTCCCTCTCCCTGGCTTTTAAAGGATATGAAAAAAGCGGTGGAGATTATCAGAGAAAAGGTGCGGCAGAAAAAGAAAATCCGCATCATTGGAGATTATGACATTGACGGCGTGACTTCTACGTATATTCTGATCCGCTGTTTTCAGAAAATCGGCGCACAGGCAGATACATATATTCCGGACAGGGTAGCAGACGGTTATGGGATTCATGAGCATCTTATAAAAAAGGCTCTGAAAGATGAAGTAGATACCATTGTAACCTGTGATAACGGAATTGCAGCTTCGGCAGAAATTGAAATGGCAAAAAAGGCGGGAATGACGGTGATCGTTACGGATCACCATGAGATTCCATATAAAGAAACAGAAGAAGGAAGGGAATATCAGATTCCTCCGGCAGATGCAGTCATTAATCCGAAACAGCCGGACTGCCCTTATCCCAACAAAAATTTATGCGGTGCTGTGGTGGCGTTTAAGTTTGCCTGCGCCCTTTACGAAAATTTTTCTTTTCCAAAGGAAGAGGCGGAAGAGCTTCTTGAGTTTGCGGCGATAGCAACAGTGGGGGACGTGATGGAACTACAGGGGGAAAACAGGATTCTTGTAAAAGAAGGGCTTCGCCGGATTGCCGATACAAAAAATGTGGGACTTCGGGAGCTGATTCGTGCAAACGGACTGGAAGACGGAAAAATTACGGCATACCATATAGGTTTTGTGCTGGGACCGTGTATTAATGCAAGCGGACGTCTTGATACAGCCGCTCGTTCACTTGCCCTTTTAAGTGCGAAAAACAGAGATGAGGCAGCCAGACTTGCGGGAGATTTAAAGGCTTTAAATGACAGCAGAAAAGCTCTTACAGAAAAGGGAAAAGAGGAGGCGATTTTTCAGGTAGAACAGACGTCTCTCAAAAACGACAGAGTTCTCGTAATTTATCTGCCGGACTGCCATGAAAGCCTTGCCGGTATCATCGCAGGAAGGATTCGGGAAAAATACCATAAGCCCGCGTTTGTTCTCACAAAAGGGGAAGCCTGTGTAAAAGGCAGCGGAAGATCCATAGAAGGATATTCCATGTATGAAGAGCTTGTAAAATGTGCAGACCTTATGGAGCAGTTTGGCGGTCACCCGATGGCGGCAGGACTTTCCATAAAAGAAGAAAATATAGAGATTTTTCGAAAGAGACTGAATCAAAACTGCAGTCTTACAGAAGAAGACTTGATTCCAAAGGTTGTTATCGACGTACCCATGCCGGTATCTTATATTACGAAGGAGCTGGTAGAGGAAATTTCTCTTCTGGAACCCTTTGGAAAAGGAAATACAAAGCCTGTTTTTGCCCAGAAGGATTTGAGGGTTTTAAATTTGAGAATTTTTGGGAAAAATCGAAATGTGGCAAAAATGCAGCTTATGGATGGAAGCGGTACGATAATAGATGGAATTTATTTTGGGGAAGCCGAGAAGTTTTCGCAGTATGTTTCCGGCAAAGAAAGACTTATGATTACTTATTATCCGGAGATCAACCGCTACCAGGGAAGAGAAAATTTACAGGTGATTATCCAGGAGTACCGCTGAAAAACTCGAAAGTGAGCGCATTTATGCGGATTCTGTCGGGTTTTAGATTGATTCCGGCATAGAAAAGTGATATACTAAAAAATATTTATGAGATAAAGTGGAGGAATGGGAAAATGAAAAGACTAGAAGAGTATGTAAGAAGTATACCGGATTTCCCGGAACCGGGAATTATTTTTCGCGATGTGACAAGTATTTTGCAGGATGCAGACGGATTGAAGCTTGCTATTGATTCCATGCAGGAATGTTTAAAAGATACAGATGTAGATGTGATTGTAGGTACAGAATCAAGAGGTTTTATTTTTGGAGTTCCCATTGCCTATAATCTTCATAAACCGTTTGTACCGGTTCGTAAAAAAGGAAAACTTCCCTGCGAGACAATATCAGAAAGCTATGATCTGGAATATGGAAGTGCAACCATTGAGATGCACAAAGATTCTATCAAACCGGGGCAGAAGGTTGCCGTTGTGGACGATCTGATCGCAACAGGAGGAACTATTGAAGCTGCGATCCATATGATAGAGGAGCTTGGCGGCGAAGTTGTCAAGGTAGTATTCCTTATGGAGCTTGCCGGTCTGAAGGGAAGAGAAAAGCTGAAAAATTACGATGTAGCGTCTGTAATCTGCTACGAAGGAAAGTAAAACCTATTGTATTGTAGACAGGCAGGTGGAATTGATGGCAGAGATTATAAACGGAAAAGAAGAGAATACCGTACAGATAGAAAAGGAAAAACTGGAATCTGTAAAAAAAGCAGATGCGGCAGTAAAATCCATGAATGATTTTACAAGCCCGGAAGTGCTTTATAAAGAGCTCATTACCAGTGTGCGGAAATACCACCCTTCTGCGGATATTTCCATGATTGAGAAGGCGTATGCAGTTGCGAGCGAAGCGCATAAGGATCAGAAGAGAAAATCAGGGGAACCGTATATTATCCACCCTCTTTGCGTGGCGATCATTCTTGCAGATCTGGAGCTTGACAAGGAGACGATCGTAGCGGGGCTTCTTCACGATGCAGTGGAGGATACCTGGATGACGTATGAGGAAGTGGAAAAAGAATTTGGCTCTGAGGTGGCGCTTCTTGTGGACGGTGTCACAAAGCTGGGACAGTTATCCTATGCTGCAGACAAGGTGGAGGTCCAGGCGGAAAATTTAAGAAAGATGTTTCTTGCAATGGCAAAGGACATCAGAGTCATTCTTATTAAGCTGGCAGACCGCCTTCACAATATGCGTACTCTTCAGTATATGCGTCCGGAGAAGCAGCAGGAAAAAGCAAGAGAAACAATGGATATTTACGCTCCCATTGCCATGCGTCTCGGTATTTCCAAGATCAAGGTGGAGCTGGATGATCTTTCTCTTAAATACCTGAAGCCGGATGTATATTATGACCTTGTGGAAAAAGTAGCTCTTCGAAAGAGCGTAAGAGAAGAGTTCGTGGGAAAAATTGTACAGCAGGTCAAAAAGCATATGGAAGATGCCAATATCAAAGCCCAGGTAGACGGGCGTGTCAAGCATTTTTTCAGTATCTATAAAAAGATGGTAAATCAGGATAAGACCATTGACCAGATTTACGACTTATTTGCTGTGCGCATTCTTGTAGATACTGTAAAAGACTGTTATGCGGCGCTTGGCGTGATTCATGAAATGTATAAGCCCATTCCGGGACGATTCAAAGATTATATTGCAATGCCAAAACCGAATATGTACCAGTCTCTTCACACAACGCTGATCGGACCGAATGGACAGCCTTTTGAGATTCAGATCCGTACCTTTGAGATGCACAAAACAGCAGAGTACGGAATCGCGGCGCACTGGAAATATAAAGAATCCTCAGACGGAAAGGTTCCGGTGAAAAAGAGTGAGGAAGAGAAGTTAAACTGGCTTCGCCAAATCTTGGAATGGCAGAGAGATATGTCTGACAACCGGGAGTTTATGAGTCTTCTGAAAAATGACCTGAACCTGTTTGCAGATAATGTATATTGTTTTACACCTCAGGGAGATGTAAAAAACCTTCCAACAGGCTCTACCCCCATTGACTTTGCTTACAGTGTACACAGTGCAGTAGGAAATAAAATGGTGGGAGCCAGAGTAAACGGAAAGTTGGTTCCTATTGAGTACCAGATTAAAAATGGAGACCGTATTGAGATCATTACTTCTCAGAATTCCCAGGGACCA
The DNA here is from genome assembly GCA_900549015.1 of uncultured Blautia sp. GTDB lineage: Bacteria > Bacillota > Clostridia > Lachnospirales > Lachnospiraceae > Blautia_A. Next base: position 11,242 of record URMH01000012.1, read on the forward strand.
AGCCGGGACTGGCTGAAAATTGTAAAGAGCACGCAGGCAAAAAACAAGATCAATCAGTGGTTTAAAAAAGAACTGAAAGAGGATAATATTTTAAAGGGTAAGGAAATGCTTGCTCAGTATGCCAAAAACAAAGGCTTTAAAATTACTCTTTATACAAAAACGCCGTATCAGGAAGCCGTTATGCGCAAATACGGATTCCGCGACTGGGACTCAGTTCTTGCGGCGATCGGCCACGGCGGATTAAAAGAAGGTCAGGTCTTTAATAAGCTGGTAGAAGCCTATGATAAGGAAAACAAAAAGAATCTTACAGATGAACAGGTTCTTGAAGCTGCCACAGAAAATCAGGAAAAGCTTCACATTACAAAAAATAAGGGCGGCATTATTGTAAGAGGTATTCATGATGTTGCCGTTCGTTTTTCAAAATGCTGCAGTCCCATACCGGGAGACGAAATTGTGGGATTTGTCACAAGGGGAAGAGGAATCACCATTCACAGGACAGACTGTATTAATGTGTTAAATATGTCGGAGCTTGACAGAAGTCGTCTGATTGAGGCAGAGTGGCAGTCTCCGGAATCAGCCAATTCAGAAACTTATATGGCGGAGATTCAGATTTATGCAAATAACAGAACCGGTCTTCTTGTAGATCTTTCCAAGATTTTTACAGAGAGAAAAATAGACGTTCGCGGAATGAGCAGCCGTACCAGCAAGCAGGAGAAAGCGACCATTTCCATGAGCTTTAATGTAAAATGCAAGGAAGAGTTAAATACTCTGATTGAAAAAATCCGCCAGGTAGACAGCGTTATTGATGTGGAACGTACAACTGGCTGAGGAGGAAAAAATGAAAAACGCAGAGCTTTATAAAAGTATCCTTGGAAGCGTATATACAAACTGTTATTTTCTGAAAAACAAGAGTACAGGCGAGGTACTGATTGTTGACCCTGCAGATGAAGCAGAAAAGATTTTTGAAAAAGTAAATGAAATTTCCGGAACGCCAAAGGCAGTCCTTCTGACACACGGCCATTTTGACCACATTCAGGCAGTGGAGGAAGTGAGACAGAAGTATCACATCCCTGTTTATGCACAGAGGGAAGAGGCGAAAATGCTTCTTGACGCTTCCCTTAATCTGTCCGGAAACTGCGGAAGGATTTCCTGCTCCATAGAAGCGGACACGCTTCTTTCAGATCTGCAGGTGTTCGAGGCGGCAGGATTTTCTATTCAGGTGATCCATACGCCGGGACATACAGAGGGAAGCTGCTGTTATTATATAGAAGAAGAAAATCTTCTGTTCAGCGGAGATACTCTGTTTTACGGTTCTGTGGGAAGAACAGATCTGCCGGGAGGCAGCATGGGAGAAATTGTGAGAAGCCTCCACAAACTTGTGGATTCTCTTCCGGAGGAGACAGAGGTTTATCCGGGACACGATACGTCCACAACCATTGGATATGAAAAGAGGTACAATCCATTTGTATAAAATCAGGATTTTATTTTTAGACAGAGAATTTGAACATGATGTATACGAACTGATACGGGCGTTTTACCCGGAAAGTGAAATACATACCATCTACGAAGAAGAAGCCGGACAGGAAGAATACAACCTTTCCTTTACTGTGTCAGAGGAAAATGGAAGCTTTGTCTTAAGATACAAAGGGGAAGGTCATAACGGCGTAACAAGCGCGGAGAAAATAAAGGGGCACTCCTGCAGTCAGGAAGAAGATGCCCCTGTTTTCTGTAAATCAGAAGAAGAATCTGACCGCACGCTTCGAAAAGAAAATAAAGACATTATAAAATATGGCCTTTATAAGCTTCTTGTAAAGCTTACGGGAAGGACTTTGCCCTGGGGAAATTTAACGGGAATCCGTCCGGTAAAGCTTGCAATGGCAATGATAGAATCCGGAATGAAAAATTCCGAGACTGCACAGGAAATGCGGGAGCGGTATCTCGTAAGCCCGGAAAAAACAGCGCTTGCAGTGGCAATCGCAAACAGAGAGAGGGATATTCTCAAAAAGATTGATTATGAAAAAGGATACAGCCTCTATATCGGTGTTCCGTTTTGCCCAAGTATTTGCCTTTACTGTTCATTCAGCTCTTATCCTTTAAACGTATGGAAGGACAGGGTAGACGCATACGTAGATGCCCTCTGCCGGGAAATCCGGGAGACAGCGCCTATGATGACGGGAAGAAAGCTGGATACTATTTACATTGGAGGAGGAACGCCGACGACACTGGAGCCGGAGCAGCTTAGAAGGGTGCTTCATCAGGTGGAAGAAAGCTTCGGATTTGACGGTCTTTTGGAATTTACCATAGAGGCGGGTCGGCCTGACAGTATTACAAGAGAAAAGCTTCAGGCGATCCGGGAATTTCCAGTTACAAGAATTTCTGTAAATCCCCAGACTATGAATCAGGAAACACTGGATATTATCGGAAGACGCCATACAGTGGAAGAGACTGAAAAAGCTTTTTGTCTGGCACGGGAGCTTGGATTTGACAACATCAATATGGACCTGATCGTGGGACTTCCGGGAGAAGATATTTCCAAAGTGCAAAATACGCTGGACAGGGTCAGAACTCTTGCACCGGACAGCCTGACCGTGCACTCCCTTGCTGTAAAACGTGCGGCAAGGCTTAATATGTTCAAAGACAAATACCAGGAAATGACATTTGAAAATAATCAGGAGATTATGAATCTGACTATGGAAGCTGCCCGTGAAATGGAAATGAGCCCTTATTATCTGTACAGACAGAAAAATATGAAGGGCAATTTTGAGAATGTGGGCTATGCAAAGACAGATAAGGCTGGAATTTATAATATTCTGATCATGGAAGAAAAACAGCCTATTATTGCACTGGGAGCAGGAGGTTCTTCCAAGCTTGTTTTTGATGGCGGAAGAAGAATTGAACGTGTGGAAAATGTAAAAGACGTCACAAATTACATTTCCAGGATTGAAGAAATGATAGAAAGAAAACGTGCGGGCATTGAAAGGTGGCTGTAGTTTTGGAGACAGCATTGACGACAACAGAAAAAAAAGGGATTCTTAAATTTGACCTGGAATCCGAGCTGCATCATGGTATGGACGTAAGCAATCTTGCATACGAGGTGGCGAAAGAACTGTCTCTTTCTGAGGCGGTGTGCCATGACCTGGCAGTCGCAGGTATGCTTCACGATATTGGAAAGTTAAAACTGACCGGGTATATTAACGGGCAGGAGCAGGATCCTCTCGTGATAGAGGAGCTGAAATATGTAAGAATGCACTCTACTCTTGGATATGAGGTGCTGAAAAAACAGGGGTATTCAGAATTTATCCTGAAAAGTATTTTATATCACCATGAAAATTTTGACGGGACAGGGTATCCGTCGAATCTGGCAGGAGAGGAAATTCCTCTGGGAGCCAGAATATTAAGAGTCTGCGATGTGTTTGCAGCTCTTCGCTCAGACCGGCCGTACAGACCGGCGTTTGATGTGGAAACAGTGATGGAGCTTATGATAGAAGAAATAAAAAATTTCGATATGCAGGTATTTCTTGCATTTCAGAGAGTGGTTCATAATAAAGGAGGAAAGATATGGCATTAAAGAAAAAACCGGTAACCGGAATGAAAGATATTTTACCCAGGGAGATGGAAATCCGAAATTATGTGATGAATATGATCCGGGAGACATACGGCACATTTGGATTTTCTTCTATAGAAACTCCCTGCGTGGAGCATATTGAAAATCTTTGCAGCAAGCAGGGCGGAGAAAACGAAAAACTGATTTTTAAAATCTTAAAAAGAGGAGAAAAATTAAAACTTGAGGAGGCAAAGGAGGAGGCGGATCTTGTGGACTCCGGGCTTCGCTATGACCTTACGGTTCCTCTTTCCAGATATTACTCCAATCATGCAAATGAGCTTCCGACCCCTTTTAAAGCCCTTCAGATGGGAAATGTATGGAGAGCCGACCGCCCCCAGAGAGGGCGTTTCCGTCAGTTCATGCAGTGTGATATTGATATTTTAGGGGAGCCGACTTATCTTGCAGAAATCGAGCTCGTTCTTGCAACGACAACCCTTCTTGGAAAACTGGATTTCCACAATTTTACAATCCGTATCAATGACCGCAAGATATTAAAGGCAATGGCAAAATACAGCGGTTTCCCGGAGGAAAGCTTTGATACCGTATTTATTATCCTTGATAAGATGGATAAAATCGGACTGGACGGCGTTGCAGAGGAGCTGAAAAAAGAAGGCTTTGCCGAGGATAGCATTGACACATACCTGGGAATGTTCAAAGAGGTGACAAACGATACAGAAGGCGTTCGTTTCCTCGGAGAAAAATTAAAAGACGTTCTGGAACCGGGCGTTGCAGAAGATCTTCAGACAATTATCTCCACAGTGGACAGCGTAAAGACAGCAGATTTTAAAATGTCCTTTGACCCGACACTTGTACGCGGTATGTCTTATTACACAGGACCGATTTTTGAGATCGCAATGGACGAGTTCGGCGGAAGCGTAGGCGGCGGCGGACGTTACGATGAAATGATCGGAAAATTCACAGGAAATCAGACATGTGCCTGCGGTTTTTCCATTGGTTTCGAGCGAATTGTTATGCTTCTTCTGGAAAGAGGATATGAGGTTCCTACAAAGAACGGCAAAAAAGCATATCTTATAGAGAAAAATATGCCGGCAGATAAGCTTCTTGCGATTTTAAAACAGGCGGAAGAAGAGAGAAGCACAGGAACGCAGGTAAACATTTCCATTATGAAGAAAAATAAGAAGTTCCAGAAGGAACAGATGATGACAGAAGGATATACAGAGTTCGTGGAATTTTTCCGCGACAGAATGTAAAAATCAGGAGGATAGAGAATTATGGCTGAAAGTATGCAGGGACTGCACAGAACATGCCGCTGTGCAGAAGTGACAAAAGAGATGATCGGAAGCGAAGTAACCCTTATGGGCTGGGTTCAGAAAGCAAGAAACAAAGGTGGACTTGTCTTTGTTGACCTTCGTGATCGTTCCGGGATCATGCAGCTTATTTTTGAAAACGGCAGCATTGATGAAGAGGGATTTGAAAAAGCGGGACATCTCCGCAGTGAGTTTGTTATTGCAGTGACAGGTATTGTGGAAAAAAGAGGCGGGGCAGTAAATGAAAATCTTGCAACAGGTGAGATTGAGCTTCGTGTAAACAGTCTTCGTGTGCTGTCTGAGGCGGACGTACCTCCTTTCCCGATTGAGGAGAACAGCAAGACAAAAGATGAAATTCGTCTGAAATACCGTTATCTCGATTTAAGAAGACCGGATCTTCAGAGAAATATGATGTTAAAGAGTCAGGTGGCAATGCTTACAAGACAGTTTTTCGCAAAAGAAGGATTTCTTGAAATTGAGACGCCTATGCTTGGAAAGAGTACTCCTGAGGGAGCAAGAGATTATCTTGTGCCGTCACGTGTGCATCCTGGTAGTTTTTATGGTCTTCCACAGTCTCCGCAGCTCTATAAGCAGCTTTTAATGTGCTCCGGATACGACCGCTATATCCAGATTGCAAGATGTTTCCGTGATGAGGATCTTCGTGCAGACCGTCAGCCGGAATTTACACAGATTGATATGGAGCTTTCTTTTGTAGATGTAGACGATGTAATTGATGTAAACGAGAGATACCTTGCATTCCTTTTTAAAGAAGTGCTTGGAATTGAAGTAAAACTGCCGATTGAAAGAATTACATGGCAGGAGGCGATGGACCGCTTTGGTTCTGACAAACCGGATATGCGTTTCGGAATGGAGCTTCATGATGTAAGTGATATTGTAAAAGATTGCGGTTTTGCAGTATTTACAGGAGCACTTGAAAATGGCGGAAGCGTACGTGGTATCAACGCAGAAGGACAGGGTGCGATGCCGCGTAAGAAGATTGACAAACTGGTAGAGTTTGCAAAAGGCTACGGGGCAAAAGGTCTTGCTTACATTGCCATTGCAGAAGACGGTACAAGAAAATCTTCTTTTGCCAAATTTATGACAGAGGAAGAGATGGACACTCTTGTAGCTGCAATGGAAGGAAAGCCGGGAGATCTTCTTCTCTTTGCAGCAGATAAAACAAAGCTTGTGTATGATGTGCTTGGAGCGCTTCGTCTTGAGCTTGCAAAACAGATGGAAATCCTTGATAAAAATGAATACCGTTTTGTGTGGGTAACAGAATTCCCGCTTCTTGAGTGGAATGAGGAGGAAAATCGTTTCACAGCTATGCACCACCCGTTTACTATGCTTATGGAAGAAGACCTTCCGCTTCTTGATACAGATCCGGGTAAAGTACGTGCAAAAGCATATGACATCGTATTAAATGGAAATGAAATTGGTGGAGGAAGTGTACGAATCCATCAGAATGATATTCAGGAAAAAATGTTTGAGGCTCTTGGATTTACAAAAGAGGCTGCCTATGAGCAGTTTGGCTTCCTTCTGGACGCTTTCAAATATGGAGTTCCGCCTCATGCAGGACTTGCTTATGGTCTTGACCGTCTTGTGATGTTGATGGCTAAGGTGGACAGTATTCGTGACGTTATTGCTTTCCCGAAGGTAAAAGATGCATCCTGTCTGATGACAAAAGCACCGCAGCCGGTAGATGAGGCACAGTTAAAGGAACTTGGTCTTGATGTAAATGAGACAGAAGAAGAATAATCATATGAAAAAATTTAGCAAAAAAGAATTTTTTTCCATTCCCAATATTATGGGATATTTCCGGATGCTTCTGTGATGGACGCGCTGAAAACAGCGGCAGCCGCGGGAGTGAAAATCAGACTTATGATCCCGGGAGTAAAAGCAAGCTTTTTTCTTGATCCTGTGACAAATTATTTTTGCGGACAGCTTCTGGAATATGGAATGGAAGTATATAAATACAGGGGATATATCCATGCAAAAACGATGGTGGTCGATGAAGAGCTTTGCTGTATAGGCTCGGTGAATATGGATATGAGAAGCCTTATGGTGGATGATGAGGTATGCGGCGTTTTTTATTCCAATGAGCTTGTGAAACAATACAGGGAAATTTTTGAACAGGATATTCTGCACTGCAGTCTATATACGTTGGAAATGTTTCAGGGCAGAACACAGAAAGAGAGGATTATGGCAAGTATTTTTCTGCTGTTTGCACCTCTTATGTAAAAAGACAGAAGCCGGAGAGATTGTACTTCTCCGGTTTCTGTTTTTTTGTAAAAATTATTCATCGCTTTCCTCTGATACGGGAGATGTGACAAGTGTTCCGAAAATGGCGTTTCCAAGTTCTGCGCTTGCATCTTTCAGTTTCCAGGAAACGCCGTCATTTACAAGGTGGAAATCTGCGGAAGCAGTAATGGTATCTTCATTTTCTTCAATGTTTTCCAGAAGAAGTTCATAAGATTTCAGGTATCGCTTTTCCGATCCGTCGATCACGGCGTCGGCAGATGCAAGATAATCGTTCAGTTTTTCGTGGTAATTATCTAAAATACTGTCACTGTCAAAGGTGGTGATCTCTGCTTTTACAGAAGCCGTATAGCCGCTTACTGTGCTTTCTGAGATTTTGTAATTGAAATTCGTATGTACCTGTTCCACAAGAGCAGAAGCAATGGCGCTTCTGGCAGTGTCTCCGCTTGTAAGGAGACTTTCAATTCCGAGAAAATCATTCATTTCTTCCAGATCCATCTTTTTCAGCGTTTTCAGATAAACCTTCATAGTCTCTTCGGGAGAAAGAATGTCGGGATCTGAAAGATAGGTGATCAGCCCTCCTACCAGATCGTTTTCCAGAGAGTTTGAATGGTCGATTTTCCAAACATCATTTTTGTAATGCAGGGTTATGGTACAGATCTCTTCTGTCGTTTCGTACTTGTTTTTTTTCAGAAGCCGGTTTAACAGGCGGTAATTGTCGTCTGTGGAATCTGAAAAATTTTCAGCGCTTTTTGAGGAGGCTGCCGCTTCGATTTCTGTTTTCAGTTTCAGTGCTTCAAAGTCTTCTGCCAGGCTTCTGGCATCAAGTGTGGAAAGCTTTACAGAAGCAGAAGCTGTTTTCTGTTTTTTGTCTATGTGGATTTCCTGAATCTTATAATCAAAATTCCGGAAGAAAAGAGAAAAAACTTCTTTTACCTCAGCCGACAGTTCCATATCTTTTGCAGCAGGAAACAGCTCCTTATAAGAAACGTATTCCTGAGTTTTTTCCGAATCCAGATTTTTCAGTAAATCCAGTTCACGGGTAATTACTTCCTTTACATCTGATTTGCCCATAGGGGAACAGCCTGCCAGAAGGAGGACAAGGACAAACAGAAACGCAGGAAGAAAACGTTTCACAATCTTCATATGGGTTCTTTCCTTTCCTATAAAAAATTGTTCTGCCCTATTTTACCAGAAAATGAACGGAAAGTCAAAAAAGCATAAAAAATATACGATTTTTATAAAATAACAATGAAAAATTTGTGAAAAATGCAGTGATTTTTCCACAGGCTTTTATTTTGCTGTAGAATCTGGTATGATAAGAAAGAAAATTTGAGACTGTTAAATGATTATTGGAGGTACTATCATGAAAAAAAGCTTTTTGGTTGTGGGAGGCATTGTGATAGCGGCAGCAGCCGGAGCCGGAGGCTGGTATTATTATAACAACAGCCAGGCAGGGGCTTCAGGAGAAGATACCGTATATGTATCCTCCATCAGTACCCTTATGGGAAATGACCTTGGTGTGCAGAACCGGTATGCCGGAGTTGTAGAACCACAGGATACTGTGGAGGTAAAAATCGACAATGGCAGAAAGGTAAAGGAAGTCAAAGTCAAAGTAGGAGATGAAGTCAAACAGGGACAGCTTCTTTTTGAATACGATTTAAGCAGTATTCAGGAGGATCTGCAGGAGGCAAAGCTTGATCTGGAGCGTCTTAAAAACGAGGCGGTCAATCTCCAGCAGCAGATCAATACCCTGGAGAAAGAAAAAAAACAGGCGAAGGCGGACAGCCAGCTTTCTTATACTATTGAGATAGAAACAAATAAAATGAATCTCAAGAAAAATGAATATGATCAGAAAAGCAAAGCTGCCGAAATCCAGAAGCTGGAAAATGCCATGTTAAATACAGAGGTAAGAAGCGATATAGACGGTGTGATCCAGAAAATTGATTCTTCCAAAATGAGCAGCGATGAATCAGAATCTGTGGAAAATACTCTTGTGGAAGAATCCAGCAGCTATACATACGGCGGGGAAAATTCGGAAAACGGAGCTTTTATTACTATTTTAAGCACAGGGGCTTACCGTGTAAAAGGTATGGTTAATGAATTAAACCGTCAGAATATCATACCGGGAGAAACGGTAATTATCCGTTCCAGAGCAGATGAAACGCAGACATGGAAAGGAACAATGGGAAATGTAGATCAGGAAAATGCAGCTTCTGATGACAGTAACAATATGTACGGTATGATGAGTACAAGCGGAGATTCTCAGACAAATTCAAGTTCCTATCCTTTTTATGTGCAGCTTGAAACGTCAGAAGGGCTTATGCTTGGGCAGCATGTTTACATAGAACCGGATCAGGGACAGAACGACAAAAAAGAAGGGCTCTGGCTCAGTGATTTCTTCATTGCAGATGCAGATACTGCAGAACCTTATGTGTGGGTTGCAGATGAGAAAAAACATCTGGAAAAGAGAAGTGTGACACTTGGAAAGTATGATGAGGCGCTTCTTGAGTATGAGATTGTGGACGGACTGACAGAAGAGGACTGCATTGCTTTCCCGGCAGAAGGGCTCGAGGAAGGAATGGACGCAGTTGTGGGAAGCGGGGAGCAGACCATGAACGCCATGATGTCTGATATGTCTGAGGATATGGGAGAACCGGACATGGAATCAATGGAAGGGGAAGGTTCTTCTGATGAGATGGTTCCCGAGGAGGAAATGGGAGAGATGGTTCCTTATGAAGAAGGAACAGAAGAGAGCCAGACAGATGCTTCCGGCGCAGTTGTGGATGATCTTGTACCAGTAGGCTGAGTGCATACAGATAAGACAAAGGAGAGCCTTTAAAATGATTTTGGATCTGAAGGATATATATAAAGAATATCAGCAGGGGAAAATGAGTGTTCCCGTGTTAAAGAATGTGAATTTTTCTATGGAGGAAGGGGAGTATGTGGCAATCATGGGACCTTCCGGTTCCGGAAAAACCACGCTTATGAATATCATCGGGTGTCTGGATCAGGCGACAAAGGGAACGTTTTTTCTTGACGGGCAGGACATAAGCGCCTGTTCGGAAAACGAAATGTCGGATTTGCGCCTGCATAAAATCGGTTTTGTATTCCAGAGTTTCCATCTTCTTCCAAGACAGACAGCCTTGGCGAATGTGGAAATGCCTTTGAATTATGCGAAAGTTCCCAAAAAAGAAAGAAGGGAACGGGCATTGAAGGCACTGGAAAGAGTAGGACTTGCAGAGCGTGTGGATTTTCGGCCCAATCAGCTTTCCGGCGGACAGATGCAGAGAGTTGCCATTGCCCGGGCGATTGTAAATAATCCAAAGCTTCTTCTGGCAGACGAACCCACAGGAGCCCTTGACAGCAAATCAGGAGCTCAGGTTATGGAGCTGTTTCAGAAATTAAATGAGGAAGGCGTATCCGTTCTCATGATCACCCATGATCCGGATATTGCGACACATGCAAAGCGCGTTGTTACCATACGTGACGGTGAACTGCAGGAAAAGAGGTGAAAAAATGCGCAGCATAATCAAAAAAGGAATTATAGGAGTTGTGGTTGCCTCTCTTGTGGCAGGAGGGGCAGCAGGCGGTCTTTCCTATGTAAAAAAGAAGAATCAGAAAGAGGTTATGGTTGTAAATGTGGGCAGTATTGCAAGCAACTGGTACACTCCAAGTACGACTCTTCAGGGGCAGATTGTAACAAGTGTTTCCCAGAATGTAAAAATGGATAAAGATGTGATTATCCAGGACGTGTATGTGCAGAAGGGAGATGCCGTCAAAAAGGGCGATAAACTGATGACATTTGACATGACTCTTGTGGAAATGGAGTTAAATATTGCGAAGCTGAAACATCAGAAACTGGAACAGGATTTAAATAAGGCAGTCAACAGACTGAACAGCCTGTTAAACGGCGGACCTGTAGAGGAGACGGATCAGAACCCCATAGACGCAGATAATTTAGGCGGCGATAATGGAACAACAGACGATATTCCGGAGGATGAGCAGGCATCAGCGGGAAGTTCACAGGGAATGTATCTGGCAGCCATTCCGTTTGCTCCTGTTCTTGCGACTGTTCTGGAATCAGGAGATGACACTCTGACTTCAGGAAGCGATAAGACAGAAACCCAGGGAACCATTCAAAATGGAGATGTGAGTTATGATGAACCTCTCTCAGACGATCTGACTTCCGGAGAAGGAAACCAGGAACCTGAGCTTCCCACGCCAACGCCGGATCCGAACGGTCCGACGCCAACACCGGATATTTTAGACCCCTCCGATATAAACGGAATTTCTGACGGGGAAGCGCCTTTTTATATGACTCTTGATTACAATACAGAGCCTTTTAAAGGATCTGGTACAAAGGAAGATCCGTATGTATTTCTCTGCAGCAGTGCAAAGGGGAAAGTGACGGTGATGGGATCTTTCTTTAATAAAATGGCAGGATACAGTCAGGACGGAACAGAAAAATTAAGTGAAACAGGAAGCTGGTTCCAGCTTGAATTTCATCAGAATGATACCATCAGTGATTTTCAGGACAGAAAAGCATCCTGCATTGGCTATTACTACATAGACGGAAGTCTTCTTTCCAATCCTGTTTATATGTTTGCGGAGACAGAGCTTACCGTTGAAGAGGCGTCTCAGTATGAAGAAGACGAAGAACCGCAGGACGATGGCGGAGGAAATGGAAGCGGAGGCGGTTCCGGAACCACGCTCACAAGAGACGAGGCAATAAAAATACAGAAAAATCGCATTGCCAGTCTGAAAATTGATATAGAAGAAAGTGATTTAAAAATCAAAAAACTGGAACGAAAGATGGAAAACCGGGAAATTTACAGCAAGCTGGACGGAACCATCGCATACATAGGCGACCCTGTCACAGGAAGCACTTCCCAGGACGCTTTCTTAAAGGTAAAGAGTAAGGAAGGATATTATGTGCAGGGACAGGTAGGAGAGCTTCTTCTTGATAAGGTAAAAGAAGGAACTATTTTAAAGTGTTCCAGTTATGACAGCGGAGAATTTGATGCAGAAGTTATTGACGTGTCGGATTATCCTATAGAATCGGACGGAAGTATGTATATGGGAGATGGAAATCCAAATGTGTCCTATTATAATTTTACAGCAACGATTCCGGATAAATCAGTACAGGTAGGAGAAGACAGCTGGCTGAATATTATGCTGGGAGAAGAAGTCTCTGATACCAGTCTTCTGATCATATCAAAAGCATTTGTGCGTACAGAAAACGGAACAAGCTACGTCTATAAAAAAGACAAGGACGGAAAATTGAAGAAACAGATTGTTACAGTAGGAGCCAGCGTGGACGGCGGTTACAATATCATGATCAAAGAAGGGCTGACTGCTGAGGATTATGTCGCCTTCCCATATGGTGATGATGTGAAAGACGGAGCAAAAACAAAAGATGCCACACTGGAAGAAATGTATGGCTTTTAAGGAGGGAAAAGAATTTTATGTTTGAAAATATACGCCTGGCGTTTCAGGGAATATGGTCGCATAAGATGAGATCCTTCCTGACAATGCTTGGAATTATTATTGGTATTGCATCTATTATCGCCATTGTTTCCACAATTAAGGGAACAAGCGAGCAGATTAAGGAGGATTTGATCGGCTCCGGAAATAACACAGTAGATATTGTGTTAAAAAAGGGAGATTATGAGTACGATGCGGAATATGGAAGTATGAATGGAAATCAGGCGCCTCCGCTTCTGACAAATGAGCAGAAAGAAAAAGTAAGAAAACTGGACCATGTAAAAAGCGCAACTTTCTATCACAGCAGAAGCTATACAAGCAGTGTGTATTATAAAAATACAAGCTTCCAGGGAGGAAAGGTGTTCGGAATTGACGAATCTTATCTCGATACTTGCGATTATATCGTCCAGGCAGGAAGAGGATTCGGAAAAAAAGATTATGATTCCTTTGCAAAGGTTGCTCTTGTAGATACCAATGCGGCTGCAAATCTTTTCGAGGGGGAGAATCCCATAGGAAAGACGGTAGAGATTGGCACAGAGCCGTTTACGGTTGTGGGAATCCTTACAAAGCGGGAAGACGATATGCCAAATATCCAGACGCTTTCTCAGTATGACGAATATCATCAGGAGATTACGGGTTCTATTATGATCCCAAATAAATCCTGGCCCATTGCGTTTAAGTTTGACGAGCCGGAGAATGTGATTATCAAGGCAGACAGCACAGATAATATGAGCGCCGCCGGAAAAAGCGCGGAGGAGATTTTAAATTCCGGAATATCCACTTCCGAAGATTCCTCCAGCAGCACAAAGATTGCCTATAAGGCAGACGATGTGATGGAACGTGTAAAAAATCTGCAGAAGCTCAGCCAGAGCACAAATCAGCAGCTTATCTGGATTGCAAGTATCTCTCTTCTTGTAGGAGGTATCGGCGTTATGAATATCATGCTGGTATCTGTCACAGAGCGCACAAGCGAGATTGGTCTGAAAAAGGCGATTGGAGCAAGGAAAAAAACAATCCTTGCCCAGTTCCTTACAGAGGCTGCCGTTCTCACGAGTATCGGAGGAATCATAGGCGTTATATCCGGCATCGGACTTTCGCGGATCGTGGCGAAGGTATCCGGAACGCCCACTGCGATCAGTGTGCCGGCAATTATTGCCTCCGTTGTATTTTCCATGCTGATTGGTGTTATCTTCGGACTTCTGCCTTCTGTAAAGGCATCGAACTTAAACCCGATTGACGCACTTCGAAGTGAATAAAAGACAGAAAATAAGCAGGAGGGGATTTTGTGATCCCCTCCTGCACTGCTGTCTGACATTATTTTGGAAGGCGGATAATAAAAGAAGCGCCGCCGCCTTTTGTGTCTGTGATTTTTAAAGTGCCTTTGTGAAGCTGCACGATTTCCTGGGCAATACAAAGTCCAAGACCGAAATGCTCCTTGTTATTTCTTGCATTGTCTGCCCTGTAAAAACGGTGGAAAACAGAAGCCTTCTGTTTGTCAGGGATTCCGGGGCCATTATCCGTTACCGTAAGATAAAAATGTTTGCTTCCCTCAGAAAGAGAAAGGAATACGTCTTTTCCGGAAGGAACGTAAGAGAGGGCATTGTCAAGGAGAATAGACAGTACCTGGGAAATTCTGGAGCTGTCGCACTTGCATGTGGGAAGCGTTTCGTCCGGAAGAGAAATATGAAGTCGGAGTTTTTTCTCCTGCATCAGCCGTTCATATTTTTCGAAGGTATCCAGAAGAAGCGTGTCAAGTTCGCAAGGAGCGGGAAAGATTCTCCAGGAGTGGTTATCTGCATTTGCGATGGAGAGCATATCTCCAATGAGCCGCGACATTCTGTTTCCCTCATTTTTTATAATGGAAGCAAAGTGCTTCTGTTCCTCGGGGGAAGCCTTTTCCATAGCCTGAATGCTGGAAAGGATAACCGTAAGAGGTGAACGGAGTTCATGGGAGGCAGAAGCAATAAATTCGGTTTGCTGTTTGTGATTTTCCGAAAGCGGCCGTATCATTTTTCTTGTGAAAAACCAGGAAAAAATAAAAAGTGCAAATATAGCCAGAACTACAGTGGCGAAAAAGGCAAGGCGCTGATTGACAAGCTGTCGGTTCAGGTCGCTTAAGGAATGAAGGATCACTACGCTTAAAAAGTTATTTTCCGATTTGGGGATCAGGGCTACGCAGACGTAATAATCCTTCATAGTAAAAAAAGCAGAGTTTGTAAGGCGGGAATTTCGAAAAGCTCCGAATAAATCAAGTCCTTCCTGTTTTAAGGCAAGTTCCTCTGCCTTTTCAAAGGCGGTCTGTTCCTCTTCTGTGAGATGAAGCTTGTCAAAGAAGAGAGGCTTGCGGTTATCGGCTAGCTTAATAGAAAGACCGTAGTTGCTTTGCGTTTTCTGAAGCCAGGAATGAGAAAGGGTTGTCTGTGTCTCCAGATAGGAAATACATGCCTGCGCATTCTGGGAAAAAGTCGTATAGCTGTTTTGTTTTGTGCCGTTTTCTGCAATAAAAAGACAGACAAGCGTCATAAGAATTAAAATCCCGCCTGTAACTGCGGCAGAAAAAAGCGTCATCTGTGTGTGAAGTTTTCGAAACATAGGATTCTCCTTTCTGAAACAGTAAAACTATCATAACACAGATTTCTAAAAAAAGTCTCTAAGATTAGAGGTTTTTTAGAGAAAACCCTGTTAAGGTAGTAGCATCAACAAAAAGGAGGTTACACATGAGCTGGTATCATAAACATAAAAGAAATTTCGCTGCAGCAATGGGTGTCTGTGTTGCAGTGGGGAGCATCGCCGGTTTTACAGGCTGTGGAAAGGAGGCAGTTTCTTCTTCCAAATCTGACGAAAACGGAAAAAAGGCTTCAGAAGAAAAAGCAATGGGGAGATACCTGGAGGAGGAGCTTGCTGTTCCGGAAGGGTGTTCGCAGATTATAGCAATGGAACTGCTGGAAAATGGAACAATGCGTCTTGTGTATTTTACAGAAGATGGCGTGCAGGTGAGTGATTCCAAAGACAAGGGAAAAACATGGGAGACACCCAAAAGTATGCGGGAGATGGCAAAGGCGGACGACAGCTTGGAGTTTGGCTCTTCCGTGGCAATCGCAAAAGACGGAGGAATTTTCACCACATTTCTGGAAATGCAGGATGAAGAAAATTATGTCCTTCATTATTTTTATATTTCTCCAACGGGAGAAGCAAAGGAACTGGATTTAAACGAGACAATGGACGGGTATATTTTCCGCTGTGTTTTTTCAGATAAGGGAAATCTTCTGTTATCTTCCAGTAACGGAGTTCAGGAAATAAACCCTCAGGACGGCAGTGTAATTCATACTTACGATGAGGGAAGCGTAGTTTCCATATTTGACACAGTGGGAAGTAGGCTGATTTCCGTTGTGGATACAGAAATCCATTATTACGATATGGAAACAGGAAAGCCTCTGGAGGAAGAGGAGGTCCTGACAAAAGAAATCTCTTCCAATCCGGATAATTTGCAGATGACAGGAGTGGGCATCAATAATCTTCTATTTATTGATGGAGATGAAAAGGACAGCCTTTTCTATGTAAGTCATGACGGAATTTACAGATATGCTTTCGGAGGAAGCGTTGTGGAGCAGGTGGCAGACGGAAAATTAAATTCCCTCAGTTCTCCGGCCATAGCGTTCACGGATATGGCAAGGGATAAGGATGGAGCATTTTATCTGGCGGTTTCCGATGTGAGCCAGAGCGACCCTGTAGGAAGAATCTGCAAGTATGTGTACTCAAAAGACACACCGGCTGTCCCAGATACAGAGCTTACCGTATATTCTCTTACAGACGATGACTTCCTGCGTCAGGCAGCAGCAGCCTTCCAGAAAAAATATCCGGATATTTACCTGAATCTGGAAATCGGTATGACAGGAGAGGACGCAGTAACGGAAACAGACGCTTTAAAAGCCTTAAATACAGAAATTATGGCTGGAAAAGGACCGGACATTCTTCTTATGGACGGCATTGCAGCAGATACGTATATTGAGAAGGGAATGCTTGAAGATTTAAGCGGGATTTTAAAAGATGCAGATATTCTGGAAAATATTATAGAACCTTATAAAGACGGAGAGGGAAAGATATATCAGATGCCTGTAAAATTCGGCATTCCGTATATGCAGGGAAAGAAAGAATATGTGGACGCGATTTCCGATCTGACTTCTATGGCAGATACCATAGAATCACATAAAGAAGAGTATACGAAAGATACGCTTCCATTTTCAAGCTCTTATAGTCCGTATATGCTGTTAAAAGGTCTTGCGGCAGTGAATATGTCTGCATGGGTAAATGAAGACGGAACGTTAAATCAGGCGGCAGTACAGGAATTTTTAGAGCAGACAAACCGGATTTATCAGAGTGCGAAAACGCCGGCAGAGGAGCTTCTTGCTTCTTTCGGAACAACGGTGGAAGAGATGGAAGAAGCCAATGAAGTCAGAAATCTTTATTCGGAATTTGGCGCTGTCTTCTCTAAGTTTGGAGTGGGAGGTCTGGATTTGATTTTAGGAAGCAACATTCTGGGAACAGGAGGCGTCTATTCCCCTTCTGACCTGCGTTCCATTTATTCTGTAGAACAGCAGGGCGACGGTATTTCAGGAAAACTCTGGAACGGTCAGACAAAAGATGCCTTTATTCCTCAGAAGATTGTGGGAATCAGCGCCAAATCCTTAGAAAAAGAGGCGGCAGAAAAATTCGTAAGCTATTTATTCAGCGACGAAGGACAGCGAGTGGGATCGTCCAACGGCCTTCCTGTAAGAAAATCTGTTTATGGGGACGTATCGTACTGGTTTGGAAATGCAAAAGAGGGCGATGTGACTTCTGTTACAAGCAGCTACAACAATCAGACAGGAGAGAGCATAGAAGTAAGTATAGTACAGCCGGGCGAAAGCGTGATCAGAGAAATGCAGGAACTTGGAAAGACGCTGACCACACCGGTGAAAGAAAACCGCATGATTTTAAGTGCTGTTCTTGATGCAGGAGCTTCTTATATAAAAGGAGAGATTTCTGTAGAAGAGGCAGTAGAAAAAGCAGTGTCACAGGTGAATCTGTACTTATCAGAATAAAAAGCAGAAAAGAAAAAGCGGGTCCGTTTTCCATGAGATAAATGGAAAACGAACCCGCTTTTATCGTGGATCAGTGAAATACTTCCATACAGTAGCCAACGCCACGGACTGTTTTTAAATTGAGTACACTGCCTACAGATTTCAGGCGGCGTCTTAAAAAGTGGATATAATTATCAAGATTTCCGTCCTCCACATTGCTGTCCAAACCCCATACACGGTTTAAAAGAACAGTTCGTGTAAGAGTCTGCCCAGGATTTCTTAAAAAAATTTCCATAAGACTTCCCTCCCGTTTGGAAAGAGTACATTCAGAATCCTCTTTTGACAAAAGATTGCTTTCCGGGTCAAAGGAAACGTCGCCAAGACGGAGAATGGAGGAATCGTCCCATTTTCCGGGGCGGCGCATAAGGCAGCGGATTCTTGCCAGAAGCTCCTCGAAAGCAAAGGGCTTTACCATATAGTCGTCTGCCCCGCATTCCAGACCGCAGACCTTATCGCTTAATTCCCCAAGCGCAGTGAGAAAAATAACAGGCGTGGTAACATGGGAACGTCTTGCCTCTTTTAATAGGGTCACGCCGTCCATATGGGGGAGCATTCTGTCCAGGATCACAAGGTCATGGCTTTTTTCCTGCATATAATAAAGACCTTCCTCACCGTCGTGACACAGTTCCACGGCAAAATCTTCTTTTTCAAGCTGAAATTTAATGGCATTTGCAAGCTCTTTGTCATCTTCAATTACTAAAATCTTCATATTCTGTTCCTGCTTTCTATGTATAGTTTTTTTATTATAACATGGAAATCTTAAAGTTATCTCTAAGAATAGGAAAAGTCTTAGAGAAAAAATAAAGAAACGCCTGTTATAGTAGGGATAACAGAAAGAAAGGCGGCAGATATATGAGAAAAAAATCAGCAAAATGGAAGGGGATTTTCTTTCTTCTTCCCAGTTTTCTGGGAGTGTGTCTCTTTTGGCTCGTTCCCTACATAGATGTGATCCGGCGCTCCTTTTTCGGAGCGGTAAGCGGAGAGTTTACAGGATTTTCCAATTATGTGACCATATTTCAAAATTCGGCGTTTCAGCTTGCGGCAAAAAATACCCTTCGATTTTTTGCAGTGTGCATTCCTCTTCTGGTCTGCCTGTCTCTGGGAGCAGCCATTTTTATATCAGGGCAGAAGCGCTTCCGGCAGATGACAAAAAGCTTTTTTCTGCTTCCTATGGCAATTCCGGTTGCTTCGGTCGTTCTTTTATGGAAGCTGATGTTTCATGATCAGGGACTTTTAAATCATCTTCTTTCCTTTTTTTCCATAGAAGGGCAGGACTTTATGAACACGGAAAGTTCTTTTTATGTACTGGTATTCAGTTACATATGGAGAAATCTGGGATATGACATTGTACTGTGGCTTGCGGGGCTTTCCGCGATCAATACTTCTTTGTACGAATCAGCAAGGGTAGACGGAGCGGGAGAGTGGAAGTGTTTTACAAAAATTACCCTGCCCCTTTTGCTGCCGTCACTTTTTACCATAGTGGTTCTTTCTCTTTTAAACGGGTTTAAGGTATTTCGGGAGGCGTATCTTGTAGCCGGAGATTATCCACAGGAAAATATGTATCTTCTGCAGCATCTTTTTAATAACTGGTACAGAGATTTATCTCTTGATAAAATGTCTGCCGCCGCAGTGGTAACAGGAGCCGTAATCCTGATTTTGATTTTATTTCTTCAAAAAGCATGGGAAAAGGAGTGAGAATATGAAAAAAGCAGGAACCTTTATTTGTGTTTGTTTTGCGATTCTTGCGGCGTTTCCGGTATTCTTTCTTGCAGCTGGTTCTCTTATGGGAGCAGGAGAATTAAAAGAACTGCTGCAGCCCGTTCTCACAGGAGGAGAAGGCTTTGCTTCCTGGAAGCTGTTTCCAAGATACCCGACCCTTCGTTCGTATGTGGAACTCCTTCTGGATTCCCCGGAATTTTTTGTGATGTTCTGGAATTCTGTAAAGCTTACAGGCGGAATCCTTGTGGGACAGCTTCTTGTGGGTGTGCCCGCAGCCTGGGGATTTGCAAGATTTTCCTTCCCAGGAAAAAAACTTCTTTTTATTATATATATTGCCCTGATGATGATGCCCTTTCAGGTTATGATGTTAAGCAATTACCTTGTTCTGGACAGTCTGGGGCTTTTGGATACTCTTACGGGGATTATTCTTCCGGCAGTGTTTTCTACTTTTCCGGTTTTTATTATGTACCGGTTTTTTGAGGGGATTCCGGAAGCGCTTATGGAGGCGGCAAGACTTGACGGGGCAGGGGAATTTATGCTTTTTATCCGTGTGGGGCTTCCTCTTGGCTCGCCGGGGATCATATCCGCTATGGTTCTTGGTTTTCTGGAATACTGGAATTTAATAGAACAGCCAATGGCATTTTTAAAGACAAAAAGTCTGTGGCCCCTGTCTTTGTTTCTTCCCAATATCAGCATGGAAAAAGCCGGGCTTGCCTTTGCGGCATCCGCCGTTGTACTGCTTCCTGCAGTTCTTGTATTTCTGGCAGGGCAGGACTATCTGGAACAGGGGATTATTTCTACAGCAATTAAGGAGTAAGAGATGGATAAACAAAGAAAATTAGTGAAATGGATTGTGATATTTTTTGCGGCGATGCTTGTATTTACCTTTTTGTCAAGAGCGGCAGATTCTTTAAATGTTGCAAATGTAGATACAAAAAAGATGCAGAATCAGGTGATTGCCCACAATGTAAAAGGAACCGGAAAAGTAGAGGGAACAAAGGAGCAGGCTGTGTTCGTTCTTGCCGGTCAGAAGGTGGAACAGGTTTTTGCAAAAGAAGGGCAGAATGTAAAAAAAGGAGAAACACTTTTTGTACTGAATCAGGATACCTTACAGGAGACGATGGAAAAAAAGCAGATGGAAATCGACACTGCAGTAAGAAAAACAGAGGATTTAAAAAGTGCAGATTCTGTAAAGGGGCAAAAAAAAGAGACGGAAAAAACCAGGGCGCAGCAAAATTATAACGACGCCATAAAATACGGAGATATTAATATGGCAAATGCAAGAATGGAAGTAGACGCGGCAAAACAGAAGCTTCAGAACTTTTATAATGAAAGAGCGCAGGCACAAAGCACAGCGCCTCAGGGAAATGACAGCCTTTCTGATGGAACAGGGGATCATCTGGAATCAGGAGAGCGCCAGGAAAACACACAGGGAGGCAATGCAGCAGACGCTTATACAAAGGAACAGGAGATAGCCCTTCAGGAGGAAATACGGGCAAAGGAAGAGGCGCTCAATCAGGCGATCATCGCAAGAAATAACGAGGTGCGCGAGGCGGAGCGGGCAGTACAGGACGCAGATATGGCAGAGGCAACAGACGGAAGTCTTGAAAATGCAGAAGCAGAGCTTTCAGCTCTGCAGAAGGAGTCTGGAAAGCTTCAGGCGCTTCTTGAGGCAAAGGGAGAAGTAAAAGCGCCTGTAGATGGGGTAATAAAAAGTATGAGCGCTTCCACCGGAAGCCAGACAACGGAGGAGGCTTCTGTGATTCTTTATGAAACAGGAGGAAGTCTTCGTATGACAGGAACCATCTATAAAGACGATTTGAAATATGTGGAAATCGGAGGAAAGGCGTCTGTGAAGGGAAGCAGCGGAACGGAAATTCCGGAAGCCCAGATAGAGTCTATATCCGAGGCAGAGGAAGACAAAGACAGCCGCCGGATTTCCATTCTTCTTCCGGAAAACACCCTGTCTGTTGGAGAGACGGCAGAATTTTCCATTACGAGAGAGGAAGGACCCTTTACTACATGCGTTCCGCTGTCTGCTCTTCGGGAAGAGAATGGAAGAAGCTTTGTGTATGTGACAGATACGGAAAACACCATTCTGGGAGAACAGCTTGTAGCAAGAAAGGCGGAGGTAACGGTACGGGATAAAAACAATTCCTATGCGGCCCTGGAAGAGGGGAGTCTTTCCAGCGATCAGCAGATTATTATAAGCACAGACAGAGAAGTGACGGAGGGCAGTCCTGTCAGACTGCAGGAGTCATGAAAGGCAAAAAGACCTCCTTTCAGTTCAGAACAGCAGTGGGGCTCCTTCTCTGTTTGATGGGGGTGATTTGTCTCTTTTACGGACTTCGCCTTTGTGGGACCTTTCAGAAAAATCCCGCTGCATCTGTATTTTTATCCGGCGAATATCCGGATAAAGTGCAGGTGGCAGAGATTCTGGAAAAAGAGAGCAGAGCGGAACTTCCCACGGACGTATGTTTTTACTGGGAAGGCGGAATTTCTGTTTTACAGTCGCAAAAATACGGAACGCAGAGAGAAGCGATGGTATGCGGCCTTTTGGGAGACGCCTCCCTTTATGACAGAAGAGTGCAGGGATTTTCAAAGGAGGACAGAGAAGGCTGTATTATAGATGAAAAAACATCTTACGCGCTTTTCGGGAGCAGGGAGGCAGTGGGAAGCGAGATTCTTTTAAATGGAAAAACATATATAGTCCGGGATACCATTCCCTGGAAGCAGCCTGCGATACTCATTCGTCCCACAGACAGTAAAAGCCTTTATACGAGAGCCTTTGTGCGGCCGCAGCAGGGGGAGACAAAGAAAGGCGCCGGGGAGGCGTTTCTTTTAAGAAACGGACTTACCGGGATTTCCGCACAGAGCATGGAGCTTTCGAAAGACTGGATTCCCGGAAAGTGGTCAGATTTTTCGTTCTGGTCTGAGAAGTGGAAGGAGCTGTCTGAAAGCTTCCAGATGTATCTCATACTTCCAAAAACACCGGAAGAGGCAGAGAAGATTGTAAAGACAGTGCAGACAGGAGCTGCTTTTCTCGGAACATTGCTGTTGTGCCTTTTGGGAAGAAGCGTTATAATAAAGGGAACGAAAACAAACGAAGGAGGGCTTTCAAGTGGAGTACCTTGTAAAAAGAATTTCAGAAAAAGAGGAAATAAAAAATTGTGAGCGTTTTGAAATCTCCAATTATCAGTGGGTGAACGGTCCAAAGCCGAAAACCTGGGGATATATGGGATACCTGGAGGGAAGAGGTCTTTATGTGGAAATGTACTGTAAGGAATCTTCTCCCAGAACAGAGACAAATATGGAAAATGGAAAAAGCGGAAAGGTACCGGGATTCCGGGTATGTGACGACAGTACAGTGGAGGTTTTTCTGGGCTTTGCAGATGAGGACGGAGAAATCCGTGAAAATTCCATGTATGTAAATTTTGAAATGAATTCCGCAGGAGTACTTTACGCCGCATATGGAAAGGGAAGAAAAGGAAGAAGTCATTTTTCAGATGAGGTGTACGAAGCGCTTCTTCCGGAAGCATATAAAGCAGAGGACTGCTGGGGCATAAAGCTTCTGGTTCCGGAAACTCTGATAAAAGAACTTGGGAAAGTGAACATAGAAGACGGAGATGTGTTTTACTGTAATTTTTATAAAATTTCCGAGACGCCGGAAATTGAGCATTATGGAACATTTGCAGAGATTAAAAATGAAAAGCCGAATTTCCATTTGCCGCAGTATTTTGCAAAAGCAAGAGTGGAGTAAGATGAAAAAAGCAGGTTTTTAAAAGCCTGCTTTTTCTCCGCATAAAACAACGGTGATCCGTCCCGGGATCCGGGAATATCTTGTGACAAGAATCTGGCAGCAGATGCAGTCAGGGCTTAAACAGTTGCCGCAGACGCCTGTTTTTGCACAGGGAGTATCTGCACCGACGCGCATGGCGTTTGGAGGACAGGCGAGTGTGCGCACGCGGTTATAGGCGTCCTCTGCGGAAGCGCACATTTTGTCCATGCTGGCAAGGACGATCACGTGGGCAGGACCGTGGGCAATGCAGGCAACCCGGTTGCTTGCTCCGTCAATATTTACAAGTTCTCCGTCTGTAGTGAAGGCGTTTGTGCTGGTAAGAAAATAATCGGCGCATGCGACTTTTCCGTAAAGGGATCTTGCTTCTTCCGGAGTTTTTGCTGATTTTCTGTCAATAAATTCATAATTTCCTCTGCGGATTGCTTCTAAGACTCCGGCTTCTTCCATAGATTCCGTGCCTCCCCAGGTAACAGAAGAGCCTTCCGGGATCATGGAAAGGATCAGATTTTTTGCTTCTTCCTTTGTGGCGCAGTAAAAAGCGTCCATGTTTCTTCTGGCAAATTTTTTCTTCAGAGTTTCTCCTGCCAATGCATAGCTGTTTTGTGTAAATGACATATAAAACACGCCTCCCATCTCTTATTTTGTCATATTTTATCATGTAAGAGGGATTTTTTCAATTTCTAATTGAGAAGAGGAACAAAATATGTTACACTGAACACAGTATGTATATTTTCTAGCAAAGGAGAATGAAAATGGGAAAGATTGCCATTGTGACAGACAGTAACAGCGGCATAACGCAGGAACGGGCGAAAGTAATGGGAGTGCACGTAATTCCCATGCCTTTTTATATTAATGAAACCATGTATCTTGAGGGAGTGACACTTACTCAGGAAGAGTTTTATGAAAGACTGAAAAATGACGAGCCGATTTCCACTTCTCAGCCAAGCCCGGCAGAAGTCTGCGGTCTCTGGGATATGCTCTTAAAGGAAAACGATGAGATCGTACATATTCCCATGTCAAGCGGACTGAGCAATTCCTGTGAAACCGCAATGGGACTTGCAAGAGACTACGACGGAAAGGTGCAGGTGGTAGATAATCAGCGGATTTCCGTTACACAGTATCAGTCAGTTGCAGATGCGCTTGCGCTTCGTGACGCAGGAAAAAGCGCGGCAGAGATCAAAGAGGTTCTGGAAGCGGAAAAGCTGGAATCCAGTATTTATATTACCCTGGAAACTTTAAAATATCTGAAAAAAGGCGGAAGGATCACCCCTGCTGCTGCAGCGATCGGAACAGTTCTCAATTTAAAGCCGGTACTTCAGATCCAGGGAGAAAAGCTGGACGCTTATGCCAAGGTAAGAGGCAAAAAACAGGCAAAGAGAGCTATGTTAAAAGCTGCAATGCAGGATATGCAGGAACGCTTTGCTGCATATGAGGAAGAGGGGCTTATGTGCATCGAAAGTGCATATACCGGAAACCCGGAGGAAGCAGAAGAATTTAAAAAAGAAATCGAAGCGGCATTTCCGGGACATGAAATCCGTATGGCGCCGTTGTCTTTGAGCGTTGCCTGTCATATCGGGCATGGAGCTCTGGCAGTAGCGTGTACAAAAAAAGTAAAAATTTGAAGAAGTCAAAACAGAAAATACAAGGAGTAACAAAGAGAGTATGAAAAAACTGATGGAACAGATGGCGGAAGAGCTTTCCGCTGCATTTGAAAAAGCAGGATACGACCCATCTTATGGAAAAGTAACCGTATCAAACAGACCGGATTTATGTGAATTTCAGTGTAACGGAGCAATGGCAGGAGCAAAGGCATATAAAAAAGCTCCTTTTATGATTGCTGATGAAGTAGTGGCAAATCTTGGAGAAAATTCTGTATTTTCAATGGCAGAAGTAGTAAAGCCGGGATTTATCAACCTTCGTGTAAAAGAAGATTTTCTGGCAGAATATCTTGAAAAAATGGCGCAGGATGAAAAGCTTTCCGTTACAGCAGCAGAAAATCCAAAAACTATTATTATTGACTATGGCGGACCGAATGTTGCAAAACCTCTTCATGTAGGACATCTTCGTTCTGCGATTATCGGAGAGAGCATTAAGAGAATCGGGCGTTTTGTGGGACATAAAGTAATCGGAGATGTACATCTCGGAGACTGGGGTCTTCAGATGGGACTTATTATCACAGAGTTAAAACATAGAAAACCGGAGCTTGTATATTTTGACGACAATTTCCAGGGAGAGTATCCGAAGGAAGCACCGTTTACAATCAGCGAGCTTGAGGAAATCTACCCTTGCGCAAGCGGAAAATCAAAAGAGGACGAAGCTTACAGAAATGAGGCTCTTGAGGCAACCCATCTTCTTCAGCAGGGAAAACCGGGATATATGGCACTCTGGAATCACATTATGGAAGTGTCTGTAACTGACTTAAAACGTAACTATAATAATCTGAATGTAGCTTTTGATTTATGGAAAAAAGAATCCGATGCACAGCCGTACATTCCGGATATGGTACAGGATATGAAGGACAGAGGCTTTGCATACGAGGATCAGGGCGCTCTTGTTGTTGATGTAAAAGAAGAGACAGACACGAAAGAAATTCCACCGTGTATGCTTTTAAAATCAGACGGAGCTTCTCTTTATACAACAACAGACCTTGCTACGATTGTGGAGCGTATGAAGCTGTTTGAGCCGGACGAGATTCTTTACGTGGTAGACAAGCGTCAGGAACTTCATTTTATCCAGGTGTTCCGCTGTGCAAGAAAAACAGGTCTTGTAAAAGAAGATACAAAGCTTTCTTTCCTGGGATTCGGTACAATGAATGGAAAAGATGGAAAGCCGTTTAAAACAAGAGATGGCGGTGTAATGCGTCTTGAAAATCTGATTGCAGATATCAACGAAGAGATGTATACAAAAATCGTGGATAACAGAAGTGTTCGCGACAAAGATGCAAGAGATACTGCAAAAATCGTAGGCCTTTCTGCAATTAAGTATGGTGACCTTTCCAATCAGGCAACAAAAGACTATATTTTTGATGTGGATCGCTTTACTTCCTTTGAGGGAAATACAGGTCCGTATATCCTCTATACGATTGTGCGAATCAAGTCAATTCTGAATCGTTATGCAGAAGAGGGCGGCGATCTGGCAAAAGGAAAAATTCTTGGCGCAGTAAACACAAGCCAGAAAAATCTTATGCTTCAGCTTACTGCTTTCGGCGCAACAGTAGAAAACGCCTTTGAAGAAAAAGCGCCTCATAAGATCTGCGCTTATATTTATGAAGTATCAAATGCATTTAACAGCTTCTATCATGAAACAAAGATTTTAAGTGAAGAAAATCAGGAGCAGAAGGAATCCTTTATCCAGCTTTTAAATCTTACAAAAAAAGTTCTGGAAACATGTATTGACCTTCTCGGATTTGAAGCTCCGGAGAGAATGTAATTTATCAAATGTGTCGTAAAACCCTTGCTCTTACATATCCCCTGTGATATGATAAGGGCAGGGATTTTTTATTTCTTTTTTACAGCGTTCTGCTGTAAAGTTTTCCAATTATTTTTTATCAGAAAAGATTAAACAAAATTTCATAGGAGGTGATACCGATTTCTCTTACCGGACGGATTTTAAAGGGAAGATACTGTATTCTGGAAAAGATAGCGGGAGGGGGAGAAGGAGATATTTATCTTGCAAGAGATATAGAACTTGGCACTTTATGGGCAGTAAAGGAGCTTCCGCTGGAAAAAAAGAGAGAGGCAAAGCTTTTAAGGCTTCTTAATCATCAGGGACTGCCTAGGATAATGGATTATCTGGAAAAAGAAGAACACTGCTATCTTGTGATGGAGTATATACAGGGGAAAAATCTGGAAGAATGGATAAAAGAAGGAAAAGTTTTTTCTCCTGAGGAAATTTTAAGAATCGGAATGGAAACAGCAGGGATTTTAAAATACCTGCATCACTGTACGCCGCCTGTTTTTTATGGAGATTTAAAGCCGGGGAACCTGATGCTCACAGAATCCGGGCGACTGTACCTGGTTGATTTCGGAAGCGCAGTGTTCGGGTATGGGCAGGAGCAGAATGTATGTCTCGGAACAAAGGGCTATGCTGCGCCGGAGCAGTACAGAGGGCGGATTACGGCAGTCAGCGATATTTATGCTCTTGGAAAAACACTGGGCAGTCTGATGGGAAAAAGAAAAATTTTTTATTTTGCGAAATGTCCGGAGCTGTTTCTCATGATAAAAAAATGTTGTATGCAAAAGGAGGGCTTCCGGTTTCAAAATGCGGAGGAAGCAGAGAAAAAACTGCGCCGCATCAGTAAGGATTTAAAAACAGGAAAGACAAAGGGGCTTTATGCTTTTGTGGGGGCGTTCGCAGTGCTCTGTCTTTGTTCTGCTCTTATTCTTCCCATGCTTTCCTCTGAGAAAGAAACGGATTTTTACACGGCTCTTTCCCAGGTAACGGAAATTTATTATAAAAAAGAGTTTCAGGAGGCAAAAGAGGAGGAGAAGAGAGAAATTTGTGAAACGCTGGAGAAAAAGCTGCAGAAGCTTCTTCGTCTGTACAAAAAAGAGGAAAAACAGAGGCGGCTTCTTCTCCTTCTGGCAGTAAATGAAGAATATCAGAAGGACATGGAGCGGGCAGAGGATTACTACAGGCAGCTTCTTCTTTATGAGCCGGAGTACAGAGAAGGGTACACAGAATACGGGATGTTTCTGTGGAAAAAAGGAGATATAGAAAAAAGCAGAAAGCTTTTAAAGGAGTTTGAGGAAAAGGAAAAAAAGGGAAGGCTGGACGGCGTTTCCACAGAAAATGAGAAGGTATGGAAGGAGAGAATTTATGGGGAAAAAGAATAAGGCAAAATGGATCGGCAGCGGGATTTTTACAGGAATCTGCCTCTGTTTTACTCAGGCAAAAAGCATGGAACTGGGAGGGTTTGATGTGGAGATGGGAACAGGAGAAGGGCAGGAGTACCCCTCCGACTGGTGGGAGGAAGCGGGAACAGGTGGGGAATCAGAAACAGAAACGGAGCAGGAATATTGGGAAGAGGCGCCGCAAGAGAATCAGGCAGAGGATATTTTGACGGGGGAGGAAGGATTGGGAGACATACCTGTGGAGAATCCACCAGCAGGTACGGCGGAAAATAATCAGGCTGTGCAGGGGCAGGTTCCTCCTGTACAGCCTCCGTTGGAGGAAAATTCTGTTACGGAAATCCCAACGCCCTCCGCCTCACCTTCGCCCTCTCATACGCCTACGCCGATTCCGACACCGGACTTTCCCTCCGTATTTACAGAAGAAGCCTCTGGACCATTTCCGATCTTTCAGGATTTTTCCGTGTTTTTTTATCATCTCCCGGTTCCCCAAAATCAAAGAAAGCCGTATGTGGAAATCCAGTCCGAGGGGCAGGTGGGGATTGTTTCTGTGCGCCATAATCATCAGGAATGTTTCTGGTGGCGTGAGGGAAACCGTCTTTTCTGGGAGATGGAGCCCGCAGAAGGGGAAAATAAAATAGAGATTCTTGTGATTACAGAGGACTGCCGCCTGATTCAGATGGAGCCGTGGGTTTATTCCGGAGTGGTGTAAAAGAACACAGAAATTTCATGGACGCTGCAGAAAAACAATGATATAATAGGCTGATATAAAGATGGCAGCATCATTTGACCTTATATCATACAACGGGAGGATTTTTATTTATGTATAAAGCAATCTTGTTTGATTTAGACGGAACTCTCACAGAATCTGGCGAGGGAATTACAAAATCTGTACAGTACGCCCTGGAAAAACTGGGAAAACCGGCGCCCTCTCTGGAAGAACTCAGAGTATTCGTAGGACCGCCTCTTATGGAGCAGTTTATGAAATTTGCGAACCTTGATGAGGAAACTGCCCGGCTTGCAGTTTCATATTACAGAGAGCGATATTCCACGATTGGGATTTTTGAAAACCGCGTATATCCGGGAATTGAGGAGATGCTTGGAGAGCTGAGAAAAAAAGGATACCTTCTTGCAGTTGCGTCCTCAAAACCGGAGAAATTTGTTCTTCAGATATTGGAACACTTTCATCTTCTCGGGTATTTTCACGAAGTGGTGGGAAGCGAGATGAACGGAAACCGTACAAATAAGGCGGCAGTTGTGGAAGAGGCTTTAAAACGCCTCGGACTTTCTGATAAAAGAGAAGCCGTTTTAATGGTGGGAGATAAGGAGCATGATGTTTTAGGGGCAAGAGCCTGCGGACTGGAGTGCATTGCCGTCTCCTATGGATATGGAACAATGGAAGAGCTTCAGGCAGCAGAACCTCTTAAAATTGTGGAGTCTGCCGGGGAAATCCTTGATTTTTTCGCCTGAGCCCTCTGCGCCGTCAGAGCTTGCCGGGAAAGGTGTGGAGGGGATTAAGTCCTCTGGTTTTATTCCTATGTATTTATCAGATCCTGGGAAGCGCAGTCCTTATTTTTCTTACGCAGATAACAGGATATGGCAATGAGGGATTTAATCGTTTTTCTATTTTGATCACAGGGATTACGGGAATACTTACGATAATTCCTGCGTGGCACCTCTATAAAAAGGACAGGGACAGAAGAGTCTTTGGAAGACTGGTGTCCAATCCTCCGGGAGACAAATTAAACCTGGGAGAATGCGGACTTCTGCTTCTTCTCGGCGCAGGACTTGCCTTTTATGTGAATCTTTTTGTGGGGATTCTTCAGATATTTGTGCAGGATAACACGTATCAGAATATGATGGAAAGCATTACGACAGGATACAGCTTATGGGAAATGATCCTCTGGATGGGAATTGTAGCACCGATGGCGGAAGAGACAATTTTTCGGTGGCTGATGTATTTAAGACTTCGCGACTATATGAAAATCCCGGCGGCAGCTATCATTTCCGGTGTGATTTTCGGAATTTTCCACGGAAATTTTGTGCAGATTATTTATGCGGGAATCCTGGGCACAGTTATGGCGTATATTTTGGAGATGAGCGGAAACCGGTGGAGCAGTGTTCTGCTTCATATCGGTGCGAATGTGTTTTCTCTTATTCTTACGGATGCAGCCCCAAAGCTTTTGGCGCTTGAAGGCACACCATATGCAGCAATGGCAAATACAGCCATTCTTATCTTATATGGAATTCTTTTGGCAGCTATGTTTTTTGGGATTTTCTATTTTGCAAAAAAAGGGAAAAAGCGGGGATATCGGGCAATTTAAAAAAGAGTGTGCTTTGCCTTATCTGTTGGTCTCAAAAACTTCCTCTGTCAAAAGTTTTATTCGTAAAACTCTTGACAGAGGAGTTTTTTTGATGTATATTCACACTATACCCCGGAGGGGTGTGAGGGAGGGCGAGATGAAAGCAGATAAGAAAAAAATGACAAGGCTTTTAAAGACTGCAAGAGGACAGATGGACGGGATTCTTCGAATGATGGAGGAGGACCGGTACTGTATTGAAATTTCTCAGCAGCTTATGGCGACAGAAGCGATTTTAAATAAAATTAATAAAGAAATTTTGACAGCACATTTAAAATCCTGTGTTGCAAATGCGGAAACAGAGGAGGAAAAGGAAGAAAAAATAGATGAATTTGTTTCCATGCTGGGCAAAATATTGAAATGACAGGAGGGAAGATGGGTGAAAAAAGAAAAGTTTGATGTGACAGGTATGACCTGTTCTGCCTGCTCCTCCAGAGTAGAGAAATGCGTTTCAAAACTTTCAGGAGCAGAAAAGGTAAGTGTAAACCTTCTTACAAATAGTATGCAGGTAGAATATGATGAGAATGTCCTCCGGGAAGGACAGATTATCGACGCAGTAGTAAAGGCTGGATACGGCGCCAGCGTACAGGGAGAGGGAACTGTAAAACAAGAAGCGGCAAAAGGAAGTGTGGGAACGAGTCGGTCTCCTGTAGAGGACCAAATTAGAAATATGAAAATGCGTTTGATTGTTTCTTTTGCATTTTTGATACCACTTATGTATATTTCTATGGGCCATATGGTGGGACTTCCCCTTCCGGCTTTTTTAGAAGGCGCAGAAAATGGAGTGAGCTTTGCCTTTACCCAGTTTCTTTTCTGCCTGCCGGTTATCTATGTAAACAGAAAATACTTTATAAAGGGGTATCAGACCTTATTCCACCTTGCTCCAAATATGGACAGTCTGATCGCCATCGGTTCTACGGCTTCCCTTGTATATGGAATTTTTGCCATTTACCGCATGAGCTACGGGCTGGCAAACGGGGATATGGAGCTGGTACACAGATATTATCACGACCTGTATTTTGAGTCAGCCGCCATGATCCTTGCGCTTATTACCGTAGGAAAATATCTGGAAACAAAATCAAAAGGAAAGACAAGCGAGGCAATTACAAAGCTTCTTGATCTTGCTCCAAAGACTGCTGCAGTAGAGCGTGGCGGAAAAGAGATGGAAATTCCTGCAGAACAGGTACAGGCGGGGGATATTGTGATTGTTCGTCCGGGTGGAAGTATTCCTGTAGACGGTTTTATTATAGAAGGAAGCACAAGTGTGGATGAGGCCGCTATTACAGGAGAAAGCATTCCTGTTCACAAGCAGGTAAATGATACGGTTATTGCGGCAACAGTAAATAAAACGGGATTTATTCGTTTTAAGGCGACAAGAGTAGGAGAAGATACGACTTTTTCTCAGATTATCCGCCTTGTAGAGGAAGCAAGCTCCAGTAAGGCTCCCATTGCAAAAACAGCAGACAAAATCGCAGGGATTTTTGTACCCACTGTAATGGGAATTTCCCTTGTGACAGCCATTGCATGGCTCATTGCAGGAGCTACCTTTGAATTTGCTCTTTCCTGTGCGATTTGTGTTCTTGTAATTTCCTGTCCTTGTGCCCTTGGTCTTGCGACACCTGTTGCGATTATGGTGGGAACAGGAAAAGGAGCAGAAAACGGGATTTTGATCAAATCAGGAGAAGCCCTTGAGACAGCGCACAACATTAAAAGTGTGGTTCTTGATAAAACAGGAACGATTACACAGGGAAAACCTGTTGTGACAGATGTGGAGACAGAGATTTCGGAACGTGACTTTTTAAAGATTGCAGCAGGGCTTGAGCGGGGAAGCGAGCACCCGCTTGCCGAGGCAATTTTAGAGTATGCCAGTGCGAAGGGAATAAAAGGAGAAAGAACAGAAGAATTTTTCTCCGTTCCGGGACAGGGCGTAAAAGGAAAAATAAACGGCCGTTGGTATTATGCAGGAAACAGTCGCATGATGAAAGATCAGGGTATCCCTCTTGGCGTATACGAAAAGCGTCTGGAAGCGCTTGCAGATGAGGGAAAAACCCCTATGATTTTTGCAGAAGAAAATAAGATTATAGGGCTTCTTGCGGTAGCTGACGTGGTAAAACCTACAAGCCGTCAGGCAGTGCAGCAGCTGAAGGAACTTGGCATTGAGGTTGTCATGCTCACAGGAGATAATAAAAGAACAGCAGAGGCAATTCGTAAAAACCTGGATATTGACACAGTCATTGCCGAAGTCATGCCCCAGGATAAGGAGAGAGAGATTGCCAGACTTCAGGAGCAGGGAAAAACAGTTGCCATGATAGGAGACGGTGTAAACGATGCACCAGCTCTTGTAAGGGCAGATGTTGGAATGGCGATTGGAGCGGGAACAGACGTTGCCATTGAAAGCGCAGATGTGGTTCTTATGAAAAACGACCTTCTCGATGCAGTGACGGCAATCCGTTTAAGTAAAGCTGTAATCCGAAATATCAAACAGAATCTTTTCTGGGCGTTTTTCTATAATGCACTTGGAATTCCGGTGGCTGCGGGAGTATTTTACACAGCCTTCGGCTGGAAATTAAATCCCATGCTGGGAGCTGCGGCAATGAGTATGAGCAGTATTTTTGTTGTTACAAATGCACTTCGTTTGAAACGATTCCGTCCTTTTGCAAAAGGGGAGAAAAATAAACAGGAGGAAGCTGTGCTTCAGAGCAATGAGATAGAAAAAAATGAAAAAAAGGAGGAAACAGAAATGATTACAATGAAAATTAACGGAATGATGTGCCCACATTGCCAGGCAGCAGTGAAAAAAGCGCTGGAAGGATTTGAGGGTGTGCAGGCAGATGTAAACCTGGAGGATAAGGCGGCTTATATAAAAGCACCGGAAAATACGGATAAAGAAGCACTTGCAAAAGCAGTGACAGATGCAGGATATGAAGTGGTAAGTGTAGAATAAAATCAAATAGAGAAGCAAAAAGACCGAAAGACAGAGGATAGATATAGTACCGTTCTGTTTTTCGGTTTTTTGTTTATAGAACTTTAAGATTTAACAATATTGTATCTTAAAATAAAATATGCTACTCTAAGTGTATTAAGACAATTAATACACTAGTAGATGGGAGGGAGTATATGATTTTGCTGGATTATCAGGACAGAAGACCGATATATGAGCAGGTGGCAGAAAAATTTAAAACACTGATTATTACTGGTGCTTTACCGGTAGGGACGAAAATGCCTTCTGTTCGTCAGCTTGCTGTGGATTTATCCATTAATCCGAACACGATACAGAGAGCTTATATGGAGCTTGAACAGCAGGGATTGATTTATCCAATAAAAGGAAGGGGTAATTTTGTGGCAGATACAGACAGAGTGCTGCAGATTGGCCGCCAGGAATATCTGAAAGAGTTTAAAGGAATGGTAAAGAAGGGGAAAACCTTGAAAGTGGATAAGGAACTGCTCATTTCAGAAATTCAGGAGTGTTACAGGGGGGAGAAATATGATTGAGGTAAAAAACTGCAGAAAAGCTTTCGGAAAAGTTTGTGCTGTAGATAAGGTGACGCTTAATATTTATAACCGGGAAGTATTTGGTCTTGTAGGCAGCAATGGCGCAGGGAAAAGTACACTTCTTCGTATTATTGCAGGAATTTTAAAGCCGGATGAGGGACAGGTGCTTGTAGATAACGAAGCAGTTTATGAAAATGATAAAAGAAAAGCTTCTATTTTTTATATTCCGGACGACAGCTATATTCCTTTAAATTATACGCCGGAGAATCTGATGGATTTTTATAGAAATTATTATCCGGGATTTCATAAAGAAAAATATCATCGACTGATGAAACAGTTTCAGATGGATGAAAAAAGAAGAATTTCGACATTTTCCAAAGGAATGAAAAAACAGCTGATGGTGATTCTGGGAATCAGTGCAAATACAAGATATCTTCTTGGAGACGAAACATTTGATGGTCTGGATCCTGTAATGCGCCAGGCAGTGAAAAGTCTTTTTGCATCTGAGATTATGAATCGGGACTTCGCGCCGGTTATTGCCTCCCACAATCTCCGGGAATTAGAAGACATTTGTGATCATGTGGGACTTTTGCATAAGGGCGGGATTCTTCTTTCTAAAGAACTTGAGGAAATGAAGAGAAATATTCATAAAGTGCAGTGCGTATTTTCTAATAAAGCAAAAGAGTATGAACTGATGCGTGATCTGGATGTTTTAAAAGTCAGCCATCAGGGATCTCTTCTTATGATTACGGCAAGGGGAACAAAAGAAGAAATTCTTCATACGGTGGAGGAAAAATGTCCACTGTTCCATGAGGTAATTCCGTTATCGTTAGAAGAAATATTTATAAGTGAGACGGAGGTGGCGGGATATGAAATCCAAAATCTTTTCTAATAAAAATATAGTAACCGCATTTAAAAGTCAGTCATGGCTTCCACTTTTTATTGCAGTCGGATTTCTTTTTGCTTTTCCGGTGGCTGAACTTGTTATGCTTGGACGGTGGGAGCATGTGAATTACACAGCAGGGCAAATGAAAATTCTTTATGCCAATCTCTGGAGAGATGGCTTTGTATTGACGGGAACCATTGTAGCGATGGCTTCTGCATTTGTAAATGGTGCAAGCAGTTTCCTGTATCTTTATTCCAGAAGAAAGGCAGATTTTTATCATAGCCTTCCAGTAAACAGGAAACAGATTTTTTTACAGAGACTTTTTACAGGACTTGTTTTTTATATTATTCCTTATGTGATCATGGAGTTTCTTGCTGTGTGCATCGGAGCCTCCAGAGGCTTTTTCAGCTTGGGACTTATGGGAATGGCAGTAAAAATGATGGTATTTCATTTACTGGAATATTTGCTGATTTATTTTTGCACCGTATTTATTTTAAGTATGACAGGAAATATCCTCATGGGGATTTTATGCTCCCTGGGTATTGTGTTTTATTTCCCGGCACTTTCTTATGTTCTGGGAATATATGGAGATGTTTTTTTTAAAAATTATTATTATACATCGCATGGTATTTGGGGATTTTTATCGACATACTTTTCGCCGCTATGCGCAGCAGAGCGTTTTCTGGAAATATACAGAAAAGGAGAAGGTGAAATTCTTTTGCTTTTTGGAATATTTCTTGCAGCGGCAGTTACAGGAATCATTTCATTTTTGGCATTTGAAAAAAGACCTTTGGAAAAAGCAGGAAACGCACTTGTATATTCCTGGTGCGAGCCGGTCGTTCGATTTATGGTGATAATTCCAGCAGGGCTCGGGATCGGTCTATTTGCTTATATGGCGCCGGCAGGAGAGAATGGAACGGTCTGGGCGGTTGCAGGTACAGTTTTCGGAATGGTCATGATTCATGGAATTTTAGAGACTTTTTATCATTTTGATTTTCGGTGTTTTTTGCATAAAAAACTTCAGCTTGTTATTTCCATTGTGGCAGTAGCGGCAATCGCATTTATATTCAAGAAAGATTTAATTGGATATGGGACATATATACCGGAGTATGAAGATATTGAATGTATATCCCTGGGACTTTATGATGTAAATACTTATGAAAGTACACCTGAAATTTTCCGAACAGAGGGTGGGAAATACGAAGAAAAGCAGGATGGAACAAATCGCAGAGAGATGTTTACCGTGGTAGAAAAAACTCCGAAAATGTATGAAGTTCTAAGAAAAGTCAGCGAGGAAGATACTGTAGAATACGGGGAAAATATGTGCTATATTCCTGTAAGATTTGATACCGGGCTGGGAAGGAAAATTTACAGGCAGTATGCGATAGACAGCAGTCAGTGCCGGATGCTGATGGAAGAGGTATGCAGAGATTCCGATTATATAAACTGGAAATACGGATTTTTAAATATAGAAGAGAAATATTCAGGAAACTTTACTTTGTCCAATAGTCTTATGGATGAGCAGATTATTAAAAAAGGTGAAAAAGAAGAGTTTCTGGAAAACCTGAGAAAAGATATTAAAGATGCGAATGCGGAAACGTTCACAGCGCTTCCATGCGCCCTGCTTTATTTTGACTATGGAATTCTGCCGTCAACATCGCATCCGGAAAACATGGTACCTGGAAAAGCATCTGGTGTCTTTTATAGCGGAAGTGTGTATCTCTATCCGGAGTTCAGAAGAACCGTTGCATTTTTAAAAGAAAAAGGGTATTATCTCTTTGAGGGAATAGAAAATCTGGAGTATGCAGACGTGTACTATACAAAAGAGAATAAAGAAGAGGATACTCTGGAAATGATTACGATACGGTATGAAGAGAAAAAACAGATAGAAGAGCTGGAAAAAGCAATCATTCCGGAATTTCTCACACCCAGCTGGGCGGAAACAGAAGATTTCCAGGTGGAAATTACATATATAGAAGAGGATGACACTTATGGAAGTTATCCTGCATACGGTGGTATGGGTCATATTTTAAAAGATAAGGTACCGGATTTTATTCTGGAGGACAGTGTGAAAGTACAGGAAGGTCTTTTGGAATCGAACATTCCTCTCGAATAAGAGGTACAGGGAGAAGAAAATGAAAAAAGCGGTGAGACTTGATAAATTTCTGGCAGATGCAGGCGCAGGAACGCGAAGCGAAGTAAAAAAAATGATTCAAAAGGGTCAGGTGCAGATAAATGGAATTCCTGTAAAAAAACCGGAACAGAAGGTAAATGAAGAAGACAAGGTAATGCTTCTTGGGCAGGAGATTGGAGCGGCACCGGAATTTGTGTACTATATTCTTCATAAACCGGCAGGCTATATAAGCGCAACAGAAGATGTACGGGAAAAAACAGTGCTTGAGCTGATTCCGGATAAAAGAAAGGGACTATTTCCTGTGGGGCGCCTTGATAAGGATACAGAAGGTCTGCTTTTGATCACAGACGATGGGGTGCTTGCTCACAATCTTCTTTCTCCCAGGAAGCATGTAGATAAGGTGTACTATGCGCTGGTGGATGGAGCTGTCACAGATGCGGATGTGGAAGCAATGGAAAAAGGCGTGGATATAGGGGAAGAGAAAGTAACCCTTCCTGCAAAGCTTGAAATTCTTTCTGTAAAGAGGATTTCTCAAGAGCCGGAAAAGTGGCAGTCAGAAATTTATCTTACAATCTGTGAGGGGAAATTTCATCAGGTAAAACGCATGATGGAAGCAGTGGGAAAGAAAGTTGTTTATCTGAAGCGAATTGCAATGGGATCTCTCACATTGCCGGAAACTCTTTTAAAGGGAGAGTGCAGGCCGCTTACAGAGGAAGAACTCTCTGTTTTAAAAAAAGCATAAAAAGTTTGAAGAACCCTCTTTACACAGAGGGTTTTTCTATGCTATAATTCAGGAGTTGCAAGTCAACAGAAATTACACGCACAGTGATTCTGAATGGATGGTGCCCTACGGTGTGACGGCGGGTCCGGACAGAAAATGAGCAGTGCGGAAGAAAACAACCAAAAGGAGAAAAAACATGAGCGTTATTTCAATGAAACAGCTTTTAGAAGCAGGTGTACATTTCGGACATCAGACAAGAAGATGGAACCCTAAAATGGCTCCATACATCTACACAGAGAGAAACGGTATCTACATCATCGACTTACAGCAGTCTGTAGGCATGGTAGACGATGCTTACAATGCAATCGCTGACATCGTAGCAAACGGCGGAAACATCTTATTCGTTGGTACTAAGAAACAGGCTCAGGATGCGATCAAAACAGAGGCAGAGCGCTGCGGACAGTTCTATGTAAACGAGAGATGGTTAGGCGGTATGCTTACAAACTTCAAAACAATCCAGAGCCGTATTGCACGTCTGAAAGAAATCGAAGCTATGGAAGCTGACGGAACATTTGAAGTTCTGCCTAAAAAAGAAGTTATTGAATTAAGAAAAGAACTGGCTAAGTTACAGAAAAACTTAGGCGGTATTAAAGAAATGAAGAGAATCCCGGATGCAATCTTCATCGTAGACCCGAAAAAAGAAAGAATCTGTGTTCAGGAAGCTCATTCTCTGGGAATCCCGCTTATCGGTATCTGTGATACAAACTGTGATCCAGAAGAACTGGATTATGTAATCCCGGGTAACGATGATGCAATCCGTGCAGTTAAATTAATCGTATCCAAAATGGCAGACGCTGTTATCGAGGCAAACCAGGGAACAGCAGATGTAGATGGAGAAATCGAAGCAGAATCTGAAGAATTTGCAGAGGAAGCAGCAACAGAAGAATAATCGTAACTATCCAGGAGGAAATAACAATGGCTATTACAGCAGCACAGGTAAAAGAGTTAAGAGAAATGACTGGCGCCGGAATGATGGATTGTAAGAAAGCTCTTACAGCAACAGAAGGCGATATGGATAAAGCAGTAGAATTCCTTCGTGAAAAAGGTCTTGCTACAGCTCAGAAAAAAGCAAGCCGTGTAGCAGCAGAAGGTCTTTGCAAGACTTTAGTTGCAGAAGATGGCAAAAAAGCAGTTGTTGTAGAAGTAAACGCAGAGACAGACTTCGTTGCAAAGAACGAAAAATTCCAGAACTATGTTGCAGATGTTGCAGCACAGGCTCTTACAACTGAAGCAGCAGACGTTGCAGCTTTCCTTGCAGAGCCGTGGGCACTTGATACAGCAAAAACTGTAAACGAAGAACTTGCAGCTCAGATTTCTGTAATCGGCGAGAACATGAACATCAGAAGATTTACTCAGATGAAAGAGGAGAACGGTTTTGTTGCTTCCTATACACATATGGGTGGTAAAATCGGCGTTCTTGTAGACGTTGAGACAGATGTTGTAAACGACGCTGTAAAAGAGATGGCAAGAAACGTTGCAATGCAGATTGCAGCTCTCAAACCACAGTACACAAGCGACAGCGAAGTAAGCGCTGATTACATTGCACATGAGAAAGAAATTCTTATGGCTCAGATCATGAACGACCCGAAAGAATCCCAGAAACCAGAGAAGGTTATCAAAGGAATGATCGAAGGACGTATCAAGAAAGAGCTGAAAGAAATCTGCCTTCTTGACCAGGTTTACGTAAAAGCAGAAGATGGAAAACAGACTGTTGCAAAATATGTAGAGCAGGTTGCTAAAGAGAATGGTGCAAACCTTACAGTTAAAGGCTTCGTTCGTTTCGAGACTGGTGAAGGAATCGAAAAGAAAGAAGAGAACTTCGCAGAAGAAGTTGCAAAACAGATGGGAAACTAATCACTTCCGAGAAGTTTTCATTATGACAGTGAGGAAAGTCAGTAATATCAAGCAATCTAAGATGTTTACTGTACGCAATGTAATTTATGCACATGTGTAAAACTTACCGTATTTTACCGTAAAATATCGTATGATTTTGAGTGAAAATTGCGTCAGAGATTGCGTAAAACTGAAAATATTTACCTTCGGTGAAGTTCACGCAATTTTATAAACACACAGTATCATTCATATGTAGATATTACAAAGAGGATTGTTTTTATACAATCCTCTTTTTTCACAAAGATAAAAAGACAGGAGCGTTACATATTATCATGAACGCAGATAGGAAATTAATTTCTGGAACAAAATGAATTTTAAAACCCTTGAAAAGCTCAGAAAATTGGCGCTTGCAAGGGCTTTCTTGAATTATTTTATCAAGAAGTGTGTAGACTGCCATAGGGGGGATACGCTAATGTCAGATGAAAGAATTAAAAATGCAAATGAATTGGAGTTTGCTGTGTTTTGTATTGAAAATGTTGCGGCAAAACTTGGCGTTAAAGCAGAAGTTATTTTTCAGGCATTTACTGAAAAAAGTGACATTTTGAATGGATATATTGTTCCTGAATATGAGTCGCTTCATACGCAGAGCCGTGAGTATATTGTAGATGAACTTCTATTTGTAATGCGAGAAAAAGGGGTGAAAGTATGATTTTATATCATGGTTCTTATCTGGAGGTTTCCAATCCGGATTTACTCCATTCCAGACAAAATGTAGATTTTGGTCGGGGATTTTATGTTACACCTCTGTATGAACAAGCGGCGAAATGGGTGGGACGCTTTAAGCGTCTCGGAAAAAAAGGAGTCATTTCAAAGTATTTATTTGATGAAGGTCGAAAATCAGAATTAAAAGTATTGGAATTTGATTCTTATTCTGAAGAATGGCTTGATTTTATATTGAATTGTCGGAGTGGCCGGGATACTTCAGACTATGATCTTGTGATTGGCGGTGTTGCCAATGATAAAGTATTTAATACAGTAGAATTGTTTTTTGATGGATTGATTGATAAAAAGGAAGCTATTAAACGTCTGCGTTACGAGAAACCAAATCTTCAGATTTGTTTCCGTACAGAAAAAGCACTGGAACTTTTGCGTTTTGGAGGGAGTGAACTTGTATGAATGCAAATCCGATTTTGCTTCAAAAAAAATACAGTCGTATAATTGAGAGTTTTGCAAATCGAAAAGGACTTTCCCTTGATGAAGCACTTCGTTTCTTTTACTATTCTAAAGTTTATCAGCTTATGCGGGATGGTGTTTCTGATATGCACTGTATGAGCGACGCTTACCTTGTGGAAGAGTTAATGCTGGAGTATCAAGAAAAGGAAAAAATTAAAAATCCAGAGTAAGGAGAACGCGTATGAAGACGATTTTTCAAAAAGAGAATATAACAGAAGCGGCACTTTTTACTCCATTTGATACAACGAAAAAATAAAGGATTTTCCGGGAATTTGTGTTTCCATATTTTCTGAAAATATTATTCAGAAGTTTGCTTCTATGGAGAATGCAAAATAGATAGCAGAACTGTACACCACAAACGGTGCATTGCCGGTTTATAAAATTTCGTATAAAAATCAGGAGATTGCTTTTTGTTTATCCCGGGTAGGAGCGGCGGCAGGAGGGATGTCTGACTGTTGAAATGGAATGTGCTTCAATGCTGGCAGTTTCCCAGTATAGAAATATTCTGTTTGCACAATTTCTATACGGGGCAGATAATCTCAGTTCCGAAAATGGGAAATTCGGGATTTGCAGTTATACGGGCTTACAAATGCTGAAAAATATATGCTGTTGCATTTGGGTGTGGACTGGCTTTATAGGCACTCAGAATAGCTGGTGTGAAGTAGGAGAAATCACAGAGAACAAATATTAAAATTTAAAATGGAGTTGTAAAATGGATTTAAAAAACAGAACATTGTCAAATTTCGCAGAACTTGTAGAAACAGGTGAATGCAAAAAATTTAAAGGAAGATTAAAAGTGGGCGTGGATCTTGGAACTGCAAATACCGTTCTGGCGGTTGTGGATACTGCAAATCGCCCTATAGCTGGAATTTCTGCACCTTCTCACGCAATTCAGGATGGAGTGATTTTGAATTACTATGAATGCGTACAACTTGTATCAAAGTTAAAAGAAACACTGGAAGAGAGGCTTGGTACGGAGCTTACTTATGCGGCAGCAGCAATTCCGCCTGGGGTATCTGAAGGTAGTGTTAAGAGTATTGGGTATGTATTGGAGGGGGCCGGTTTTGAAGTGACGAATATCGTAGATGAGCCGACTGCTGCCGCTGCTGTATTAAAAATAAGTGATGGCGCTGTTGTGGATGTAGGTGGTGGTACTACAGGAATCAGCATTCTAAATAACGGAAAAGTAATTTATACGGATGATGAAGCAACTGGGGGAACTCATATGACGATGACGGTTGCGGGGCATTATCGTATTTCCTATGAAGAGGCGGAATTACTGAAAAGACAGACGGACAGGCAGGATGAAATATTCCCTGTGATTAAAGCTACTGTAGAAAAAATGGCTTTAATAACAGAAAAGTTTATCAAAGGATATGATGTTCCGGCTATTTATGTTGTAGGTGGTTCCTCCATGTTTCGCGAATTTACACCGGTATTTGAGAAACGCCTGAAGCTTCCGGTCTATCAGCCGGTTCATCCGCTTCTGGTTACGCCTCTTGGAATTGCTTATTGCTGTCAGCTTCCGGATATTTCTGGAAAAAAGACAACAAAATAAAAATGTGATAAGCGTTTTTATTGTATTTTTTAGAAAATCTATTGTGTTTTTTGGAAAACAGAGGTAAAATAATTATCGAAATAAATACAGGGGAGCTTGTGTTTGCAGGCTGAGAGGAAGTAATCGAACTTCGACCCTTAAACCTGATGCGGATAATGCCGCCGTAGGAAGTCATTATACAGGGATTTTTTACAGGAGGCGCCGTAAGGTTTGTCTCCTGTTTTATTATGTTTGATTATCTTTGAGAAGGGGGGAGCGGAGACCACTTATGTGGCGGACTGAGGGGGAGCGCCCTGAGTTTTGTATATCAGCGATGGGAAGCCGTGTTCCGGCGTGAGAGGATACCAGAAAGTATCGACCGAACTTCCGTAGTTATCAAGGGATAACTATATCTATTTTGGAAGCGTCGCTGATTACAGCCGTTTCCTGATTAACTCAAAGGAGAAAATAAATATGACAAAAATGAACATTAAAAAATTATCGATTGCCGGTGTTTTCTGTGCAGTTGCCGTTGTGGGAAGCCTGTTTTCTTTTCCTGTATTTGGGAGTAAGTGTGCTCCGGTACAGCATATGATCAACATACTGTGTGCGGTTCTCTTGGGACCGGGCTATGGAGTAGGTGTTGCCTTTGGAGCTTCTCTGATTCGAAATCTGCTTGGACTTGGCAGCTTAATGGCTTTTCCGGGAAGTATGTTTGGAGCTTTGCTGTGCGGGCTGGTTTACAGTAAAACCGGAAATCTTTTCGGAACGCTTGCTGGAGAAGTATTTGGCACAGCAATCCTTGGCGGACTGTGTGCGTATCCTATGGCAATTCTTTTTATGGGACAAAGTGCATCCGGTCTTGCTTTTTATGCCTATATTGTTCCGTTTTTAATTTCTACTGTTGGTGGAGCGGTTATTTCTGCAGTTCTGCTTTACAGCTTGAAAAAATCGAATGTTCTGCATACCATGCAGGAATCTGTTTGATAACTGGGAGAAAGAAATATGCTTGAGAATATGCTTGAAAATGTGAGGAAGAAAAATCCGCTTATTCATAATATTACAAATTATGTGACAGTCAACGATTGTGCAAACATTGTGCTTGCCTGCGGAGCTTCCCCTATCATGGCTGATGATAAGAATGAAGCTGCAGAGATTACAGAGATTTGCGCAGGACTGAATATTAATATCGGGACACTGAATACGAGAACAATCGATGCTATGTTGATTGCGGGCAAACGGTCAAATGAATTGCATCATCACGTTGTGTTGGATCCGGTGGGTGCGGGAGCGTCTAAGCTGCGGACAGATACAGCAAGAAGACTTCTGAAAGAAGTGAAGTTTTCTGTGATTCGTGGTAATATTTCTGAAATTAAAACGCTTGCGTCCGGAAGCGGGACAACAAAAGGGGTAGATGCAGATGTGGCAGATAAAGTAACGGAGGAAAACCTGGAAGGAGCCGTTGCTTTTGCCAAAGCATTTGCAGAAAAAGCAGGGGCTGTTATTGTGATTACCGGTGCAATTGATATTGTTGCGGATAGTAAAAAAGCATATTGTATCCGTAACGGACATTCTATGATGGCTTCTATTACAGGAACAGGCTGTCAGCTTTCGGCTATGACGGCCGCTTTTGTAGCGGCAAATCCAGAATGTCTGTTGGAAGCGTGTGTCGCAGCTGTTTGTACTATGGGTTATGCCGGCGAGGTGGCGTATAGCAGACTTAAAGAAATGGACGGAAACGCCACATATCGAAACTATATTATTGATGCAGTTTATAATATGACTCCGGAAATGTTGGGGAAAGGTGCAAAGTATGAAGTGCGATAAAAAAACAATGCTTCTCTATGCTGTTACAGACAGAGCATGGACAGGCAGACAAAGTTTATACGAACAGGTTGAAGCTGCCTTAAAAGGCGGCGCAACCTGCATTCAGCTCCGTGAAAAAGATTTAAATGAGGAAGATTTTCTGAGAGAATCAATAGAGATGGCAGCTCTTTGTAAAAAATATAAGGTTCCGTTTCTGATAAATGATAATGTAGAAATTGCAATCAAATGTCATGCGGATGGGGTTCATGTGGGACAAAAAGATATGGAAGCTTCCCAGGTTCGACAGAGAGTTGGAAAAGATATGATAATCGGTGTTTCTGCCCATTCAGTAGAAGAAGCTCTGGAAGCCGTAAAAAGTGGTGCAGATTATCTGGGTGTTGGAGCGGTATTTTCAACTTCTACAAAATCAGACGCAGAAGTTCTGTCAAGACAGGTTCTTCGGGATATTTGTTCTGCTGTAGATATTCCTGTCGTTGCGATTGGAGGTATCAGTAAAACAAATATATCTCAGCTTTCCGGCACAGGAGTTGATGGTGTTGCTCTGGTCAGTGCGATTTTTGCAGCAGAGAATATCGAAGATGAATGCTGCATGCTTCGCAGGCTGTCGGAAGAGATGGTAAAGGGATGAATATAAAATGTGCGATTTTTGATTTTGATGGAACTC
This sequence comes from uncultured Blautia sp., assembly GCA_900549015.1. Taxonomy (GTDB): domain Bacteria; phylum Bacillota; class Clostridia; order Lachnospirales; family Lachnospiraceae; genus Blautia_A. Next base: position 56,095 of record URMH01000012.1, read on the forward strand.
TGTTTGATTCTATGTTTATCTGGGATGAGATTGGAGAACGTTATCTTCGTTCCCTTGGAAAAGAGCCGAATCCGTCCATGCGTGAAGCCGTCAGAACGCTAAGCCTTTATCAGGCAGCCTGTTATTTGCGGAGAGAGTATGATTTGCCGCTTTCAACGGAAGGAATCATGAAAGGTATCAATCAGATGATTGAGCATTTTTATCTTAGTGAGATTTTACCGAAACCTGGGGTTTGTGAGTTTCTGGAACATATGAAAAAAGCGGGGATTTCCATGTGTATTGCCACAGCTTCTGAACGGTATCAGATAGAAGCGGCTTTGAAGAGGTGTGGAATGAGTCAATATTTTGATGCGATTTTCACCTGCAGCGAAATCGGGCATGGCAAGGAGGAACCATTTATTTTTCGGCAAGCAATGGAGGTCTGTGGAGCTGAACGAAATACAACGGTTGTATTTGAAGATGCGTTTCATGCAGCTTTGACAGCAAGGAAAGATGGTTTTTCAGTAATAGCCGTATATGATGAAAGTGAGAAATATCAAGAGGAAATTCGCCGTCTGGCTGATTGTTATCTGGTGGATTTTGTGCATACAAAAGATTTTTGGGAGTTTATTTCCGGTTAGGTAAGATTATAGATGTAAGGTGTGTTTAAGAAGCAGAGATTTTAAGAAAGGAAAATGCAAGTATGAATTTAAAAACAGCATTGACGATTGCGGGAAGTGACTGCAGCGGAGGCGCGGGGATTCAGGCTGATCTGAAGACGATGATCATGAATGGAGTTTATGGTATGAGTGCTGTTACAGCGCTTACTGCCCAGAATACAACAGGAGTAAGAGCAATTCAGGAGGTTACGCCTGATTTTCTGAAAAAACAGCTTGATGCCATATTTGAGGATATTTATCCGGATGCGGTGAAAATCGGCATGGTATCATCAGGTGAGCTGATCCGTGTGATTGCTGACAGATTGAGATATTACCATGCAAATAATGTGGTAGTTGATCCTGTAATGGTAGCAACTTCCGGCTCTGCTTTGATAAAAAATGATGCGGTTCAGACTCTGATTGAAGAGCTGCTTCCAATTGCTGTTCTTGTGACGCCAAATATTCCGGAAGCAGAAGTTCTCTCCGGTATGGCTGTTGAAACAAAAGAGGATATGCTCATTGCTGCCAAGAAGATTGGAGATGCCAATCATTGTGCAGTTTTGCTTAAAGGCGGTCACAGTATCAACGATGCCAATGATCTGCTTTATGAAAATGGCAGATTTCAGTGGTTTGAGGGAAAACGGATCCATAATTCAAATACACATGGTACCGGTTGTACACTTTCCAGCGCCATTGCCTCTAATCTTGCAAAGGGATTTACTTTGGCGGAAGCTGTTCGGAGAGCAAAAGACTATATTTCTGAGGCGCTTGCCGCGATGCTTGATTTGGGGAAAGGTTCCGGGCCTATGAATCACGGGTTTGATCTTCAGGGGAAATACGCGCAGAGTTTAAAGCAGTAATTAGAAAAACAAGGCGATTTTAATGGTTATTTTTTAAATCGCCTTATTTTTGAATAACTGGGGCAAGGTATCCACTGAGAACTATTCAGTTGTTTCAATCGAGTTCACGATGCTCATTTTTGCAATAGAACGCAAAGGGATAGCTGTTGCTGACAAGCAGGCCACAATGGATATGAGTGCCGCTTCGATAATTGGTAAATATGGAATAGAAACAAATTGTAGACGATTTGTTGTAGCGGCATTTATAAATATAGTGCAAATATATCCTAAGATACCGCCAATTATAGATGCAATCATTCCGTAATAAGCACCCTCCCACAAAAAAGTTTTGTAAAGACTGTTTGTGCTCATGCCGATTGCCCGCTGCATACCGATTTCAGCAATACGGGTGTGGATATTACTGTAAACGGTATTCACAATATTTAGTATTCCGATAAAACCAATAAAGAAGATAAGCCACCAGCATAACATGCTGATTTGCTTGAAACTTTCTTCAAGTTGTTTGGCTGTCTGCTGATAGGAAATCCAATGACTGCCTGTGTTTTTATCACACCAATTATCTAGCCATGTTTCGAATTGCGCATGATCCATCTGGGACTTTAAGGTTGGATAAACTTCCAAATAATAATTATTTGCTGTCAGCAGGTCATATGTTTTATTACTGACTATTATCTGTACCCCATTTGTAAAGCCCTCGTTGTTAATTGTAACAGCCGTATTGGCAATACCCACAACGCGCAGCTTGTATTCATTAACCAGTATGGTATCGTTATACTCAAAGGAAGTATTTTCAAAATTTTCCCCCTCATAAGAAAATGGAATTGGATTTTTAACAATACATGCTGTTCCTGATAACAAATCAGCTTTATCTTGTTCTGATAAACTATTTACATAAGAAATTAAACGGGTATCATCTATACCTGCAATTTGAAAACTTTCTGCAGGTTGGAGTTTAAAGTCAAGTTCAATCGGAATACTTCCAGTCGCGTCTTGAGTATAAACAGATAATTTTGTTGTTGCTAAATTTTCTACCAGTTCGTTATTACGAATTTCAGATATGCTTTCCGGGGGAACTCCAATACCTTCATTTGTAACTGCATAATCGCCCAAAGTCATATCCCGTACATTTTTACTTGTATCAAGGAGTGCCGTAAAACTTTGTAAGGATACAAAAACAGTAATACTCATAATTAATGAGAGGATAGTAATAACAGTCCTGCCGCGTCCGCGCTTTAAATTCAATCTTGCATAGTAGGATTCGAAATTACGAATGACTTTTTCTTTACGACCACGACGCTTTATTTTTATACTTTGCCCCGAAATGGCAACGGCAGGCGATACATGAGAAGCATATCTTGCAGCCGGAAATGCTGCTGACATTGAAAATAGCAATGTTATGGCTCCACTTACAAAATATAGAAGAAAGTTATCAGGTTTTGTTTCGTGAATTATCTGATTAAGTTCCATTGTACTGTTTGTCATAAATAAATCGGGATTTGTGGAGAGATTTCCTGAGTTTTCCTTATTTTACAGGCTTTTTAGCCCCTTAGATAGTGAAATGATATGTATTTTCCCTTATTTTTACCCTTGTGAGGAATCCGCAAGGGAAATAAGGGAAATTTTTATTTAAGCGTTGCTCGCTACTTTATCAAGAAGTCTTGCGGAATCCCGCTTTGCTTTTCTTGTTGAGTGAGCGTAAATGTTCATTGTGGTACTGACATCGGAATGTCCTAACAGTTCCTGTACATCTTTCGGAGCAGCTCCATTCGAGAGCAGGTTGCTGGTGTAGGTATGTCGTAACTGGTGAAAGTGAAAATCTTCAAATCCTTCCAGCTTTTTTGATACTGACCTGCAAGCAATGCCGAGTGTACTCGGCAGTTCCAGACTGCCATCCGGTCTGAGGCAGACAAAGGATATTTCTTTATAATCTGCCGGGACTTCCTGTGTTCCGTCAAGGTGATAGTATTCATAATACACCCTGTTTTTCACATGCACCTCTTTGTAGTAGTTGCGGTGGTAAAGTTCCCCGTACTGCATCCGGCTTTTCAGTTGTTCCCGTCTTGCTGCTTTCAATATTTCAGTCAGCGTATCTCCAAAATCAACAATCCTTACTTTCTTTCGCTTGGTCGTTCCAATCACATTTTTATGCTTTGCACCGTCGTAACGGATACTTCTTTTAATGGTCAGGCATTGATCTTCAAGGTTGATGTCCTGCCATGTAAGACCACAGGTTTCACCGATGCGAAGTCCTGCATAATATGCAATCTGAATCGGCAGGATCGCAGGTGGATTTTTCTTTTCCAGATACTTGATAAGTTGCTCATAATCCTCATGTGAAATCGGCTGTGTGCCATCTTCGACTTCATCATCGGAAAAGAGGTCAACTTCCTCTGCCTGTTTTTTCAGCTTAATATACTGCATCGGATTGAAACTGATTAACTGTTTTGGAAATACTGCAAAACGGAATGACT
>URMH01000013.1 GCA_900549015.1 uncultured Blautia sp.
TATTGGTCCAAAGAGTAGTACAATAATAAATATATTTGATATTGAAACAGAAATTGTAAAAGATGAAAGAAAGGGCGTACTGTTTCATAAAGGGCATGTGGTCCGTGAAGAGGACATTCCCGCGCTTTTAAGAGTTGGAAAAGAACATCTTTATGTATGGGAGAAAAAACAGGGAATCCTTCACGAAAACGAAGGGGCGGAAATTCTCCGCCAGATTTCCCAGGGAGAGGGAATGCACCCCACAGAGCCAAAAGAGGGAAAAATCGAACTGATCGCAGACAGGGACGGTCTTTTAAAAATAAGAAGAGAGGCTTTGAAAGCCGTAAATTCTCTCGGAGAAATGATAATTGCCTCAAGACACGGGGATTTTCCGGTGAAGAAAGGACAGAAAATTGCCGGAGCAAGAATCATTCCCCTTGTAATTGAGGAAGAAAAAATGAAGGCTGCAAAAGAGGCAGCAGGAGAGAAGCCGATTTTTGATATTCTTCCTTTTCATCACAAAAAAGCGGGCATTGTCACAACAGGAAGCGAAGTAAAAAAAGGTCTGATCCAGGACACGTTTACTCCTGTTCTTGAGGAGAAACTGAAAGAATACGATGCGGAGATTCTGGGACATACGACGCCGGGAGACGAAAAAGAACAGATTACAAAAGACATTCTGACCTTTATAGAAAACGGCGCAGATCTTGTGCTCTGTTCCGGAGGAATGAGTGTGGATCCGGACGACCGCACACCGGGAGCTATCAAAGATACAGGAGCAGAGGTGCTTACTTATGGAGCGCCGGTTCTTCCGGGAGCTATGCTCATGGTGGCTTATTATGAAAAAGACGGAAAACAGATTCCGATCATCGGGCTTCCGGGCTGCGTGATGTATGCAAAACGAACGGTATTTGATCTTCTTCTTCCCAGAATTATGGCAGATGATAAGATTCTTCCGGAGGAAATCGCAGCTTATGGGGAAGGCGGACTTTGCCTGAATTGTGAAACCTGTACGTTTCCAAACTGTGGATTCGGGAAATAATTTTCAGAAAAGGGTGTTTCATGAAAACATTTAGAACAAAAAAGTATGAGATTGTTTCGTCAAAAATAAAAGAAGGGGAAATAAAGTTTGCTTTTTTAACTGACCTCCACGGGCTGGAGTTCGGAGAGAATAACAGTGATCTTCTCCGGGCAGTCAGAGAATTTTCGCCGGATGCTGTTCTCTGTACAGGAGATATGCTTGTAAGAAGCGAGCCGGATACCCTGGGGACAGCAAAGACGCTTCTTAAAAACCTGGCGGAAGAATATCCCGTTTATTTAAGTCTGGGAAATCATGAATATAAGCTGCTGGTGTCGGAAATTTATGAAAGTATGCGGGAAACGTATAAGACATATGAGCTGGAGCTGGAAGAAGGCGGTGTTCATATTCTTCACAACCGGCATATGGAACTGACTGTAAAAGAAAACAGAATCTCTGTATACGGTCTGGAGCTTCCTCTTGATTATTATGACAAAGCCTTTTCTCAGAAGCTTACAGCGGAAGAGATAGCGGGATTTCTGGGAGAACGAAGGGAAGATTTCAGCATTCTTCTTGCTCACAGCCCAAGATATGGAAAGGCATACTTTTCCTGGGGAGCAGATCTGATCCTGTCCGGACATTATCATGGGGGCGTGATGCGTTTCGGAGAAAATATAGGGCTTGTTTCTTCTCATCTTCGGATTTTTCCGCCTTTTTGCTGCGGGAAGTTTCAGAGAGGGGAGCGGCATATGATCGTAAGCGCAGGTCTTGGGGAGCATACCATTCCCGTGCGCATTCATAATCCGAGAGAGCTTGTCTGTATCACAGTAAAATCACCGAAAGAGGACTGTTTATGGCAATACCGGTAAAATTAAATGTATTTGAGGGACCGCTTGATCTGCTCCTTCATTTGATTGATAAAAATAAAATTGACATTTATGATATTCCTATTGTGGAGATCACAGATCAGTATATGGAGTATATCCATTCTATGGAAAAAGAAGATCTGGGGGTTATGAGTGAGTTCATGGTAATGGCAGCCACTCTTCTTGATATTAAATGTAAAATGCTTCTTCCGAAAGAAGTCAATGAAGAGGGAGAAGAAGAGGATCCGCGTGCAGAACTTGTGCAGAAGCTTCTGGAATATAAGATGTACAAGTATATGTCTTATGAGCTGAAAGATAAAATGGACGCTGCAGCCAATGTGTACTACAGAGAGGCAGATATTCCAAAAGAGGTGCTGAAATATAAAGAGCCTGTAGATCCGGCGGAATTGCTCCGCGGTATGACACTGGAAAAGCTGAATGCGATCTTTAAATCCGTTATCCGCAGACAGGAAGACAAAATTGACCCGATCAGAAGCAGGTTCGGAACCATCGAGAAAGAAGAAGTCAGCCTTTCTGAAAAAATGCTGGAGTTAAAGGAATTTGCCGGTACGCATAAAAAATTTTCTTTCCGGGCGCTTCTGGAAAATCAGCGTTCCAGAATCCAGGTGATTGTAACCTTTCTTTCTGTGTTGGAGCTGATGAAAATGGGGCACATTCATGTGGATCAGGAAACGCTTTTCGGCGAGATTGAGATAGAGGTATTGACGGAGCCGGATACCTGGAAAAATTTAACGGAATTTGCAGAAGAATAAAAGAAACGGAGAATTTCATGAATATAAAAGAAGCAGAGGGAGCCATTGAGGCAATTCTTTTTGCAATGGGAGACGCGGTAGAGCTGACACAGATCGCAAAAGCTCTTGAACAGGACCCTTCCACGACAGAAAAAATCATACATAATATGATGGACCGTTACCGGGAGGAAAACAGAGGGATACAGATTATTGAACTGGAACAGTCGTATCAGATGTGTACAAAAAAAGAATACTATGATTATCTGATCCGCATTGCAATGCAGCCAAAGAAGCCGGCGCTTTCTGACGTTATGCTGGAGACGCTTTCCATTATTGCTTATAAACAGCCGGTTACAAAGGTGGAAATAGAAAAAATCCGCGGCGTGAAATGCGACCACGCCATCAATAAGCTTGTAGAATACAGGCTCGTAAAAGAACTGGGAAGACTGGATGCTCCGGGAAGACCGATCCTTTTTGGAACAACGGAAGAGTTTCTTCGTTCCTTTGGGGTACAAGCGCTTGATGAGCTTCCTGTTCCGGATCCGGTTCAGATAGAAGATTTTAAGGCAGAAGCAGAAGAGGAAATTCAGCTAAAGCTGGACGTATAAACAGAAGGAGGGAATGGCGATGCCGACAACGTATACCCATGATTATTTTGGAAAAAAAGTTTATCAGAAGCTTCCGGAAGAGATGAAACGCGTCATAAGAGAAAACGGGGAGCTTTACAGAATCGGGCTTCACGGTCCGGATATTCTGTTTTATTATATGGTGTCTAAAAATCCGATCACCCAGTTTGGAGTGAATATGCATAAAGAAAAAGGCAGAGCTTTTTTTGAACAGGGAATGGAGACGGTGCGCCGTACAGGAGATAAGGCGCTTCTTTCCTATCTGCTGGGCTTTGGCTGCCATTATCTTCTTGATTCCTACTGCCACCCCTATGTAGATGAAGTGGCGGAAGCGGGAGTAATCTCTCATACTGTTCTGGAAAAGGAATACGATCGTTTGCTTATGGAGGAATCCGGGAAAAATCCGTATATTTACCGCCCTTCTGACTGCATTGTTCCAAGGTATCAGTGGGCGAAGGAAATCCATAAAGTCCTTCCAATGGTAAAAACAATAAATATTTACATTTCCATGAAAATGATGAAGCTTCTTACAAATCTGATGGTGTGCAATGACGGAGAAAAAAGAAGAAAAAGAATAGAGAAGCTTTTTAAACTGACAGGAAGTAAAAGCGCCATGTCTCTTCTGGAGCATTTTATGAAAAAAGAACCGGTTCCCGGATCTTCCATTCCGGTTGCAAAGCTGAATCGGCTGTTCTGGGAGGCAGTAGAAGAAGTGCCGGAGGAGCTTACAGAGCTTTACAGTCTCTCAAAGGAGAAGAAAAAACTGTCGCAGAGATGGGACAGGACGTATAATGGGTAATTTTTTGATGCATTGAATTTGGAGGGTTCTTTATGAAGAAAACAACTGCCGGTAAGATTTTTCTTACCCTAATAACCGCGCTTTCTCTGTTGAGTGTATTCATTTCATCGTGGATTTTTGTTCTTGCCACAGGTGTATGTGTTTTTGGGTGGGTTGCGCTTTGGAAAAAAAGCAAAGAATCATAAGGAATGTCAATTTCAGTTTTAAGGAGGGCTTTATAGCCCTCCTTTTATCAATAGCTAAAAATCAACTATATTTTTGTACATAGCTTTATGGAAAAAATCTTAGCCTTATACCTGTCTAGCAAGAGGGTTTTTGAAGGTGCGGAATACTCCGGTCTGTTCAAGTAGTCTTGTGATTGTGAAGAAAATAATGGAATCAATCGGCCACATGATCAGATTTTTCAGTGCTCTTGCAGGAAGGATTGCAAGAAATCCTTTTCCGTACAGCATATCCAGCCATAATGTGTTTAAGAGCACGTTCACAATAACAATTACGACAAGCTTGGCAATCAGCACTCTTTTCAGAGTCAGTTTCTGACGGTAATAAAAGCAGCCGTAGATAAAGGCAGCCAGCATGGCGTTAAAGGTAAAGCCAAAGAAAAATCCGCCATCCGGTCTCATAAAATATTTTACAATGTCCAGGATTCCGGCAAACAGACCTCCTGTAACAGGACCAAAAAGATAATCCACAATCTGATTGGGGATACCGGAAAATCCGATTTTAATATAAGGTCCAAGGTTGATGGTTGCCACTGAATTAAGAATCAGTGCCAGGGCTGCCAGCATTGCGCTCATGGCAAGTGCCGGAACACTTTTCAGCTCTTTCGCTGAAGTAAGAAACATATTTTTTGTTTCTTTCATAAAAAAATTACCTCCTTTCGCAGATACCTGACCACAATAGGAGATAATCATATGTACTTATCCTCTGTTGCAGCGAGATGCAATTTATATACCGCAAGATTTCTCTTTTCGTCTTCCGGCAACTCTCTATCCGGAAAGCACTTTACGCATATAAATTTACTCTGCATATCTTTTTATGGTGTTATTATAATTCTCTATCATGAAGTGTGCAATATCTTTTTTTACATATTTTCCAATTTTTTGATTTTACATAGATTGTGTTGTGATAAAGTGATATACTGTAAACATCTATACGAAGATAAAGGAATTTTATAACAGATGAAATTAGAATATAAAAAAGCATATATAATGAATATGTATACAGTCCCGGAATATAGAAGAAGAGGAATTGCGTATCAAACTCTGGACAAACTGGTAAAAGAAGCAAAAGAGAGGGGGATTTCCGCAATATCTCTGGAAGCGACAGATATGGGACGCCCTTTATATGAAAAATATGGATTTGTAAAGATGGATCATGAAATGGAATTGATATAGGAGGGATTACACGGAATGAAAAATATGTATAAGTTTACGACATCAAAAACAATCACTACAATTTTTGTATATTTTTTGCTGTTTCTGGCAGGGGATTTATTTGGAAGCCTGCCGTTTGATTTTGTTTTTTCTTTTATAACATTGCCGTGCAGTGAGTTATATATTATTTTAAGAATGCTGGGCTGTTTTATTCTTACGTTTGTGCTTTTTTGGTTGTATACAACAAAGCATCTTCACTTAAAACTGAGTAATTTTGGAATTACATTCAAAATGAAAAGCTGGGGAATTGTGCTGTCTGTTTTACTTCCTGCGTTTGTCATTGTTGGGTTTTTGATGACAGGAGCAAAAGTGGAAGTGAATGAATTTACGTTTGGCAGAACATTATTGATTGTAGTCGCTTCTGCTATGATTGCTTTAAAATCAGGAATATTGGAAGAAATGTTGTTCCGTGGTTTTATTATGAAACTTCTGGAAAGCAGATGGAATAAATATGTGGCAATTTTTGTGCCGTCTTTTCTGTTCGGTCTGGTACATATTCCCTCTATGGAGACGTTTACTGTGGAGGGTGTGATGCTTCTGATCATAAGTGGCACATTAGTAGGAATCATGTTTTCCCTGGCGGCGTATGCAGGAAAATCCGTGGCAAACAGTATGCTGCTTCATGGTATGATAACAGATATTTTGCATATTACAACAAAAGAAGGGATTTACGGAGAACCTCTTTTTTCAATGATCATCTCCTCAGATAATATCTTACTGACAGGGGCTGGTTTTGGAATAGAAGCTTCCATAATTGCCATAGCGGGATATGCCCTTATCTGTATTGTGGCAGGGGCTATAGGGAAACACAAAACTGCATAAAATCAGGAGGATTTTGTATGAAAAGGGAATTAGGAATTGCCAGATGTGGTCTTGCATGTTGTTTATGTTCAGAAAATACTGCGTGTAATGGCTGCGGCTCAAGTGGGTGTCCGGACAATGACAGATGCGAGAATAAAAAATGTTCAATGGAAAAAGAACTGACACACTGTTATCAGTGCGATCAAGATTGTAAAAAAGGATTATTGAGCAAGATTAAGCCATATACATTTACTTTGTTCGCTAAAAAATATGGAGAGGAAATACTGTTAGACTGTCTGGAGAGAAATGAGAAAAAAGGAATTGTCTATCATCGAGAAGGGATAAACGGAGATTATGATGAGTTCGATGATATAGAAGAACTTATGAAATTCATTCAGACAGGGGAACGATAAAATATGGAAAAAATAATAGCGATATTCTTGGGAATTGTTATTTTTATGAAGGGTATCTTTTGGATTAAAATGGGAAAATCGACTGATAAAACAAAGTATATTTTGGGAGTATCTGCTATCATAGTGGGAATTTTGATGTTGGGTTCCGGAATTCTTTCTTTTATGTGAAATAAGGTGGTAAACTACAGGTCGAATCGACTAAACTATCGGTTAATTGAGTATATTTGAGAAAAGTGTTAAGGTGAAATCATCAAACACAGGGAGGAATTAATACATGAAGAAAACGCTTGGCACAATGATTTCATCATTAAGAAAAGATAAGGGAATGACACAGTTGGAACTTGCAGAAATAATGGGGGTGACAGATAAGGCTGTTTCTAAATGGGAGAGAGATTTGTCCTGTCCGGATATAAATTCAATTCCCAAACTGGCAGAAATTCTGGAAATCTCTGTAGAGGATTTAATGCAGGGAAAGACGGAAACAAAGGAACAAGATACAAAAGAAAAAAAGGAAAATATAAGCATAAATAAAGTAGATGAAATAATTGATACCGCATTAAAAGGAATTGGTATTGCTATGGGAATTGCCGTAACAGTGTTGTCTGTTCTCGGAGAACTGGAAATAAATGCAGCATTTACTATGTTAGGCATTGGATTGGCGGGAATATCCATTTCTTTGTTAAAGGATAAGACAAGCGAAAAATAAATTTTGACAGCGTTTTTGTATTTTAGGCGGGAAAAAGTGATTTATAAAAAAATTCAAAGAAGAATTTTGTATTTTAGGCGGGAAAAGATGATTTATAAAAAATTCAATGATTACCCCTTTGCGAGTTCAATAGAACTTAAATTTGGAGACAGCAATAGGAAAGGAGATCCAACATGCCTGTGATCGTTCATATATTTACTATATTATTTGCGATTCTCTGTTTCATGATTATTAAGAAAAAACGTTATAAGGAAATGCCGGTTATATGTTTTATCATGTTTGTTTCCTTTATCAGTTTCGGCATATCTTCCCTGATTGCGATTTTTGCGCCTTACGGAGAAATTCTGTCATATCCCTGTATGATAATGGCATTAGGATTGCTCCTGCTTTTGGTGGGAATCAATGATTTGTATTCGATTTTTCGCTGTACGAAAAGAATCGAGGGAGTTTACTGTGGGTATAATACATATTATGGCAGTCATGGAGTTTCTTCTTATAGTCCTGTTTTTGAGTATACATATAATGGCGCATTGTATCATGAGCAAACCACGCAAACAGTATCCCGCAGGCAGCTTACAAAAAATATGACGAAAGGAAATCGATATTCCATATATATAAATCCGAAGTGTCCCGGTGTTTATGTGCTTTTCAGAAGGCTGCGGGCGGGCGGCGTGGTATGTTTTATTATCGGAACGGCATTTATGGCAGCAGGGGCAGTCATACTATATGCGTTATTTCATGTGCTTTTTTGACAAAAAAATTTTAATACATATTCTTTCCACTTCCGAATATACTTTTAGCAGATAGAAATAATCATGAAAAAGCTGCGGAGGACTGGGAATATGAAGAGAGGGAAAGCTGCCGCTGCCGGGATTCTGGCGGCGGTTTTATTTTTTGTACACATGGCTGCGCCGGTAGAGGCAGAAGAAAAAGCTCCGGGAAACTTATATGCCCTGTCAGCAGTTTTGATGGACGGAGATTCCGGCAGAGTTCTTTACGGGAAAAAAGCAGACGTTCCACGACCGAATGCCAGTACGACAAAGGTTCTTACCTGCATTCTTGCTTTGGAAAATGTGCCGGGAGACGATTATGTAAAAGTTTCTCAAAATGCAGCTTCCCAGCCGGAAGTAAAGCTCCATTTAAGAGCAGGGGAACAGTATTATATGGAAGACCTTCTGTATTCCCTTATGCTGAAAAGCCACAATGATACTGCCGTTGCCATTGCGGAGCATGTGGGAGGAAGCGTGGAAGGGTTCAGCCGCATGATGAATGAAAAGGCGAAGGAAATAGGCTGTGAAAGTACCCACTTTATCACGCCGAATGGTTTGGACGCAGTAGACAATGGAGGAGAACACCGCACAACTGCCCGGGATCTTGGGCTGATCATGCGTTATGCCATTCAGAACGAAACCTTCTTAAAAATCACGAAGACAAGAGAGTATTCTTTCTGGGATATTGAGAAAAAAAGACAGCTTCACGTGCAGAATGCAAATGCGCTTCTTGATATGACGGACGGCGTTCTTTCGGGAAAAACAGGATTTACGGGAAAGGCAGGATACTGCTATGTCTGCGCGGTGGAAAAAGAAGAAAGAATTTTTATTATCGCGCTTCTGGGATGCGGCTGGCCCAACAATAAAAATTATAAGTGGAAAGATACGATGGAGCTTCTTCAATACGGAGAAGAAAATTTTGAATATAAATCTTTATGGAAAGAGCCGGAGATTCCGAAAATCTTTGTAAAAGACGGGATTTCCAAAGAAGAAGGATTTCAGCAAAAAGCGTATGTGGGAGGGTATGTTTCCGTTACGGAAAACGAGAGAGACAGAAAAATACTTGTAAGAAAAGAACAGAAGATCACGATGGAGGCAAAATTTAAAAAAGAGCTTTCTGCTCCTGTAAAAAAGGGGCAGAAGATAGGAGAAGTTACGTTTTGCCTTAATGGAAAAAAGCTGATTTCCTATCCTGTTCTGGCGAATGCTTCTGTGAAAAAACTTACCTACAAATGGTATGCGCAGCAGGTATTTCAAAAATATTTTCATTAAAAACGCTCCGCGCAGGAGCGCACTGCGGCGGAAAAGAAGTATGTCGCTGAAGCGACCCGCCGCAGGCGGAGAATCCTGCGAGCAGTTTTTTCTTACGGGATAAAAAAGGAATCCATATCTACATGTTCCAGAGTCAGAAGTTTTATTTTTTTGTCAATGCCTCCCGCATAACCTGTAAGGTTTCCATTTGCTCCTACGACTCGGTGACAGGGCACAATGACAGAAATTTTATTATGTCCCACTGCGCCGCCTACTGCCTGGGCGGACATACGGGAAATCCTTTTTCTGGCGGCAATCTGCTTTGCAATTTCTCCGTAAGTCATAGTTTTTCCATAGGGAATGGAGCGGAGGATTTCCCACACTTCTTTTTGAAAATCAGATCCGGTAAGATGCAGGGGAAGGGTAAAGCCCGGTTCTTTTCCGGAAAAATAAATGGAAAGCCATTTTTTCACATCTTTAAAAAGCGGAATTTCTTTTTCTTCTGTTTCTTCGTTAAGACTGCTTGCGAAGTATTTCTGACCATCAAACCATGCGCCTGTTAAACCGTCTTCTTCTGCAGCAAGAAAAAGCCTGCCCAGGGGCGAAGGATAAGAGCTTGTATATTGCATAAGCGTTCCCCTTTCGTAATGTTTTGTACTGTCATTTTATCATAAATTTTTCCGGAAAAAAACGGGAAAAAAGCAATCCTATTGACGGGGGTTGTTTTTCGTGATAGCCTGTTTCGTAGATATACGTATGAAAAAAGATGGAGGGATTTTTCATGGAAATCATTCGAAAAGGAACGCCGGGAGAAGGAAAGCGGGTGCGAAAGCGGCAGAGAACCGGTTTGAAATCCTGATTCCAAAATTATACAGAGAGCCGGAAGAGACGGTGAAGGAACATATTTTTCTGGAAAAAGACGGGGAGCTAAAAGGGTTGCTGCTCGCGCAGACAATGACCTGGAACGTGGACGGGAGAGAGCTGCTGACAGGACACATAGGTACCGTGTGCGCGGCTTGGGATTACCGGGAGCACGGCGTTATGAGCCGGCTGATGCCCGCAGCGATAGAAAAACTGGAAAAAGCAGGGTGTGTGCATTGTTCTGAATGGGCAGCGTCAGCGATACGAACATTTCGGGTTTATTCCGACAGGCAGCAAGACAGAGTTTGTATTTAATCCGGCAAATGTCAAGGGGGAGCCGGCAGAAGGATATGAACTGAGGGATTTTACAGCGGAGGATCTGGAGGAAACAGTGGCAATAGCAGAACTGCGTCTGGCAGACGGGAAGTATTTAAAACCATTATTAAAGCGGCTGTTTGAGAAAGGATTTTCCCAGGCGATGATAAATATAGCGCCGGGAACAGAAGAACAGGCGGATCGGGCTGCCGGCAGGGGAAGTAAAACTTTTGATAGAGGGTCATGGACTTTTGGAGATAAACGTAACGGAAGAGGGCGTAAAAGCCCGTATATGCGAAGGGCAGGATAAAGATTACGTATGAACAGGCAGTACATCTTCTGTTTTCTCCGCTTTCCACGGAAAGAGAGCTGTTATCCGGACAATGTCCGCTTATGGCGAACTGGTTTCCGCTTTCGCTTTACATAGAAGAAAATAATTGCATTTAAAAAATAAAAAGTGAGAAAGCTATTGAAATTTCACGAAAAAAAAGGTACAATTAAAATTGGCTAAATTTTTGGTTATACTTTTAAAATTTTTATAAAATGGAGGGCAAACTAGAATGAGTAATGCAACACAAAGCTTAGCGGGCGCAAGAATTACTTCTTTGCTGGACGCAAACAGTTTTGTTGAAATCGGACAAAGTGTAACAGCCAGAACTACAGATTTCAACATGGCTGAAAAAAAAGCACCTTCTGACGGAGTTATTACCGGATATGGTGTGATTGACGGGAATCTGGTATACGTGTACAGCCAGGACGCTTCCGTATTAAACGGAACAGTCGGTGAGATGCACGCAAAGAAAATTTCCAGACTGTATGATATGGCAATGAAGACAGGCGCTCCTGTAATCGGACTTGTTGACTGTGCAGGTCTTCGTCTCCAGGAGGCGACAGACGCTCTGGAAGCTTTCGGAGAAATTTATCTGAAAGCAACACTTGCTTCCGGAGTAATTCCGCAGATCACCGGTATTTTCGGAACATGCGGCGGCGGTATGGCAGTTCTTCCGGCTCTTACAGACTTTACTTTTGTAGAAGAGAAAAAAGGTAAAATGTTTGTAAACAGCCCGAACGCACTGGAAGGAAATCATATTTCCAAATGCGATACATCTGACGCAAAATTCCAGAGCGAAGAGACAGGTCTGATCGACGGTGTTGGAACAGAAGAAGAAGTGATCGGAAAAATCCGTGCACTTGTAAGTCTTCTTCCATCTAATAACGAAGACAACGATTCTTTTGTTGAGTGCACAGATGACTTAAACCGCGTATGTGAAGACCTCGCAAACTGTGCAGGTGACACAGCCCTTGCACTTTCCAGAATCGCAGACAACGGTATCTTCCTTGAAACAAAAGATGCATACGGAAAAGATGTGGTAACAGGCTTTATGCGTTTAAATGGAGCAACTGTGGGCGCTGTTGCAAACAGAAGCGAGATTTATGACGAGGAAGGAAACAAGGCAGAAGAATTTGACGGAAGCCTTTCTGCAAGAGGCGCAAGAAAAGCAGCAGAATTTGTGAAATTCTGTGACGCTTTTGAGATTCCGGTTCTCACTCTTACAAACGTAACCGGATTTAAAGCAACTCTCTGCAACGAAAAAATGATGGCAAAATCTGTAGGTGAGATGGTTCATGCTTTTGCAGACGCAACTGTTCCGAAGGTAAATGTGATCATCGGAAAAGCTTACGGAAATGCTTATATCGCAATGAACAGCAAAGCAACAGGCGCAGATATGGTATTTGCATGGGACAATGCAGAAATCGGAATGATGGACGCAGACCTTGCAGCAAAGATCATGTACGCTGATGTAGACGCTGCAACATTAAAAGAAAAAGCAGCACAGTACAGAGAACTTCAGTCCGGCGTGGCTTCCGCAGCAGCAAGAGGCTATGTGGATTCTGTGATTTCTCCGGCTGACACAAGAAAATATGTAATCGGAGCATTTGAAATGCTGTTCACAAAGAGAGAAGACCGCCCATCTAAAAAACACGGAACGGTCTGAGCGAGGTGAAGCATATGAAGCATATTTTTAAGAAAATCTCCGCTGTCCTTGCAGCAACAGCCTGTGCGGCGTCTCTTACAGTAGCCGGTACAGCCGTTGTGTGGGCAGAAGAGGAAATCGATGCCAACGTAAAAGAAGCTCTTATTGCCACAGCGGAAGGGCTTACTGAGACAATTATTCCTCTTTCCGAGGAAGAGATCGACGCTTATATCGAATCCGGTGATGAATTTACTGTATCCGCAATGGAAGCATGGGAAGGCTCACTGGAAGAAGTTGGAGAGAAAAGCGCAGACCAGGGAAAAGCAGGAGAAACAGAAATCGTGCTTGCAGACGATCAGTATACAGTAACTGTACCGGTCCTCTTTGAAAAAGCAGACGCAAATTTTGTTTACCTGTTTGACGAGCAGGGTACGCCGCTTTCCATGACTGTAGATGTACAGTATCCTATGAGCGTTACTTTACAGAGAGCAGGTTTAAATACCCTGATGGGTCTTGGAACCGTATTTATCATGCTGATTTTCCTTTCCTTTATTATTTACCTCTTTAAATTTGTACCGATGATCTTCGGCAGCAAGAAAGAGGAGAAAAAGGAAGCACCGGCTCCGGCACCTGTTGTTGCGGCGCCTGTACAGGAAGAGACAGACGATACAGAGCTTATCGCCGTGATTTCCGCAGCGATCGCAGCAAGCGAAGGAACAAGTACAGACGGATTTGTTGTCCGTTCTATCCGTAAAGTAAATCGTAATAAAAGATAAATGACATTAGGAGGATTTTAAAATGAAAAGTTATACAATTACTGTAAACGGAACAGCATATGAAGTTACAGTGGAAGAGACAGGAAGCGTTTCCGCTCCTGCAGCACCGGCAGCAGCACCAAAAGCTGCACCGAAAGCAGCTCCAAAGGCAGCAGCTCCTGCAGCAGGCGCTGGCGCAGTAAAAGTTACTGCTTCTGTACCGGGTAAAGTTGTAAAAGTTGTAGCTTCCGCAGGACAGGCAGTAAAAGCCGGTGACAGTGTTGTGATTCTGGAATCCATGAAAATGGAAATTCCGGTAGTAGCTCCTCAGGATGGCACAATTGCAAGCATTGACGTTGCAGAAGGTGCATCTGTAGAAAACGGAGATACTTTAGCAACAATGAACTAAGACGGGAGGGAATCAAATGTCTTATGTAGTAGATACCGTGTCCAACCTGATCCATCAGACCGCATTTTTTAATCTGACATGGGGAAACTATCTGATGATAATCGTGGCATGTGTGTTCTTATACCTGGCAATCCGTCACGGATTTGAACCGCTGCTTCTCGTTCCCATTGCTTTCGGTATGCTTCTTGTAAATATTTATCCTGATATTATGGCAAGACCGGAAGATATGTCAAATGGAGTGGGCGGACTTCTTCATTACTTCTATATCCTGGACGAGTGGAGTATTCTTCCATCTCTGATCTTCATGGGCGTAGGTGCCATGACAGACTTTGCTCCGCTGATCGCAAATCCGAAGAGCTTCCTTATGGGTGCAGCGGCACAGCTTGGTATTTATGTAGCTTACTTCCTTGCAATCTTCCTTGGATTCAACGGAAAAGCAGCAGCAGCAATCTCCATCATCGGTGGAGCGGACGGTCCTACATCTATCTTCCTTGCAGGTAAGCTTGGACAGACAGCCCTTATGGGACCGATTGCGGTGGCGGCATATTCTTATATGTCACTTGTGCCGATTATCCAGCCTCCGATCATGAAGGCGTTTACAACAGAGAAAGAGCGTAAGATTAAAATGGAACAGCTCCGTCCGGTATCCAAACTGGAAAAAATCCTGTTCCCGATCGTGATCACAATCGTTGTTTGTCTGATTCTGCCAACAACAGCTCCGCTTGTAGGTATGCTGATGCTTGGTAACCTTTTCAGAGAGAGCGGTGTTGTAAAACAGCTTACAGAAACAGCATCAAATGCTCTTATGTATATCGTAGTTATTCTTCTGGGTACTTCCGTAGGTGCTTCTACAAGCGCAGAGGCATTCTTAAATGTAGATACCCTGAAAATCGTAGTATTAGGTCTTGTTGCCTTTGCCTTTGGTACATTCGGCGGTGTTATGCTTGGTAAGGTTATGTGCAAGCTCTCCGGCGGAAAGATCAACCCGCTTATCGGTTCAGCAGGCGTATCTGCCGTTCCGATGGCTGCCCGTGTATCTCAGAAGGTAGGTGCGGAAGCAGATCCTACAAACTTCCTGTTAATGCACGCTATGGGACCAAACGTAGCCGGCGTTATCGGTACAGCAGTAGCTGCCGGAACCTTTATGGCTATTTTCGGCGTGTAAGCGAAGGTCGAATTTCGTGAATCGAACTTCCTTGTTATAAAAAAATAAAAAGGAGTAGAACAATGGCAGAAATTGAAAAAAAACCTGTTAAAATTGTGGAAACCATTCTGCGTGACGCTCACCAGTCTTTAATTGCGACACGTATGAGCACAGAGCAGATGCTTCCGATCGTAGATAAACTGGATAAAGTCGGCTACCATGCAGTAGAGTGCTGGGGCGGCGCAACATTTGACGCTTCCCTTCGTTTCCTGAAGGAAGATCCGTGGGAAAGACTTCGTAAGCTTCGTGACGGATTCAAGAACACAAAATTACAGATGCTTTTCCGTGGACAGAATATCCTTGGATACCGTCCTTACGCAGACGACGTAGTAGAGTATTTTGTACAGAAATCTGCAGCAAACGGAATTGACATTATCCGTATTTTTGACTGTATGAACGACTTAAGAAACCTTCAGACAGCCGTTTCTGCAGCAAATAAAGAAAAAGCACATGCTCAGGTAGCGCTTTCCTATACACTGGGAGATGCGTATACACTGGAATACTGGACAAGCATTGCAAAACGTATCGAGGAAATGGGCGCAGATTCTATCTGTATCAAAGATATGGCTGGTCTTCTTCTTCCATATAAAGCAACAGAGCTTGTAACAGCCCTGAAAGAAACTGTGAAGATTCCGATCGATCTTCATACACATTACACATCCGGTGTTGCTTCTATGACTTACTTAAAAGCAGTAGAGGCAGGTGTTGACATCATTGATACAGCAATGTCTCCATTTGCTCTTGGTACTTCCCAGCCTGCAACAGAGGTTATGGTAGAGACCTTCAAGGGAACACCATACGATACAGGCTTTGATCAGCAGCTTCTTGCTGAGATCGCAGACTACTTCCGTCCAATGCGTGACGAAGCTCTTGACAGCGGTCTGTTAAATCCGAAGAACCTTGGCGTAAACATCAAGACTTTACTGTACCAGGTACCGGGCGGTATGCTTTCCAACCTTACTTCCCAGTTAAAAGAACAGCACGCAGAAGACAAATTCTACGATGTTCTGGAAGAAGTACCGCGTGTACGTAAAGACCTTGGCGAGCCGCCGCTTGTTACTCCGTCTTCTCAGATCGTTGGTACACAGGCTGTATTCAATGTTCTTATGGGCGAGAGATACAAGATGGTTACAAAAGAGACAAAAGATGTATTAAGCGGAAAATACGGCGCAACAGCAAAACCGTTCAACGCAGAAGTACAGAAAAAATGTATCGGCGATGTAGAGCCGATCACATGCCGTCCGGCAGACCTGCTTGACAATGAGCTGGATAAGCTGGAAAGCGAAATGGCACAGTACAAGGAGCAGGACGAGGACGTTCTTTCCTACGCACTGTTCCCGCAGGTTGCAACTGATTTCTTCAAATATCGTCAGGCACAGCAGACAAAGGTTGATGAAACAGCAGCAGACAAGAAGAACGGAGCATATCCGGTTTAATAAAAATTACAGGGAGCTTGCAATAGCAGGCTCCCTTACTGAATTATAAAGAAAAAAATAAGGAAGGTACTTTCATGAGCAAGGTATTGATTGTCGGCGGAGGAGCCGCCGGCATGATGGCAGGCGTTCACGCTGCGAGAAATGGCCATGAGGTCCATATTCTGGAAAAGAATGAAAAACTGGGTAAGAAACTCTATATTACAGGAAAGGGACGCTGTAATGTTACAAATAATTGTGACACAGAGGAATTGTTTCCTGCTGTGATGCAGAATCCCAAATTTCTCTACAGCGCCTTTTATTCCTGGAACAGTCAGGACGTGATGGCGTTTTTTGAGGAGCTTGGCGTTCCCCTCAAAGTAGAGCGGGGCGGCAGAGTGTTCCCGGAATCTGACCACTCTTCTGATATTATCAGAGGACTGGAGCGGGCGCTGAAAAAGGCAGGTGCCAAAATCCATCTTCACACAGAGGTAAAGGAAATAAAAGAAGAGAATGGAACAGTCACAGGAGTGGTTCTGAAAGATGGAAATTTCCTCTCCGGCGACAGCGTGATCGTGGCGACAGGGGGATTTTCTTATCAGGCAACAGGCTCAACAGGAGACGGATACCGGTTTGCCAGAGAGCTGGGGCATAAGGTGACGGAGATCGAACCTTCTCTTGTGCCTCTCCACACAAAAGAGGACTACATTCCCAGACTGCAGGGACTTTCTCTTAAAAATGTGGCGCTTACTGTAAAATGCGGAAAAAAGACGATTTATCAGGATTTTGGAGAAATGATGTTTACCCATTTTGGTGTGACAGGTCCTATGATCCTTTCTGCCAGCGCCCATGTGGGAAGGTGGCTTAAAAAGGGAGAGTGCAGAGGGTATCTTGACCTGAAGCCGGCTCTTACAAAGGAACAGCTTGACGCAAGGGTTTTAAGGGAATTTGAAGCCGGACAGAATAAACAGTTTAAAAATGTGATCGGCGTACTGTTTCCTTCTTCCCTGACTCCTGTTATGCTGGAGCTTGGCGGGATTCCCGGAGATAAAAAAATTCATGAAATTTCCAGGGAGGAACGTCTTGGATTTGAAGAAATTGTAAAGGCTTTTCCGTTTACGATTACAGGGATGGGAGAATTTAAGGAAGCTATTATTACAAGAGGCGGCGTGTCAGTAAAAGAAGTGCAGCCGGGCACGATGGAATCAAAAAAAGTAAAGAATCTTTATTTTATAGGAGAGGTTCTTGATCTGGACGCAGTGACAGGCGGATATAATCTGCAGATTGCCTGGTCTACGGCATATCTGGCAGCGCAGGCAATTCAGTAACAGAGGAGGATAGAAAAATGGGTTGTAATATTGCGATTGACGGTCCGGCAGGAGCCGGAAAAAGTACCATAGCCAGAAAAGTGGCGAAAGAGCTGTCTTTTATTTATGTGGACACAGGAGCCATGTACAGAGCGATGGCATATTATCTTCTGAAAAACCATGTGACAGGAGAGAATCCGAAAGAAATCGAGGAAAAATGTCAGGGCGCGGAAATTTCTATCTGCTATGAAAACGGAGAGCAGCAGGTTCTTCTCGGAGAGGAAAATGTAACTTCTTATCTTCGCACAGAGGAAGTGGGAAAAATGGCGTCTGTGAGTTCTGCAAATGGAAAGGTGAGAGAAAAGCTTCTTTCCCTTCAGAGGAATCTTGCAGCGCAGAACGACGTGGTAATGGACGGCAGGGATATAGGAACTACTATTCTCCCGAATGCAGACGTAAAGATTTATCTGACCGCAAGCGCAGATACAAGAGCGCAGCGCAGATACCAGGAGCTGACAGAGAAGGGAGAATCCTGTGACCTTGAGGAAATCAAAAAAGACATTATCGCAAGAGACGAAAGGGATATGAACCGTGAGGTTTCTCCTCTTAAGCAGGCGGAGGACGCCGTTCTTGTGGATTCTTCCCATATGGGGATTGAAGAGGTAACAGAAGAAATTATCAGGATTTACAGAGAAAAGGTGAGAAGCTGAGATGAAGGTAAAGGTTGCACAGACAGCCGGATTCTGTTTTGGAGTAAAGCGGGCTGTGGATAAAGTGTATGAGCTGATTGCGTCCGGCGTTTCCCCTATCTATACTCTGGGACCGATCATCCACAATGAAGAGGTTGTTTCCGACCTTGAGAAAAAAGGTGTGGCTGTTGTATCGGAAGAGGAGCTCTCTGAGCTTTCCGGGGGAACAGTTGTTATCCGCTCTCACGGAGTGGGAAAAGCTGTGTACGATAAGCTGAAATGCTTGGGGCTTTCTTATGTGGATGTGACATGCCCTTTTGTTCTTAAAATACACAGAATTGTAGAGCGGGAGAGCAGTGCAGGGAGTCATATCATCATTATAGGAGATAAGGAACACCCGGAGGTTAAAGGTATTTGTGGCTGGTGTCTTGGAGACTATACAGTCATGAAAAATGTACAGGAAGCAGAAGATTTTGTGCCTCCTGCGGACAAAAAGCTGTGTGTGGTGTCTCAGACGACATTTAATTACAACAAATTTCAAGAATTAGTTGAAATTCTTCGCAAAAAGAGGTATGATAATAATGTTTTAAATATTCTAAATATTTTAAACACTATTTGTAATGCTACCGAAGAACGGCAGAAAGAAGCAGGAAGTATAGCCGGAGAGGTAGACACTATGCTGGTCATAGGCGGCCGGCACAGTTCCAATACTCAAAAGCTGTTTGAAATATGCAAAAAGGAATGTGGAAATACTTACTATATACAAACACCTGTAGACTTGGATTCTGAAATGTTCCAACGCAGTAGTTTTGTAGGTATTACAGCAGGGGCTTCTACCCCAAAGAAAATTATTGAGGAGGTTCAAGAACATGTCAGAATTAAGTTTTGAACAGATGCTGGAAGATTCCGTAAAGACTATCAGAAATGGAGAAATCGTACAGGGTACGGTCATCGATGTAAAGGAAGATGAAATCATCCTGAATATCGGCTATAAAGCAGACGGTATCATCACAAAGAATGAATACTCAAACGATTCAAGCGTTGTGCTTGCAGAGGTCGTACATCCTGGTGATGCTATGGAAGCAAAAGTTTTAAAGGTAAATGACGGAGAAGGTCAGGTTATCTTAACTTACAAGAGACTTGCAGCAGAAAAAGGAAACAAACGCCTGGAAGAGGCATTTGAAAACCAGGAAGTATTAAAAGCAACCGTTTCCCAGGTACTGGACGGCGGCTTATGTGTAAACGTAGAGGAAGCAAGAGTATTTATTCCTGCAAGCCTTGTATCCGACACATACGAAAAAGATCTGTCCAAATATGCAGATCAGGAAATCGAATTTGTAATCACAGAGTTTAACCCGAGAAGACGCCGTATTATCGGTAACCGCAAACAGCTTCTTCTTGCTGAAAAAGCAGAGAAACAGAAAGAGCTTATGGAGAGAATCCATGTTGGAGATACAGTAGAAGGTGTTGTTAAGAATGTGACAGATTTTGGCGCATTCATCGACCTTGGCGGAGCAGACGGACTTCTTCATATTTCCGAAATGTCCTGGGGCAGAGTAGAAAATCCGAAGAAAGTATTCAATGTAGGCGATCAGGTTAAAGTTCTTATTAAAGAAATCAACGGAAATAAGATTGCGCTTTCCTTAAAATTCCCGGAAGAAAATCCGTGGCTTTGCGCATCTGAGAAATTTGCAGTAGGCAATGTAGTGACAGGAAAAGTTGCACGTATGACAGACTTTGGTGCATTCGTTGAGCTTGCACCTGGCGTAGATGCACTTCTTCATGTATCTCAGATTTCCAGAGAGCACGTTGCAAAACCGGCAGACGTTCTTTCCATCGGACAGGAAATCGAAGCTAAGGTTGTTGATTTCAACGAAGAAGAGAAAAAGATCAGCCTGAGCATGAAAGCGCTGGAAGCTCCTGCACAGGCAGAAGAAGAGTCTGAAGAAGAATAATCTTATAAGGCGATAAACGAATGGGACTGCAGAAATGCAGTCCCTTATTGTGTTCAGACGATATAGAAAACAGATTTTATTTTAAAGTTCCAAGAAAAAACGGCAGTGTATTTCTAAGATAAGAAAGCTGCTGTTTTTTATTTGTAAGAAAAGTTCCGGAGCAGTCGAACCAGGTATAGCAGGTCTCTGGTCGGGCAGCTTTTCTGAGAGATTTGTCAAGGCAGGCGCTTAAAGTTTTTGGCATTGCCGTGTCCTCGGAAGGGATATAGTGATAATCTTTGTAATTAGGATAATACTGTTTGGTTTTGCCGTTCTTCGTTTTAATGATCAGGTAGAGGAGTTCTTCCTCCCCTTTTATATAAAAGTCTGTTGTTCCATTTGAAAAGGGGACAGGAAGCGTCTCAAAAAGCCGTACGGTTATAAGGAGATGTTCCCCGTCAAAAGATGCTGACTCCGGTTCATATTTTCCCTCTGTTATATTCAGATAAGACGTCATAGAAAGAATTTGTCCAAGTCCCTGTAAATCCTCCTGGTTATGTCCCATAAGTATCTCAGCAGCTTCCGGATTCTGGCTTTTTAAATAGTTTCGAAAAAGCCGGATACAGTCGTGTCCGTCCATATATGTACGGACCGGCAGGGATAAAAATTCTTCCAGAGCCGGCTGCTTCATAGCCGGAAGCTTTAAAAGGGATTTCAAAGGCTTTAAGACCTGATAAAGATCGAAATATGGTTTCCCTTCAAAAGGGGAGGAAAGCTTATGTATGTGATACCGCGCTTCAAGATAAGGCTGATCAAACTGTTTTCCGTTATATTGAATTGTAATCGTGGAGGAGGAGAGAAAACGGGCAAAATCTTTTAAAAGAAGAGGCTCGTCCTGTTCTCTCTGGGCGAACCACTGGTACATCTGCCATTTTCCATTCTCAAAAGCAACCGCTCCGATCAGATAGCAAAAAGTGGAATTTCGTGATAGTCCGGTGGTTTCTATATCATAAAAAACGGGGCGGAAATTTCCTTGAAAATCCTCTGAGAACGATAAGTTTTTAACAGTCTCGAGGTCTGGAAACCACTGTAAAATAGGCATTTTTTTAACAAGCATGTGAATTAATTACCTTTCATAGATTGTACTTAATTATACACAAAAAAATAAAATTTGGGTAGTGAATTTTTTTATAAAAAGAGTTATAGTATAGATAAATGATTCGTCAGAATATATAAAAAAGAAAGGGGAAAATATGTGGGGTTTTACGATTCGAGGAGTAGATGTTTATCATATTTTTAACTGGTTTTTTATTTACAGTTTTTTGGGTTGGGTATGGGAAACAGGATATGTGTCTGTAAAACATGGGAAATTTGTAAACAGAGGATTTGTAAGCGGTCCTTTCTGTACCATTTATGGATTTGGCGCTTTGTCTGTATATTTGATTTTGAAGCCGGTAAGTGATAATTTGTTTCTTTTGTATGTGGGAGGCGTGATTGTAGCAACTGCTCTGGAATATGTTACGGCAGTTTTGATGGAAAGCATTTTCCATACTTCCTGGTGGGATTACAGTGACCAGAAATATAATTTTCAGGGGCGTATCTGTCTTGGCGTGTCTCTTGGCTGGGGCGTATTTACAGTGGCGCTGTTTCGGATCATTCACCCTGTAGTGGAAAGCATCGTAGGTCTGTATCCTGTGATCGCGGGAAAAATTGCAGTGACAGCCATAGGGATTTACTGGCTGGTTGATTTTTGCTTTTCAGCAGTGGCTGCTTCCAAGCTTCATGCAAGGATTCCTGTATGGGAGAAATCACTTGATGAAATGCAGAATGAGATTGTTATGAAAATCCGGGAGAAAATGGGGATTGCGGAAATGGTTCGGGATCTTTCTCTTGACAGTTTAAAAGAGCGTCTGGAGGATCTGGAGTTTTTAAAGGAAATCGACAAACGGAGAAGTTCTGTAACAGAAGAGTTTTCTGCAGAAATTCAGAGAAGAAAAGAGGCAATGGCTTCCAGGCTTGGTCGAAATGCCCATCGTTTTGTCAAATCGTATCCGCATCTGAACAGAGGTTATCGTATTCGTAAGGAACGTCATTTAAAAAACAGAAAGGATAAAAAGAATTAACATAAAGGAGGAACGTGAAATGGCTTTTTTAACCTTTAAAGGCGGTATCCATCCATATGATGGAAAAGCGCTTACAAAAGACAGCCCGGCAGAGACTTATCTGCCCAGGGGAGAAATGGTCTATCCTCTTTCTCAGCATATCGGAGCTCCGGCATCTCCTGTTGTACAAAAAGGGGACTACGTAAAAAGAGGACAGAAAATCGGCGAAGCAGGGGGATTTGTTTCCGCTCCTGTTCACTCATCGGTGTCCGGTACGGTAAAGGGAATGGAAATGCGCCTTGGGGCAACGGGAACAATGGCAAATTCCATTATTATCGAGAATGACGGAAAATATGAAGAGACAGAGTTTGTCCCTGCAAGACTGGAGGAGCTTACAAAAGAAGAAATTCTAAAGCGCATTCAGGACGGAGGCGTTGTGGGAATGGGAGGAGCCGGTTTTCCTACCCATGTAAAGCTTTCTCCAAAGATGCCGGAAAAAATAGAGTATGTTCTTGTAAACGGTGCGGAGTGCGAGCCTTATCTTACAAGCAATCACAGAAAAATGCTGGACGAGCCGGAGGAGATTATAGAGGGGCTCCGCATTATGCTCACTCTTTTTGAAAATGCAAAGGGCTATATCTGCATTGAAGATAACAAACCGGACTGTATTCTAAAAATGAAGGAGCTTGTAAAGGACATTCCGAGAATGGAGGTAAAGGAGCTTCTCACAAAGTATCCTCAGGGAGGAGAGCGTACCCTGATTTATGCCACGACAGGAAGGGAGATCAATTCTTCCATGCTTCCTGCTGACGTTGGCTGTGTAGTTGATAACGTGGATACAGTAGCCGCCATTTACAGAGCGGTGATTCTGGGAGAACCTGTGATGGATAAGGTGATCACTGTGACAGGAGACGGCATCAGAACGCCGAAAAATTTCAGGGTTTATACGGGAACGGATCTTGCGGAGGTTGTGGAAGCTGCCGGGGGATTGAAAGAGGGAGTTTCCAAGGTGATCGCAGGCGGTCCTATGATGGGATTTGCCATGTACGACCTTCATGTGCCATGCACGAAAACTACTTCCGCCTGTCTTTGTCTTGAGGAAGATCCGGTTTCCAAAGCAAGGCAGACCGCGTGCATCAACTGTGGAAGATGCGTAAGTGTCTGTCCGGGCGGTGTGATCCCTGCCCGTCTTGCTACATTTGCAGAGCATGGGGATATGGAGAATTTCCAGAAATTTGACGGAATGGAATGCTGTGAGTGCGGCTGCTGCAGCTATATCTGTCCGGCAAAACGTCCGCTTACACAGAGTATCAAGTCCATGAGAAAAATGGTTCTGGCAAGCCGGAAGAAAAAGTAAAGGGGGTATGACAAATGGGTGAAATGTTAAACGTATCATCAAATCCTCATGTGAGGGATAAGATGACAACAAGTAAGATCATGCAGCTTGTACTGATCGCGCTTCTTCCGGCATCTCTGTTCGGCGTGTGGAATTTCGGGCTGCGTGCGCTGGCAGTGATTCTTGTGACTGTGGCGTCAAGCGTGTTTTTTGAATGGCTTTATAATAAGCTGATGCACAAAGAAACAACAATAGGAGATTTCAGTGCGGCAGTGACCGGTCTTCTTCTTGCCTTAAATATGCCGGCGGGGATTCCGCTCTGGATCCCGGTTCTGGGAAGCGCCTTTGCCATTATTGTGGTAAAACAGCTTTTTGGAGGACTTGGACAGAACTTTATGAACCCTGCCCTTGCTGCGAGATGTTTCCTTCTTATTTCCTTTGCGGGAAAAATGACAGATTTTACAGTTTCTGATTCTTTCAGAGGCGTAGTGGACGCCGTTTCAGGAGCAACGCCTCTTGCAGCTTTAAAAGCAAACGGGATTACAGATTCTTCTGTTTCCGTCTTGCATATGTTTGTGGGAGATATTCAGGGAACCATAGGCGAGACTTCCGTTATTGCCATTTTGATCGGAGCAGTGATTCTTCTGGCATTTAAGGTGATCGACCTTCGGATTCCGCTTACATATATTGGAAGCTTTTCTGTGTTTGTGATACTTTATATGCTGTTTTCCGGAATGGGCTTTGATGTAAATTATCTTCTGACCCATTTATTTGGGGGCGGCCTTATGCTGGGAGCCTGGTTTATGGCAACCGATTATGTAACAACGCCGATCACGAAAAAAGGACAGCTTGTATACGGATGCTGTCTCGGGATTCTGACCGCTGTGTTCCGTCTCTTTGGAGGAGCAGCAGAGGGCGTATCCTACGCGATTATCTTCTGCAACATTCTTGTGCCTCAGATTGAGCGTTTTACACGCCCGACGGCGTTTGGGAAAGGGGGCAAAAAAGCATGAAAGGTTCCATTGTAAAAGATACGGCAGCCATTACTATTATTACCCTTGTGTCCGGTCTGGCTCTGGGAGTAGTACAGGACATTACGGCAGACCCTATTAAAAAACAGGAGCTTCTTGCAAAACAGGAGGCGTACGAGGCGGTATTTGAATCAGCAGATTCTTTTGAGCCTGTATATGAAGGGGAAAATAAAGATCTGGAATCTTTTCTCGATGAAAATGGCTACAGCGCGCAGAATATTGATGAAGTGATGCTGGCGAAAGGCGCAGAGGGAGAAGAGCTTGGGTACGCCTTTACCATTACCACAGCAGAAGGCTACGGCGGAGATATTCGGTTTGCTATGGGGATTCAGGAGGACGGAACAGTAAACGGGATTTCGATTTTATCCATATCTGAGACAGCCGGTCTTGGAATGAAGGCGGATACTGAAGAATTTAAAGACCAGTTCCGGGAAAAAAAGGCAGAGAAATTTACCTATACAAAGACCGGGGCGAAAGAAGACGGGGAAATTGACGCATTAAGCGGCGCGACCATCACCACAAACGCAATGACAAACGGAGTGAACGCCGGCTTATGTGCCTTTCAGTATGTGAAAGGAGGCGCTTCCAAATGAAAGCAAATACACCTGGAGAACGGTTATATAATGGAATAGTAAAAGAAAATCCAACCTTTGTGCTGATGCTCGGTATGTGCCCTACACTTGCCATCACCACGTCAGCTACAAACGGGATTGGAATGGGACTTACCACAATGGTGATTCTGGCAGCGTCCAATCTGATGATTTCTCTTCTTCGGAATTTTATTCCGGACAGAGTGCGTATGCCGGCGTATATCGTGGTTGTAGCTTCTTTTGTAACGGTTGTACAGCTTTTATTACAGGGGTTTATCCCGGCGCTTTATTCGGCTCTCGGAATTTATATTCCTCTGATCGTTGTAAACTGCATCATTCTTGGAAGAGCCGAGGCGTATGCGTCCAAAAACAAACCGCTTGCCTCTCTTTTTGACGGGATTGGCATGGGACTTGGCTTTACCGTAAGTATTACCTGTATCGGTGCTGTCCGCGAACTGATCGGCGCGGGAACGCTTTTCGGACACCAGATCCTTCCTCTTGCAGATTCCGCTGTGGGAAAGGCAGGATATGAGCCGATTACCATTTTTATTCTGGCTCCTGGTGCGTTTTTTGTACTGGCAGGTCTGTCTGCCTTACAGAACCGCTTTAAGATGGGAGCTGCAAAACGGGGGATTGACCCCAGCAATCCGGACTGCAAGGGAAGCTGTGCTTCCTGCGGAAATACTATGTGCAGGGGAAAAGGAGGTAAGGAGTCATGAAAGAATTGTTGCTTATTATCGTAGGCTCTGCCCTTGTAAATAACGTGGTTTTAAGCCAGTTTCTCGGTCTTTGTCCCTTCCTTGGGGTTTCCAAAAGCGTAAATACAGCGGCTGGAATGGGAGGCGCGGTTATTTTCGTTATTACCCTGTCTTCTTTTGTGACAAGTGTGATTTATAAGCTGATCCTTGTGCCTTTAAATCTTACCTATCTGCAGACGATCGTGTTTATCCTGATCATTGCGGCGCTCGTGCAGTTTGTGGAAATGTTCCTGAAAAAAGCAATGCCGTCTCTTTATCAGGCTCTGGGCGTGTATCTTCCTCTGATCACAACAAACTGCGCCGTATTAGGTGTGGCTCTTATTAATGTGCAGAAAGATTACAGTATTTTGCAGGGTACGGTAAACGGATTTGCAACAGCAGCAGGTTTTACTATTTCCATTATCCTGATGGCTGGTATTCGTGAAAAAATAGCGTATAACAACATTCCGAAATCTTTCCAGGGATTCCCCATTGTCCTTATTACGGCAGGACTTATGGCGATTGCGTTCTTTGGATTTTCCGGGCTGATTTAAGGAGGTGGCAGGATGAATGCTGGAGCAATTATTGCAGCGACGCTTCTTGTTGCGGCAGTGGGATTATTTATAGGAGTTTTTCTTGGGATTGCAGGAAAGAAATTTGCAGTTGAGACAGATGAGCGTGAGGTAAAAGTAAGAGAAGCCCTTCCGGGAAATAATTGCGGAGGCTGCGGTTATCCCGGCTGCGACGGTCTTGCGGCAGCCATTGCAAAGGGGGAAGCCCCGGTAAACGGCTGTCCTGTAGGAGGGGATGCCGCGGCGAAAGTGATCGCGGAGATCATGGGACAGGAGGTTGTGGAAACAGAGCGTCAGACAGCCTTTGTAAAATGCAGCGGCACATGTACGAAAGCGAAAGAAAACTTTGTGTACACAGGTGTGCAGGACTGCGAGATGATGGCGTTTGTGCCGGGCGGCGGCGCAAAGGCGTGTACATACGGGTGTCTTGGCTTTGGAAGCTGCGTAAAGGCGTGTCCCTTTGATGCTATTCACATTGTGGACGGTGTGGCAGTGGTTGATAGAGAAGCATGTAAAGCGTGCGGAAAATGCGTGGAGAAATGTCCGAGACATTTGATTGAGCTTGTGCCTTATGAGCAGAAGACAAGAGTATTCTGCGCTTCTCATGCAAAAGGAAAGGCTGTGACAGAAGCCTGTGAGACGGGCTGTATCGGCTGTAAAAAATGTGAGAAGAACTGTCCGGCAGGAGCCATTACGGTGACGGATTTCTGTGCTCATATTGATTATTCCAAATGTACAAACTGCGGAAAATGCCAGGAGGTATGTCCGAGAGGCTGTATCCGGTCTTTATGATAAGACGGATTCCGGGACTGTAACAAAGGCAGATTTCCCTTAAAAGTGATTTTAAGGGGAATTTGCTTTTTGTTTTTTCTTGTGGTATGATACAAAAGATATTTTAAGAAACATTTTATAAGAATTGGAGCAGTAACATGATTTCATTTATAAGGGGAATCGTAGCGGATATAACAGAGAGCGCCGCGATTATTGAGGCGGGCGGTATCGGCTATGAAATATTTATGACAGGAAGCGATTTGTCAAGGCTTCATGGGGGAGAGGAGCTGAAAATCCATACCCATTTTCATGTAAGGGAAGATGTGATGCAGCTTTATGGATTTCTTGCAAAAGACGACCTTTCTGTATTCCGGCTGCTTCTGGGAGTGAACGGTGTGGGACCAAAGGGCGCTATGGGGATTTTATCGGGGATCACAGCGGACGAGCTTCGTTTTGCCATTTTGTCAGATGATGTAAAAACCCTGTCAAAAGCGCCGGGAATCGGGAAGAAGACAGCCCAGAAGATGATTCTTGAGCTGAAGGATAAATTAAAGCTTGAGGACGCCTTTGAATTAAAGCTTGCCCACGAGCAGGAAAAGGCAGAGCTTGGAGAAGCAGAAAAAGAAGACGGCAGACAGGAGGCAGTGGAAGCTCTTGTAGCACTTGGATACAGCGCCGCAGACGCCCTTCGAGCTGTGCGCAAGGTTGGAGACGTTTCCTCTATGGATGTGGAAGCAATTTTAAGGGCAGCATTAAAGAATTTCTGAGAAAGCAGAGCGAATGATGGAAAAAAGAATTATTACAACAGATGTGACAGAGGAGGATTTTTCTCTTGAGGGAAGCCTTCGTCCGCAGACTCTTGAGGATTATGTAGGACAGGAAAAAACAAAGAGCACTCTGAAAATTTATATAGAGGCGGCAAAGCAGCGTCATGACGCGCTGGACCATGTGCTGTTTTACGGACCTCCGGGACTTGGAAAGACGACGCTTTCCGGGATTATCGCAAATGAGATGGGAGTCCATATGAAGATCACTTCCGGTCCTGCAATCGAAAAACCGGGAGAGATGGCTGCTATTTTAAATAATCTGCAGGAAGGGGATATTCTTTTTGTAGACGAGATACACAGGCTGAACCGTCAGGTGGAGGAGGTACTGTATCCGGCAATGGAGGACTTTGCCATTGATATTATGATTGGAAAGGGGGCTTCCGCCCGTTCCATTCGTCTGGATCTTCCTAAATTTACCCTTGTAGGAGCCACAACGAGAGCCGGGCTTCTCTCTGCGCCTCTCCGTGACCGTTTCGGAGTGATGCACCATCTTGAGTTTTATAACCAGAAGGAGCTTACTGTTATTGTACTTCGCTCCGCCGGTGTTCTGGGAGTGGAGATAGACGAGAGGGGTGCAGCGGAGATTGCAAAGCGTTCCAGAGGAACGCCGCGTCTTGCAAACCGTCTGTTAAAGCGTGTGAGGGATTTTGCTCAGGTAAAATACGATGGAAAGATCAGTTACGAGGTGGCATGTTTTGCCCTTGATCTTCTGGAGGTGGATCAGTACGGTCTTGACCAGACAGACAGGAAAATTTTAAAGACCATGATTTTGAATTTTAACGGCGGCCCTGTGGGAGTGGAGACGCTGGCAGCCTCTATCGGAGAGGATTCCGGCACGCTGGAAGATGTGTATGAACCGTATCTTTTACAGAATGGATTTATAAACAGAACACCAAGAGGAAGAATGGCAACCGTGCTGGCATACAGGCATCTTGGGTTCGATTATCCGGAAAATGAAAAATAAGAAGGAAAATAAAGTAAAATAAAGTAAAAAATCCTATACAATTTTACAAAATTCGAGTATAATTGATATGATATATGTGTGAATACAATTTATATTAGAAGATAATACGCTGCTTGGCAGCGATGAAGTTACAGGGAGGATTATCGGAATGGCGGTAAAAAACACAGCACAGGTAATCATCGGCGGGAAGATTATTACACTTGGCGGCTACGAATCTGCAGAATATTTTCAGAAAGTGGCATCCTATATGAACCATAAACTGGAGGAGCTGGGAGAGATGCCGGGATACAGCCGGCAGCCTGTGGAGACAAAGCATATGCTTTTGAGCCTGAATATTACAGATGATTATTTTAAGGCAAAAAAGCAGGCGGAGATGTTTGAGCAGGACCTTCGCCAGAAGGACCAGGAGATGTATGATTTAAAGCATGAGCTTATTTCTCTTCGTATGCAGATTGAGGAAGCAGAGAAGAGCCAGAAGGAAGCGCTGGAGCAGAGAAGCCTTCTGGAAGGCAAGGTCAATGAGCTGGAGAAAGAGATGGACGAATTATTAAAATAAAAATGCAAAGGGGGATTGCTTCGGTAATCTCCTTTTTCTGTAACCGGAGATGTTTGTAAAATAAAAGAGAGGGAATACTTTGAAAGAAAGACAGATAGAACTTTTAGCGCCTGCAGGCTCTTATGAAGGATTTGAAGCTGCCATAGGAGCAGGGGCAGACGCCGTTTATGTGGGAGGCGCAGCGTTCGGCGCAAGGGCTTACGCGAAAAATTTCGGAGAAGAGGAGCTTTTAAGGGCGATCAATACGGCGCATATTCATGGAAAGAAGCTGTATCTTACCGTAAATACGCTGTTGAAAAACAGGGAGATGGAGGAACAGCTTTTCGCTTATCTTTCTCCTTTTTACAGGGAAGGTCTGGACGCGGTGATCGTTCAGGATCTGGGCGTATTTTCCTTTATAAAAAAATGTTTTCCGAAGCTTCCCCTTCATGCCAGTACTCAGATGACAGTAACAGGACCGGAGGGAATGCGTTTTCTGGAAGAAAAAGGGGCTTCAAGAGTAGTTGCTGCAAGGGAGCTTTCTCTTACGGAGCTTAAAAAAATGCACATGGCAAGTCCCATTGAAATCGAAGCGTTTGTTCACGGAGCGCTCTGCTACAGCTATTCGGGGCAGTGCCTTATGAGCAGTATTTTCGGAGGAAGAAGCGGAAACAGAGGAAGATGCGCCCAGCCGTGCCGTCTTCCCTATGCGGCCTCGCTTACAAAGGGAAAATATAAAAACGGAAGAGAAATCTGTCCGTTAAGCTTAAAGGACATTAATACAATCGAAATTCTTCCGGAAATCCTGGAGGCAGGAGTGACTTCCCTTAAAATCGAGGGAAGAATGAAGCAGCCGGAATATACGGCAGCCGTCACCTCTATGTACAGGAAGTATCTGGACATACTATCTTCCTGCAAAAAAGAGGAATACCATGTAGAAGAAAAGGATATGAAGTATCTGGTGGACGTATTTAACAGAGGCGGTTCCTGCAGAGGATATTATGAAATGCAGAACGGGCCTTCCATGATGGCGTTTGAAAACGAGAAGAAAACAGGGGACGCTGCTGTTGAGATCAGAAAAAGAAAAGAAAAAATTAAGGGAAAATTAAGTCTTTTTTCAGGAAGTCCTGCTATACTGGAGGTATCCCTCGGAGATATCTGCGTGTGCGCAACAGCAGGGGAGGTACAATCTGCCCAGAACCGTCCTTTGGACGAAGAGAGGATACGGCAGCAGATGGAGAAGCTTGGGAATACCCCTTATATATGGGAAAAACTGGACGTTGAGATGGAAGAGGGGATCTTTGTTCCTGTTAAGGTTTTAAATGA
This sequence comes from uncultured Blautia sp., assembly GCA_900549015.1. Lineage (GTDB taxonomy): Bacteria > Bacillota > Clostridia > Lachnospirales > Lachnospiraceae > Blautia_A. The sequence goes on from URMH01000013.1 coordinate 31,071, forward strand.
GGTGCGAAGAGAGGCGCTTTCTCTTCTGGAAGCGGCGTGTCTGGAAACAAAGAGAAGAGAAGAGAGTACCCTTACTGACAGGAGAGCGTTTAAGAAGAACACCCCTTCTGAGAAAATCTCTCTTTATGTTTCCTGCGAAGATCAGGAGACAGCAAAGGCGCTTTTTAGAGAACCGGAGGTATCAGGAATGTATCTTCCCTTCCGTGTCATGAAAAACCTTCTGGACGAAGGCGTGGAGCGCGGACTGGAAATGTATCTCTCTCTTCCCCATATTGTGCGTGGAGAAATGCCGCAAGGCTTTCTGGAGACAGCAGGGGAGTGGATTTTAAGAGGAATGAAAGGTTTTCTTGTGCGGAATCTGGAAAGCTATGGAATGTTAAAGAGGGCAGGTCTTGAAAAATTCTGTGTTCTTGACACTTCTATGTATGCCTGGAACAACGAGGCTGTTTCTTTCTGGAGGGAAGAAGGCGTTATGAGAAATACGGTTCCCGTTGAGTTAAATGAGGGAGAGCTTCGCCACAGGGATAATCAGGACAGTGAGATGATCGTGTACGGATATATTCCTCTTATGGTGTCCGCTCAGTGCGTACAGAAAAATCTGTATGGCTGCAGAAAAGAAGAGAGCGGCGCCTGGTTAAAGGACCGGTATGGAAAGGAATTTTATGCTTCCTGTGAGTGTCGTCCCTGGAAAACAGAAAATACAAAAGAAGAGACTCCCTGTTATAATATTATTTATAACAGTATTCCTTATGGGCTTTTGGGAGAAGCAGGGCAGATAAAGGCGCTTGGAATAAATAAGGTGCGGCTTTCCTTTACAATGGAGAAGGCGGACGAGGCTTTAAAAATATGCCGGGATTTTGTAAATGCTTATAGAAAAGGGAAGAAGGTTTCTCCGGGGGAATATACGAAAGGACATTTTAAAAGAGGAGCAGAGTAAGGCGTATGATTAATGTAATTGTAGAATTGTCAAAATATGTGATTCTTACCCTTATGGTGGTGTATACCTTTCATTGCTTTTATATGGTAAGACGACAGGACGAAGACGAAAAAAATGAAGCGCTGCGGCAGCAGCTTGTACTTATTTTTTTCATGGATTTTACCGCATTTCTTGTGATTTATTTAAAGACAGACAATTTTCAGGTAATTACCTTCTATCTGGAAATGATGGCGTATTTTGCGGTGATCCAGATTTTATACAGGGTGTTTTATAAAAAAGCATCTCTGTTGCTTTTGAACAATATGTGTATGCTGTTAAGTGTGGGATTTATTATGCTTTGCAGGTTGGATTTGGAAACAGCTACAAAGCAGCTTGTGATTGTAGCTGCAGCGAGTGCGGTTGCTCTTGTGATTCCTGTTATGATACGGAAAATGAAATTTCTTAAAAATCTTACCTGGGTGTATGCGGGGATCGGTATTGTTCTTCTGGGCGCAGTTTTTGTGCTGGCACAGACAAGCTACGGAGCAAAGCTTTCCCTTATGGGCTTCCAGCCCTCCGAGGCGATCAAGATTACCTTCGTATTTTTTATGGCAGCCCTTCTTTCCAGAGATAATTCCTTCCGGACGGTTGTTCAGGCGACGATCGTGGCAGGGCTTCACGTGGGGATCCTTGTACTTTCCAGAGACCTGGGAAGCGCAGTGATTTTCTTTGTGGCATATCTTGTCATGATCTACGTCTCTACAAAGAAACTGGTATATCTTGGAATCGGCGTGGGAGGAGGCTCTGTTGGAGCTGTCATTGCATATTTCCTTTTCGGACATGTACGCCAGAGGGTAAGCGCATGGAGAGATCCGATGGCGGTATATCAGAACGAGGGCTATCAGATTGTCCAGTCTCTTTTTGCAATCGGAACGGGAGGCTGGTTCGGAATGGGGCTATGCCAGGGCTCTCCTGAAAAAATCCCTATTGTAAAAAATGACTTTATTTTCAGCGCGATCTGCGAGGAGATGGGAGGAATTTTTGCAATCTGTCTCATTCTTGTATGTATGAGCTTTTTCCTTATGATTGTAAATATTTCTCTCAGGATCAAGAATCCGTTTTATAAGCTGATTGCTCTTGGTCTTGGAACAGAGTATGCGTTTCAGGTGTTTTTGACCATTGGAGGAGCTGCGAAATTCATTCCTCTTACTGGTGTGACCCTGCCTCTTGTAAGCTACGGAGGAAGCTCGGTTTTAAGCACCATATTGATGATTGCGATTATTCAGGGACTTTATATTCTGAGGGAAGACGAGGACGAAGAAATTGAGAGATTACGAAAACAGGCAGTACGAAGAGCAAGAGAAAGATCCGCGGCAAAAAGAACAGAAATACGTTAGGAAAAAAAGAAAGAGAAACAGAGAGTATACCTTTGTGTCCTGGTTCTTTATTCTGATTTTTTTAAGCCTGATCGGATATGTGGTTTATTTTAATGTGGCAGTCAGTGAGGACTTTATCAACAGCCCGTACAATACAAGACAGGATACCTTTTCAGACAGGGTTATCCGCGGAAATATCCAGTCTTCAGACGGAGAAATCCTTGCGACTACTAATGTATACGACGACGGGACAGAAGTTCGAAGCTACCCGTATGCAAATATGTTTGCCCATGTGGTAGGATATGATTCCAACGGAAAAAGCGGGCTGGAGTCCGAGGCAAATTTTCAGCTTTTAAGCTCCCATGAATTTTTCCTGGATCAGATGAAAAATGAGTTTCTGGGGCGAAAAAATATGGGGGATACAGTTGTTTCCTCTTTAAGTGTAAATCTTCAGTCGGCAGCATACAATGCGCTTGGAGACAGAAGAGGAGCAGTTATGGTGATGGAGCCTTCCACAGGACGGATTCTCGCTATGGTGAGCAAACCGGATTTTGACCCTAATTATCTTGCGGATAACTGGGATTATCTTGTGAATGATGAGACAAACAGCAGTCTTTTGAACAGAGCCACAAACGGTGCGTATCCGCCGGGCTCTACCTTTAAAATCGTGACAGCTCTTGATTATTTCCGGAAAAACGGAAGCCTGGAGGGATATTCTTATCTCTGTGAGGGGAGCATAACAATGGAGGAGCACACGATTAATTGTTACAATGGAACAGTTCACGGACAGGAGGACTTTTATTCTGCCTTTGCAAACTCCTGTAACTGTGCTTTTGCAGATATGGGAACGGATCTTGGCGGCGGTTCTCTGAAAGATACGGCAGAGGATCTTCTATTTAACAGCAAGCTTCCTCTTACTTCCTATAAAACAAGCAGTTTTACCCTGGATAAAAAATCCGGAGTTCCTCTTATTATGCAGACTTCCATCGGACAGGGAAATACCCTTGTTTCCCCGGCACATATGGCGCTGATCACAAGTGCCATTGCAAACGGAGGCGTGCTGATGAAGCCAACTTTAATTGACGAGATAGTAAACACAACAGGAGAGTCTGTGAAAAAAACGGAGGCTTCTGTATATAAGCGCCTGATCAGCACAAACGAGGCGAATCTTCTGGGAAAACTGATGCAGGGCGTTGTCACAAACGGAACGGCTTCCGCATTAAACGGAAGAGGATATACAGTGGCAGGAAAGACAGGTTCTGCCGAGTTTGATGAAAACGGTTCCAGCCATTCCTGGTTTGTGGGATATTCCGATGTGGATACCCCGGATATTGTAGTTTCCATTATCGTGGAAAACGGAGGAACAGGAAGCGAAGCTGCCGTTCCTATTGCGGGACAGATTTTTGACGCATATTATTACAATTAAGCTGTTTTGATATACAGAATATGATGATTATAGTTGCCAGTTTTCCGAAAAAGAGGTATACTGGAAACAGTTTATAACATACACACGCATTACAGGAGGGATTGCAAATGATTGAAGCAACGAGCTGTGGCGGTGTGGTAATTCATCGTGGTAAGATTCTGGCATTATACAAGTCTTACAAGAACCGTTACGAGGGCTGGGTGCTGCCTAAGGGTACTGTGGAACCAGGGGAAACCTATGAGCAGACTGCTCTTCGTGAGGTGCGGGAAGAGTCCGGAGTCAGAGCGTCCATTGTGAAATATGTGGGAAAGAGCCAGTATAATTTTACGGTTCCGGAAGACATGGTAACAAAGGAAGTGCACTGGTATCTGATGACGGCTGATAATTATCATAGCAGACCTCAACGAGAGGAATATTTTGTAGATTCCGGATATTATAAGTTTCACGAAATCTATCATCTGCTTCGCTTTTCCAATGAAAAACAGATTGTGGAAAAAGCGTATCAGGAATATCTGGAAATGCGAAGCGCCGGGTTGTGGGCAAGACAGCATAAGTATTACTGACAAAGGGGCTGTGTTTTACGCAGCCCTGTTTAGATTCCTGCAAAAAGGGGAATCATAAGAAAGGGCGAAGTCATGTTAAAATGGTGGGAACATTGCTACATCGGAGAAGGAGTGAAGGGTTCGGCATCTCTTCAGGGGAAGATAAACGGAGGAAAAGCAGCGCCCGGAATTTATCTTGTGACGCTTTCTCATAATCCCCATAATATTATGGAGATCATTCCGGCTGTCGTTCTCGTGCAGAAGGCGGCATATGACCTCTGTCCTCTGATTCTTGCAATGGCAAAGGGAAAAGACGAAGCCATTGACCTTGCCGGAAAAATAGCAGAAGCCTGCTATCAGGAAACCGGGAGCTTTCAAATTAAAGAATATATAAAGAACAGGTGAAAGAATGTTACATATTCTGTGGCTGATCATAAAATTTATACTCATAATACTGGGAATTGCAGGTGCGCTTCTGCTTTCTGTCCTTCTTTTGCTTCTGTTCTGTCCTGTGCGGTATCTGATACAGGGCAGCAAGCCGGAGGAAGGGGGAATGAGCGGCCTGAAGGGACAGGTAAGGGTAAGCTGGCTGTTTCGTGGGATTACCTTCCGGTTTTTTTATGAAAATAAAGAAACAAAGACGGATTTTCGGATTTTCGGGATTTCTGATGGTAAATTCAGGAGAAGAAAGAAAAAAGCGTCAGAAAAGAGCGCGCGCCCGGAAGAGAAAATTTCAGATGAAAATATTTCAGCAGAAAAAGAAGAAAAAAGAGAAGAAATTCAGGAAAGTGAGCCGGAAAAGAAAAAGCCGGGTTTATTAAAGGGATTTATGGAGAAAATAAAAAGTATCCCTGCCAAAATCCGAAAAATCCGGTTAACAATCAAAAGAACCTGTGTTAAAATAGAATGGTGGAAGGGCTTTTTTTCCAATCCGAGAATAAAAGAAGCAATATCCTTCTGCTGGAAAGATATAAAAAAACTGATTCGTCATATTCTGCCGGTAAAGGTGGAAGGAAATGTTACCTTTGGTTTTGAAGATCCTTCCATAACAGGAAGAATCGTGGCGCTTCTGGGAATGTCCATTCCCTTTCATAAAAACCGCATTCAAGTCATGCCGCTTTTTCAGACAGACAGAAATATTCTGGAAGGCAATATAAAGATGAAGGGCAGGATTTATGGCGTTGTTCTTGTAAAAACAGTAGCAGAGATTTATTTTAATAAAAATGTAAAATACATGATAAACCGATGGAAGCATAAGGAGGCATAATTATGGAGAAAGAAAACAATTTCAAAGAGACAGTAGCGTCCCTCTTTCAGGGAATGGACAGCTTTGTATCTGCAAAGACCGTGGTGGGAGATGCCATTCATGTGGGAGATACCATTATTCTTCCATTGGTTGACGTGTCTTTCGGCGTGGGAGCCGGCGCATTTGAAGGTCAGGGAAAGAACAACGGCGGAGGCGGTCTTGGCGGAAAAATGACGCCCTGCGCAGTTCTTGTGATCCAGAATGGAACAACAAAGCTTGTGAATGTAAAGAACCAGGACGGTCTTACAAAGGTTCTGGATATGGTTCCTGATTTTGTGAACCGATTCGCTCCGGGAGCAAAAGAATCCGGAAACTCTTCTGAGACAGAAGTATAGTGCTCATAAATCCTTTTCATGCATATACTAAAGTAAGAAAAGAAAAATGGAAAAGGAAAAGTGGGAAGATTTTTTGGACTGATACTGTTTTTTATTGGTCTTGGAATGGTGATCGGAATGCTGATTTCCGACAGTATGATCATAATTGTGGCAGGAACCATGTGTCTCCTTTGCGGGTATCATCTGTTCTGCCGGTAAGCAGGTGTGGAGAGAAAAATTTCTTCATGCCTGTTTTTTTGTTATAAGAAAGATTCGGCTGCGCCAATGGAAAAATTCTTTCTTATATAACAATAAAACATCTGTTGCATGAAAAATGAGTGTGGTATAATCGGGGAAAGAGAAAACTGATTTTTTATGGGAAAACGAGGTGACACAGATGGAGAAAAAAGCGCTCAGTGAAAAAGAAAAATATTTGACCATATTATTGTGTGTTGTGGGAACAGCCTTGGCTCTTTATATAGGAATCTGTCATTATATGGGATTGTTCGGAAAAATGGAATATTTTCAGCACCAGCTCGTCATTGCTGCAGGAAGTGAAGTTTTGTTCTGCACCCGCTGGTTTCTTCACAGCGTGTTTGCAGGGTTTCTTCTTGTTTTCTGTATATATGGGATTTATCGGATAAAAATAAAGAAAAAACGGTATGGAATGCTTATATTATGGCTGTTTCTTTCCTGGTGGCTGAATCTGCTTTTTACTCCCGGTTCCGCTATGGTGTGGATTATGACAGTGATTATTGGCGGAATGTTCGCATTTGCAAATGTTCCATCTATGATTGGAAGAGCAGTTACCCGAAATCTTGTGTTTAAAGCCGAAGATTTGGAAAAAAATCAGGAAGAATTATGCAGACGGAAACTGAGACAAGCGGAATGGATCTGCTTTTTTCCTCTGAAAAAGATACTGGCTGCAGGTGCATGGCTGTTTTGTCTGTTTGTGGTTTTCGCAGGAATTGTTACATTTTTGCAGGAACAAAAACCGGAAGATATATCGTACATTATTTTGTTTCTTTTGATTGCAGTTTTTACAGCCAAGAAAGTACGGAGTTACGTTTTGACACCATATGGCTGTATCCCTGTTCTTAATAAAATTTTTTCAGGGGAAGAACTGCAGACTCTGTTAAAAGGGGAAAGATTTGAACCGGTTTCTTTTGAAAACGAAGATTTACAAAAATATATGCCTGTTTTGCTCAGCGAAAACTGGGCGCTTCTGGAAGGAATGCTGATTTCCAGAAAGCTTTTGCTTACTGTTTATACTTCTTCAGGAAGAAAGGTTTCTTACATAAAATGCAGGTATCTGGACGGAAAAAGATTTGACACAAAAACAACATATCTTCACCTGCATGGAAAGCGGAATGAAGAATTGGAGAAGGTGTTGTCTCAGATTCCCAGGATTGATTTTCCTGCCATCTGTTCTGATAAAATCGCAGAAAGATACGGAGAATTATTTCCGGAAAAAAAGGATCTAAAGGAAAAACTCTGGTATTTGCTTACGCATGATGTTTCTGAAGCGGAGCAGGCATATCAGAAGATATTTCCTTCCCGTGAGAGGAAGAAAAAACAAAATAAAAGTAACGGAGAAAGAGAGGGTAAAAAGGTATGAAAAAACAGAGGATTGCGTTTGTTATAGGCTGTGTATTAACAGGGAGCGTGTTTTTTGGATATGAAACCAGGGCACAGGATCCTGCTTCATCAGGACAGGAAAAAACATGTACAGATGAGACGATAGTTTCTCAGTTAAAAAATGACGGCACACCGGAATTTGTTTTAGATGGAGCGTATTATACCCTTCCTCTGGAAGCCTCTCAGTTAATAGAAGATGGCTGGACGCTGGAGACGGAAACGTACCAGGTGGAAGACGTTTCTCTGCAGCCGGGAGAAAGAATTTCCGGTGAGTTTACAAAAGAAGAGGAAAAACTGAAAGTATGGATTGTAAATGATGATTCGACATCAGGGAAACCGGTAAAAGAGGGAACGATTATTGAGGTGGGATTTTCTGCGAAAAAGGACACCGAGAATCCGGATTTTTTTGTGACTCTGAACGGCATTCATTGCGCCATGTCAGATGAGGCGTTAAAAGAAGCCCTTGCAGATGTAGAAGGATATGAGATAAATTCTGCGGGAGGAATCAATATTTCACGTACTGTGGACGACGACGTACTTGATATTTTTAAGGTAACGTTACTTGGAGACGCAACAGGAATCAACATTTGCTCAGACAACATTTTTGAGTATCAGGACTATCAGCCGCAGGAGGAAAAACAGAAAAATGCGGACAGACAGGTGGCGGCGTATCAGGAAAAAACAGAGAAAGAGATAGAGCCTTTTGCAAATGATTTTAATGAGATTATTGAAGGATATGATGAAAATTTAAGCGTTGGTTTTTACAGCGAAGGCACGGTATGGGGTAAAGAAAGCGGAGAATATAAAAAAATAGCAGGAACGCCTCTTTCTTGGGAAGTTTCCCTTTATATTGCAGAGGATACCACCGGTCAGTTATATTGTATTGCAAATCAGAAATTAAATGAAGAAGGAGTTGTAGAGGAGGCACTGGAACTGAAAGAGGGAGATGAGATCCGTGTATGGGGATATGCCTCCCAGTATCTTGAGGTGACAGAAGAGCAGAAACTGGTTGTGGTACAGCCGGGGATCGTGGAGAAAAATGGAGAGATGATTATTTTAGATGAAAATCTGAAAGGGGAATAGTGTTATGAACGTAGGATTTTGGCTGTGTATTGTTCTGGTTCCGGGATTTTTACTGACTGGTATCGTATTTGCCGTATTAAAAGAGAGGGGAGCAAAATTTGTTTCCGGGTTTAATACGCTTCCGGAGTAGCCGCATATATTATCTGGGGAATCTGGTTTTTTAAAGATGTACACTGGGACGCGCATAAGGCATTTAAAAAATATTTACGGAATGATAAAACAGGAGGTGCGGACAGATGAAAGCTTTTGTAAGAAATGCAGAAATGAAAGATTATGAAGAGGAAAGACATTACGATGCAGTGGAATTGCAGGTAAATGCAAAAAACGAAGCTGCCTATGAGATGTATGTGAAATGCGGGTTTCGGGAGAAATCTATTAATATGGAGCTGATTTAAAAAGCGGGTGACAGCCTTTGACTGATTTGTTAAAATGATACTAAGAGGACAGCCATAATTTTTGCTGTTTTCTTCATCGTTGTCACCGAATGAAAAAAAGCAGAGATTACATAAGGATTTCCATATTGCAATGACGGCAGAACTGGAGAGTGAGGTGAAAAATATGTGTAACTTAAGTCAGGCGCTTATTGAACAAGGAATCGAACAGGGAATCGAACAGGGCGTCGAACAGGGTGTACAAAAAGAGAAATTATCTCTTGCAAAGATGAGGATTCAGGAAGGAGAAGCCATAGAGAAGATTAAAAAATACACAGGTTATCCCATTGAAAAAATAAGAGAAATTGCAGAATCAATGAAAAAGTAACGAATAAAGAAAAGGCTGCGCACTAATTATTTAGGGCGACAGTCCCGCAGGGAGAAACAGAGATGAAATATCGCAGTTTACAGGAACATGAAATCAATCGGGAGCTGTTTCGTGATTTTATCAGGCGTCAGGTTGTTACAAAATGCTGGCGAAAAGAAGATGGAGAATGGATTATAAAAGACGCCCCTTTCATTGATGACTGGACAGAGCAGGATTATGAGGTGCTGATTCAGTGCCTGAAACGTACAGTCAGAACAGGAGGGCTTGTTTATGGAGCTTTTTATGAGGAAAAACTAAAAGGCTTTGACGCCGTTCTTCCGGAAATATTCGGCGGAGAAAACAAATATATAGATTTGGCTGCCATTCATGTGTCTCAGGATATGAGAGGGACAGGAATTGGAACGGTTCTATTTAAAGAAGCAAAAAGATGGGCAAAAGAAAAAGGTGCGGAGAAACTTTATATTTCTGCTCATTCCGCTGTGGAAAGCCAGGCGTTTTATAAACGTATGGGCTGTGTTGAGGCGAAATGGTATAAAAAGGCGCATGTGGAAGAAGAGCCGTTTGACTGTCAGCTGGAAGTAAAATTGTAAGAGAAATGCCGTGTTTTCGCCTGTGCAAAGATTCTTTGCATGGGAAAACAGCACGATGCAAGGCATGATTGCTGGTCATTTGCAGAAACCGGAGGCATAATGGATACAGAAAGGAGGAGCGCATGAAACTGGGACAAACGATTATAAGCATACGAAAAGAAAGAAACATGACACAGGAAGAATTTGCCCGAATTTTTCATGTGACACGACAAACAGTATCCAATTGGGAAAATGAAAAAAGCTATCCGGACCTGGAAACCCTGGTTCGGATAAGTGAGGAATTTCAGATTTCTCTGGATGCTATGCTGAAGGAGGACGTGCAGATGGTAAAAAAAATAAACAGAGAAATTCAATTCAGTCAGAAATTTAAGAAGAGTTTGAAAACAGTTCTGGTATGTGCCGGTGTTTTACTGCTCCTTGGCGCGGGCGTCTACGGAGCAATGTGGCAGCAGGCAAAAACCTCTCTGGAAAAAGCATTCCGGGAAGGCATTGAGAAAAATCAGTTTCAGTTTGACGAGAAAGAGGGATATTATAAAAAGGCAGCTTCAGAAGAAGCCCGCTATATTCTTCCAAACCAGAAGATGCCAGGATACTTTGATTTTTCTCTTCATTTCCACAATACGGTTCTGGATTATTATGGAACAGCAGAAGGGAAAAACATACAGATAAGATGGTCTGAGATGGGAAAAGAAGAGGATGTTGTGTCTTCCGTTTCTTATCTGGACGAAGAGGGCAATCTGGAAAAACCTCTTTCTGAAAAAGAGGAGGAAAGTCTCTGTGAAAAAAATGAGATAGTCCGGGAAGTGTTAAAAGAGGGCGAAAGAATCTTTGCGGAGGTTTATAAAAGATAAAATTTATAAAAGATAAAAAAGAGGGTATCGCGATCATACGATTCAGCGATACCCTTTTTGACGCCTTAGGCTCTTTCTACGTTACCGGATCTTAAGCAGGAAGTACATACGTACATTTTCTTATTTCCGTTCTCTGTTTTAACTTTAACAGATTTAACGTTGGATTTCCACATCTTGTTAGATCTTCTATGAGAATGACTCACGTTGTTTCCGAAATGAGCTCCTTTTTCACAAATTGCACATTTAGCCATGATAGCACCTCCTTGACGCTTTTTTTCAACAGACTTTATTTTAACAGATGAAAATGGCTTTTGCAAGCAAAAAAAGGAAAAATGTGAAAAATAATATTTCTTTTTCTTTCAAAAGAGGGTATAATACACATAAACATAAAATTTGAAATGAAAATTGGAGGTAACCATATGAATGGATGTATAGATTCCGGATTGGGCCGGATTGTCATTGATACGGACGTAATTGCCACTTATGCAGGCAGCGTTGCGGTAGAATGCTTTGGCATCATTGGAATGGCTGCTGTCAGCATGAAGGACGGTCTTGTAAAGCTGCTTCGAAGAGACAGCTTAAGACACGGAATTAGCGTAAAAATTACAGAAGGCAACAGGATTCGCCTTGATTTCCATGTAATCGTGGCATATGGCGTAAATATCAGCGCAATTGCAGATAATCTTGTCAGCAATGTAAAATATAAAGTCGAGGCTTTCACAGGTATGGAGATTGAAAAAATCAATATTATGGTGGAAGGCGTACGTGCCATAGATTAGGATTAGAGGAGGAACTTGTGGTGAACAGAAAAACCATAGATGCCAGTACACTTTCCAGAATGTTTCTGGCAGGAGCCAAAAATCTGGAAGCAAAGAAAGAATGGATCAATGAATTAAATGTATTTCCCGTACCGGACGGAGATACAGGAACAAATATGACGCTTACGATCATGTCCGCTGCCGCAGAGGTGGGGGCTCTTGGAGATACTGACATGGAATCTCTGGCGAAAGCCATTTCTTCCGGTTCTTTAAGAGGAGCAAGAGGAAACTCCGGCGTTATTCTTTCCCAGCTTTTAAGAGGCTTTACGCGTGGTGTAAGAAAATATGAGGAGCTTGACGCGCCTTTAATTGCAGCGGCAATGGAAAGAGGCGTGGAGACTGCCTACAAAGCAGTTATGAAGCCAAAAGAAGGTACGATTTTAACAGTGGCAAAGGAAGCTGCGTTAAAGGCTGTTGAGATTGCAGAGGAAATGGAAGACCTGGAAGAATTTTTCCGCGAGGTATTTGTACATGCAGAGGCGACTCTTGCCAAAACTCCGGAAATGCTTCCTGTATTAAAAGAAGCGGGAGTTGTGGATTCCGGCGGACAGGGACTTCTGGAAGTGTTCCGCGGTGCAGTGGACGGCTTCCTTGGAAAAGAAGTAGATTACTCCCAGTTTGAGAAGAGTGCAGCTCCGGCTGTGACAAAGATTTCTCCTCAGGCAGAAGCGGATATTAAATTCGGTTACTGTACAGAATTTATCATTATGCTGAATAAAGAACTGCCGGAGGAAGAAGAACATAGCTTTAAAGAATTTCTCATGTCGATTGGAGATTCCATCGTTCTTGTAGCCGATGATGAAATTGTAAAAGTACATGTGCATACAAACCACCCGGGACAGGCAATCGAGCGCGCCCTTACTTACGGTTCTCTCTCCAGAATGAAAATCGACAATATGAGAGAAGAACATCAGGAGAAGCTGATCAAAGATGCGGAAAAACTTGCGGCACAGCAGGCAGAAGAGGAAGAGGCAAAGGCAGCAGAGCAGCCTCCTAAGGAAGTCGGCTTTATTTCTGTTTCCGCAGGAGGCGGACTGACAAATATCTTTAAAGACCTGGGTGTGGACTATCTGATCGAGGGCGGTCAGACCATGAACCCAAGTACGGAGGATATGTTAAATGCCATTGCAAAAGTAAACGCAAAGACGATTTACATTTTCCCGAATAATAAAAACATTATTCTGGCAGCAAACCAGGCGCGTGATCTGACAGAGGACAAGGAGATCGTGGTAGTTCCAACAAAGACGGTTCCACAGGGAATTTCCGCAATTATCAGCTTCGTTCCGGAGAAAAACGGCGAGGAAAATCTGGAAGCCATGATGGAAGCGGTGTCCAGAGTGAAGACGGGACAGATTACCTATGCTGTCCGCGATACAAGGATTGACGATAAGGAAATCCATGAAGGCGACATTATGGGAATTGGCGACAGCGGCATTCTTGCAGTTGGAAAGACAAAAGAAGAAGTTGCAAAAGAGACGGTCGCTTCTATGATGGACGAGGACGGAGAGATTATCAGCCTTTACTATGGTGCAGATACGGAGGAGGCAGATGCGGAGGCTCTCGCAGAGGAGCTGGAAGCGCTGTATCCGGACTGTGAGATAGAAGTAAACCAGGGCGGACAGCCGATTTACTACTATATTATTTCAGTAGAATAAGAGAAGGGGCGGAAGAAAGTCTTCCGCTCTTTTTTTCAGGAGGGAAATATGGACAGACCACTTCGTTCTTTAAAAGGAGTAGGAGAAAAAACAGAAAAGCTCTTTCAGAAAATCGGAGTTTCCACCACAGAAGAACTGCTCCGGTATTATCCGCGTAATTATGAAGCGTATGAAGAACCGATTCCCATTGAGGAATTGAAAGAAGGGTGCATTGCGAGTATTCAGGCTACGATCGTATCTGGTGTGTATGTAAATAAAGTAAGAAATCTTCAGGTTATTACGATTACGGCAGCAGATGCCACGGAAAAAATCGGAATCGCCTGGTTTAATATGCCATATCTGAAAAATACGCTGAAAAAGGGCAGTGTTTTTATATTCAGAGGCCGTGTTGCGAGAAAACAGGGAAAGCTTCAGATGGAACACCCGGAAATCTTTACGCCTGCGGCATACGGGGAAATCCTTCACAGCCTGCAGCCGGTGTATGCGCTCACAGCCGGTCTTTCCAATAAAACCATAGGAAAGCTTGTGCGCCAGGCAATAAAGGAGCAGACGCTTCAGATGGAGTATCTTCCGGAGGAAGTAAAGGAGAGATACCATCTGGCAGATGATAATTTCGCAGTGGAAAATATCCATTTTCCGGCAAATATGGAAAAGCTTCTCATGGCGCGCAAACGCCTTGTGTTTGATGAGTTTCTGTTTTTCATCCTTTCGGTGCAGACCTTAAAAGAGAGAACGGAAACGGCGAAAAATGAATTTCCCATGACGCCTGTATGGACAACAGAGGAAGTGATGGAAAGGCTTCCTTATAATCTTACAAAAGCACAGCTGAATGTATGGCATGAGATAGAAAGGGATTTGCAGAGTCATAGCCTCATGTCCCGACTTGTTCAGGGGGACGTAGGATGCGGAAAGACAATTTTAGCTTTTCTTGCTTTGATCATGACAGTGGAAAACGGGTATCAGGGAGCGCTTATGGTTCCTACGGAGGTTCTGGCAAAGCAGCATTACGAAGGTTTTCAGGAGCTTCTGGAAAAACAGGGAGTAACCTCCTGCAGACCGGTTCTTTTAACAGGCTCCTGTACAGCAAAAGAAAAAAGAGAAATCTATGAAAAAATCGTTTCCGGAGAGGCAAATGTAATTATTGGAACACATGCGCTTATTCAGGAGAAGGTATGTTATAAAAATCTTGCCCTTGTCATTACAGATGAGCAGCACCGCTTTGGTGTAAAACAGAGGGAGGCGCTCACAACAAGAGGGAATCCGCCACATGTGCTTGTTATGAGTGCTACGCCCATTCCCCGGACTCTTGCCATTATTTTGTACGGCGATCTTGATATTTCCATTGTGGACGAGCTTCCGGCTGCAAGGCTTCCTATTAAAAACTGCGTGGTGGATACTTCTTACCGGAAAAAAGCATACGCGTTTATGGAGCGGCAGATTCAGGAAGGACGCCAGGTATATGTCATCTGTCCTATGGTGGAGGAGAGCGAAGGTACAGATGGGGAAAATGTTCTGGACTATACAGAAAAATTAAGAAGTATTTTTCCGGAAACGATTACCGTGGCAGCTCTTCATGGAAAAATGAAGCCAAAAGAAAAAAACAGGATCATGGAAGAGTTTGCGGAAGGAAAAATTAAAATTCTGGTATCGACTACAGTTGTGGAGGTGGGAGTAAATGTTCCGAATGCCACCGTTATGATGGTGGAAAATGCCGAGAGGTTCGGGCTTGCCCAGCTGCATCAGCTCCGGGGAAGAGTGGGGCGCGGGAAACATCAGTCCTACTGCATTTTCATGCAGGGCAACGGGGCAAAGGAAACATCGAAACGGTTGGAGATCCTGAATAAATCAAACGATGGATTTTTTATTGCAGGGGAAGATTTGAAGCTTCGGGGACCGGGAGATCTTTTTGGAATCCGCCAGAGCGGTCTTCTGGAATTTAAGCTTGGAGATATTTACCAGGACGCGGATATTTTAAAATCTGCAAGCGAGGCAGCAGGCATGATCCTTTCCTGTGACCCGGATTTAAGCCTTGAACAGAACAGGAAATTAAAAGAAAAACTGGGTCAGTATATGAAGGAAGATTTACAGAATATGGGTCTGTAGAAAAACAAAATCTTGCAAAAATCTGCAAATAGTAGTATTCTATGAAACGTAATCAATTATTAAACCTTGTAAGGAGGCTATCAAATGGCTAGAAAGATGACAACAAAAAAAGCAGACACAACTGCAAAAACAGCATCTGTGAAAGAGACTCCTGCAAAATCTGTTGCTGCCGCACCTGTAGAGAACGCTGTAAAAGCTGAGACTGAAAAGACAGAAAATGCAAAAGTAACCGCTGTTAAGGAAGAAGAAAAAATAACAGAAAAAGAAACACCAGCTAAAAAAACAACAAGGAAGACTGCTTCCAAAACTGCCGCACCGAAGAAAACTCCGGCAAAGAGAACTGCTTCAAAGAAAGCAGAGACAAATACAGAAGTGTATGTTCAGTTCTGGGGCAGAGAAATACATACAAAAGATGTTGTAGAAAACATTAAAAAAGTATGGACAGAGGAAATGGGAAAAAAAGAGTCTGATATGAAAGATCTGAAAGTGTATATCAAACCGGAAGATAATGGAGCGCATTATGTGATCAATGGCGACATTACTGGTTTTATTGGAATGTAATTGAAATCTGTACAGTAAAATGCCGGGATATGAGATTTCATATTCCCGGCATTTTTCTGCAAATATAAGTGTTCTGATATTCAGAGGCGGTTTAGAAACCGGACTGGCTTCCAGCAGAACCGCTGGACATCTGGCGCTCCTGGGCCTCGATCATCTTTTTCACCATATATCCGCCGACGCTTCCGTTCTGTTTGGAAGTAAGGTTACCGTTGTATCCGTCTGTAAGCGGAACACCCAGCTCATTTGCAACTTCGAATTTAAAACGGTCTAATGCGCCTTTTGCTTCTGGTACAACTGCTTTGTTAGAAGAATTGTTGTTTGACATGATTCATTTCCTCCTTGGTTGTTTGTTTGTTGTTACATTGCTAGTATATGAAAAAATTAAAATAATACACTGGCAGTTCTTGTATATAGTGGCAGAATTATGAAAATATTAACAATCTATGAAATTTGTATATTTTAAAAGATTTAATTGCACTTCTTTTAGCTATTTGTTATAATGTCAAATAGGGAAATTAGATTTTACGAAAATGGAATGGCAGAATGGAGAGTGAATTATGAATTTAGGAATTATTGCACATAACAGTAAAAAGGTATTAATTGAAGATTTCTGCATTGCCTATAAAAATATTCTTGCAAAACATGAGGTTTATGCGACAGGAACTACAGGAAGAAGAATCGAGGAAGCCACAGGGCTTCATGTTCATAAATTTCTGGCAGGAAGTATTGGCGGCGACAAACAGTTTACAGAGATGATCGAGAGAGAAGACATGGATATGGTCATTCTCTTTTATAATCCGGTTATGATGGATCCGAAAGAGCCGGACATCACAAATATTGTAAAAAAATGCGACCAGTATAATATTCCGGTTGCCACAAATATTGCCACAGCGGAGCTTCTGATTCTGGGACTTGCCCGTGGAGATCTGGATTGGAGACTGAATCTGAAATGAGAGTCATAGCAGGAAAAGCAAGACGTTTAAATTTAAAAACAGTTCCGGGGATGGATACGCGCCCCACAACAGACAGAATAAAAGAAACCCTGTTTAATATTCTCCAGCCGGAAATGCTGGACTGCCGTTTTCTTGATCTGTTTGCAGGAAGCGGCGCAATCGGAATTGAAGCTTTGAGCCGTGGAGCAGCAGAGGCTGTTTTTGTGGAAAAAAATCCGAAGGCATGTGCATGTATCCGGGAAAATCTGGCATTTACAAAACTTGCAGAAGGTGGTAAACTGCTGAACATGGACGTGCTTCAGGCGCTGCGTTCTCTGGAGGCGAAAGATGCATTCGACTGTATTTTTATGGACCCTCCTTACAATCAGGAACTGGAAAAAGAGGTTCTCCTGTACCTGAAAGAAAGTGAAACGGCAGATGAGAATACTCTGATCATAATAGAAGCGGAGCTTTCCACTGATTTTTCTTATGTGACAGAGCTGGGATATGAGCTTTTGCGCGTGAAAGAGTATAAGACAAATAAGCACATTTTTTTAAAAAAGAGAAAGTGAGAAAAATACATGGTAGTAGCAGTATATCCCGGAAGTTTTGATCCGGCTACTTATGGGCATCTGGATGTAATCAAACGTGCCAGCGTATCTTTCGATAAAATAATTGTGGGAGTTTTGCATAATTCTGCAAAAAGTCCGTTGTTTTCTGTGGAAGAACGTGTTAATATACTAGAAAAGGCGACAAAAGATATTCCAAATGTAGAAGTGAAGCCTTTTGAAGGTTTGTCAGTGAATTTTGCAAGAGAGAATCACGCGCAGGTTATTATAAGAGGGCTGCGGGCAGTTACAGATTTTGAGTATGAACTGCAGATGGCACAGACAAATCGTGTCCTGGCTCAGGATATAGATACTGTTTTTATGACTACAAGCCTTGAATACGCATATTTAAGTTCCACCATCATGAAGGAAGTGGCTTCCTTCGGGGGAGACTTAAGCAAGTTTGCGCCGCCGGAGATCATCGAGGCGGTAAAACAGAAAATGCCGAAAGATAAACAGATAAAATAAGGAGAGTGTATTATGAGCAGCAGAATTGAACAGATTATTGATGAGATTGATGAGTATGTGGAGAGCTGTAAATTTCAGCCTCTTTCTACTACCAAGATTGTCGTACAGAAGGAAGAGATCATGGAGCTTCTCAGAGAGCTTCGTCTGAAAACTCCAGATGAGATTAAACGCTACCAGAAGATCATCAGCAACAAAGATGCCATTCTGGAAGATGCACAGGCAAAGGCAGACGCGATCATCGCAGACGCACAGGCAAAAGCCCAGGAACTGGTAACGCAGCACGAGATCATGCAGAAGGCTTATGCACAGGCGAACGAGACGATCAATGCAGCAAATAAACAGGCACAGGAAATTCTGGACTCCGCTACAGAAGATGCAAACAGCATTCGTCTGAGCGCGATCACATATACAGATGAAATGATGGCAAATATTGGTTCTGTACTTGACCAGACACTGGAAGATGCAGGCGGTAAATATAAGATGTTTATTGATGCGCTTCAGAGCTGCCTGGACGTAGTAAACCAGAACAGACAGGAGCTTGCGCCGCAGACAGCTCAGGCTGCAGCTATGTCCAGTTCTTATCATGCAGAAGACAGCTCCGCTGATGAAGAACTGTTAGACGAGCTGGGTGACAACTAAGACAAGAAGTGCAGTGAGAGTTGCATGCATACATTTTGCGGTAAAGTAGGGGAGAACAGAAATCTGTCCTTTTAATACGCTCTTTGTCTGAGCGAGGATACATAAGCCTCCAAAGGCAGTCATCGTCATGGCATAGAGATATTTCTTCATATAAGAAAGACTCGAGAGCGCAAGCTGGTGAAGTCCGGTTGTAAGCTCTGTGATGCCGAGAAATATGTATTTTCCTTCAGAATCAGACGGGCAGAAGTGACCGATCACTGCTCCCAGGATAGAGAAGAGAAGAATATATCCGCCGAGACGGGTGATGGTTTCGAAACCGTTCATAATAGAGACGTCTATGACAGCTCCTGGCGAGCTGACAGCGGATGTCTCTTTTTTTGACGTTGATATGGGTGTAAAGGTTTTGTTTTTATAAATAATAAAGCGGAAAAACAGCATACATATAAGGTTTGAGAGAAGAAGGATTCCTGTAATTTCTGTTATTTTTGTCCTGCCGCCGAGACAGATCTGCGATACATAGGCAGTGAGAAAGACAGGACTCGGGTTGTTGGAAAAGGTGAGGAGATACGAGGCTTCTTTTTTGCTTATTTTATTTTCCTGATATAAATCAGAGGCAAGCTTTGCGCCCATAGGGTATCCGCAGAGCATACCAAGAAGGAAAACATAAGCGCCGCAGGGAGTCAGTCCCAGAAATTTTTTCCAGAAAAAGGAAAAAGGGCTTAAAATTTTTTCGATTCCCTTTGTATGCAGAAGAATTCCGGTTAAAATAAGAAAGGGAAGAAGCGTGGGGATCAAGGTGTTCAGCCACAGCTTCATTCCGTCTCTGGCAGCAAAAAGAGCTTCCTCCGGATATTTCAGGAGGAAAAGAAGAAGGCAGATAACGCCGGCTGTTGTAATACGTTGTTTCATATGCGCCTGCTTGTTTTTTCTTAAATATATGGCGTTTTATGAGGATATATGATTAATAAAATTGGAGGTGTCATTTTATGGCAGTACTGGAACAGTGTGAGCCGAAAAGAGTATTTCATTATTTTGAGGAGATTTGTAAAATTCCTCACGGCTCAGGAAATACAAAAGAGATCAGCGATTATCTTGTAGGCTTTGCAAAAGAGCAGGGCTTAAATTATGTACAGGACGAGCTGAATAATGTGGTGATTTATAAAGAAGCGACAGAAGGGTATGAAAATGCGCCTGTTGTCATTCTTCAGGGACATATGGATATGGTGTGCGAAAAACGTCCGGACGTGGTTCATGATTTTACAAAAGACGGTCTGAAGCTTTCCGTAAAAGACGGATATGTTTCCGCAAACGGCACAACGCTTGGAGGAGATAACGGAATCGCAGTTGCCTATGGTCTGGCGCTTCTGGAGAGTAAAGATATTCCGCACCCTGCCCTTGAAGTACTCATTACAGTAGATGAGGAAATTGGGCTTCTTGGGGCAAAAGATTTTGACTGCAGCGTTTTAAAAGGAAAGAGATTTATTAACCTGGATTCCGAGGCAGAGGGAAGCATCTGGATCAGCTGTGCAGGCGGTCTTTCTGCATACAGCCGCATTCCTGTCCAGAGAGTGGAGGCAGAGGGAACAATTCTCACAGTGAAGATTTCCGGTCTTATGGGCGGACATTCCGGTGCGGAAATCGATAAAAACCGTGCGAACGCCAATGTTCTTATGGGAAGATTTTTATACGGACTTAAGAAAAAATGCGAGTACGAGCTTGTTTCTGTAAACGGCGGACAGAAAGACAATGCCATTCCGAGAGAATGTACAGCCGTTCTTGCAGTTGGAGAAGAAAGTGTTTCAGAGATTCTTTCTTATGCGTCCTGGCTCCAGGAAAAATTAAGAGAAGAGTATACAGGAAGTGATGAAGGCATCACTCTTTCCGTAGAAAATGAGGGTGTGAAAAAGGCAGAGATCATGCATCCCACAAGCAGAGAGAGAGTTCTTTTTTATCTTATGAATATCCCGTTTGGCGTATTAAAGATGAGCGGAACTATACAGGGGCTCGTTGAGACGTCCAACAATATCGGAATCTTAAAAACAGATGACAGTGAAGTTCTGGCAGTTTCCAGCGTGAGAAGCTCTGTGGGAGCAGCGAGAGACGCTGTGGCAGATAAGCTGGAATACCTTACAGAGTTCCTGGGAGGCGAATTTGAAATCCAGGGCGCATATCCTGCATGGGAGTACCGTAAGGATTCCCCGCTTCGTGATAAGATGGCAAAGGTATATGAAGAGATGTACGGAGAGAAGCCAAATGTAGTTGCTATTCATGCAGGACTGGAATGCGGTCTTTTCTACGAAAAAATAGAAAATCTTGATTGTGTGTCTATTGGTCCGAATATGAAGGATATTCATACTTCTGAGGAACTGCTTGAAGTTGCGTCAGTGGAAAGAGTGTGGAAGTATCTTGTAAAGGTTTTGGAAAATCTGAAGGATTGATAAAAAAAGAAGGCTCCGGCAGAAACGCCGGGGTCTTTTATTTTGCATAAACAGTGTATAACACTTGACAACAGTACTATACTGTTATATACTGTTAATCAAATAGGAGGCCAACTATTATGGAGATTATTATCAATCACACATCGATGCAGCCCATTTACGAACAGATTGCGGATCGCATTAAGGCGATGGTTATGGAGGGAAAATTAAAAGCGGGAGAAATGCTGCCTTCTGTAAGGACAATGGCAAAGGAACTGAAAATCAGCGCCCTCACAGTGAAAAAAGCGTATGATTTTCTGGAAGAGGAAGGTTTTGTTGTAACAGTCCACGGAAAAGGAAGCTTTATCGCAGAACATAATCAGAATCTTATGATGGAAGAACGCAGAAAAGAAACGGAGGCTGCATTGGAGCAGGTGATCCGGAGAAGCCGTCAGGGCGGACTTTCGGACGAAGAAATCAGAGAGCTGTTTGAGCTGATCATGGAGGAAGATATATGTTAGTGGAAATGAAACATGTGAAAAAACATTACCGGGATTTTTCCCTGGACTGTTCCCTGCAGTTAAAGGAGGGCTGCATCACTGGTCTGATAGGGGCGAATGGTGCGGGAAAAAGCACGGCTTTTAAGGCGATTCTCGGTCTGATTCGCCCGGAGGAGGGAGAGATTGCAGTTCTGGGAGAAAGGGGAGGAAATCTTACGGGAAAAACAAAGGAAGAGATCGGGGTGGTCCTTCCGGAGAGTACCTTCAGCCGGTATCTGAAAGTAAAACAGATCGTTCCGGTCATGAAAGAGCTGTATTCCCGGTTTGACAGAGAATATTTTCAGGAACAGTGCAGAAGATTTTCCATTCCTGAGGATAAGGTTTTAACGGAATTTTCCACAGGAATGCTGGCAAAGCTTAAAATCCTTCTGGCGCTTTCTTACAGACCTAGAATCCTTATATTAGATGAGCCAACTGCAGGGCTTGATGTGCTGACGCGAGATGAGCTTCTTTCCGTATTTCGGGAGTATATGGAAGAAAGTGAAGAGAGAGGGATTCTCATCAGTTCTCATATTTCCTCAGATTTGGAGGGACTGTGCGACGATATGTACATGATCCATCAGGGAAGGATCATCATGCATGAGGAGACAGATGTACTTCTCGATGAATATGGAATTTTAAAGGTGAGCGCAGACGAATACAAAAAGCTCGATAAAAGCTTTCTTCTGAAAAAGAAGAAAGAAAACTACGGATACAGCTGTCTGACAAAAGAGAAGTATTATTATATGGAAAATTATCCTTCTTCTGTGGTGGAGAAATGTTCTCTTGACGAGGTGATTTCCATTATGGTAAAGGGGGAGACAGTATGAAAGGATTGTTAAAAAAAGACCTGGCGATTTTATTTTGCAACAGAGCCATGCTCGTTGCGGCAATTATTGTTTTGGCAGCAGTTGCGTTTATGGGAAGAGGAGGCGGTCAGTTTATCATATCGTATATGGCGATTTTTGTTCCAATGGTAATAAACGGTACGATAAGCTATGATGATATGGATCATGGAATGGCATACCTTATGACGCTTCCTGTTACAAGAAGACAGTATGTATATTCAAAATACGTGTTTAGTGCAGGAGTAGGATTTCTCTGCTGGATTTTTTCCTGTGTTATGGGAACTCTGTCTAATCTTATGCACGGAAGCAAAGGAGAACCGGGCGAATGGCTGTTTCTCTGTCTTATGAGCCTGGGAATTCTGATTTTTGTCAGCAGCCTTATTATTCCTGTGCAGTTAAAGTTTGGAGCAGAGAAAGCGAAAATAGCAATGCTTCTTATTATGGTAGGAGTGGCAGGTGCGACGTGGCTTTGCATTAATATAAAAAAAGCAGTTTTTCCGGGAAGTATGAATCTGCTTTCTTTTTTAAATGACAATCCCTTTGTGTTTGCGGGAATCGTGCTTTTATCTGCGCTGGCAGCGTTTTTACTTTCTGTTTTTGTCAGCATACGGATTTTTGAAAAAAAGGAATGGTAAGATATGGAGAAACATGAGATTTACACAATATGCGGAAAAGAATATAAAGAGATGACAAAAACTCTTTTAAAGGAATGCCGCTTACAGGAACTGATTGGTTCAAAAGAGAAAAAGATCGGAATTAAGCCGAATCTTGTATCTCCTACAGAGGCCTCTTACGGGGCAACCACTCACCCGGAGGTAGTGGCAGGTATTATTGAGTATCTGAAGGAATCAGGGTTTGAGAAGCTTGCCATGCTGGAAGGTTCCTGGGTGGGAGACCGGACAGAAGAGGCATACGAGGTGTGCGGCTATAAAGAGCTGTCTGAAAAATACGGCGTTCCTTTTTGGGATACGCAGAAAGATAAGGGTGTATTAAAATCATGTGCAGGGCTTGAGCTGTATATCTGCGAAAGCGTAGAAAAGCTGGATTTTTTAATTAATGTGCCGGTCTTAAAAGGGCATTGCCAGACAAAGATAACATGCGCCCTGAAAAATATGAAAGGTCTTATCCCGAATAAAGAAAAAAGAAGGTTTCATGCAATGGGGCTTCACCGTCCCATTGCTCATCTGAACGCAGGAATTTGCCAGGATTTTGTTGTAGTAGATAATATATGCGGGGATCTGGATTTTGAGGACGGGGGAAATCCTGTGGAGATGAACCGGATCTTTGCAGGAAGAGATCCGGTTTTGATGGACGCAGTGATGTGCAGGCTGATGCATTATGAGGTGAGCGAGATACCTTACATCGTTTTTTCCGGAGAGCTTGGAGTGGGCTGTAAAGATCCGGAAAAAGCGGTAATCCATACAGTGGGAGAGGAAACCGGAGGAGAAATCCCAAAATCCAGAAAAGTGGTGGAGCTTCAGGACGCGGTGGAGGAAGTGGAATCCTGCAGCGCCTGTTACGGGTATCTGATTCCTGCCCTGGAAATGTTGAAAGAGGATGGACTTTTTGAAAGACTGGATGAAAAAATAAGCATAGGACAGGGATTTAGGGGAAAAACAGGAACACTTGGAGTGGGGAGCTGTACAAAAGGCTTTGCCTGTCATCTTGATGGGTGTCCTCCTACAGAGGGACAGATTTATGAGTTCTTGAAAGAATATATTCAAAAGAAAAAGAAGCGGAGATGAAAAAAGGGGAAGGCAGATTGCCTTCCCTTAACTATTCTTAAAGACTGCTTTTGATGATTTCTATAATTTGTTCCTGAGAAAACTGACTGCTGTCAATACATAACTGATACTGTGTCATATCCATCCACTTGTGGTCTGTGAAATATTCGTAATAAGAGCGGCGTTCTTTATCCATTTTCTTTACCAGTTTCCTTGCGCTTTTTTCTTCGCGTCCGGTGCGGGCGATAACATTTTCTACTCTTTTTTCAAAAGGTGCGTAAATAAAAACGCTTAAAGTTTTGTCTGTCAGAATGTGGTTGGCGCATCTTCCTACGATTACGCAGTCTTCTTTTTGCGCTATATCAGAAATAATCTGGCGCTGAATATCAAAGAGAATGTCATTCATGGGAATGAAGTGCATATCTTTGTCAATCTGAATTTCGTGATCAATAGGAAAACGCCACTGGTTTGCTTTCTTTTCGTCTACTTTGGCGAAGGTATCAAACGGAATCTGCTTTTCCTTACTTGCAATGTCAATTAGTTCCTTATCGTAAAAGCTTATGCCCAGATTTTCAGCGAGCGCTTTTCCTATGGCGCGTCCGCCGCTTCCGAACATACGATTAATTGTAATAATTTTTTTCGACATATCCATACCTCCCTGTGTGATTTTGTTGTGATTATTATAGCATATTTGCATGAAAAATACTATGAAAATATAAAAAAATAAGCATAATAAACAAAAAAAGAAATTTAGGGTGGAAAAAATTAAGACTGGAAAAAAATAAAAGTATCTGTTAAAATAAAATTATAATAGCCATTTTGCGGCTATAAGATAATAAACAGACAAAAGGAAACAAAAAAGAGAAAGGAATATAAGATGCTGAAGATAAAAAATTATGTAAAAGCCAAAAGTCTGGCAGAGGCATATGAACTGAATCAGAAAAAAACAGCATGTATATTGGGCGGTATGGTATGGCTGAAAATGTCTGACAAAACCGTATCCACAGCCATTGATATTTCCGGATTGGGGCTAGATACCATCACAGAGACAGAGGAGGAATTTGTAATCGGCGCAATGACCTCCCTTCGCGACCTGGAAATGCACCAGGGTCTGGAGCAATACACAAAAGGAGCTGTAAAAGAAAGTCTCCGTCACATTGTAGGCGTACAGTTCCGTAACTGCGCCACAGTGGGAGGCAGTATTTTCGGACGTTTCGGCTTTTCCGATGTACTGACTGTGTTTCTTGCGATGAATACCTGGGTGGAGCTTTACGATAAAGGAAGGATTCCGCTTTCCGAATTTGCGCAGATGAAAAAAGACAGAGATATTCTTGTGAATGTTATTGTAAAGAAAACGCCACTTTCCGTCTGCTATCTCAGCCAGAGAAACACAAAAACGGATTTCCCTGTTCTCACCTGTGCGGCGTCGCTTGTGGGAGAGGAGGCGCGCACAGTCATCGGCGCGAGACCTGCCCGTCCTGTTATTTTAGAGGATGAAAAGGGAATTCTTAAAAATTTCAAATACCTGTCAAAGGAGAAAAAGAAAGAAGCAGCAAAGGCTTTTGCGGAATATGCGGCACAGCAGGTAAAGACAGGCTCAAATATGCGTGCTTCTGCAGAATACAGAACGCTTCTTGCTAAGGTGCTGACAAAAAGAGCGTGGGAAGCAGTAGGAGGAATGGCAGATGAAGATTAGTTTCTGGTTAAATGGTGTGTATCGCCATGAAGAGGTGGAACCGGGAGTGATGCTCCTTGATTTTTTGAGAGAAAAGGGCTGTGCAAGCGTAAAAAGAGGATGCGAAACTGCAAACTGCGGTCTTTGTACCGTGCTTATGGACGAAAAGCCGGTGCTTTCCTGTTCTGTTCTCGCAGTACGGGCCGATGGAAAGAAAATTGTGACAATGGAAGGAATGCAGAGAGAAGCAGAGGAGTTTGGAAGTTTTCTGGCACAGGAAGGCGCAGAGCAGTGCGGATTTTGTAACCCGGGCTTTATTATGAATGTTTTTGCCATGTTAAAAGAAATTAAAAATCCTACAGAGGAACAGATAAAGGAATATCTGTCAGGAAATCTTTGTCGCTGTTCTGGTTTCGTTTCACAGACAAGAAGTATTCTGAAATTTTTGAAATATAAAAAAGCACAGGAGGGAGAGGTATGAAATATGTAAATCAGCCGGTGCGAAAAAAAGATGCGATGGCTCTTGTAACGGGACAGCCGGTATATACAGACGATATTGCTCCGGATAACTGTCTGATCGTAAAGGTGCTTAGGAGTCCTTATGCAAATGCCTGGGTGGAAGAGATCCGGACAGGAACAGCGGAGCAGGTAAGCGGCATTACCTGCATTCTTACATATAAAGACGTTCCCCAAAAGCGTTTTACCCTGGCGGGTCAGACTGCTCCGGAATTAAGTCCTGCAGACCGCTATATTCTTGATCGCCATTTAAGATTTGTGGGAGACGCGGTTGCGATCGTGGCAGGCGAGACGGAGGCTGCCGTTGACAAGGCATTAAAGCGCATTAAGGTGAATTACAGAGTGGAAGCGCCTGTTCTTGATTTTCATAAGGCAAAGGATAATCCTATTCTCGTTCACCCGGAGGAGGACTGGATTTCCAGAGTTCCTGTAGGAGCGGACAATAAGAGGAATCTCTGTGCGTCCAACGTGGAGGAAAAGGGAGATGTGGACGCAGTTCTTTCCTCCTGTAAATATACAGTTGAGCGCACCTACCGTACAAAGGCAAATCAGCAGACAATGATGGAGACCTTCCGCGCCTGCTGTTATAAAGATTATTTTGGAAGACTGAACGTGATTTCTTCTACACAGATTCCTTTCCATGTAAAGAGAATCCTGGGAAATGCCCTGGATATTCCGGCTTCCAAGATCCGTGTTGTCAAACCCAGGATTGGAGGCGGTTTTGGAGCAAAACAGACGGCTGTATGTGAAATTTATCCGGCAATTGTCACATGGAAAACAGGTCGCCCTTCCAAGATTGTCTATTCTCGTTATGAGTC
Source organism: uncultured Blautia sp. (assembly GCA_900549015.1). Lineage (GTDB taxonomy): Bacteria > Bacillota > Clostridia > Lachnospirales > Lachnospiraceae > Blautia_A. Next base: position 58,193 of record URMH01000013.1, read on the forward strand.
CATGATCTGTTCTTCTCCGCGCCATGAGATGGAAATTCGCGTGCGTGCAGGCGCAGATGAAAATGGAATTATAAAGGCGCTTGACGTTTATACTCTCTCAAATGGAGGAGCTTACGGGGAACACAGTCCTACAACGGTTGGTCTTTCCGGACATAAATCCATTGCTCTTTACCGTCATACAGAGGCTTACCGTTTTTCCTATGACGTAGTATACACAAACCTTCAGGCTGCAGGAGCGTACAGAGGCTATGGTGCGACACAGGGGATTTATGCTGTGGAGAGCGCTGTGAATGAACTTTCTGAAGTTATGGGTATGGATCCTGTAAAAGTAAGAGAATTAAATATGCCTGTGGAGGGCGGACCGCTTCCTGCATACGGAGATGTGCCTTATGCTACAAGCTGCTCTATGGACAGATGTCTTGTAAGAGCCAAAGAAATGATGGACTGGAACGACAAGTATCCGGCAAGAGATATGGGAAACGGAAAAGTGAGAGGTGTAGGCGTTGCTATGGCGATGCAGGGCTCTTCCATTGCCAGCGTAGATGTGGGAGGCGCAAGTTTAAAGCTTAATGAGGACGGCTCCTATACACTGGGACTTGGCTGTACGGATATGGGAACTGGCTGCGATACCATACTTTCTCAGATGGCGGCAGAATGTTTGGAGACACCTCTTGAGAATATAAATGTGTTTGGTGTTGATACAGATATTTCTCCTTATGATTCCGGCTCTTATGCTTCTGCGACAACATACACAACAGGAAATGCGGTTATTAAGGCGTGTGAGGAATTGAGGGAAAAAATTCTTGTTTTTGGAGCGAAAATGCTGGAAACAGAGCCCGAAAATGCAGAGTTTGACGGTGAGTTCGTCACATCAGGAGAAAAGAGCGTTTCCTTAAAGGAAATTGCAGGAAAGTCTACCTGCGGAAACAACAGCGAGCTTCAGATAACTTCAAGTTACTCCTCGGAGATTTCTCCGCCGCCTTTTATGGTCGGAATGGCAGAAGTTGAGGTGGATAAGGAAACAGGAAGCGTGGAGGTTCTCGATTATGTGGCAGTTGTTGACTGCGGAACTCCTGTAAACCCGAATCTTGCCCGCGTACAGACGGAAGGCGGAATCGCCCAGGGAATTGGCATGGCGCTTTATGAGGACGTACAGTACAGTGACAAGGGAAAAATCCGCAATAACTCTTTTATGCAGTATAAAATCCCGTCAAGACAGGATATTGGAAAAATCTTTTAATAACATATTTCCGGTCGCATGATCATAA
>URMH01000014.1 GCA_900549015.1 uncultured Blautia sp.
AAAAGGTTGAAAAACCTTGAATTTTCAATAAAAAACACTTGATTATATGAGGAGGGAATTTATGAGCAGAATAAAGGAAAGACTACAGTTCCTTTACGGAGACAGAAGCGAAGAGATATACAGAGAAATTCAAAAACTGACAGACAAGTGGAAGGGAAGAATAAAAAAATCTTATCCGTGGCCAGATAAAAAAGACGCAATTTTGATTACCTATGGAGATGGAATAAAAAAAGAGGGAATGACACCTTTGCAGGCATTAAAAACATTTCTTGACGGGGAAATGGAGAAGACAATAAGCGGTGTTCATCTTCTTCCTATGTTTCCTTATACCTCGGATGATGGATTTTCTGTACAGGATTTCAGGGAGATTAATCCAGAGCTGGGAACCTGGAAAGATATTGAAGCTCTGGGTGAAAACTACGATCTTATGTTTGATGCAGTTATTAACCATGCGTCAAAATCAAGCGTCTATTTTCAGGAATTTTTAAAGGGCAATGAAAAGTACAGAAACTTTTTTATCGTGGCAGATCCAGATGAAGATTACAGTAGTGTGACACGTCCGAGAGCCTTGCCTCTTCTTACTGACTTTGAGACGGAAGATGGAAAAAAATATGTATGGACTACATTCAGTGAGGATCAGATTGATTTTAATTATAAAGAGCCTGCAGTTCTTCTGGAGATTCTTGATATTCTTCTTTTTTATGCTTCTAAAGGAGCCAGATTTTTAAGGTTTGATGCGATTGGATTTGCCTGGAAAGAACAGGGAACAACTTGTATGCACCTTCCGCAGACTCATGAGCTTATCAAATTGATGAGGGAAGTTCTTGAGGAGTGTGTAAAAGGATGTACGATTATTACAGAGACAAACGTTCCTCACAAAGAAAATATCAGCTATTTTGGAGACGGAACAGATGAAGCAGGACTCGTTTATCAGTTTCCTCTTCCGCCGCTTACCCTCTATTCTTATATTGTTGGCAATGCGGAGAAGCTGACAGAATGGGCGGCATCGCTTGAACCTACAAGTCCGCAGACAACATATTTTAATTTTCTTGCGTCTCATGACGGAATCGGAATGCGGCCTGTAGAAGATATTTTAAGCGAAGAGGAACGCAGAAAAATGTTAGACGCTGTTTATGAAAGAGGCGGACAGGTTGGAGTTCGTACAGATTCCGATGGGAAAGAAATTCCTTACGAATTGAATATTAATTATCTGGACGCAGTTGCGGGAGATGAGAAAGTGGAAGATGTAATGGTACAGAAGTTTATGGGTTCACAGTGTATTCTCTTATCTCTTATGGGAGTTCCAGGGATTTATTACCATAGCCTTCTGGGCTCAAGAAATTGTTATCGGGATTACGAGGAATCAGGAATTAAGCGCCGCATTAACAGAGAAAAACTGGATTTAGATAATCTTTTGGAAGAGCTTGGAAGAGATTCTTTAAGGAGAAAGGTGCTTTTAAGATATAAAGAACTTCTGAAAATCAGAAAAACACAGGATGCATTTTCTCCAAACAGCGCTCAGGAAGTGATGCGCCTCCATCCTTCGATTTTTGCCCTTGTGCGTGGAGAGAAGAATGAGAGAATTCTTATTCTCGTAAATGTTTCAGATGAGAATGTTTCTATAACAGTTCCGTATTTTGGGACGGATTTATTATCAGGAGAACATGTAGAGAAAGATATTTCTCTGGAATCTTATGAATATAAATGGATTAAATTAGAGGAAGGAGCGGAAGCTTCATGAAAGTCGTGATAGCACCTGATTCCTATAAAGAAAGTATGAGCGCTATGGAGGCGGCAACATGCATACGTGAGGGATTAAAAAAAGTTTTTCCTGACGCAGAGTGTGCGCTTGTACCTATGGCGGACGGAGGAGAGGGAACTGCCAGATGCCTGATGCTCAGTCAGCAGGGAAGCAAAATTTCCTGTACAGTTTCGGGACCTCTTGGAAAAAAAACAGGTACAGATTTTGTGTGGATTGAAAAAAATCAGACGGCTGTTATTGAGGTTGCAAGAGCATGCGGGATGATGATGATTGCCCCGGAAGAGAAAAATCCGGATATTGCCACATCATATGGTGTGGGAGAACTGATTCTTCACGCATTAAAAAAAGACTGCCGGGAAATTATTCTCACACTTGGGGGAACTGTTTCCAATGACGGAGGCTGCGGAATGCTGATGGCTCTTGGTGGAAAGATTCTGGATAAAGAAGGAAAACCGGTTCCTCTTGGTGCAGGAGGGCTTTCTCGGATAGAAACTGTAGATTTGACAGAGCCGGTACGTCTTTTGCAAGATGTGAAAATAACAGTTCTCTGTGATGTGAAAAACAAACTTCTTGGAAAGGAAGGGGCAACATATATATTCGGACCGCAAAAAGGGGTTACAGAAGATTCTCTTGAAAGAATAGAAGCTGGAATGGAGCATTATGCAGAAAAGATTACAAAAACAGTGGGAAGAGATGTATCTGTTATGAAAGGGGCCGGTGCGGCAGGAGGAATCGGGTTTGCTTTGTTTGCAGTCAGTGATGCGAGATTTTGTTCCGGAGCAGATTATGTGATGGAAGCGTTATCTCTTGAAGAAAAAATAAAAAGCTGCGATTTTGTGATTACAGGAGAAGGTTCTATTGATGCGCAGAGTCTTCAGGGAAAAGTTCCTGTACGAGTTGCGAGAATTGCCCAGAAATATAAGAAACCTGTATATGTGTTTGCAGGGCGCCAGAAAGGTTCTATGGAACTTTTTTATGACGAAGGAATTACAGCTGTGTTCAGTATTATTCGAAGTCTGAAACCAATGGAAAAGGTTCTTGAGGAAGCGCCTGAAAATTTAAAAGGTACTGTGGAAAATTTTGCGAGAGTTTTGGCAGCGAGACAAATAAAGAGTGAGGATTAATTTAGGAAAGGAAGTACGATGGAAAAAGACATGAAATATATAGAAGAACAGGAAAGAGGAATGTATTTTTCCAAAAAGAAATATGAAGAAAAGTCTCTTTACACATATGAGATGGTAAAGGACAAGCTTCCAATTCCCATTACGGAGGGAAGAAAAAGATGGAAGGACAGCTATGATTATTCTGTGAAGATTCTTTTTCAGAACATACATAAGCCAACAGCGGAAAGTGGTTTTGTAAGTAATTTTTAGATGCCGCTTTTAATGCAGATGTATTTTTATGGGATACGGTCTTTATGACACTTTTCTGTAATCTTTTTCATACGTATGTACCGGGAATCTGTTCCCTCGATAATTTTTACTGTAAGCAATTTGAAGACGGAGAAATTCCAAGAGAAATGATAAGAGAGACAGGGAAAGATTTTCCATTGTGGGTAAATGTATACCGTAAGCCGTTATACTCTTATTTTCACAATCATTACGGATTTTGAAGACTGAAGGAGCTTACAAATCTTCCATATGAGGAAATGTATAAGCCTGAGCTTGGAAGAACAGTAGAAAAAAATCCATATCTGACTCTTGATAATCTGAATCATCCGCTTCTTGCATTGGGAGAGCTGGAAAGCTACAGGTTTACAGGAGATGTAGAGCGTCTGAAGCTTGTATATGAGCCTCTTTTTAGGCAGTATGAAGCTATGAAATATCATCTTCGCCATGTGAGTGGGCTTTATGTTACAGACTGGGCAAGTATGGATAATTCTCCAAGAAATAAATATCTTGGAATGGGTGTAGATATTACCAGTGAAATGGCAATGCTTGCAGGACAGCTGATAGAAATAATGGAAATTCTGGAAAAAGCCGGAGATGTGCGTCCGGAATTTGAAGAAAGAAAAGAAAGGCTGAAACAGGACAGGGAAGAAACGGAAGCAGCTATCAATAAATATATGTGGAATGAAAAAGAAGGATTTTATTATGATGTAGACAATAATCTTTCTCAGGTGGGAATTAAGACTATTGCAGGTTTTTTTCCGATGCTGGCAGGAATTGCAGATGAACATCAAAAATCATGTCTCATAAAATGGCTGAATGATAAAGAAACATTTAACAGGGTGCATAGAATCCCTGTTCTCGCAGCAAATGAAGAGGGATTTTGCCCGGAGGGAGGATATTGGAGCGAATCTGTCTGGGCGCCGACAAATGCGCTTGTAGTTCTTGGTCTGGAACATAATGGATATCATGATCTGGCAGCGGAAATCGGAAAAAATCATATGGATGTTCTGTCTCAGGTTTATGAAAAAACAGGAACAATATGGGAGAATTATCCGGCTGATTCTGTTACAAGCGGAGATGCAGGTAATAAAGATTTTGTAGGATGGTCAGGAATCGGCTCTATTCTTTTCCTTCTTGAATATGGCATTGGCCTTCAGGAAAGTAAAGACGGTCTAAAATGGGATATTTCCGAAGCTGTAAAGGACGGAAAACTTGGATGCCGCAATTATTGGTTTGGAGGAAAAAAAGGAGACTTTCTTGCAGAAATTCGTGATCATGTTCTGCATATTACAATTAATACAGAAGATAAATTTCCGGCAGAAATACAGTATGAGGGAAAAACATATTCGATTTTTGTATCAGGTAAAACGGAGATGGATTTAAAATGAAAAAAGTGAAAAAGATTGCCATTTACGGAGACAGCCTTTCTACAGGAACTCATGGAGAGGGTGGATATGAAGGATTTCTGAAAAAAACCTTTCAGGCGGAAATTGTAAATTATGCTGTAGGCTCAAGCGGACTGTCTTTTGTTTCTCCCAATAATGCAGCTTCGATTCTTATAGAACCGCAGAATATTCCGGAAGATGCGGATGTTGTTTTTATGTGGCACGGTACAAATGACTGGTATTGGGGATGTCCGATAGGCAATATAGAAGATGAAACACCTGATACGTTTTATGGGGCGATAAAAACGGCTGTTTGTTGTATCAGAAAAAAAGTGCCGGATGCAGTTCTTATATGGGCCGCTCCTCTGTTTCGTCTGGAAAAACCGGATGGAATGGAAAAAGAGGGGGCTGCATACCAAACAAAAAACAAGGCGGGTTTTACATTGGAAGCTTATTATGATGCCGTGATACGTGCCGGTGTATATTATGGATTTCCCGTAATTGATATGAGAAGATTTACCGGTATCCATGAGGAAAACCATGAACTGTATCTTGAGGATAAAGTGCATCCAAACAGAGCCGGGTATGAAAAAATTGAAAAAGTTCTGGAAAAAGGCATGAAAGAGATTCTCTACTATGCAGGATATGAGGTATGAGAACTGAGATGAAAGAGAAAAAGCTAAATGCAGATTTATATATCAGCGATAAAAGCAGGATTACACTTGAAGAAGTTAAAAATATTTTTCAGGACGCAGAAGAAAAGAATATAAAAACAATACATTTTGGAAAAGGGATTTACTGCCTGACTGAGTGGGAATGCCGCGAAACTCTTTCCATTGCCCATGACGATGGATGCGGAGATATTCATGAAAAAGACTGTCATATTTATCTGGAAAATCTGGAGAATCTGACTTTAGAAGGAGAATGTACAGAAACAGGAGAGCCGGCAACCATTCTTGCAGGATTTAATTCCCGGATTTCCCATACACTTCTTCCTTCTGTTTTGTGGGCGGAAAACTGCAAAAATCTTACCATAGAAAATCTTGCGTTTACAAGAAAACCTGAATGCGCGTCATCCGGAGAAATTGTAAAAATAGAAAAAGGATGTATTTTTGTTTCTGTGTTTCCCGGAAATCCCTGTTATGACAAAATGGCGGCTTATTGTATGAATCGTTTTTCCATAAAAGAAAAGGCTCTATTGGGAGAAAGTCTTACATATGGTTTTGGATATGACAGGCGTTTCTCTCTTGTTGGAGAGAGGCTTTTGATGCTTGAGGATGAAGCGCTTTCTTCTAAAGTTCATGTAGGAGAAGGGCTTTCGTGGCATCAGGCAGGGAAAACAGATTTTTAGCTTTTCTTTGGAAAATGTGACGATTTAAAATTAAAAAATATCAGAATTTACAATACAAACAGCTACGCAGTCCTTACAGAAAACTGCTGTAATATTTGGGCGGAACGTCTTGTGATAAAACCGGAAGGAAATCAGTTTTTTACAGGACCGAGAGATGGCTGGAAAATTTACAGGTGCACAGGGGATGTCAGGATAGAGAACTGCGTTACAGAAGGCGTGCGTATGGACGGGCAGAACGTGCACAGTAATTTTCTTATTGCAGAAAAAATCATCTCAGACAAAGAAATTCTGGCAGTATGCAGATATGCGCCTATTTCTATGCGGGAAGATTTTGAGGTGCAATTTTACAATCATACGGAGACGGAAACACGAAAGAGTTCTTCCTGGGAGATTTTGGGTTCTTATTTCGAAGAACCGGAAAAAGAAGCAGCAGAAGGCGCGGCAGTAAAAAGAGAAGCGCCCCACCGTATGACAAGATACAGGCTTTGTTTTTCTGATAAGATACCGCCTTTTGTAAAAGAGGGCACGCTTATGTCTGCTTCCTGCTGGGAGCCGCAGAAATATTTCTGCTATCGCAATGTTTATAAGAATATAGCAGGGGCAGGTCATCTGCTGCGCTGTAAAAATGTGGAGATTTCAGAGTGTACATACGAAAATATGATGAATGCCGGTACTCTGATTGGTGCAGAGTTTGACACCCACTGTGAAGGCGGTCATGGAGAAGATATTTATATTCATAACTGTACATTCCGAAACTGTGGAACAAAGGAGCGGTACGGAAAATTTGGAAGAGGCTGTATTTCTATAAAATCCCAGGGATTTTCCGCTCCTGTCAATAAGAGAATCAAAATAAAAAATAATGTATTTGAATCAAGCGACAGGGCGTTGGAAATAAGAGATGTACAAAATGGAGAAATATCAGGAAATCAATACAGAAATATCAGAGAGGCTATTTTTGTAGAGAAAGAAACAGTAGAAAATGTTTTGATTGCAGAATCAGAAAGAAAGGGATTATTATGACTCCAAGAGAACAATTCATTAAAGCGCTGAAAAGGGAAAAAATAGAAGGGCACGTTCCTACATTTGAGCTTGTATTTTTTCTGACTATGGAATCAATTGGGCGCGTGCATCCTCTTCATCGTTTTTATGGTCAGTGGAATCAGATGAGCCGGGCGGAGAAGAAGCTTCAGCTTAAAGATATGGCGCTTGCTTATATAGAGATTGCAGAAAAATATCATCACAATGCAATTTTTGTTCATCCCAATCCGGGGCCGGATGGAGAAATGCCGGATAATCTGGAGGCTGCCAGAGAGATACTGGAAACAATCCGTGAGCTTTCAGGAGATAAGTATTATCTTACAATTCACGGGGATGTTACCCATCCAATTCCGGATGGGGACCACATGGTAGATTTTGCTGCCATGATGTATGAAGAGCCGGAAGTTCTCATCGAACACACAAAAAGGAAGATGGAGCAGGCAGTAGCTCTTTGTGAGGAAATGAACAAACATCCGGGGCTTTTAGATGGATTTACCCTTTGCTCAGATTATTGTTTTAATACAAATCCTTTTTACAGCAGGGAAATGTTATGCCGATTCTGGATATGATTGTAGACTGTGCTCCTGATGCCGTTCATTCTCTTGACCCGCAGGGTGGCGTGGATTTGGCAGAAGTGAAAAAACTTTATGGAGACAAGGTATGTCTTATTGGAAATGTAAACTGCGGAAAAATGCAGACAGGAACAATGGAGGAACTGGAAGAAGATGTGCGCCGCTCCCTGCGGCAGGAAATGCCGGGATATGGATACATTTTTTCCACTTCTAATTGCGCTTACACAGGTCTGGGTCTTGACAGATATGAGCGTATGAATCAGATTTGGTGGGAAGAAGGGGTGTATAGATAGAAAAAACTCTCGAAAGATGATTTATCTTTCGGGAGTTTTTTTCTATATATCCAGCGTCAGAAGTGAGGCTTCCAATTGCCTTTTTGCATCAAAAAGAATCATTTGAAACGCTTCCGTATTCAAGTTGTTTTGATAAATAGGAAAAGAAACAGAAAGAGCAGCGATTACATTTCCTGTGCGATTGCAGATGGGAACAGCGATGCAGCGGACATATGGCGAAGATTCTTCTGACTCATAGGCTGTTTGTGTTTTTCGTACTTCTTCTATTTGTTTTTCCAGTTCTTCCAAAGAAGTAATGGTGTGCTCTGTCATAGCTTCCAGTTTGTAATTTTTATATAATTCATCTAACTCCGTTTTAGAAAGTCCTGATAAAAGAGCTTTTCCGATAGCTGTGGCATGGGCGGGAATCCGTTTGCCTGTATGCGACGCAATGCGGAGAGGCTGATTGCTGTCGAATTTATAAAGGTAAATCGTATCGTGGCCGTTTAAAATACCAAAATGTGTTGTCTGATTACAGCGCATGGATACATTTTCTACAATATCTTTAGCTACAGAATAAAAAGGATTTGTAGAAAGATAGGCATTTCCTACTTCGAAACACTGTAAACCAATTCGATATTCATTATAATTTTCTTTTTTTTGCAGAAAGTTCATATTACACATGGTTTGTACCAGGTTATGCACAGAGCTTTTGGGTAAATCAGTAATGGTACAGATTTCTTTAAACGAAACACCTTTCGGCTGTTTTGATATGTATTTCATAATTTCTAAAGCACATTGTAAAAGTCGATGATTTTTTTGTTCCATACTGATAATCCCCCTTATATTTATTAAAAAAAGTATAAATGAAGAGTGTTCATATATATAATACACCAAATCCTGGAAAAAACAAGTACAAAACTTAATTATATGTGAAAAATAGATAAAAAATCATAAGAAAAAATAGTAAAAATAACATTATTGACAGAGTAATTCCTCTGTGATATTATTTATACAAACATAATTTAGATATATAAAATATGTTCATATATAAGAACGGAAAGGAGGAAAAATGGAAAAGGGAATGTATGGAGTTGTATTGACTCCTTTTAGCAGTGACGGGCAGTTAAATATGGATGCGCTGTATCAGGAACTTATTTACTGCAGAGATACGTGTGTACAAGGGCTTCTTATGTGTGGTTCGACAGGAGAATTTATTTATATGGATACAGAGCAACAGAAAGAGGTTCTTGCAGCGGGGATGGAAACGGTAGGAAAACATAAAATTTTAATTGGGGGAGCAAGTGCACCCACGGAAAGAGGAGTGCAGAATCTTTTGGAATATATGGAAAAAATAGGATATAAATATGCTCTTATATGTCCACCGTATTATTTTCCTCAGACACCGGAAAATGTACTGAATTTCTATAGAACTATATCAAAGAAAACTCCGCCGGGAATAAAAATTCTCATGTATAATATTCCGTTTTGTGCGCCTGAGATTCCTTTGGAATATATGAAAGAGCTTCTTGATATTCCGAATATCATTGGATTGAAGGACAGCAGCGGAAATATGATGTATTTGTCAAAAGTGATGGGTGTAATAAAAGAAAAAAGGCCGGATTTTCATGTGTTTACAGGACAGGACATTTGTTTGCTGCCAGCGCTTACACTTGGTGCATCGGGATGTATATCGGCTCTTAGCTGGATGTTTGATAAAGAAGAAAAAGAATTGATAGAAGCATATCATTGCAGAAATTTGGAAAAAGCATCACAAATTCAAATGAATATTATACAGCTTGTAAGACATCTGGATGGAATTGCATTTCCGGAAAACTATCGCATTTTATCGGGGATTATCGGTGTGGATGCAGGAAAAGTACAGCGTCATTTTGATAATTTGAATGATGAATTTTGTTCCCAGTGGATTGCGCAGACGATTGTTCTGGTGCAAAAGCTGAGGATGAGATAAAGAAAAAATAAAATAGAACAGGAGGATTTGGTAATGAAAAAAAGGTTTTTGAGTGTGTTTCTTTGTGCGGCAATGTCGGTGGGAATGTTTGGCGACATGAGTCATGAAGTAAAAGCGGAAGAAAATGTAGAAATTCAGTTTCTGCATACGGCATGGGTTCCGGAACAGCTTGAAATTCTGGAGCGCGCAATTTCGGATTTTGAGGCGGAAAATCCGGGTATTAAAATTGTAGAGACACGAAGCAGTTGGACGGATGCGCCTTCTCAGATTATGACTTCTATTGTAAGTGGGAATGCACCGGATTTAATTATGTGTAATACTTCGATGCTTGCAGAATACAGAGGAATTGGAGCACTTGCAGATTTAAGTGAATTTGTACCGGAAGAGCTTGTGAACAGTTTTCTTCCAAGTGCAAAAGCAATGATTACAACAGAAGATGGAAAAATTGACGGATTGCCGCAAGAAGGCTGTAACTGGGCATTGTTTTATAGAAAAGACCTTTTTGAAGAAGCAGGACTTGACCCCAATAAGCCACCAAAAACATACGAAGAATTTCTCGAATGTGCAAAAGCTTTGACTAAAGATACAGATGGAGATGGGACGATAGATCAGTATGGATATGCCTGGCCAGTACAGGCAGAAAATGCTTCTGATTATTGGGTGCATTTCATGCAGATGTGCGGAGCTGATATTTCGTTGTATGAAGATGAAACGTGGAAATCAAAACTTTCTGATGAGGCGGCAATAAAGGGAACACAGATGATGGTTGATCTTGTTCAGACTCATAAAGTGACTCCGGACAGTGTTGTGGATTATGACTGGGAGGCAGTAACAAATGCTTTTGTATCAGGAGAAGTTGCAATGATGCAGAACGGAGCGTGGGTAACGGGATCGGTTGCGGAAAAAGGACCGGATTTGGAAGGAAAATGGGGAACTGCAATTATGTTCGATGGTCCGGATAATACCGTATACAGAGGTTACCCTAATACGTTTAATATTTTGGAAGCTTCAGAGCATAAAGAAGAGGCGTGGAAGTTTTTGGATTACTTTTATAATACACCAAGTGATGTAGAGGGGCTGACTATAGCAGGAGCTTTTTGCAATGCAGCAGGAGGTATGCTGTATTCTGAAGATTTTGTTCAATATGCAAAGAAGAATTATGACGAAAAACTTCAGCCGTTTTTAGACGAAGTAGATAAATGTATGATACCGCCTCTTGATCCCTCATGGCAATCCCTTACCAGTATGTATGGAAATTCTACGGTACAGCAGATGTTGATGGGAAGCGTTTCGGTTGAAGAGGGGATGAATACACTTGATGAAAAGTTAAAAGAACTTCATGGAGAATGATAGCTGGAATTGAAACAGGAGTGTCGTAAAAGGCACTCCCGGTTTCAATTTACGAGGAGAGATACCAGATGAAAAAAAGAATAAAAACAACAGTAACACCTTATTTGTTTCTTCTTCCATGCGCCGCATTAATTTTGGTTATTTTAATCTATCCTGTTTTATCGGGGGTTGTCAACAGCTTTTATAATGAAAGTTTGATTCGTCCTGTGAAACCGGAGTTTGTGGCAGTGGAGAATTATAAATCGTTATTAACGGATTCTATGTTTCTGGATGCTTTAAGACGTTCTATTGTATGGACGCTTGCTATTCTTGTATTCGAAATGTTTTTTGGGCTTTTGTTTGCTGTGCTTTTAAATAAAAATATTTATTGTAAAAAGCTATTCCGATGTCTAGTCTTGATTCCGTGGATTATTCCTAATGCCATAGCAGGTATTATATGGAAATGGTTTTTGAATGAATCATTTGGAATGATGAATTATCTTTTAAAAAGCACAGGGATTATTTCACATAACCTTTCGTGGTTGTCCGATGAAAAGCTGGCGGCCGTATCAGTTGTTATGGTCATTATATGGAAGAGTATTCCCTTTGTTGCAATTACATTGCTTGCTGGAATTCAGGCAATACCCGGTGATTTATATGAAGCGGCAAAGGTAGACGGGGCAACAGGAAGCCAGTGTTTTCGATTTGTTACGATTCCCATGTTAAAAAGTATTATGTTAATTACGGCAATTCTTACATCCATATGGAATTTTAATCAGTTGGAAATTATCCAAGTTGTAACAAAAGGAGGACCAGGAGAAGCTACGTTATCTCTACCGGTATATATATACCGTTTGTTTATGCAGACATTTCAGACAAGCTATGCTTCGGCAGCAGCCGTTATTATGATGATTGTGCTGATTATTCCATGTATTGTGTATGTGAGGAAATTATTGAAGGAGTGAGCAAATGACACGAGCGCAAAAAAGACAATATAGTAAAATAGGATGTACTTTGGTTATTTTGATTTTGACAGTTGTTTTGATTTTGCCATTTTTATGGATGATTTCTACTTCCTTTAAAGAGGCAGATGAAATTTTTTTGGAGATACCCAAATGGCTGCCTTCAGAATTTAGCTTTAAAAATTACGGAGAAATATGGAATAGGGGATATTTTAAAACGTATTTTGTAAATTCGCTGATTATTTCTTTTGCCACAATGGGGATTTCCCTGATTGTTGCCATGTTTGCAGGATATGGAATTTCGCGTTTTCGCTTTCATGGCAGAACCTTTTTTTCTGTAGTACTGATTGTAGTGCAGATGTTTCCTTCTATGCTTCTTTTAATTCCAATGTATATGATTATGAGTAAACTGGGACTTTTGAATACTCATTTATCTATGGTTATAGCATATACTACTTTTGCTATGCCATTTTGCGCATGGATGATAAAAGGATATTTTGATACAATTCCGGTGTCACTTGAAGAAGCAGCAAGAATTGACGGGTGCGGCCGTTTGAGAATCTTGTTTAAGATTATTATGCCTTTGGCTGCTCCGGGAATTGTGACAGTTGCTATGTTTGCGTTTATTCTTTCCTGGCAGGAATATATGTATGCGCTTACGTTTGCTAGGACAGAAGAGATGAGAACAATTACCGTAGGTATAGCTCTTATGCAGGGACAACATGGAAGTGTTAATTGGGGACAGATAATGGCTGGATCAGTATTGGCATGTTTGCCAGGGTTACTATTATTTACATATCTGGAAAAATATCTAGTGCAGGGATTTACTATGGGAGCGATTAAGGAGTAAAAATGAAGAAAAAAATCAGAATAGGATTAATAGGGTGCGGAAGAGTAGCAGAAAATCATATTTTAGCAATTAAACAATGTGTATGGGCAGAAGTTACAGCAGTTTCAGGGGGAAGACATGCAAAAGAATTTGGGGAAAAGCTAGGAGTGCCTGTTTTGTCTGAGGATGAAATTTGTAAGTACGCTTCTGTAGATGCGTTGTGTATTCTTACGCCGCCTGAGTTTCATTACATATATGCGATGAAAGGTATTGAAGCGGGAAAACACATTCTTGTAGAAAAACCGGTAAGTTTTTCGGAGCAGGAAATAGAAGAAATGAAAACAGCCTCAAAGAAAAATGGAGTGGTTTGTATGCCGGGACACAGTTATATTTACTTGCCGGAATTGATACGGATGAAACGTGCTCTTGAAGAGAAGCGGTTAGGAGTGCCTGCATACATTTATTTATCAGAAATGTATTATATGTCAAAAGAGCTGGCGGTAAAGTATACAGGACCGGAAACAGATGTCCTTTGTCATCAATTGTATCTTTGTTTGGCATTTTTGGGTGTGCCGTTGCGGACGACGGCATTTCGTACTCAGATAGATGGAAAAGAAAATGAGACAGAAGGTGCTCAGGTTTCGGTAATGTTGGAATATGAGCAGGGTACGATTGTGCAGATTTTTGTAACGTGGGCGGCAGAGGATTATTCATCAGAACCGTGGACATTTAAAATCAAGATTCTGGGAAATAAAGGAAGCATGAATTTTTCCAGAAGAGATTTTATAGAAAAGACAGATACGGGATACGAACAAAGTCTCTATCAGGAAATGTTTAATGAAGAAATGAAATGGTTTGTGGAAAGGTGTATTTTACAGGGAGAGCAACCGATTTCCACAATGGAAGATGCGAGACAGGTGTGCATACTTCATAAAGCGGTAGTAAAAGCGATTAATGAAAAAATAGTTGTGGAGGGACTGGAATGAAGATAACGGATGTGGAAACAATCTTATTATGTTACAGATATGAACAGGATGAAAAGTGGAAGTGGTCAGGGGGCGCTACACTCCAGAGGAATTGCGTGCTTGTGCGTATTACAGTGGATGATAAATATACTGGACTTGGTGAAATCGGAGAGTCCGCTTATCTTCCGAGAGCAGTAGAAACGATGATAGATACACGCTTTAAAAAGATGCTTCTGGGGGAAGATCCATTTAATATTGAAAAAATATGGAGAAAACTCTATATTCAGTCTGCACATTATGGAAGACGGGGAGTAATTGCTACGATTCTCAGCGGGATAGATATTGCTTTATATGATGTTATGGGGAAGATTCTTCAGAGACCTGTTTACGATTTGATTGGCGGAAAGTATAGAACAAAATTTAAGGCATATGCCAGTGGGGGAATGGCGAAATCTGTAGATTCTCTGGCTGAAGAAGCACTTGGTTATGTTGCGAAAGGATATTTTGGTTTCAAGGTTCGAATTGGAAATGAAGACCCGGAAGAAGATATAGAATTAATTCGAGAATTGCGAAAAAGAGTAGGGTCAAAACCGGCTCTTCTCGTAGATGCAGGTCAATGTTACACGAATTTTCCATGGACTTATGATACAGCGTATCGTGTATGCAAAAAACTGGAAGACTGTGATCTTTTCTGGATGGAAGAGCCGCTTCATCCAGATGATGTAGAAGGATTTAAACGTTTAACTGCGAATACAAGCATTCCTATTGTTGCAGGAGAAAATGAATTTACAAGATATGGTTTTGCACCTCTGATTACAGGACATGCTGTAGATATGATTCAGCCGGATGTGACGCGTTCAGGAGGAATATCTGAGTGTAAGCGAATTGCGGCAATTGCTTCGGCGCATCATATGAGAATGGCGCCTCATATTTTTGGAAGCGGAGTAGGATTTATGGCGAATATGCATTTTATGGCATCAGAGCCAGAGGCGTTTATTATGGAACACGACCAGACTTTAAATCCTCTTAGAGAGGAGCTTCTGATAAAGCCTATTGTATATAAAGACGGATATGTAGAATTGATACAGGATTTACCGGGATTAGGCGTGGAGCTGAGGGAAGAAACAATAAAGAAATATGCATACAATGACATTGATGCAGTAAATAAAGGCGAATTTGTCCCAATATATTAAAGGAGAAAATTTTGGAAGAAAAAAAGCAAATATGGAAAGTAACTCCTGTTTTAACTGGAGATTTTGGAATGGTTAGAGATGACATTAAATATAGAAATGGAAATCCAGAAATACAGGAATTTGTACCATCGGTATTATTTCTTCTTGAGTCAAGTGGACATCAAATTGTTGTGGATACCGGATTTGGAGATCCTTCATTGTGTTCTGATAAATTCCAGCTATGCGTAAGACGTAATCGCTCTTTTGAAAATATTTTGAAGGAGGCATCTTTGAATCCGGAAAAGATAGAAGCAGTTATTTTTACGCATCTTCACTGGGATCACGTAGGGAATGCGGCATCTTTTTCTAATGCAGTATATTATTGCCAGAAAAAAGAATGGGAAAGAGCGCAAGTCTATCCAGATGAATACCCAAAGGAGTGGTTTTCCTGGTTAAGTAAAAATAGAAACAGAGTACGCTTGATACAGGGGGATGATGCAGAAGAGATTTTTTCGGGAATTTTTGTGCAGTATACAGGCGGACATACATGTGGTTCTCAAATGATAATTGTTTGCATGGAAAATGGATATGGCATCATTACAGGAGATGTAGTAATGACAGAAAAAAATATGCGAGAAGAAATTCCCGTAGGTCTATGTGTGAACGAAGAAGAGTGCCAGGCAGTATTTGAGACCATAAAAAAATGGAAACCCGTAATGGTATATCCTTCTCATGATTTTGAGATTTTTAACAGGAGGTAGTTTAATGGGAACGCTAAAAGGTATTATTCCGGTCATACCAACTCCTTTTACTGATGATGGCAAATATGTAGACTATGGGAACTTTGAGGACATAGTAGATATGGCAATAAGAGATGGAGCTCATGGGATTTGTCTTTTTGCAGCAGGCGCGGAATTTTATAAACTTACCATGGACGAGAGAAAAGAACTTTTTCAGAGAGCTCTTCAAGCGAATAAAGGGAGAGTACCGATTGTTGCAACTGTGAGCAGTCATGCTACAGTTCTGGCAATAAGAGAGGCGATTTATTATGAAAAAAAAGGAGCGGCTGCATTGAATATTATGCCGCCGGGTTTCGCATCGCCAACATCGGAAATGCTTGTAAAACATCTGAGAACAATTGCAGATAGTGTGCGAATACCGATTATTATCCAGTATGCTCCTGCATTAAATGGAGTAGAAATTCCGTGTTCCACATTTGAAGGAATTGGTGAAAAGAATTCTCGTGAATTATACATTAAACTGGAAGCATCTCCTACGGGACCGGCAATTACAGCATTAAGAAGTAAAACACATAATAAATATGGTATAATCGTTGGTAACGGAGGAGAGTGTATGTATGAAGCGCTGTTTCGGGGGGCGTGCGCTGTAATGCCCGGGGCTGCATTAATACGTCCTTATCGAATGATTTATGATGCTTTTGAAAAGGGAGAGAAAGAAAAAGCTTTTGACCTTTTCAATAAATATCTTCCACATATACATTTAATGCAGCGAGATATAGAATCGTTTGTAGCTCTCGAAAAAATTATATTAAAAAAGAGAGGTATTATGAGGAATACTGTTTGCAGACAGCCGGGGAAGTATCCGGATAAACAGACTCTAGCACTGCTGGAACAGCACTTAGATTACGTATACAGAGAGTTTTCCGTAATATAAGAAAGAAGGTGTTAAAGTGAAAATAGGGATAATTGGAACAGGATGGAGAGCGCAAGGCTACATGAAAGTAATCAGTCTTTTTTCTCATAGAATGGAAGTTTCAGCAGTGCTGGCTCATTCAGAGAAAAGCGCACAGGAGATGGAAATATATTTTCCGGGGAAAGTAGAAAGGAATCTGGATGAGTTTTTAAAGAGGGATTATGATTTTGTAATAGTCCTTGTTCTGGGGAAAAATGTACTTTCATATATTGAAAAGCTTATGGAAAAAGGGATTCCCGTTTTATCAGAAACACCACCGGGATATGGGGTGGAGGAATTGGAAAAATGCTGGAAACTGAAGGAAAAATATCACGGAAAAATACAGGTGGCAGAGCAGTGTCATCTCCGTCCATATTATCAGGCTGTTTTAAATATCATAGAAAGAGGCTGTCTGGGAGAGGTAAGCAATATGTTTATGGGAATGCTGCATGATTATCATGCGGTGAGTCTTATGCGGAAGGTTCTTCATGTGGGATTCGAAAATTGTACCATTTATGCAAGACAATATGATTTTCCCGTACAGCATCATTGCGGAAGGGAAGGGCTTCACAGAAACGGAAAAGAAAATATTGTGCATGACAGAAGAAAACGGGGAGATTTTATTTTCGAAAGCGGAAAAACAGGATTTTACGATTTTTCAGCTGAGCAGTATTTTAATTACTTCCGTACACGGCATATGAATGTAAGGGGAACATTGGGAGAAATCTATGATTTCGAGCTGTCGTACCTGGGAGAAGACGGACTTCCTTCTATGGGCAGAATAGGGAGAGATGAGCCGGGGCAGTTCGAAAATCTGGAAGGCTGTACATTGAGAAGTCTTTATTTTAACGGAAAAACAGTATATGAAAATCCTTACTGGAAAGAAGGCGTGCGCCTCAGTGATGACGAAATAGCTATGGCTGGGATTCTTGACGGAATGAAACGATATGCAGACGGAGGAGAGGAAATTTATTCCCTGCAGGACGCTTTGCAGGATACGTATCTTTATTTGTCTATGGATGAGGCAATTAAGAAAGAAGAGCCTGTCTCTACCCGGAAAATGTGCTGGGCAAATACCTGAAAGTTTGTAAGAGCGCCGCAGGCTGCGGCGCTCTTGTGCTTATATATGATATTTATAACGGCATTTTTTTAAACTCTTTTTTTACTAACAGAATAGCAAGTATACCTGCGGCGCAATCGGCGATAGGAGCTGCGAACATGACTCCTTCCACACCCATGAACAGAGGAAAGATGATAACAAGAGGAATGAGAAAAATAATCTGTCTTGTCATAGAAAGGAAAATTCCTTTTGTTGCTTTTCCAATGGAAGTGAAGAAATTTGCAGTTACAGGTTGCAGTCCGTTAAAGAAGGTGCAGAACAGGAAAATTCGGAAAAACTTAACGGCAAATTGATAATATAGTTTGTCGCCGCTTCCAAAAACATAGATAATCTGTCTTGGGAAAATCTGGAAACATAGAAAACCTGTAAAAGCTACCGCAGAAGCAATTCCGGCAGCTTTCAGATAGGCTTTTTTTACGCGCTCGAAATTTTCTGCGCCATAGTTGAAGCTGATGATGGGCTGTGCTCCCTGAGAAATGCCGATAACAACAGAGAGGAACAGCATGTTTACCTTTGAGACAATTCCTGCCACCGCAATGGGAATATCACTTCCGTAAACAGATTTCGCACCGTAATGGCGGAGCGTATTGTTGAGAAGAATCTGTACAACCGTAATGGCGAGCTGATTTAAGAAGGAAGCAGAGCCAAGGGAAATAATGGCGCGCAAACAGCTTGCTTTTGGGAGGAAGTGATGTAAGATAAGAGAATGTTCCTGATATTTCGGCAGGTAAAAAAGAATCATGCAGGCAGAAAAAATCTGACCAATTACCGTTGCCCAGGCTGCTCCCTCAATTCCCCATCCAAAACCGAAAATAAAAAGAGGGTCAAGAATTGTGTTAATGACGGCACCTGATAAGGTAGCAAACATGGAGTATGCAGGTTTTCCGTCTGCTCGCACAAGATGATTGCCTCCCGTTGCAAGTATGTAAAACGGAAAACCGAGGGAGGTGATTCCTACGTAGGAAAGGGAGTAGGGAAGTGTCTGGGCCGTTGCGCCGCAGGCAATGACAAGGGGTTTTAAAAAGCAGCGGATCAGAAGGCAGAGAGAAATGCCGAAAATAATAAGGCTTCCAAAAGCTGTGCCTGCAATGTTTCTCGCTTTATCGTTGTTTTTTCGGCCGAGCTCCAGATTATAATTTGCTGCGCCTCCTATTCCCAGAAGGAGACAGACGGCAGTTGAGATGGTCGTAAGGGGAAATGCTACATTTGTAGCTGCATTCCCGAGCATTCCCACACCCTGTCCGATAAAAATCTGGTCTACGATATTATAAAGAGCACCCACCAGCATGCTGATAATGCTGGGAATAGCAAATTTTTTTAAAAGCTGTCCAATAGGGGCAGTTCCCAGAGGGGATTCCTCAGAAGAAATGGAATGTTCTGTCTGATTCATGGCAATATCTCCTTATCGTGTCTGCAAAAATACTTTTAATTTGGGGAGCTGATTGTTGAGAATCAGTTCTTCCGGAAATAATTCGTTATGAATAAATTCTTCTGCGTAAGTAAAGTCTCCGACATGTGCGGCTCCGTGGCTGTCGCTTGATAAAAGGACAGGCACTTCATACTTTCGAGCCCAGTAAAGAATTTCTCTGTTGTTCTTTCTGGTATCTCCCCGGTATCCATATGGGGCGAGAGAAGCTTCGTTAATTTCAAAAGCAGTTCCGCTTTTTTTTGCGGCAATGGCAAGAGCTTCATAATCGGCAGGGAAGTGCGGATTGTCGCAGTGTCCCAGGATTTTTACGCAGGGGTGTTTCATGGCGTTTATATACGCATTTGTGTTTTCTTCCTTTGTACCGGTTCTGTAATTTTGAGCATGCATACTTGCAATTGCATAATCAAGATGGGAAAGAAGCTCTTCATCCAGGTCTATGGTTCCTTCTGTGTCAAGTATATTTAATTCTACACCGTATAAAATTTCCACATGAAAGCGCTTTTTTGGAGAAAAGGTGAGACTTCTGAAATAGGATGGAGTGCCGGCGCAGAGGGTTGCGGGACCGTGGTCAGTGATTCCGAGAAGTTTCAGTCCTTTTTGTTCGGCGGATTTTGCCATATCTGATATAGTGCAAATCGTTCCGTGACCGCTTGCGATGGAATGAGTGTGCATATCGGAAAGATACATAAGCTCATGTCCTCCTTTGGTGAATTTGGTTATATTCAGTATGACAGAGTGAAAAAATATTGTCAACACGAAAAAACACGTTTTCTGAAAAAACAAACAAAAACCACACAAATAATCCGGAAAAAACCACACAAATGCAGAAGGAGAAGTGTTGGATTTTGTTGACATCAAAAAAAGAAAAGGGTATAATAAAATTATATGACATGAACCGGAATAAAGAGGAAAGCTGCCTGATAAGCGCGGAGAAGAGTTGCTTTTCAATACGCATTGGTCATGAGAAAGGAGCAGCATGGAAAAATTTCAAACATCTGATATTCCAAAAACAGAGAGGATTCAAAGACTTGTAGATCATTTATATGAGCATATGCCTGTGATTGAATCTGCAAGAGCAAAACTTCTTACAGAATCCTACAAAGCAACAGAAAACGAACCCATTATCACAAGGAGGGCGAAAGCGTTTGCCCATATTCTTCGTCATATTCCGATTATTATCCGGGATGACGAACTGATTGTGGGAAGTTCTACACTGGCGCCAAGAGGATGCCAGACATATCCGGAGTTTTCTTATCAGTGGCTGGAAGATGAGCTGGATACAGTGGAAACAAGAAGCGCAGATCCTTTTTATATTGCAGAGGAGACAAAAGAGGAGCTTCGCGAAGTGCATAAGTACTGGAAAGGAAAAACAACAAGTGAGCTGGCGCTTTCTTATATGGCTCCGGAAGCAGTACGTGCAATTGAACATAATATTTTTACACCGGGAAATTATTTCTATAATGGTGTAGGACATGTAACCGTAAAATATGAAGAGGTTCTTGCTGTCGGTTATGAGGGAATCATAAAAAAGGCGGAGCAGGAGCTTTCTGAATGCAATGTAGGAGACGGGGATTATGCGGAACGTTCTCATTTCCTGCAGGCAGTGATTTTAAGTTGTCAGGCTGTCATAGAATATGCCCGGAGATACAGTGCTCTCGCACAGGAGATGGCAGAGCAGTGCACAGATGCGGCGAGAAAAGAAGAGCTTCTTAGGATTGCCGAAAACTGCAGCCGTGTTCCTGCCAAAGGAGCACAGAATTTCTATGAAGCATGCCAGTCCTTCTGGTTTGTTCAGCAGCTGATCCAGTTGGAATCCAGCGGACATTCTATTTCTCCGGGACGTTTCGATCAATATATGTATCCTTATTATAAAAAGGATATGGAAAATGGAAATATTTCAAGAGAGTTTGCGCAGGAACTTATGGACTGTATCTGGGTAAAACTAAATGATCTGAATAAATGCAGAGATGCAGTATCAGCAGAAGGTTTCGCAGGATACAGTCTTTTCCAGAATCTGATCGCAGGAGGCCAGAATAAGGAAGGAGAAGATGTGACAAATGACCTTTCTTTTATGTGTATTCAGGCTTCTATGCATGTAAGACTTCCTCAGCCGTCTCTCTCGGTAAGAGTATGGAATGGCTCTCCTCATGAGTTTCTTATTAAGGCGGCGGAACTGACGAGAACGGGAATTGGTCTTCCGGCTTATTATAATGATGAAGTGATTATTCCTTCCCTTCAGAACAGAGGTTTAAGCCTGGAAGATGCCAGAGAGTATAACATTATCGGTTGTGTGGAACCGCAGAAAGCAGGAAAAACAGAAGGATGGCATGATGCTGCGTTCTTCAATATGTGCAGACCTTTAGAGCTCGTATTCGCAAATGGGGAAGACAAAGGAGAAATGGTGGGAGTTCCTACAGGGGAAGTGACAGAAATGTCTTCTTTTGAGGAATTCTATAATGCTTATAAAAAACAGATGGAATATGGTATCTCTCTTCTTGTAAATGCAGATAATGCCATTGATGTGGCGCATGCAAAAAGATGTCCGCTTCCATTTTTGTCCTGTATGGTGGATGATTGTCTGAAACGCGGAAAGTCTGTTCAGGAAGGTGGAGCTGTTTATAATTTCACAGGTCCCCAGGGATTTGGAATTGCAAATATGGCAGATTCTCTTTTTGCGGTAAGGAAGCTTGTATACGAAGAGAAGAAGGTGACTATGGAAGAGATGAAAGAAGCTCTTGCATGGAACTTTGGAAAAGGACTGGATCAGCAGTCGGTAAGCGATACGGCAGAAGCAGTTTTGAGAAAAATGAAGGATGCCGGACAGAAAATAGATGAAAATACAGTTTCTTCTATTTTACAAGCGGTGATGAATGCACAGCCCGGCGAAGAAAAAATGAAACGTTATGAAGAAATCCATAACATGATAGAAGAAGTGCCGAAGTTTGGAAATGACATTCCGGAAGTGGACTACTTTGCGAGGGATGTGGCCTATACTTATACAAAACCTCTTCAGAATTATAAAAACCCAAGAGGGGGACAGTTCCAGGCGGGACTTTATCCTGTTTCTGCTAATGTACCTCTGGGTGGACAGACCGGTGCAACTCCGGATGGAAGATATGCCCACACACCGGTGGCAGATGGAGTTTCTCCATCCGCTGGAAAAGATGTAAACGGCCCTACAGCAGCGGCTACATCCGTTTCCAGACTGGATCATTTTATTGTATCGAACGGAACTTTATTTAACCAGAAGTTTCATCCGTCTGCTCTGTCCGGCAGAGAGGGGCTTGAAAAGTTTGTGGCGCTTATCCGTTCTTATTTTGACCAGAAGGGAATGCATATGCAGTTTAATGTAGTGGACAGAGATACACTTCTTGATGCACAGAAGTATCCGGAAAAATACAAACACCTTGTAGTCCGTGTGGCTGGCTACAGTGCGTTGTTTACCACTCTTTCCCGTTCCCTTCAGGATGATATTATCCGCAGGACGGAGCAGGGATTTTAGGAGATAATATGGATTATTTGGAAAAAAGAGGAAGAATATTTGATATTCAGAGATATTCTATCCATGATGGTCCGGGAATTCGAACGATTGTCTTTTTGAAAGGCTGTGTGCTCAGATGCCGGTGGTGCTGTAATCCGGAATCGCAGGAATATGAAATTGAAACGATGAGGGTTCAGGGAAAAGACAAGATTATCGGCAGAGATGTGACAGTCAGGGAGGCTCTGACGGAAGTGGAAAAAGACAGAGCGTACTATTATCGCTCAGGCGGAGGGATGACACTTTCCGGCGGAGAGTGTTTCTGTCAGCCGGAATTTACAGCCGCACTTTTGCGAGGAGCGAAGGAGAGGGGGATTTCTACAGCAGTAGAGAGCATGGGATGCGCCCCCTGGAAAGATATAGAAAACGCACTGCCCTGGCTGGATACTTATCTGATGGATATAAAACACATGAATCCCGGGAAACATAAGGAGTTTACCGGACGTTCTAATGAACAGATGCTGGAAAATGCAAGGCGGATTGCTTTGTCAGGCAAGACGAAACTTGTGATTCGTGTTCCTGTCATTCCTACATTTAATGATACCGTAGAAGAAATACAGGAAATTGCGCAGTTTGCAGCGACGCTTCCGGGAGTCGATAAAATTCATCTGCTTCCTTATCACAGGCTTGGTCAGGATAAGTATGAAGGACTTGGAAGAGACTATTATATGGAAGGAATTCTTCCGCCGGAAGCGGAGCATATGAATACTCTGAAAAAAGCAGTGGAGAGAGTTTCTTCTCTTGACTGTCAGATAGGAGGGTAATGTAAAAAGATTTTTTTGTGGATTCCAAAACCTGGGAAGGGGTGGCGGAAATCCTGGAATATCTCCGGGAGGACGGCGATGTGATGCCCTGGGAGCAGGAAAACAGAAAACCACAATAAAAAACAATAAAAACAACATAATATGCACAGAGAAATCAACATGAAACAACAAGTATTTCTTGACTTTCCCTGTGGGATGATGTAGAATTACATCAGAAACAATTAAACCAAATGCGCTCAAGGAGGAAGAAAGCATGGTAAACGAATATGAAATCAAAAAACAGATTTGTGAAGTAGGAAGAAGAATCTACAACCGCAATATGGTGGCTGCAAACGACGGAAATATCTCCGTAAAACTGAATGACAACGAATTCCTTTGCACACCTACAGGCGTTTCCAAAGGATTCATGACTCCGGAATTTATCTGTAAAGTAGATGCACAGGGTAATGTGATCCAGGCAAATCCGGGATTCCGTCCTTCATCTGAAATCAAAATGCATATGAGAGTATATGAGAAAAGACCGGATGTAGGTTCTGTTGTTCATGCACATCCTACATTTGCAACAAGCTTTGCAATCGCAGGAATTCCGCTTTCTGCACCGATCATGCCAGAGGCAGTTATCGCTCTTGGATGTGTTCCGATCGCAGAATACGGCACACCTTCTACAGTGGAAATTCCGGACAATCTGGAAAAATACCTTCCATACTTTGATGCAGTTCTTCTTGAGAACCACGGTGCTCTTACATGGTCTACAGACCTTATGGCTGCATACATGAAAATGGAATCTCTTGAATTCTACGCAGAGCTTCTTTACAAATCCAAAATGCTTGGCGGACCGAAGGAATTCGACAAAGAGCAGATTGAAAAACTGTATGAAATCAGAAGAAAAATGGGTCTTCCGGGCAAACATCCGGCAAATCTTTGCGTAAACAAAGACGGACTTAACTGCCATAACTGCGGAAGCCACTGTACATATACAGAAAACAGCACAGCTTCCTGCGATACAGCAGATGCAGATTTAGTAGCAAACATTACAAAACAGGTAATGGCACAGCTGGGATTAAAATAATTCCGTTGCATATATAAAATTTGAAGGAGGACAATTTCATGCCAATCAATGAAAGCATGGTACAGGAAATTGTACAGGAAGTCATGGCAAAAATGCAGATTGCCGATGCTCCCTCCGGAAAACATGGTGTTTTCAAAGATATGAATGAGGCCATTGAGGCAGCAAAGAAATCTGAACTTATCGTTAAGAAAATGTCCATGGACCAGAGAGAAAAAATTATTACATGCATTCGAAAGAAAATCAAAGAGAATGCAGAAATTCTTGCTCGTATGGGTGTTGATGAGACAGGTATGGGAAATGTAGGGGATAAAATCCTCAAACATCATCTTGTAGCAGATAAGACACCTGGAACAGAAGATATTACAACAACAGCATGGTCAGGCGACAGAGGTCTTACCCTTATTGAGATGGGACCTTTTGGCGTAATCGGAGCAATTACTCCTTGTACAAACCCGAGTGAGACTGTACTGTGTAATACAATGGGCATGCTGGCCGGCGGAAATACAGTTGTATTTAACCCGCATCCGGCTGCAATCAAAACATCTATTTATGCAGTCAATCTGTTAAACGAAGCTTCTCTTGAAGCAGGCGGACCGGATAACATTGCAGTTACTGTAGAAAATCCTACACTGGAAACAAGCAATATCATGATGAAGCATAAAGATATTCCGCTTATCGCTGCAACTGGCGGTCCTGGTGTTGTAACAGCTGTTCTTTCCTCTGGTAAGAGAGGAATCGGAGCAGGTGCAGGAAATCCTCCGGCACTTGTAGATGAGACAGCAGACATTCGGAAAGCTGCACAGGATATTGTAAATGGATGTACATTTGACAATAACCTTCCATGTATTGCAGAAAAAGAAATCGTGGCAGTTTCCTCTATCGTGGATGAGCTGATGCACTATCTCGTAACAGAGAATGACTGTTATCTGGCATCCAAGGAAGAACAGGACAAGCTGACAGAGGTTGTTCTGGCAGGAGGAAAGCTGAACCGTAAATGTGTAGGTCGTGATGCAAGAACACTTCTTTCCATGATCGGCGTAAACGTTCCGGCGAACATTCGCTGTATCGTATTTGAGGGACCGAAGGAGCATCCGCTTATTACAACAGAGCTTATGATGCCGATTCTTGGTGTGGTAAGAGCGAAAGATTTTGACGATGCAGTAGAGCAGGCTGTATGGCTTGAGCATGGCAACCGCCATTCTGCACATATTCATTCTAAAAATATTGACAACATTACAAAATATGCAAAAGCGATTGATACAGCAATCCTTGTGAAAAATGCACCTTCTTATGCAGCACTTGGATTTGGCGGGGAAGGATATTGTACTTTCACAATCGCAAGCCGTACAGGCGAAGGTCTTACAAGCGCAAGCACTTTCACAAAGAGAAGACGCTGCGTAATGTCTGACAGTCTTTGCATTCGATAATTAGGAGGAGAGAAGAACATGGATATGAATAACGTAAATATTGAAGAAATCGTAAAACAGGTTCTCTCCGGCATGACAGGAAACACTCCTGCAGCAGCACCGGCAGCAGGAAATGCAATCCCGAAAACAGCCAGAGTAGCAATGCTGACATCCCTGGAGCATTATGACATTAAAGAGTTCCCGATTCCGGAACTTGGCGATGATGATATTCTTGTAAAAGTAGAAGGCTGCGGTATCTGTGGTACAGATGCTCATGAATTCAAAAGAGATCCATTCAGCCTGATTCCGGTAGCACTTGGACATGAGGGAACAGGTGAAATCGTTGCTATGGGTAAAAACGTAAAAGTGGATACAGCAGGCAAACCGGTTAAAGTTGGAGATAAAGTTGTTACATGTATGATTTTCAAAGATGATCCGGAAATCACAATGTTCGACTTAAATAAGAAAAACGTAGGCGGTGCAGATGTATACGGACTTCTTCCGGATGATGATATTCATCTTAACGGATGGTTCTCTGATTACATCTTCATCAGAGGCGGACAGTTTGGTTCCACATTCTTTAATGTAAGCGATCTGGATCTGGATTCCCGTATCCTCATCGAGCCATGTGCCGTTCTCGTACATGCAGTAGAGAGAGCAAAAACAACAGGTATCCTTCGTTTCAACAGCAGAGTTGTTGTACAGGGATGCGGACCGATCGGTCTTATCTGTATTGCAGTTCTTCGCACAATGGGTATTGAAAATATCTGTGCAGTAGACGGAGAGCAGAAACGTCTTGACTTCGCTAAGAAAATGGGCGCAACACAGACAGTAAACTTTAAAGATCACAAGGGAATTGAAGCACTTGCAGAAGCTGTAAAAGAAGCATTCGGCGGCCATCTTGCAGATTTCGCATTCCAGTGTACAGGTTCTCCAGTTGCACATTCCAACATTTATAAATTCATTCGCAACGGCGGCGGTCTTTGTGAACTTGGATTCTTCATCAATGGTGGAGATGCAACAATTAACCCGCACTTTGACATCTGTTCAAAAGAAATCACAACAGTTGGTTCCTGGGTATATACTTTAAGAGATTATGTAACAACATTCGACTTCTTAAAGAGAGCAAAAGGAATCGGACTTCCAATGTCTGAGCTTATTACAGACAGATTCCCATTAGAGCAGATTAACGAAGCACATCAGACAAACCTGGCAATGACAGGTCTGAAGATTGCAATCATCAATAAATAATCCTCACCGTAAAGGAGAATTGAAATGGCAGAAGCTGTGGGAATTTTGGAAGTGTTTGGGCTGGCTACAGCCTTTGTAGCAGGCGATGCCGGATGTAAGGCAGCAAATGTCCGCCTGGAGGTATTCGACAAGAATAAACCTGCCAATGCAGACAGCCTGCCAGTACCGCTCCTTGTCTGCATCAAATATCGCGGAAGCGTTGCTGATGTTACTGCGGCAGTGGAAGCCGGCATGGAAGTGGCAAACAGAATGACCGGCGTGGTACAGCACTATGTAATTCCAAACCCTGACGAGGGTACAGAAAAAATGCTGAAGATCAGCGCACTGGATAAGGACTAAAACTCATATCCGGTATCGATAAAACAGAAATCAGTTTATATAAAATCCAGGAGGAATAGAACATGGCACAGGAAGCATTAGGAATGGTAGAAACAAGAGGACTTACAGCTGCAATCGAGGCAGCAGATGCAATGACAAAGGCAGCTGAGGTAGCACTGGTAGGAACAGAGAAAATCGGTTCCGGTCTTGTAACAGTTATGGTTCGCGGAGACGTAGGAGCTGTTAAGGCAGCAGTAGAAAGCGGAAGTGCAGCAGCATCCAGACTTGGAGAGCTTGTAGCAACACACGTAATTCCGAGACCTCATACAGACGTAGAAAAGATTCTGCCTTCTATTTAATTAAAGCGATTTAAAAAAATAAAAGGAGTTCGCTCATGAGTAAATCATATGGTTTTATAGAAATCACAGGTGTGGTTGCGGCAGTGAATGCCCTTGACATTATGTGTAAGACTGCAGACGTTGAGCTGGCGTCATGGGAACGTAAGCTGGGCGGACGACTGGTGACCATTATTGTGGAAGGCGATGTTGCGGCAGTGACGGCGGCAGTTAACGCAGCAGTGGAAGGCGCTATTAAAAAGCCGGCAAGCTATGCAGTGATTGCCCGTCCTCACGAGGAAATCGTCAAACTGGTGGAATTAAGCGCAAGTCGATGGAAGAACAAAGAACAATAGGGGGATGAAATATGGCTGAAGAGAAAAAAACAACAACAGCAAACACAGCCCCTAAAAAGGCAGCCGCTCCAAGAAGAACGGCAAGAAAGACCGCAGAGACAAAGGTTCAGGCTGAAAGTTCAGCAAATCATAAGGAGGAAAAAGTCATGACACAGGAAGCATTAGGAATGGTAGAAACAAGAGGTCTTACAGCAGCAATCGAAGCAGCAGACCAGATGTGTAAAGCAGCAAACGTAGCATTAGTAGGAACAGAGAAAATCGGTTCCGGTCTTGTAACAGTTATGGTTCGCGGAGACGTAGGAGCTGTTAAGGCAGCAGTAGAAAGCGGAAGTGCAGCAGCATCCAGACTTGGAGAGCTTGTAGCAACACACGTAATCCCAAGACCACACACAGACGTAGAGAAAATCCTTCCGGTTTTAAAATAATTTACGTTGATTAACTGGACTGATAAAACAGTCACGGAAAGCGGGTGTATTCTTGGAAACAAATAATATCGAACTGATTACCAGAATGGTACTTCAGGCAATTAATCAGAAAGAAGATACGGGCAGCGGATACGTTGTGCCTATCGGAGTTTCCGCAAGACACATTCACCTGACACAGGAGCATGTAGAGGCGCTGTTCGGACCTGGCTATCAGCTTACAAAGAAAAAAGAGCTGATGGGAGGACAGTTTGCTTCCAACGAGACAGTCACAATTGTGGGACTGAAGCTCCGTGCCATTGAAAATGTACGTATTCTCGGACCTGTTCGTAAGGCTTCACAGGTTGAGGTATCTGCGACAGATGCTATCAAGCTTGGAATGAAGGTTCCGGTGCGTGAATCCGGAGATGTCAAAGACAGTGCTCCTATTGCCATTGTGGGACCAAAAGGTGCGATTTACCTGAAAGAGGGCTGTATTGTGGCAATGCGTCACATTCATATGTCTCCAAAAGATGCTCAGGCAGCTGGTGTAAAAGATGGCGATATTGTTTCTGTAAAAGCAGACAATGAACGCGGAACAATTTTCAATCATGTAAAAATCCGTGTGGACGACAGCTTTACTTTGGAAATGCATATTGATACAGACGAAGCAAATGCAGCACAGATTGCCACAGGCAATACAGTTACAATTATTAAATAATAAATGAATATTCCTCCATACAGAGCCGGCGGCGAAAGTCGCCGGCAATGGAGGATTAAAGAGAAAACGTGGAGGCTCATATGATTGTAGGCAAAGTTGTGGGCAGTATTGTTTCCACAAGAAAAAGTGAAAAACTTATAGGTAATAAATTCATGATTGTAGAGCCAGTACATCATATGAAAGCAGATTTAAGCCAGATTGTCGCCATCGACATTATTGGTGCGGGAATCGGTGAATATGTATTGGTGGCACAGGGAAGCGCAGCAAGAATTGGCTGCGGCGTAGAAACAGCGCCAGTGGACGCAGCGATCGTAGGTATCGTTGACGACGGCGCGGGATTGGAGTAACGCCATGGAAATCAAAGAATTACAGAAAATCATACAGGAAAACGGAGTAGTAGGAGCTGGTGGTGCAGGTTTCCCTACCTATGTGAAAATCAGCGATCAGGCAAATACTATTCTTATGAACTGTGCAGAGTGCGAACCTTTACTGAAGCTGCATAGACAGTTATTAGAAAAGCACGCATATGAAATTATGAAAACATTCAATATGGTAGCAGAGACAGTAGGGGCTTCTGAGGCCATTATTGGAATTAAGAAATCTTATGTACAGACAGTTGCTGCTCTTCAGCAGCATATTGAAGAATTTCCCAAAATGAGAATTCATCTTCTTGAAGAAGTGTATCCGATGGGAGATGAAGTTGTTCTTATTTACGAAGCCACAGGCAGAGTAGTAAGACCTGGCGGACTTCCTATTGAGCAGGGAGTTGCCGTATTTAACGTAGAAACAATTTACAACATCTATCGTGCAGTGGAGAAACAGAAGCCTGTAACAGATAAATATGTATCTGTTGTAGCGGAAGTAAGCGATCCGGTTACAGTTCGCGTTCCCCTTGGATGCACAATGGACGATGTAGTAGCGCAGGCAGGAAACGTAACTGTAAAAGATCCGGTTTACTTTATCGGCGGTCCGATGATGGGACGTATCGGAAGCGGTTCCGAGCCGGTAACAAAGACAACAAATGCGATTCTGGTTCTTCCAAAAGATCACGTGATTGTGGCGAAGAAGCAGAGAACTTCTTCCATAGATTTAAAACGAGCAGCATCAATCTGCTGCCAGTGTAATACATGTACAGATCTTTGTCCAAGAAATGGACTGGGACATCCGATTGATCCGGCTCTGTTTATGAGAGCGGCATCAAATGGAGATTTCCGTGATCTGAATCCATATATAGATGCAAGCTTCTGCAGTTCCTGTGGTGTATGCGAGATGTATTCCTGTCCTCAGAGCCTTGCTCCGAGAACACTTCTTGCAGACATGAAGGCAGGTCTTAGAAAAGCCGGTGTGAAACCTCCGCAGGGCGTGCAGCCTGCACCTATAAGAGAGTCAAGAGAATACCGTAAAGTGCCGGAAGAACGTCTGATGGCACGTCTTGGTCTTACAAAATATGACAAAGACGCTCCTATGGATGAAACACTTGTAGCAGTACCGAAGGTTAAGATCCTGTTAGGCCAGCATATCGGTGCACCTGCAAAAGCGATTGTAAAAGTTGGTGACGAGGTTACAAGAGGTCAGATGATCGCAGAGCCGGCTCAGGGACTTAGCGTAGGAATTCATGCAACAATCTGCGGTAAGGTAACAGAAGTGACAGACCGCCATGTTGTAATTGCAGCAAAGTAGAAAGGACGTACAGATTATGAGTAAAGCAATCGGAATGATTGAATTTAAAACTACAGCCACCGGTATTACTGCTGCAGATGCTATGGTAAAAACATCTGAGGTAGAGATCGTGGAGGCACAGACCGTGTGTCCGGGTAAATATATTGCAATTATTACCGGCGATTTAAGTGCGGTCAAGGCTGCCGTAGATACAGCAGTCACAACATATGAAGATAAATGTATTGACAGCTTCGTGCTGGGGAATCCTCACGAATCTATTTTCCCGGCAATTTACGGAACTACACATGTGGAATCAATCAGTGCACTTGGTATCCTGGAAACATATGATGCAGCTTCTATCATTGAGGCGGCAGACCAGGCTGCGAAGACAGCAATTGTAGACTTGATCGAGCTTCGTATTGCAAAAGGTATGTGTGGAAAATCCTATATGCTTCTTACAGGAGAGGTTTCCGCAGTAGAGGCTTCTATCGAAAGAGCAAAGGAATTTGTGGCATCTAAGGGTATGTATCTGGATTCTTCCGTAATTGCACATCCGGATAAACGCATGATGGACAGTCTCCTTTAAAAATAAAAAGATACTTTTAAGGAGGCAGGTATCATGCTGGCTTTAGAAAGACGAAATCTTATTCTTGAAAAACTTCAGGAAGAAAAAAGAGTTGTAGTCAGTGAGCTGAGTCAGCTTTACAGTGTTTCGGAGGAGACCATAAGGCGTGACCTGGATAAGCTGGAAAAAGAAGGGCTTGCCATAAAAAGTTATGGAGGAGCCGTGATTAATGAGGATTTCAGCATTGACCTCCCATTTAATGTCCGCAAAAATCAGAATGTGGCAGGCAAACAGAAAATGGCAGAACTCGCTGCTTCACTTGTAAATGAAGGAGATCACATTTTTCTGGATGCCAGCACAACTGCTGTTTTTGTGGCAAAAGCATTAAAGGATAAAGAACGGCTGACTGTGATAACAAATTCCATGGAAATCCTTCTGGAGCTTTCTGATGTTTCCGGATGGAATATTATTTCTACCGGTGGTGTAATGAAAGACGGGTATCTTGCTTTTCTTGGTTCAAGAACAGAGGAAGCAATCCGTTCCTATTATGTAGATAAAGCAATTTTTTCTTGTAAGGCGCTCGACAAAGAGTGGGGAATCATGGAATCTCAGGAATCCTTCGCCTA
This sequence comes from uncultured Blautia sp., assembly GCA_900549015.1. Classification (GTDB taxonomy): domain Bacteria; phylum Bacillota; class Clostridia; order Lachnospirales; family Lachnospiraceae; genus Blautia_A. The sequence continues at coordinate 32,251 of URMH01000014.1, forward strand.
TGCCAAGAAAGCAATGATGGCTTCCGGAAGAAAGAAGATTCTTGTAGTGGACAGCACAAAGTTTGATCAGACTGCGTTTTCTGTAGGCGGAAATATGCAGGATGTAAACGTAGTAGTGACAGACAGAAAACCTTCTGACAAGTGGCTGAAATATTTCCAGGAACTGGGAGTGGAATGCCTGTATTCTGTCTGAAGCGAAAGAAAGGAAGCAGTTGATATGAATACCTTTGAAATGAAAACTGCCATCCATTTTGGCACGAATGCTCTGGAACGACTGAAAGAAATTCCATATAAAAGGGTTCTTGTGATTACAGACCCTTTTGTTGTACAGAGTAAAATGATAGACCTGATTACTGCACCTCTGGAAAGTGCAGGAATTGAATTTGATATTTTCTGTGATGTAGTTCCCGATGCACCTGTGGAAAAAATTGCAACAGGCGTACAGAAATTCCTTCAGTATCAGCCGGAGGCAATTGTAGCAGTAGGAGGAGGATCAGCAATTGATTCTTCCAAAGCAATTCGGGAATTTGCATTAAAAATAAACAATTATGGAAAAGTAGGTCTGATTGCAGTACCTACAACAAGCGGAACAGGTTCAGAAGTTACTTCTTTTGCAGTTGTAAATGACACAGATGCACATGTGAAGTATCCTCTCGTAGCAGAAAGTCTGACACCAGACGAAGCAATCCTTGATGCAGAACTTGTAAAAAGTGTTCCGCCTGCTATTACAGCAGATACAGGTATGGACGTATTCACCCATGCATTGGAATCTTATGTAAGTACAGCACATAATGAGTTTTCTTCTGCACTTGCAGAAAAAGCAATTGAAATCTGTGGTGTATTCCTTCTTCGTGCATATCTGGATGGAAGCGATATGCATGCCCGTCAGAAAATGCACGTGGCATCCTGTCTTGCAGGTCTTTCCTTTAACACGGCAGGTCTTGGAATTACACACAGCATGGCACATCAGCTGGGAGCTATGTTCCACATTCCGCACGGACGTGCAAATGCCATGCTTCTTCCTCATATTGTGGAATTTAATGCAGATATTAATAAGCACAGCAAGAGTCAGAAGGAATATCTTCCGGCTGTGAAGAGATATGCGAATATTGCCCATATTCTGGGACTGAGTAATTACAATAAAGTAATGTCGGTTCGTTCTCTTGTAAACTGGATTCAGTTTATGCAGAAAGAAATGAACATTCCGCTTACAATACAGGAGCTTGGAACAATCACACCTGATGCGTATTTTGCGGCAATTGACAAAATGGCAGACGCAGCACTGGCAGATGCCTGCACAGTGAATAACCCAAGAGTTCCGACTAAGGAAGATATTGTAAAAATCTATACAAAGTTGTGGTCATTCTAGGGTGACAGGCAGCCCGGCAATTCTGCCGGGCTGTATTAAAAAGCGGAGCACTGAATAATCTCGAAAAGCGGAAACGAGATTTTATAATTCAGCGATAAAGGTAGAAAATATGAAAAGATCAAAACGAATTGAAGCTCTTGATAAAAGAGCTGTAAATAAAGATGGTTTTATAGATGAATGGCCGGAGATGGGTTTTGTGGCAATGAAAAGCCCGTATGACCCGGAGCCTTCTGTCAGAGTGGAAAATGGAGTAATCACAGAACTGGACGGAAAGAAAAGAGAAGATTTCGATTTCCTTGATCAGTTTATTGCAGATTACGCAATCCGGACAGACAGAGCAGAGGCTTCTATGGCAATTCCCTCTCTTGAAATTGCAAGAAAGATTGTGGACATTCATACATCAAGAAAAGAAATTCTTGAAATTGTGTCAGGAATTACCCCGGCAAAGATGGTGGAAGTCATCAACTACTTAAATGTAGTGGAAATGATGATGGGTATGCAGAAAATGCGTGCCAGAAAAATTCCGGGAAACCAGGCACATATTACCAATTTAAAAGATGATCCGGTGCAGATTGCAGCTGATGCTGCAGAGGGTGCTCTCCGCGGATTCAGCGAAGAAGAAACAACGATGGGTGTGGCACGCTATGCACCAATGAGTGCAATGGCTCTTCTGATCGGCTCCCAGGTGGGACGCCCAGGCGTTCTGACACAGTGCTCAGCAGAAGAGGCAACAGAGCTTGAACTTGGTATCCGAGGTCTTACAACTTATGCAGAGACACTTTCCGTATACGGAACAGAAAAAGTATTCGTAGATGGAGACGATACACCATATTCCAAAGCGTTTTTAAATTCAGCATATGCATCAAGAGGATTGAAGGTTCGCTTTACCTCCGGTTCCGGCTCAGAGGTATTAATGGGAAGCAGCGAAAAGAAATCTATGCTTTATCTGGAATGCCGCTGTCTTTATGTAACAAAGGGAGCTGGTTCTCAGGGAATCCAGAATGGTTCCGTAAGCTGTGTAGGAGTAACGGCCAGTGTTCCTTCCGGTATTCGTGAAATTATCGGAGAAAATCTTGTAGCGGCTCTTCTCGGACTGGAATGTGCATCTTCAAATGACCAGAGCTTTTCCAATTCTGATATGCGCCGTACTGCGCGTACTATGCTTCAGTTTATGCCGGGTACAGATTTTATCTTCTCCGGATATGCGGGAGAGCCGAATTACGACAATATGTTTGCAGGCTCCAACTTCGATGCGGAGGATTTTGACGATTACAACGTACTTCAGAGAGATATGCAGGTGGACGGAGGTCTTCGCCCTGTAACAGAAGAGGAAGTGATCCGCGTTCGCCGCGAGGCGGGAAAAGCAGTGCAGGCAGTCTTTAAATACCTTGGTCTTACCGAGGTGACAGACGAGCAGGTAGAAGCGGTAACTTACGCGCACGGAAGCAAGGATACTTTAAAGCGTGACGTGGCATCCGACCTTATGGCGGCAGACGATATGATGAAACGCGGCATCACAGGGATCGATGTTGTAAAAGCCCTTGCAGAAAGCGGATTTACAGCGCTTGCAGAAAATATTCTGAATATGTTAAAGCAGCGTGTGATTGGAGATTATATGCACACGGCGGCAATTCTGGACGAGCATTTCCAGGTAATGTCCGGCGTAAATACTCCAAACGATTATATGGGACCTGGAACAGGATACCGTGTGACAGGTAAACGCTGGGAGGAGATCAAAGCGATTCCTCACAGGATCAATGCAAATGATTTTTAGGAGGCTGTACAATGGAATTAAATGAACAACTGATACAGGCCATAACAAAAGCCGTTGTGGAGCAGTTGCAGGGAAACCAGCCGCAGCCCCATAACAGCGAAGGGGAAACCCTTGCAGGAAAAACAAGAATGCGCCCCATGCATTCTTACGAAGGCGCAGAAAGAGCGCCTCAGGGAACAGACCCGAAGGAAATTGTGATCGGAGTGGGAGCTGCTTTTCAGACAGAGATCCGCTCTACCATCGGCGGCATTCCCCTTGAAGATGTTTTAAGAAACGTGCAGGCAGGAATCGAGGAGGAGGGAATGACCTCCCGCGTTGTAAAAATCCTGGATACTTCCGATGTATGCTTTATGGCTCTTCAGGCTGCAAAGCTTTCCGGCTCAGGTATCGGAATCGGCATTCAGTCAAAGGGAACGACTGTCATTCACCAGAAGGATTTATATCCTCTGTCAAATCTGGAGCTCTTTCCCCAGGCGCCGCTTATGGATCTTGACACATACAGGAAGATCGGCAGAAATGCAGCGAAGTATGTAAAAGGGGAAAAGGTAACGCCTATTGAGTGTACAAACGACCCGATGGTACGTGCAAAATTCCAGGTAAAGGCTGCTCTTATGCACATTATTGAAACAGAACAGCTTCAACCGGAAAAAGGCATGATAGTATGGGAGGGCGCAAAATGAGCAATTATCCTTTAGGGCAGAACGAGGCAGAGAGCATTGCTTCCAAAACAGGAAAGAAACTTTCCCAGATCACTCTTGACGAGGTGAAAAGAGGCAATGTGACTGCGGAAGATATTAAAATTTCTTCAGAGATGTTAAAGAGACAGGGACAGGTTGCAAAGGAGGCGGACAATCCGCAGATGCAGGCGAATTTTGAGCGCGCCTCCGAGCTTGTAAATGTTCCTGATGATGTAATCTTAAATATGTACAATAAGCTTCGGCCAAACCGCTCCACAAAAAGAGAGCTGCTTCTTATGGCGCAGGAGCTTCTGGAAAAATACCATGCCCCCAACTGTGCAAAGCTTGTACTGGAGGCAGCGGAAATTTATGAAAAAAGGGGAATCCTTCTTTGAAATTAATTGCTGGTGTTGATATAGGAAATTCCACAACTGAAGTATGTATCGGCGGCACAGAGGAAAACGGAACTTTCCGTTTTCTCTCCAGTGCGTCCCGAATGACAACCGGAACAAAGGGAACTCTTCCCAATGTTCTGGGAATTAAGGCGGCTCTTGAGGAGGCGATGGAAAAAATCCATCAGCCGTTAAGCGCTTTAAGTCTTGTGCGCTTAAATGAGGCAGCGCCTGTTATCGGGGATACGGCAATGGAGACGATCACAGAAACCATTATCACGGAATCTTCTATGATAGGACACAATCCCTCAACTCCTGCAGGCGCAGGGGAGGCAGTGGGAGAACTTATTTTTCTGGAAAACATCTGGAAGGGAAAACCGGGTGTGCCCTATATTGTGGCAGCAGCAAGTAAGTTTTCCTATGAGGAGGTTGCGGCAAGACTGAATCAGCATATTCCCGAGCTTTCCATAAAAGGACTGATCCTTCAGGCAGACGAGGCAGTTCTTGTGGAAAACAGACTGAGCCGCCAGATCCCCATTGTAGATGAGGTGCGCCATATCCATAAAATACCGGAAGGGAAGCTTGCAGCCATTGAGGTGGCGCTTCCGGGAACCGGCATCAGGATGCTTTCCAATCCGTATGGAATTGCAACTCTTCTCGGGCTTGACGCAGAGGAGACAAAGTCAGTTACCCCTATTGCAAAAAGCCTTGTGGGAAAGAGAAGCGCAGTCGTTATTAAGACCCCTCACGGAAACATAAAAGAAAATATTCTTCCTGCAGGAGAGATCACATTTCACGGAAGCAGGGAGCTTTCCGTGGATATTGACGCAGGAGAGGACACTATCATGGAAACCCTTCAAAATGCGGGAGAGATCCGGGATATTGACGGACAGAGAGATACAAATGTGGGAAATATGCTCCGCCGTATCAAGACAAGCATGGAGGACGTGGCAAAAACAGGGGAAGGGGATATTCGCATTACCGACATTCTGGCGGTAGATACCCTTGCTCCTGTGGAGATTTCCGGTTCTCTTGCAGGGGAAACCTGTATGGAGAAGGCGGTGGGAATCGCGGCTATGGTAAAAACACAGCATCTGCCCATGCAGCAGATCGCAGAGCATCTGGAAAAGGAGCTTTCTGTAAAGGCCGTCGTAGCCGGTGTGGAGGCTGTGATGGCTTCAGTTGGAGCCATGACAACGCCGGGAACGAAGCTTCCCCTTGCCATTCTCGATATGGGAGGCGGATCCACAGACGCAGCAGTGCTGGAGGCAGATGGAACAGTCCGCACCACGCACCAGGCAGGCGCAGGGGAGCTCGTTTCCATGTTGATTCAGACAGAACTTGGTTTAAAGAGCAGAGTGACAGCAGAGCAGATTAAGAAGTATCCTATGGGCAAGGTGGAAAGCCTGTTTCATCTCCGCCTGGAAAATGGAGCCATGCAGTTTTTTGAGGAATCCATTGATCCCAGATATTATGGACATGTTGTTCTTCTTGCTCCCGGAGAAATGCTGAAAATCGAAGAGAATATTCCTATGGAGCGAATTCTTGAAGTTCGCCGGGAGGCAAAGAAAAAGGTATTTGTGAGAAATGCAGTCCGGGCTCTTAAAACAGTGGCTCCGGAAAATGATTTACGAAAAATACCGAATGTTGTTCTTGTAGGTGGTTCAGCAGAAGATTTTGAAATACCGGAAATGCTGATGGAAGCTCTTTCCGAGTACAGAATTGTCTGCGGACGGGGAAATATCCGGGGACAGGAAGGTCCCAGAAACGCAGTGGCAACAGGACTTCTCCTTTCTTATCTGGGAGATTGCTGATCATAAAAAAAGGAGCAGGTGCAGATGGTTGTGAACAAACCTACAATTATCATATACAGCCGGAATCCCGATGAAGACCTTCTTCGGGAGGTATGTGCAGGCATTGAGGAAGAAGGTGTGCTGTATCAGGTGCTTTCCAGAGAGGGAGAGACAGATGATCTGGCATTCGAGGCGGCAAAAGAATCCATGCTCGGCTGCGGGATCGGAATAAACGGCACAAATCTTGCCATGCAGATGCAGCGCCTGCCAAAAGGACATAATGTATTTGAGCTTTGTGCTCCCCGGTTCTGGCAGTGCCGGAATCTCGGGGCAAACAGTGCAAGAGCCATTAAAAAGATGCCTTTTAAACCAGTCACAGGAGATGAACCATTATGAATATTTACACAAAAAACGGAGATAAGGGAACAACTGATCTTGTCCGTACAAAAAACGTCTCCAAGTCAGATGACAGGATTGGGCTTGTAGGAACCATTGACGAGCTTACCAGCCATATAGGAGTTGTGAAAACCATGCTTACAGATGGAGAAACGGTTCGTATGCTGGAGAAAATTCAGGAAACTCTGATCACGGTTATGGCAGGCGTGGCAGACCCTTATAACAGGGAATATCATATAAATGATGATAAGACACAGCTTCTGGAAGAAGAGATCGACAGAATGGAGGGGCTTTTTGACCGTCCGAAGAAATTTATCCTTCCGGGAGGCACACGCCTTTCTGCAGAAACAGATGTGGCGCGCACAGTTGCAAGGAGAGCCGAGAGAGCGCTCGCATCTGTAGGCGTAAAGTTTGGGGCAGACACAGGCGCAAAGAAGTATATGAACCGCCTTGCAGATTACCTCTATGTACTTGCAAGATATGAGGATGCAAAAAACAGCGGAGAAAGTGAGAAGCGCATGGAAGAAAACAGAAATACCTCTGTAAGTGAGGCTGTGATCCAGGAAGTCATGAAGCGCATGGGCATTCAGGGGAAGATCACGCTGGAAAGCGCAAAGCGTCTCATTGAAAAAATTGAAAAAGAAGCGGCACGTCAGGGGAAAAAGGCAGTCATTGCCGTGTGCGGACCAGATGGAAATCCTATTGCTGTTCATGTGATGGACGGAGCTTTTCTTGTAAGCTTTGATGTGGCAATGAAAAAAGCATATACTTCTGTGGCAGTAAAGATGTCTACAAAAGAGCTTTCTGTTCTTGCGCAGCCGGGGCAGACCTTTTACGGCGTAGACAAGATGGACGGTGGAAAAATTGTGATTTTCGGCGGCGGCGTTCCTCTGAAAGTGGGAGATACCATTATCGGAGGACTTGGAGTGAGCGGCGGCACAGGCGAGGAAGACCATGCTCTTGCAGAATATGGACTTTCTGTTTTGAATGAGGTGCTGTAAGCCGTCGTTTTATTTGAAGACAGTGGAGAAACTTTAAGTTTCCGTCGAAAATAGATAGAATTTTTGGGACGGTTTTCATTGTTTTGAAGAATAAAATCTGATAAAATAAACGTACATCAAAGAAAGAACGAGAATACATATTTTTTCATTTCTGATTCTGTATACAGAAGAAAGCGTACAAAGGCGCTGCCATAGCCGGCAGAAACGCCGGAAAACAAAAAAGAAGCGGGAGTTTTAATCCGCTTCTTTTTGTATTTGTCAGGCTGTTTTTTATGATTTTACAACTTTTACGATTGCCCAGATTAAAAGTGCCAAAAGGATTATTCCGATTCCTCCGATGAGATAGTAAGGGAAATTGGTGTGGACATTGGAAAAGTCCTGCGCTTCCTCAAGATGTTTTTCGCTTTCGGCAAGCGCCTGCTTATTGGCATTTGTATCCCGTACTTCCACTTTTGCACTTCCCACCTGTTTGTCATTTCCGAAGAAATATTTTCGTTTTAAAGTACCATCGTCCTGCTTTTGATCTGTTGTTTTTAAATCTGAGGCAGAAGCGTTGGAAGGAATGATTACAGTTCCGCCGGATACAATACTGAAATCGTTGTTTCCAAGAGAAACCTTCTTGAAATTATCAAATCCGTAATCAAGAAGGGCAATGGCTTCATCGTCCGTCTGTCCGGAGGCTCCGTTTAATACAACGCAGATCAGTGTCATGCCGTTTCGCTTTGCGGCAGTGGCAAGAACGCTTCCCGACGCCTGGGTAAATCCCTCTTTTCCGCCGAGGCAGCCCTGGTAGTAAGCGGGGTCTCCCGGCTTTGTCATGGTGAAATTGCTTGTAAGTACCCTGTCCCCTCCGGAAAGGTTGGTGGCAGGAATGGTGTAGGAAGAAGCGGAGGCAATGGCACGGAATGTTTTGTTTTGCATGGCTGCCCTTGTGATACGCGCAAGATCGTGGGCAGTTGTGTGTTGGTTTTCGTCAGGAAGGCCGGTAGGGTTTGTAAATACGGTATCTTTGCAGCCCACCTCTTTTGCCTTTTCATTCATTTTTTGAACAAAAGCTTCTACGGAACCGCTTACGTGTTCGGCAACCTGAAGGGCAATGTCATTTGCAGAACCTACCATAATGGCATAGAGACACTGTTCCATTGTAAATACTTCTCCAAGTTGGGAGGAGATATTGGCGCTTCCGTCTGTTACTTCTGCAACACCTGTTTCTGTCATGGTAATTTGTTCGTCAAGACTGCTGTTTTCAAGAGCCACAAGACAGGTCATGATTTTTACGGCGCTGGAAGGATAGAGCGGCTGATCCATATTTTTCGCATAAAGAATAGTGCTTGTAGATTCCTCCACTACAACGGCTGCTGAAGATGTAATGTCCTGTGCCTGAGGCCAGCCGGGAATGGAGTTTGTGGAAATTCCGGTATTTTCAGTTGCTTCTGCTGCTCTTGCAGGAACCGGGGAGATCAGAGAAACACAGATTCCCAGTGCAAGAAAGGCAGCAGACAGTCGTTTTTTTCTTTTCATCATAAAACTGCTCCTGTTGTTTCATAATATAAGTTGCTACAGGTTTCAGTATAACACATTTATTCCCTTTCTTGCAAAAAATATAGTAGAATGTTAAAATAAGTTCATAAATTTTTTCTTAACAAATAATAAACAAAGAGCAGAGGTTAAAATAAATGGGAAAAGGCAGCAATACAGGGGGAAAGATACAGTGGAGTAAAATGTTAAAAAAGCTTTCTCCTTATACAATTCAAAAGGGGTTCCGCTATCTGAAGCATTACGGAGTAAAGGAATTCTGGATTCGTCTCCATGAGAGGTTTGAGCCGGAGGAAGTCCCTTATGAATCCTGGTATGAAGCGTATGTACCAGATGGGGAAACGTTAAACCGTCAGAGAAAGAGGAAATTTTCAAATGCGCCTCTTATCAGCGTAGTTGTTCCGGCATATCATACGCCGCCGCTTTTTTTGAGACAAATGCTGGATTCTCTGATCGCACAGACGTATGGGGGATGGGAACTCTGCATTGCAAACGGAAGCCCGGATGACAAAGAGATGGAAGCTGTTCTGGCGGAATATGAAAGAAGAGACAGCCGTATCCGCCATGAAAATCTGAAAGAAAATCTGGGCATTGCAGAGAATACAAACGCGGCGTTTCGTATGGCGGGAGGAGAGTTTATCGGGCTTCTCGACCATGACGACCTTCTCGCGCCAAATGCGTTATATGAAATTGCCCTTGCTCTGGAAAAAAATCCGGAGGCAGATGTGGTCTACACAGATGAGGATAAGGTGACGACAGATTTAAAAGAACATTTTCAGCCGCATTTAAAGCCGGATTTTAATCTGGACCTTCTCCGTTCCAACAATTACATCTGTCATTTCTTTACGGTGCGAAGAGAAATCGTGGAGCAGGTGGGTGGATTCCGAAAAGAATTTGACGGAGCGCAGGATTACGATTTTATTTTCCGATGTACAGAAGAGGCGGAGAAAATCCTTCATGTGCCGGAAATCCTTTACCACTGGAGGACCCACAAAGAGTCGACAGCAGACAATCCGGCAAGCAAGATGTATGCCTTTGAAGCCGGAAAGCGGGCGATAGAAGCGCATTTAGAGCGGACAGGAACAGAAGGGGAGGTAAGCCATACCCCGGATCTTGGATTTTACAGAGTGAAATATCCGGTGCAGGGCGAGCCTCTTGTTTCCATTATCATTCCCAATAAAGACGAGAAGGAATCACTGGAAGCCTGCTTAAATTCCATATGGGAAAAAACAACGTACAGAAATTACGAGATTATAGTTGTGGAAAACAACAGTACATCGGAGGAAATCTTCCGGTATTATAAAGAAATTTCAAAAAAAGGCGTGCGCCTTTTAAGATGGAAGAAGGAGTTTAACTATTCTGCCATCAATAATTTCGGCGCTGCTCATGCAAAAGGAGAGTTTCTCCTGTTTCTGAATAACGATGTGACGGTGATCACACCGGACTGGCTTACAGAGCTTGTGGGGCTTTGTCAGAGAAAAGAAGTGGGAGCGGCGGGCGTCAAGCTCCTCTATCCTGATAATACCATTCAGCATGCAGGCTGCGTCATAGGAATCGGAGGAATTGCAGGGCATATGTTTGTGGATATGTCGGCAAACCGTACTGGATATCTTCACAAGGCATCTCTGCTGCAGGATATGAGTGCGGTAACTGCCGCCTGCATGATAGTGAAAAAGCAGGTATTTGACCAGGTGGGCGGTTTTACGGAAGAGCTTGCAGTAGCTTTTAATGATGTGGATTTATGTCTGAAAATAAACAAAGCGGGAAGTCTTGTTGTATACGACCCATATGTGCAGCTTTATCATATGGAATCAAAAACAAGGGGCGCAGAGGATTCCAAAGAAAAGGTGCGCCGTTTCCAGACAGAAATTGAGTATATGCGGTGTCACTGGATTGACATTCTGAAAAACGGAGACCCGTATTATAATAAAAATCTTTCTCTTACCAAGTGGAATTATTCTTTGAAGCCGCTTTCGGGAATGGGAAACAAGAAGGGATAAAAAATGGAAGTATCAGTTGTTATTCCCAATTATAACGGGTTGGCATATCTGGAGGGGGTTCTTTCCAGTCTGGAATGCCAGAGTATGAAAAATTTTGAAGTGATTCTTGTAGACAACGGTTCTACAGACGGAAGCTGTGCTTTTGTGGCATCGCAGTATTCCTGGGTTCATATTATCGAGCTTTCTGAGAATTTTGGATTTTCCAGAGCTGTAAATGAAGGAATTAAGGCAGCCAGAGCTCCTTATGTACTGCTTTTAAATAATGACACAGAGGTGGAGCCGGATTTTCTGAAAGAGATGACAGAAGGGCTCCAGAGACATAAAAAGGCATTTTCCTGTCAGGCAAAGATGCTTCAGTTTCATGACAGGGAGAAGATGGATGACGGAGGCAATTATTACTGTGCGCTTGGCTGGGCGTTTGCAGGGGGAAAAGAAAAATCAGCAAAGCATTACGACAAAGAGAAAAAGATTTTTTCTTCCTGCGCAGGAGCTGCCATTTATCGAAAAAAAATATTTGAAAAAATCGGATATTTTGACGATGAGCATTTTGCATATCTGGAAGATTTGGATGTGGGATACAGAGCACGCATCTACGGTTATGAAAACTGGTATATTCCCGGTGCAGTTGTGTATCATGTGGGAAGCGGAACAAGCGGTTCCAGGTATAATCAGTTTAAAATCCGTTATTCTTCCAGAAATAATATCTACATGATTTATAAAAATATGCCGTTTTTGCAGATTATTTTGAACCTTCCCTTTTTACTTGTAGGATTTGGAATGAAAATCCTGTTTTTCTGCCTGAAGGGATATGGGAGAGAGTATCTGGCAGGTATTAAGAACGGGTTTCAGTTAAGCGTAAAAGGCAGAAAAGTTCCGTTTTCACTGAAGCATTTCCCGGCATACTGTAAGATACAATGGGAGCTGTGGGTGAATATATTTAGACGTTTTTGAAAGCTCTCCGGGAAAATTTACAGAATTTTTATTGCATTTATGTGTTTCATATTATAATATAAAGGCAATGATTAAAACAGAGGTGGCTGTAATTGATTAAAGACAATCAGAAAAATTTCACTCGCCTCCATGTAGCGATAGATATTGTTGTAATTGCATTTTCTTATATTTTTGCATGGCTTTTCCGTTTCGTAGGTCCTATGGCAGATTCTGCCACAACGTCTAAGACCTTTGAAGAGTACATGATACTCCTGCTTATGATTATTCCGGGATACCTGCTTCTGTATCAGGCATTTACACTATACGAGCCGATTCGAATGCAGGGTCGCCGTCTTGTGCTGGCAAATATAATCAAGGCGAACACCCTTGGGTTTCTGATTATTATGTTCGTTCTTTATTATGTAGAAGAGGGCAACTTTTCCCGTGTGACCTTTGGTATTTTTTATGTGACAAACATCTGCCTGGAGTGGGCAGTGAGAATGCTTATTTTTTATATTCTCCGTGACATGAGAAAAAAAGGTCTGAATCAGAAGCAGGTTCTTCTTGTGGGATATAGCCGGGCGGCAGAGGAGTATATCGACAGAATTCAGCAGAATCCTCAGTGGGGATATACAGTGAGGGGAATCCTGGATGATAATGTTCCGGCGGGCACCATGTACAAGAATGTAAAAGTAATCGGAAGAATTGCAAACCTTATGGTAATCCTTCCTGTGAGCAGTCTTGATGAAATTGCCATTACCCTGGGTCTGAATCAGTATTATCGCCTGGAGGAAATAGTGACGCTTTGTGAAAAGTCAGGAGTACACACAAAATTTATTCCGGACTATAATAAGATTATTCCAACGAAGCCATATACAGAGGATATACAGGGACTTCCTGTTATCAATATCCGCTACGTGCCGTTAAGCAATACATTTAACGCTCTTGTTAAAAGAGTGATGGACATTGTAGGCTCTATAGTGGGAATTATTGTATCATCGCCTGTTATGCTTTTGATGTGTATCCTGATTAAGTTTTCATCTCCCGGTCCGCTTATTTACAAGCAGGAGAGAGTGGGACTTCATAATAAGACGTTCTGGATGTACAAGTTTCGTTCTATGGAGGTTCAGCCGGAATCAGAAGAGAAGAAGGCATGGACAATAAAGAACGACCCACGTGTGACGGGAATTGGAAAATTCATGCGCCGGACAAGTATAGATGAGCTTCCGCAGCTTTTCAATATTTTAAAAGGCGATATGAGTCTTGTAGGTCCACGACCGGAAAGACCGTTTTTCGTGGAAAAATTCAGAGAAGAAATTCCGCGGTACATGGTCAAACATCAGGTTCGACCAGGTCTTACAGGCTGGGCGCAGGTAAATGGTTACAGAGGAGATACCTCAATCCGTAAGAGAATCGAATGCGATTTATATTACATTGAGAACTGGAGCATCGGATTTGATATAAAAATCATGTTCCTTACGGTATTTAAAGGTTTTATCAATAAGAACGCATATTAAAAGGGGAAAAAAATGTCAAAACCAGGAAGAAAAAAGAAAAAATTTTTATTTGTTCTTGAAATCATTGTGCTGTTGGTGTTTATCGGCGGTTTGTATATTTACGGACAGATTTCATCAAAGCTTGATAAAATTGAGCAGCCGATTCTGGATGAAGAAAAAATCCTTGTAAACGAGGATGTGCCGGAAATGACAGGATATACCACATACGCTCTCTTTGGAATCGACCACAGAGATAAAAATGCAGCTCTTGGCGCAGAGAACAGCGATACCATGATTATTGCCAGTGTCAATAACGATACGAAAGAGGTAAAACTTGTATCTCTCTATCGAGACACGCTGTTAAATGTAGGAAACGACATATACACAAAAATCAATGCAGCCTATGCTTACGGAGGACCGGAACAGGCGATTTCTGCGCTGAATACAAACCTTGATCTTGATATTAAGGATTATGCAACAGTTGATTTCAATGCTCTGACAGAAGCGGTGGATGCTATGGGCGGTCTTGATATTCCGCTTTCTTATGCAGAGATTGAGCATATGAATAATTACAGTGTAGAAACGGCAGAAGAGACAGGAAAGAGCTTTACTCCTGTTGAAAAACCGGATCCTGCTCCTGAAAATCAGGAAGAGATTCTCGGGACGTATCACCTGAATGGTGTACAGGTAACGTCTTACTGTCGTATCCGTTATACATCCAGCCTTGACATGGGGCGTACAGAGAGACAGAGAAGGGTGATTCAGATGCTCTTTATGAAAGCAAAATCGGCAGGATTAAGCACTCTTTTTAAAGTGATGGACGACGTCTTTCCTATGGTGCAGACTTCCCTTTCAAAAAATGAGATACTTGCTCTTGCTCCTTCTGTAATCGGATACAGCATAGGAGAGACAACTGGTTTCCCAATGGAATATAAGTTTGCAGATGTAAAGGGCAGCGTAATTGTACCGACTTCTCTGGAAACGAATGTAATTGAACTTCACAAATATCTGTATGGTGAGGATGTGACATATACTCCAAGTACAACTGTAAAAGAGAGAAGCGGAAAGATTCTTGAGATTGTAGGAGGAGAACAGAATATTGTGGATACTGCGCCCGTTGTAGAGGACGATACGGTTCAGGATGATTTTGTATGGCAGTCTCCTTCAACAGATGATGGCGATACAGGATACGATCCGAACTACGACTCGGATTACGATCCGGATCAGGGCGGCGGAGACGATGGCTCCGGCGGAGGCGATTACGATCCAAATTATGACCCAAATTATGACCCGAACTATGATCCGGATTACGATCCGGATCAGGGCGGCGGAGATGATGGTTCCGGTGGAGGTGACTACGACCCGAATTATGATCCGGATTACAATCCAGATCAGGGCGGCGGAGACGATGGATCCGGAGATGACGGTTCCGGCGGTGGAGACGTTGGAGGCGGTGATGTCGGCGGAGGAGATATAAGCGACGGTGAAACCGGCGAAGTTTATCAGTAGACAGATAACAGCAAAAAAGGAGCATCTGAAAAGATGGTCCTTTTTTCGACAGGAGAAAATAAATGGAAAAGACAAGAGTAAATGTGATCATTCCCACATATCGCCCGGGAAGAGAGTTTCCCGAACTGTTAAAAGGGCTTAAAAATCAGGAATATCAGACGGATAAAGTGATTATTATGAATACAGAGGAAGAATATTGGGACGCCCGGTGGGAAGCACTTTATCCGAAGACAGAAGTTCACCACATCAAAAAGAGCGAGTTTGATCATGGTGGAACGAGAATGGCGGGAGCAGCTCTGGCAGATGGCGGCATTCTTGTATTTATGACGCAGGATGCAGTTCCTTACGATAAATTTCTCATTGGAAATCTTATAAAGCCCATTCTGGAGCGGGAAAGTGTGGGGGCTGCCTATGCAAGACAGCTTCCCAGAGAGGACTGCAGCTTTTTGGAAAAGTGTACAAGAAGTTTCAATTATCCGGAAACCTCCTGTATCAAAACAGAAAAGGATATGCCTGTTTATGGGATTAAAACATTTTTCTGTTCTAATGTCTGCGCGGCGTACAGAAGAGAAGCCTATGACAAAGCAGGCGGTTTTGTGGACAGGGCGATTTTTAATGAAGATATGATCTGTGCGGGAAATATGGTGAAAGCAGGATACGGCATTGCCTATGCCGCTGATGCGAAGGTGGTGCATTCTCATAATTATACTTGTCTGCAGCAGCTTCACAGGAATTTTGATCTGGGCGTATCCCAGGCGGATCACCCGGAAATATTCCAGGATGTTCCTTCTGAGGGAGAAGGGCTCCGTCTTGTGAAAAAAACAGCGGGAATTCTTGTGAAGGCAGGAAAATTCTGGCTTCTTCCGAAACTTTTTTTCCAGAGCGGATTTAAGTATATCGGATATTTTATGGGAAAAAGATATAAAAAGCTTCCTCGCAGAATTGTGTTGTGGGCGACCATGAACAAAGCGTACTGGAAGAAGAGATAAGCTTCGTCAGAACATAATTATTTTCAAAGTTTATCACATTTTGAACACAATTCACTGGTAAACTGGTTTTATAAAAACGAAGATATTATGTTCAGATAGAAGGGAGTAAAGTCCATGAGTGACGAAAGAAAATGGGAGCCTGAGAACAGACAGGCAGAAGGAAGCCCGGGAGCAGATGAAAATAAAGAAAATATACAGAATGAGCAAAGTGCACAGAACACGCAAAGTATTCCAAACGGGCAGAATACACAATCCGGTGAGAGACGGGAAGGGACAAAGCTTATGACACACCCGTACTCCAGATATAACCCGGAATCTCAGAATGCTTCAGACTTCGGCAGATATGGAAATCAGGAAGCGCAGAGGCGAGGTGAGCCCGAACAGAAGGATTCCGTTCCTCCAAGATACGGATATTATCAGGTACATGGAAATCAGAGCGGAGCAGGCGGAAACGGAAATCCTCCAAGACCGCCCAAAAACAGAAACAGCGGAGGCGGTTTCTGGAAAAAGGCAGGCTGTGCAGCACTTCTGGCGGTGATTTTTGGTGTTGTGGCAGGCGGGGTATTTTTCGGTATGGGAACGATTGTAAAAGAGGAGGAAGAGCCCATTGCAAATACGGAAGTTCTTCAGGAAGACAGCGGCGTTTCCGAAGAAAACCGCATATCAGGAACGGCTTATTCGGTTGCTGATGTAGCAGAGGCTTCCATGCCTTCCGTTGTTGCTATTACTTCTGTGAGCGTACAGGAAATCCCGGATTATTTTGGGATTTTTGGATATGGAACACAGCAGTATCAGAGCGCGGGAAGCGGTTCCGGTATTATTGTGGGAGAAAATGACGATGAGCTTTTGATCGCTACAAATAATCACGTAGTAGCAGGAGCTACTACATTGAGCGTATGCTTTATTGGAAAAGACGTAGTAAATGCAGAGGAAGAAACACAGAATCTGGCAAGCGGCGATGGAGATATTAACGTAGAAGACGCAGTGTCTGCGAAGATCAAGGGAACAGATGAGGAGAATGACCTTGCAGTTGTGGCTGTGAAAAAGAGCGATATTCCGGAAGACACCTTAAGCGAAATTAAAATCGCGCAGCTCGGAAATTCAGATGGACTTATAGTTGGAGAACAGGTCGTGGCAATCGGAAATGCTCTTGGATATGGCCAGTCTGTTACCTCTGGCTGGGTAAGCGCCTTAAACAGAAGTATTGCCACAGACGAGGGTACAAATAC
Organism: uncultured Blautia sp.; assembly: GCA_900549015.1. GTDB lineage: Bacteria > Bacillota > Clostridia > Lachnospirales > Lachnospiraceae > Blautia_A. The sequence continues at coordinate 49,342 of URMH01000014.1, forward strand.
GGAACTGATTCAGACAGATGCAGCGATCAATCCGGGAAACAGCGGCGGAGCGCTCCTTAACATGAAGGGAGAGGTGATTGGGATCAACTCTGCCAAATATGCAGATAATGCAGTGGAAGGTATGGGATATGCCATTCCGATTTCCAAGGCGCAGCCGATTCTGGAAGACTTAATGAACCGGAAGACACGAGATAAAGTAGATTCAGATAAAACGGCATATCTCGGCGCAAGCGTGCAGGATCTTCCTTCAGAAGTAAGTCAGATGTATAATATGCCTTCCGGTGCTTTTGTTACAGAGACGGTTCCGGGAGAGGCAGCAGAAGCAGCCGGCATCAAAAAGGGAGATATTATTGAAAAGCTGGATGGTCAGAAGGTAACAGGAAATCAGGATTTAATAGATAAACTGCAATATTACGAGGCAGGCGAAACAGTTGAGGTTGTTGTTGCAAGAGCAGATGACGGAGAGTATAAAGACATTACAATGGAAGTAACCCTTGGAACACGTCCTCAGGAATAAGAACAGTACAGGAAATGGGGTGTGTAAAGCACCTCATTTTTTTGCAAAGAGACATAAAAGTATTTTATTTATGAAAAGTTTATTTTAACAGAAAGATATATTGTGATATAATGTGACATATCAGAAGGATAAGAAAGGAGTTATCATGGGAGACCAGTTTGATGATAAAGAAGAATTAACAGAAGCAGCAGGGGAGAATGAACAGGATAATGATAAAGATGAATATGAAAATTTCTGCTTCCTCTGCCGCAGACCGGAGAGTCAGTGTAAAGGAATGATCGAACTCCCCAACAATATACATATCTGTACAGACTGTATGCAGAAGAGCTTTGACAGCATGAATACACAGATAAATAACGGAAACTTTAATTATGCAGACCTTATGAATATGCCGAATGTGAGCATGATAGATTTAAGTAATTTACAGCCTCCTACTGCAAAGCCAAAAAAGGTGAAGAAGAAAAAGGAGGAGGAAAATAAGCCGGTTCTCGACCTTAAAAATATTCCTGCGCCGCACAAGATCAAGGCAACGCTTGATGAGTATGTGATCGGGCAGGAATACGCGAAAAAAGTAATGTCAGTAGCTGTGTATAACCATTATAAGCGTGTGGCTACCAATACAATGGACGAAATCGAGATAGAAAAGTCAAATATGCTTATGATCGGACCCACCGGAAGCGGTAAGACGTATCTTGTAAAAACTCTTGCAAAGCTTCTTGATGTGCCGCTTGCCATTGCAGACGCAACCTCTCTCACAGAGGCTGGCTATATCGGAGATGATATTGAAAGCGTAGTTTCCAAGCTTCTTGCAGCTGCAGATAATGATGTGGAAAAAGCAGAACACGGAATTATCTTTATTGATGAGATCGACAAGATCGCAAAGAAGAAAAATACAAACCAGAGAGACGTAAGCGGCGAGGCAGTGCAGCAGGGAATGCTGAAGCTTCTTGAAGGAAGCGAGGTGGAGGTTCCAATCGGAGCAAACAGCAAGAATGCTATGGTTCCCATGACAACAGTAGATACAAGAAATATTCTTTTTATCTGCGGCGGTGCATTCCCGGATCTGGAAAACATTATTAAGGAACGTCTGAACAAGCAGGCGTCCATCGGTTTTTATGCAGATTTAAAAGATAAATATGATGATGATCCACACCTTCTTGAGAAAGTAACAGTAGACGACATTCGTACTTTTGGAATGATTCCCGAGTTTATCGGACGTCTTCCCATTATTTTTACCTTAAACGGTCTTACAGAGGATATGCTCGTGAAGATTTTAAAAGAGCCGAAAAATGCGATTTTAAAACAGTATCAGAAGCTTCTGGCTCTTGATGAGGTAAAACTGGAATTTGAGGACGGAGCGCTCCATGCCATCGCAGCAAAAGCTCTTGAGAAGAAAACAGGAGCAAGGGCTCTTCGGGCGATCCTGGAGGAGTATATGCTCGATATCATGTATGAGATTCCAAAGGATGATTCCATTGGAGAGGTTATTATAACAAAAGAGTATATTGAAGGGACAGGAGGTCCGAGAATTCTTCTGAGAGGACAGGAAGTGCCTCTTCTGGAGGAACAGCAGTAGGAAAGGAGACTGGAGAAGGAAATGGCAAACGATTTTTTTGACAGCTTTGGGGAGACGATCTCAAGGACGGCAAGGGAGTTAAGCGAAAAAGCAGAAAACTTCTATGAGGTACAGAAGCTTCGCAACCAGATTTCCGCTGAGGAGCGTGTTGTTTCCAAAGCAATGGAGAGACTGGGCGGCATTATTTACAAGCGGTACGAAGGCGGAGAGTCTGTCGATGATGAAATTGCAGGTATCTGCGGAGAAATAAGCAGACATGTAAGTACGATACATGAACTGAAAGATTCAGCAGCAGGAAAAGCAGGGCAGAAAATCTGTCCGTCCTGTCATCACACAATAGACAAAGAAGTATTTTTCTGTCCTTTCTGCGGAACTGCCTGCGAGGACAAAAAAGAAAAGCCGCAGCAGGAAGAGGAAATATTCCAGGAGGAAACCGGAGATACAGAAACGAAAATTTCCGGCAGTGAGGAAGTATAAATACGAGATACAGACAGAAGGCATTCTGACATTCATTTTGTCAGCGCCTTCTTTTTTTGTGCTGATATAAATTACAGAGACAACGTGGATTGTCTGAATTGTATGTCCGTAATATAAAGACAAAAGTTCGCAACAGAAAGAAAAAGTTGTTGACATTCTATTTTCCATCGCATATAATAAGTTTGCAGCGCTCGCATTACCGTGGTAATACACGAAATCAAACAATAAGGAGATAGGGGAAATGGAAGCAGTCATGAATTTTTTGGATTCTGTCGTGGGCAGTGTAAACACTCTGTTATGGGATAATCTTCTGATGTACCTTCTGGTTGCAACAGGAATTTATTTTACTTTTCGCCTGCGTTTTATCCAGGTGAGAAAATTTGGTGCGGGAATGAAAGCACTGTTTGGAAATTTTTCTTTAAACGGAGGTTCGAACGGGGCGGGGTTAAGCTCTTTTCAGGCTCTTACGACAGCCATTGCAGCCCAGGTGGGAACCGGGAACATTGCAGGAGCAGCAACTGCCATTGCGTCCGGAGGACCGGGAGCGATTTTCTGGATGTGGGTTTCCGCATTTTTCGGAATGGCGACCATTTACTCAGAAGCAGTTCTGGCGCAGCATACGAAAAAGGTGGTAGACGGAGTTGTAACAGGTGGTCCTGTTTACTACATAAAGGCAGTGTTTAAAGGGAAATTCGGAAAATTTCTGGCTGGCTTTTTCTCAGTTGCCATTATTCTGGCGCTGGGATTCATGGGAAATATGGTGCAGTCCAATTCTATCGGGGACTCCTTCCACAATGCGTTTGGAGTGAATCCTCTGATTGTGGGAATCTGCGTGGCAGTTGTGGCAGCCGTGATTTTTATCGGCGGTGTAAAGAGAATTGCCTGGGTGACAGAGAAAATTGTTCCTGTTATGGCATTGTTTTATATTGTCGGCTGTGCCGTGATCTTATGTATGTGCGGAAGCGATGTGGGTCTTGCTTTTAAACAGATTTTTGTAATGGCGTTTAATCCGCAGGCAATGGCAGGCGGAGTTCTTGGAATTACAGTTCAGAAGGCAATGCGTTTCGGTGTTGCAAGAGGACTTTTTTCCAATGAGGCAGGTATGGGTTCCACACCTCATGCACACGCGACAGCGCAGGTTGCTCACCCCAGTGACCAGGGAATTATCGCAATGATGGGTGTGTTTATTGATACTTTTATCATTCTTACCCTGACGGCTCTTGTCATTATTTCCACAGGAGCTCTTGAGACAGGACTTACCGGTTCCAGTCTTGCGCAGGCTGCATTTGATTCAAAGTTCGGTTCTTTCGGAAAAATATTTATTGCGATCTGTATGCTGTTTTTTGCTTTTACAACGATCATAGGCTGGTATTATTTCGGAGAAGTAAATGTGCGTCATCTTTTTGGCAAAAAGGCAGTAAAAGTTTACTCTGTTCTTGTAGTGCTTTTTGTTATGGCAGGCTCTGTATTAAAAGTACAGCTTGTATGGGATATGTCCGATATGTTTAACGGACTGATGGTGCTTCCCAACCTGATCGGACTTCTTGCTTCCGGAGGTGTTGTGGTGGCGCTTACAAAAAAATATGAAGAACGTTTAAAAAACAATAAATAAGAAAAAGAAAGCAGGCTTTCGGAAATAAGACCATTTCCGAGGGCTTCTTTTTTATATTCTTTTAACAGAGAGTTTATTGCAGCGAGAAAAGGTGAATGGTAAAATGAAGAAAAGAGGAGGGGGAGGATTGTATGAGAAAAAAGAATCATTTAATGGTAAGTTCGATTATTACAGTTTGTCTTATGTTTCTTTATGGCTGGTTTGGTGATTATCTGTTTAATCGTTTGTTTTTGTTGGACGTGATAATTTTTTTCGCAATACTGATCGGATTTTTTATCTGCTTGATATTTGCTTTTAAAAAAGAAAATCGGTGTTCTTTTTGGGTTTTAGCGGCTGGAGCGCTTGTATTTCTGTTGTTTCCTTTCAGGGAAGCAAGAGTAAGAACGGAGTTTATTTTATATGCAAATGCCAGAGATAAAGTAGTGGAAATAGTAAAAAGCAGGGAACTTTCTCCGGACGATCATGGAAATATAAAGCTTCCATTCCGGTACGGCTTCACTTCTTCTGATGAAGAAGTTCATGTTTATGACAATGATGCGGGAGATACAATCATGACATTCTGGGTTTTCCGCGGAATGTTAAGCGGAAGCTGTGAACTGATGTATGCAGATGGTGGAGAGGAGCAGATAAAAGAGGAATTGAGACCCGATCAGATAGAAAGTATTGAAAAATTAAAAGATAACTGGTATTATGTACAAACATTATATTGAAGAACAATATGCTCTACAGTAGAGGGAAGGGAGAATATTATGGGAAAAACCGTGGGAATTGTCAGTTTATCCAGTGGAACGATTGGAGAAGATTTTGTAAAACATGAGGTGGATTTGGGAATCAGACGGTTGGAGGAATACGGACTTTCTGTAAAGTTTATGCCCCATGCCAGAAAAGGAATCGACTATGTAAAAGAAAATCCACAGAAGCGGGCAGAGGATTTACTCCAGGCATTTGAAGATCCTGAGGTGGATATGATTCTGTGCGCCATCGGAGGCGACGATACGTACCGCCTTCTCCCTTATTTATTTGAAAATGATGCGCTGAAAAAGGCAGTGAAAAATAAGATTTTTCTGGGATTTTCCGATTCTACCATGAATCATTTTATGCTTCATAAAGTGGGGCTTCCTACTTTTTACGGTCAGGCGTTTCTTTCCGATGTGTGCGAGATGGAGCCGGAAATGCTGCCTTATACGAGAAAATATTTTGAGGAGTTAATTAAGACAGGCGGTATCCGGGAAATTACGCCGAGTGAGGTGTGGTATGAAGGCAGAACGGATTACAGTGAAAGCCAGCTTGGAACAAGACTGCCTGTGCATCAGAACGGAGGATTTGAGCTTCTTCAGGGAAAGGCTGTTTTTCGCGGGAAAATTCTGGGAGGCTGTATTGATACGATTTTTGATATGTTTGACGGGGAGAGATACGCGGATTCCCCGGAGCTTTGCAGGCGCTACCAGCTTTTCCCATCTCTGGAAGACTGGGAGGGAAAGATTCTTCTTCTGGAATCAAGTGAGGAGAAAATGTCTCCTGAAAAATACAGAAAGGCTCTTACCGTATTAAAAGACACAGGGATTTTTGAGGTGATAAACGGTGTTTTAATCGGAAAACCGATGGACGAGACGTATTATGAAGAGTATAAAAAAATACTTGTGGAGGTAATTGATAATCCTTCTATTCCTGTTGTGTATAATATTAATGTGGGTCATGCTCTGCCACGGTGTATTATTCCGTTTGGTGTGGAAGCAGTGGCAGATATGGAACAGCAGAAAATTACGTTTAAGGAAGAATAAACAGTATGAAGAAAATATTACTTCTCGGGGGAACGGGGCTTGTGGGGGACGCCATTTACAGAAAGCTTGGGAAGCAGTATGAGATAGTGCGTACAGCAGGACATCAAAAACCGGAACATGGATGGAAGTTAGGAATAGAAGAAACAGAACTTCTGGAAAAGGTGCTGGAGCTGGAAAATCCAGACATAGTGATTTCATCTGTCTGCGGAGAATTTCAGAAACAGATGGTGTTTCATGAAAAAATAGCACAGTGGCTATACGGAAAAAAGAAAAGGCTTCTTTTTATGTCTACTTCCAATGTATTTGATGGGGATTTGAGTAAGCCGCGGACAGAGGAGGATGTTCCTGTTCCGGAATCAGATTATGGCATTTTCAAGAGAAAGTGTGAATGTATGCTTCAGGAGAAGCTTTCAGAGCAGCTCATTATTTTTCGTCTGTCTTCTGTGTGGGATAGGGAATGTCCAAGACTTCACAAGTTGAAACAGTGTAGCTGTGTCGGAGAAAAAGTTCATACATATCCGGGACTTTCTGTGAATATTACCTGGGCAGAGCAGATAGGAGATTATGCAGATTATGTTCTTGAGCATGATCTGACAGGAGTTTTCCATGTAGGGAGTACAGACTGTGTGGATTATTTTGGGTTTGAGAAAGCCGTATGTGGAAAGCTTGGCATTCCTGTGCCGGAGTTTGAGAGAGAAGAAATGCCGGAAAATTCTTTTCAGGCAGTTGTTTCCATACGCAGGGATATTCCGGAGTGTCTGCATATAACAACGGAAGAAATTTTGAGGCGGTTAAGCGAAAGGGACCATTAAACAGATCCCTTTTCTCTAACCCAATATCAGGCTTTTACTGCAATTTTAAATACAACCTTGGACACGGCAGCAGGTGCCTCTGTCATCATGGCAACTTTGTGGGCATCATTTGGAAAGCATACAAGAAACTGTCCTGGTTTGACGTCGTAACAGCCGTCCGCTTCTCCTGTGAGAAATCCAATGTCTTTTTGCTGGTCATAAGGTGTGGAGACAGTAAGGCTGTCTGTGTCAGCCGTGGCAATGCGTTCTGTTCCTGAGACCGTGTAGTGAAGATCAATGTAGCGGCGGTGCGCTTCATAGATGCACTGCTCTTCAGGTTTTGTGGTAAGAGAAACAGGATTGCAGAAAAGAATCCCTTCTTTTAAAACGGTATTGGCGGGCGGCAGTTCGCCTTCTTCTAAGGTGCTGAGATAACAGAGCGCCTCGTACAGAAGAGGGAAATCCCTGTAATTGTCTTTGTTTTTTAAAGAATCAAAAATCATAAAAATCTCCTTTCTTGGGTGGGGTAAATATATGTTTATAAACTTTACAGTTTCTTCATCATGGAAATTTCTTTCAGCATAGTTCCGTCCTTCAGGCGGATTGCATCAGGGCGTTCGCCTGTGCAGAAAAATCCCGTTTTTTCATACAGATTTCGCGCGCGGTCATTTCCTTCTATGTATTCCAGCTCCAACTGGAGAATCTGATGTTTTCCGGCAATGGAAATGAGTTCCTCCATCATTACTCGCCCAAGTCCAATCCCCCGGTATTCTTTCAGAATGCCGATAGAAATCGAAGCGCGGTGCTTTGTTTTCATTCGCTTCTGGAAAGCAAGCTGGCAGTTTCCTACAATCTTATTTTCTGCGAAAGCAGTAATGTACAGGTCATATTCAGACTGACGGACGGAAGCGATAAGGTTTGCTTCTTTTTCAGGTGAGGTTTCGCATTCTTCCGGATAACGAATAAGATAATCGCTATCGGAAGCGATGCGATTAAGAAAAGTAAGCATTTGTGATGCATCGTCCGGTGTGGGACTTCGGAAAATAACAGACTGTCCGTTTTTCAGAATAACAGCTTTGGAATGATAGATCATGGAAATGCTCCTTTCCTATTTATTTATTAAAATATTGCGGTAGGCTTTTTTGGAAAAAATAGCTTTTATATCCTATAAAATCAGAGCGTATTTAGGCTAAAAATAGAAAAAAGCTGTAAGTAACCTACAAAAAAGAAAAGAAATTAGGCGAAAAATCGCAAAGGAATTGAAACAACTTATAAAAGGTTTCTCCAAATTCAGCGAAAAACTTTTAAAGCTTGAAATAAGCTTATTCACCATGAAAAAAAGTAAGGTGAAATTTGTAATTTATCTGTGTGCGCCTATTTTAAATTCATTATAGCACCGCCATATGGGAAATTCTACAAACAGTCTGCAAAAAAATATGGAAAAATAAGGATTGAAAAAAGATAGAAAAATAATATAAAAAAAAATAAAAAAATCGAAAAAAGGTATTGACTTTTATATAGAAGTGCGGTATTATAATCAGGCAGTCGCAAAGAGCGGCGAACATAAGAAATGCAGGAGTGGCGGAATTGGCAGACGCGCAGGCTTCAGGTGCCTGTG
>URMH01000015.1 GCA_900549015.1 uncultured Blautia sp.
TGGTGATCGCCGCCACGAATGACAGGAAATTAAACGATGACATTTACAGAGTCTGTAAGGAAGAGGGCGTCTATGTAAATGTATCAAGTGACAGGGAAAAATGTGATTTTTATTTTCCGGGCGTATTTATGAAGGATGAGGTTGTAGTTGGAATTACAGCCAGCGGTCTCGATCATAAAAAAGCAAAAAGAGTGCGGGAAGAAATTGAGAGCGCACTGGAAAAGACGGCAGGAGAATCAGACTATGAAGAATGAAGTGGTGATCGGCAGCAGAGAGAGTAAGCTTGCTGTTCTGCAGAGCGAAATGGTGCGCGATTACATAAAGAAAAAGAATCCGGATATGGATGTAAGGATTCTCACCATGAAGACGACAGGAGATAAGATCCTTGACAGAACTCTTGATAAAATCGGAGGAAAGGGGCTTTTTGTAAAAGAACTTGACAGAGCTCTTCTTGACGGCAAAAGCCAGCTTTCTGTCCACAGCTTAAAAGATATGCCGATGGAGGTTCCGAAAGAACTGCCTCTTCTTGCTTTTTCAAAAAGAGAGGACGCAAGAGACGTTCTTGTTCTTCCAAAAGGCGCAAAAGAACTGGATAAAACAAAGCCTCTGGGTTGTTCCAGTCTTCGAAGAACGCTGCAGCTTAAAAAGCCGTATCCCGATATGGAAGTAAAAAGTATCCGTGGGAATCTTCAGACACGTCTTCGTAAGCTCGATGAAGGGGAGTACGCGGGACTGATCCTGGCAGCAGCGGGATTAAAACGACTTGGACTGACAGAACGGATCAGCCGGTATTTTACGCCGGATGAGATGATACCTGCAGCAGGACAGGGGATTCTTGCAGTGCAGGGAAGAGAAAGCATAGATTACTCTTTCCTTAATGGATACTGCGATGAAGATTCCTGGATCTGCGGAAGCGCAGAACGCGCCTATGTAAAATATTTAAACGGAGGCTGTTCTTCTCCTGTTGCCGCCTATGCAGAAACAGAGGAAGATGAAATTTTTATCCGCGGACTTTATTACAGTGAGGAGAAGAAAATATTCCGCACAGGAAGTATCCGCGGAAAAAAAGAAGAGGGAGAAGCGCTCGGCGTAACCCTGGCAAAGCAGCTTCGTGACTCAGTGGAAAAAGGAGGGGCAGAATGACAAATGGAAAAGTATGGCTTGTAGGAGCCGGTCCGGGAGATATTGGACTTTTTACCATAAAAGGTATGGAGATTTTAAAAAATGCGGAGGTTGTAGTGTACGACAGCCTTGTGGGGCAGGGCGTACTTTCGCAGATTCCCCCACATGCCCGTCTTATTAATGTGGGAAAACGTGCCAGCCATCACACTATGGCACAGGAAAAAATAAATCAGGTACTTCTTGAAGAAGCACAGAAGGGATACCGAGTGGTACGTTTAAAAGGAGGGGATCCATTCCTTTTTGGACGTGGAGGAGAGGAACTTGAACTTTTAAAAGCCAATGGGATTCCATATGAGGTTGTTCCCGGGGTGACTTCTTCTATTTCAGTCCCTGCATATAATGGAATTCCTGTTACACACAGAGATTTCTGTTCTTCCCTTCATATTATTACAGGACATAAACGAGCAGGAAAAGAGTATGATATTGATTTTAAGGCTCTTGTAGATACAAAGGGTACACTTGTATTTCTTATGGGAGTTTCCGCGCTTTCTGATATTTGTCAGGGGCTTTTAGATGGAGGAATGACACCGGATATGCCTGCCGCCATTTTGCAAAAAGGAACCACAGCAGGACAGAAACGGATTGTGGCAACTGTCTCCACTCTGCCTCAGGAAGTAGAGAGACAGGGAATTGAGACGCCGGCGATTATTGTAGTCGGTAAGGTGTGCAGCCTTTCTGAGGAATTTGCCTGGTATGAAGAAATGCCTCTTGCAGGGTGGAAGGTGCTTGTAACAAGACCAAAAAGTCTTGTATCAGAAACTTCCCGTAAGCTTCGTGAAAAGGGTGCGGAAGTACTTGAACTTCCTTCTATCTGTACAGAGCCTCTTTCTGATCAGAGTCGTCTTTATGAGGCAATGGAGCAGTTGGAAAAATATAGATGGCTTGTATTTACAAGTCCTACAGGAGTGGAAGTCTTTTTTCAGGAAATGGCAAAAAGAGAAAAAGATGTGCGGGCCCTTGGAAATATAAGAATTGCGGTCATCGGAGAGGGAACAAAGAAAAAACTTCGGGAAAAAGGGCTTTTTGCGGATTTTGTTCCATCTGTTTATGATGGAGATACTCTTGGAAGAGAACTTGGAGAGATGATCCTGGAAGGGGAACATATCCTGATCCCAAGAGCGGAAAAGGGAAATGAGAACCTGACAGCTTTTCTTAAAAAAGCAGGCGCTGTTGTGGAGGATATTCCCACCTACGCCACCCATTATGAAAAAAGCCTTCTCATTGATGAAAAGAAAGAATTTGAGGAGGGAAATATAGACTGCGTTGTCTTTACAAGCGCTTCGACGGTAAAGGGATTTGCAGAGGGAACAGAAGGGCTTGATTATACAAAAATAAAGGCTGCCTGCATTGGAAAGCAGACAAAGGCGGCAGCCGATTCTCTGGGAATGAAAACTTATATGGCAGAAAAAGCCACCATCGACAGCCTCATTGCCCTGGTGGAAGATATGAAAAGGAGCGAGGAAACATGGAACTGATTCAAAGACCAAGAAGATTGAGAGGCAGCGAAACACTGCGAAAAATGGTGCGGGAGACAAGAATGGATAAATCTTCTCTTATTTATCCTCTTTTTGTAAAAGAAGGCGCAGGTATTGAGGAAGAGATTCCTTCCATGCCGGGGCAGTACCGCTACAGTATTGACCGTCTTCCTTACGAACTGGAGCGCCTGACGGAGGCAGGAGTAGGAAGCGTTATGCTTTTTGGCATTCCGGACCATAAGGACGAAGTGGGAAGCGGGGCATATGATCCGGATGGGATTGTACAGAGAGCTTTGCGCTCTGCAAAGAAGGAATTTCCAAATCTGTATTATATTACAGATGTATGTATGTGTGAATATACTTCCCACGGACATTGCGGCGTTCTCTGCGGTCATGAAGTGGAAAATGATAAAACCCTGACGCTTCTTGCAAAAACAGCGCTTTCTCATGTGGAGGCAGGAGCGGATATGGTGGCGCCTTCTGATATGATGGATGGACGTGTGAGGGCAATTAGAGAATGTCTTGATGGAAACGGACATAAGGAAACGCCAATTATGTCTTACGCAGTAAAATATGCGTCTGCCTTTTATGGACCTTTCCGTGATGCGGCAGGATCTGCACCTTCCTTTGGAGACAGAAAAAGCTACCAGATGGATTTTCACAACAAGCGAGAAGGGATGAAAGAGGCACTTGCTGATATTGAAGAGGGGGCAGATATTATTATGGTAAAACCTGCTCTTGCATATCATGATTTGATTTCTGAAATTTCCAAAGTGACAAACGTTCCAATGGCGGCATACAGTGTGAGCGGAGAGTATGCAATGGTCAAGGCAGCAGCCCAGATGGGATGGATTGATGAGGAAAAAATCATCTGTGAAATGGCTGTTGGTGCTTATCGCGCAGGCGCACAGATTTACATTTCTTATTTTGCAAAAGAGCTTGCGAAATTTATGGATGAAGGGAGAATCGGCTGATGACAAGATCAGAACAGTTATTTGAACGTGCAGTAAAAAGAATCCCGGGAGGCGTAAACAGCCCGGTCCGTGCCTACGGCGCGATCGGAGAAGCTCCCAGATTTATCGAAAAGGCGGACGGCTGTTATATTTACGATGTGGATGGAAACCGCTATATCGATTATATTGATTCCTGGGGACCTATGATCCTCGGACATAATTTTCCGGCTGTGAAAGAAAGCGTTGTAAAAGCCTGTGAAAACGGTTTAAGCTTTGGGTGTGCGACGGAAATCGAGGTGGAGATGGCAGAGTTTATCTGCGAAAATATTCCTCATATTGAAATGATTCGTATGGTAAATTCCGGAACAGAGGCAGTTATGAGCGCAGTCCGGGCAGCGCGGGGATTTACGGGAAAAAATAAGATTATCAAATTTGCAGGCTGCTATCACGGGCACAGCGACGCCATGCTGGTAAGCGCAGGCTCCGGTGTGATGACAAGCGGAGTTCCTGACAGTGCAGGTGTTCCAGAAGGCTGTACGGAAGATACCATGACAGCCGTTTATAATGACCTTTCCAGCGTAGAGACGCTTCTTTCACAGGCAGAAGGTCAGACTGCTGCAGTGATCGTGGAGCCGGTAGGAGCAAATATGGGTGTGGTTCTTCCGAAAGAGGGATTTTTAAAGGGACTTCGAGAACTCTGTGATAAATACGGTGCGCTTCTTATTTTTGATGAGGTAATCACAGGATTCCGTCTTGCTTTCGGAGGTGCGGCAGAATATTTTGGCGTAAAACCGGATCTTGTAACTTACGGAAAAATTATCGGAGCAGGAATGCCGGTAGGCGCATACGGCGGAAGAAAGGAAATCATGGAGATGATTTCCCCGGCAGGAGCCGTATACCAGGCAGGCACTTTAAGCGGAAATCCTATTGCCATGTCAGCAGGTCTGACCCAGTTAAAATATCTCTACGCACACCCTGAGGTTTATAAAGGTCTGGAGGAAAAAGGGGAAAAGCTTTACGGAGGAATGAAAAAGATCCTGGAAGAAGCAGGATTTTCTTATCAGATAAACCACATTTCTTCTCTTGCAAGCCTTTTCTTTACAGAAGAAGAGGTAGTAGATTATCAGTCTGCAAAAACGTCTGATACAAAAGCTTTTGCAGAGTATTTTAAAGGAATGCTCGGTATGGGGATCCATATGGCGCCGTCTCAGTTTGAAGCAATGTTCCTCTCCGACGCGCACACAGACGAGGCGATCGAAAAAACGCTTGACGCCGTAAAAAAGTATTTTTCTGAGAAGTAAACTTGTTCACAGAAACAGTTTATGCTATAATGAAATCACTTTATAAAGGCGATTAGGAGGCGGACAAAATGGGCAAAAAGAAATATGTAGCTTATGTGGGCTCTTATACTCACGGAGCCAGTAAAGGCATAAAAGTATATGATGTGGACGTAGAAAAAGGGATTCTTACAGAGAGAAATGAAGTGGAGGTAAGCAACTCTTCACATGCTGCTGTTTCCAAAAACGGGAAATATCTGTATTCCATAGAAGATGAGGGAGTCGCTGTTTTTGAGAGAGATAAAGACGGCGATCTGGCGCGAATGAACAGTGTTGGCATTGACGGTATGAGAGGCTGCTATCTTGCTACAGATGTGGACGGAAAATATCTTTATGTGGCAGGGTATCACGACGGAAAAGTGACGGTTGTACATACGCATCGTGACGGAAGTCTTGGAAGTCTTATGGACGGCGTTTTCCACAAAGGTCTTGGAAGTGTGGCAGAGAGAAACTTCAGACCACATGTAAACTGTGTGCGTCCCACACCGGATAACAAGTATCTCTGTGCAGTAGACAATGGAATTGATCAGGTAAAAATTTACCGCATCAATAAAAGAACACATAAGCTGGAGCTTGTTGATATTTTAAGATGCCCCAGAGAGACGGCTCCGCGTATTATCCGTTTCAGCGATGATGGAAAGTATGCGTATCTTCTCTGCGAGCTGAGCAATGAAATCCGTGTTTATACATATGATGGAAGCGGGAAGCACCCGGAATTTGAATTGATCCAGACAATCAGTACCCTACAGAAAGCGGAAGATCAGGATGCGGTTCATAATGCGGCAAGCGGCCTGACCCTCGCCAATGACGGAAGACATCTTTTCTGTACTACAGCAGGAGAAAATACAGTTTCCATGTTTGAGATCAATCCGGAAAATGGTATTCTCACAAAGAAGTTTACCCTTCCCATAAGCGGAGATTACCCAAAGGATATTGTGATTTTCCCGGATGATAAGCATCTTGCAGTTACAAACCATGCAAGCAATACCATTACGGTATTTTCCATTGATTATGAGAAAAATATTATTGTTATGAACGGAAAGCCATTAAAAGTAGATATGCCCAACAGCATTCATATCTGGGCAGTTCCGGAAGAATAAAATAGAAAAATAAAAGATGAGAAACAGGAAAAAGGATATTCAAAGAGCAGACAGCAAAATGTTCTATGAATATCCTTTTTTGGGTTATCTGTTATAAAAATCAAGAATACGGTCAAGACGTGCGCTCATATTGGAAAAGAGGGCATCTGTGATAGTGATGGCGGCCATAGCCTCCACAACAACGACAGCTCTTGGAACAATAACCGGGTCGTGACGCCCGTGGATCACCATGTCAAATTCTTCGCCGTCTTTTGTGACAGTATGCTGGGGCTGGCTGATGGACGGAGTGGGTTTTATATGGGCACGGAAAATGATTTCGCTTCCATCGCTCATGCCGCCCATGATCCCGCCTGCGTGGTTGGAGGTTTTGCATACATTTCCGTCTTTTATGCAAAAGCCGTCATTGTCTGTAGAGCCGTTCAGGGAAGTTACCTGAATGCCATCGCCGATTTCCACAGCCTTTACAGCGCCGATGGACATGATTGCTTTTGCAAGCTCTGCATCCAGTTTTCCGAATACAGGATCCCCAAGACCGGCAGGAACGCCCTGAATGCGGCATTCAATGACGCCGCCTGCACTGTCGTGATTTTTCATACACTGTTCCAGATATTCGCCTGCTTTTGCAGCAGCTTCTGTATCAGGCATATAAAACGCGTTATTTTGGATTTCTTTTTCATCAAAAGAAGAGACAGAAACAGGTCCTATGGAGCGTGTATATGTACAGAAAGTGATACCAAGCTCTCTTAAAAGTTTTGCCGCAATGGCTCCGGCAGCTACGCGGCCTGTTGTTTCACGGCCAGAGGAACGTCCTCCTCCGCGGTAATCCCGAAAGCCGTATTTCTGGTCGTATGTATAATCTGCGTGTCCCGGGCGGTAGGAATAGGCAATATTGCCATAATCTCTGGAGCGCTGGTCTGTATTTCGGACCATGAGAGAAATCGGTGTTCCTGTTGTCTTTCCCTCAAAAACGCCGGAGAGGATTTCTACTTCGTCTCCCTCTTTTCGGGTGGTGGTGTAGCGGCTCTGTCCGGGACGTCTTCTGTCAAGAAATGCCTGAATGTCTTTTTCTTCCAGAGAAAGACCGGCAGGACAGCCGTCCACTACTGCGCCCAGGGCTTTTCCGTGAGATTCTCCCCAGGTTGTGACTGTAAATTTTTTTCCAAATGATGACTGACTCATGGGAACTCCTTTCTTTTCTTCTGTAAATAAATTTCCGGATTCTTGTTCGGATTTATGGAGATATTATATCGGAGTGTAAAAAGTTTGTAAAGGGCATTGTTTTAAGAGAAACCTTGATTTTTCGCGTTTTTCCTTATTTTATGCGGTTTTCCGGGTTCGGGATATTTGTTTTTATCAAGTCTTATAATGAGATAAAACGGGACGATTAGTCACAGTTAGTCACAAATCCGGAAGCTGTATTTTTTCAATCTCGGTTCTTAAATCTTCAAGGGAACGGTGTCCGTAAACGGCATTTGTCAAATCATTCCCGAAAGAGTGACCGAGAAGACGTTTTCTGTCGTTTTCATTTACCTGATACTTTTCGCAGAGCATAGAAAAGGTATGTCTGCAGTCATGCGGAGTATGTCTTTCGATTCCTACACTGGAAAGAAAAGGATACAGGTGTTTGCGGAAAGTATCTTCTGTGGTAGTCAATAATCCCTCATCTCTTTTTAATCGCCTCTCTACAAGTTCCTGTATTCCAGAATGAATGGGAACCATTCTGTTTTTTCCGGATTCTGTTTTTACTCCTCCGAGAAAATACTTTTCTTCAAGAAAAACCTGCATGGTTCGATATGCCTTGATACGATAACCGGAATAGCACATAATCAGAAGAAATTCTGCTACAGGATGCGCTTTGTTTTCCCATAAAATTTTTAATTCTTCTTCGCTGAAAGGCACGCCATGTTCACTGTCATCTGGACGGTTTGCTTTCAAGTGGACTGTTTTATCTTCCTCTATGTATTCATACATTACAGCAAACTTACTCATTTGCTTCATGAGAGTGACCATCCAGTTTGCGCTGCCGTATCTTTCAGCTTTCGTATCTACTGTACTTTGGAAATCGCGGTACTTTAAATCTGTAAAAATACGATTGTGAAGAGGCTCACATTTCTTATATGCTGCCTGCAGACCTCTGCGCAGCCCATCGGAAAACTCTCTTGTTTTATTTTCTTCAAATTTCCATCTGTAAAATTTTTGGTATATATCGGAAAAAGTAAGTTCTCGGATTTCCGGATGCTTATCCTCAACACCTTTAATGGTAGAATAATCTGCCACAATGCGCTGAATTAATACATCTGCATCAAGAGTATTTTTGACTTCCAGCTCCTTTTCCATTCCTGGCGCATAGGAGCCTGCCTTATATGCTGTAAGAACCGTGAAGCCTTTTACCCAGTCATCGACATAGCAGAGGGCAGCAGGACGCTGTATGCGTCCCAGAGCATCTGCAACAGCAGGAGGGTGGACAGCGTAGCAGTTTCGCCTGCCAGATCCCAGGTATCGGATAGTACCAAATCCGGAAGGGAGTTTTGGGTATTTCTTTCTTTTTTTCTTCGGCATTTTACCATCTCCTTAAAAATGAGTATAAAAATAACAGCCGGCAGGAACAAAGGTTCCGCTTGCGATGGCTGTCCGAAGATGATACAATATTCTTGCACGAAAAATATACGTACATCTCCGGATGTAGAGCCGTCTCTGTGTTAGCAGCACAGGGGCGGTTTTTATTATTTACAACATTTTTTGCAAGGTGTATAGCCTTGAGATATTGCTTCTTTGAGGTCTAAACTTTGTGTGTTTAAAATTCCACTACAATGCTTATTTCTGTGATATTTCTTGCTTTTACCTGTAATCCAAACATTATCACTTACTGTAATATTAACATTTAAAATTTGCCCTAAATATGTAATATCTTCAGGAAACGCATTACAATGGCGATTTAGTTCTTCTGTAAGAGATTTGTTTAGTATTTCGTATGGTGCCTGATAGTCAAAAAAACTTAATAAAAACAACAACAGGCTGAATCCGTGCAAGTTGTGCGTAAAACGCAATTTGCTGTTGCATTCATAGTTATACACACGTCCACCGTGGGCGGCTAAATTTCTGTATTCTAAACAGATAAAAAGAGTATCTGTCATTAATTTAGGTAAAGCAGAATCAGGAATTTCTTGACTATTAACAGAATACAAATGTTGGACCATTTTTTGTTGTTCAGTTGGTTTAAATTGGTGGATAAAATTTACTATTGTGCTAAAATAAATGCTTTTAAAAAGTATCCACGGAGGAACAATACCATAAACAGTAGAATAATGAGCAATAGGATTTTTATCTGTTTGGAGGGTTTTTCTCATAGTTTCCAAAATTCCAGAAAGATTGAAACGACTTTTACGTTTAGATTTATCTCTATAGTTTTTAAACTGTAAATAGTCATTCTGATGGATTCCAAAGGAAGAAGCTACAACATCTGCAGCAGCTTCTTTTATATGTTCCTCTAAATCAAGCATTGCCCCCATAACTGCATTACGTAAATTTTTATCTAAAGTGTATAATGATTGTATTTGCTCAAAAGAGATTCCAGATCGATATACTTTTTTTTCGTTCGAAATGAGAGTATAAGGTTCTCGGTAACTTTTGATAAGATTCGAATATCCACATTGTCGCAATTGTTCCTTAGCGTATATCTCATTGTGAATAATCATGTTTTGCGATTTTAGTTTTTCTATTTGTTCACTTGGAGTAGTGTATTTAATTTCATCCATAGAGTTTCTCCTATAAATGCAAAAAGAGTCTTGGAATACAATTCCAAGACTCTATCTGCGACCGGACACCAGTCATTCACTAATTCACTTAGCATTATATCATATGCAGAAATCTTGTCAAGTATTCAAGTGTTAAAAAAGCATAATTAAGTGCTATAAAATTTTCAATGTGTTCCCCGGTCGAAGCCGGGGAGAGTAAAGTTAATCCTTTTTCATTTTAGCAAATCCTACGTATGACAGAATCATTTCGATAATAACGAACATAAAATACATCGGGAACAGAATGAGTGCTACAGTGTAAAGAATAGCACCTGTTAAAGCGAAACCACGTTTTTTCATGAACAGTCCGAGTGCATTAAAGATAACTGCAAGAGCGGTACAAATTAAGTGTGGCATGACAAGCACAATGGCAATACCAGATCCGATTTGCTCGGCTGTGTCTGCGCCGCTTCCGGCTGCTCCCGTCCAATATGTAATGCTGTATATCAGATAAGCTACACCGATAATAAGTGATACAAGTAATAATTTGCTGAGTTTTTTCTTTTCCATCTTAAAGTCCTCTTTTCTAAAAAATATGTATGCTTAATTTGAAGCGTTCGTCATATCTATCATTGACTTAAATGCTGGATTGCATAGTCAGCTTCTTCTGCAGTAAACTGTTCGCCATATTCAGAGGTAAGTTGTTCGCGAATGGCTTCAGGGGACATATTCATATCTGACTGGTAGCTTTCTGCCTTTGCTAAAGCGTTTGCATTCCAGTCAGCCTGTATATTATCAATAGCATATTGCGCCGCTTCGGCGGAGAACTGCTCACCATATTCAGATGTAAGCTGGTCATAAAGTCTTTGTTTAGACATGTGCATTGTTTTGTTGTAGCTTTCAGCTTTTGCCAATGCAGAATGGTATTCAGTGGGTATATCATCAGGTAAAGATTTCTCCGAACTAGATTCGCTTGAAACTGCTTCTTGCGATCCGTCATAGTCAGGATTTAATAACTTTCCATTTTCATCAAACCATATATGATGAGAGCTGCTCATATCGGCGCAATCGACAATATGAGTAAAAAACGGGACTTTAGAAGCATAACCAGTTAAAAAAATGTAGTTGTAATCGAACCAATCATTTTTGGCCATTTCATGAAAAGTTTCGCCTATAACCCCGGCATCATCTAAGTTTTCATAAGTCGCGTACAGTATTTTCCCGTCTGTATTCTGTGTTTCCGAAAAGCTGATTTTGTCAACAATGTCCGCGAATTGACTTTCGACTTGCTCTAACGCGCTGCTTTTTTCGGCAAAAACAAGCGAAGTTGAAGAGAAAGTCATGATTCCTGCAATAAGTAAAGCTGCAAATCTCTTTCTCATTTCTTTTTCCTCCTAAAAATGTTTTTATTAAAACGCATTGCTGCGGTTTAATCATTATCCTATCCGCATGACAGCCAGACACGGAATAAAATACAAAATATAATTATCCACGGAAGCAAAGCGCCCGTATCGTGATCGGTAGCAATCAATAGCGGATTGCAGATATTCTTCTGTCACGTCCAAATACTCAGCCATCTCGTACAGTGTCCGGCATCCATGCTCGTAGGCTCGGATAATCCCGGTTAGTCCGATTTTTAAATTGTAGCCATAAAGTCTTGCACGGTATTCCTGTTTTTGATTCGCAACACTCGACTGGTCAAGGATATTTCCGTAAGTGGTTAAATAGTGTCCGAGCTCCTCAGCCAGCACACAGGCTTTTTCTACTTGTGTCGGTATGTCTTTACGGATAGCAATTTTATTATTAAAAATCCGTCCGTCGCCAGATTGCAGGGGCTTTTCTTTTACAATTAGCCCCATACTATCAGCTTCTTTCAGTAATTCTTCGTAGGTCAATTAAATCTCACTCCCATTCGGAATCATCGTTCATGATGTCATCGTCATGTTTTTTCATTTCTTCTGTCACGTCTATGTCGGTACGGTCATGAGCGGCAGCTAATAGCTGAGTAGTGAGTGACTCGTTATTCTCACGTTTTTTACGAAAAACCTCTTCGTACTCTTTGCAAATAATAGAATCAATAGTTGCTTTTGCATAAGTATCTATTCGACTTTTTATATCAGTCAATGTATCAGGGGTTATTTTAATAAAACCATTACCATATTTATTGGAGTATTCGATACGGGAATCAGAACCTGAGGTATCTTTTGCGATATAGTACCCTATACTCTCCATATATCTAAAAAATGCAGTTTCTGACGAAATCAGTAAATCTATAGTAACATTTCCGTTTTGTTTTAATGCCTCGTAGCGTGGTAAAAGTTCGTAATCATATAATCCAGCAATGGTTTGTCCAAAAGCGTTTTTTATAGTAAAAAAATTATCATCATAACTTTCACAACATAATGAATATTTTTTTGCTTGAAGTATTTTTTCTATATCAGCTAATGCAGCATCGCGTTTCGCAATGGTGGTATCTTCACAATCGTTTTGTTCCATAGGGACGTCATATCCTGCTAACCATGCAGGATTTACCTGTACTGATTGAGCAATAGCTTGTAATACAGGAAGCTTTGGTCTCCGAATTAAGCCGTTTTCATATCTTTGTATCGTGGATTTTGCCACACCAATTTCATGGGCAATATCATCCAAAGTATAATTTCTTAGTGTTCGGGCCTGCTTAATTCTATTTCCAATTTCATGTACATTCATATTGTTCACCTCCTTCTTAAACTATATCACATTGAATTGCGTAGTGCAATACATTGAATTAAAATAAATAAAAAAAATTGCACAATGCTATTGACATATTTGTTGCGCAATGCTACAATCTTGGAAAGAAAGAGAGGTGATGGTGTTGATAAATACGAGTAAGATTAAAGGAAGACTTGCTGAAAAAGGATTGACGCAAAAGGATGTGGCTGCTGCATTAGGGATTGCGCAACCTACAGCAAATCAGAAGATCAACAATACTCGTCCCATGGACTTAGATGAGGCTGAAAAATTAGCTGTTTTGTTGTGTATTAAGCCTGAAGAGTTTCAAGTTTATTTTTTTATCTAATCGTTGCATAGTGCAACAAAAAATAAAAGAAAGTGGTGAAGTGATGAATAGCGTAGAAAAGGAAAAATTAAAACAGGAAATTTTAGAAGAGCTGAGAGCTGAAAAATTAAAAAAAGAAGTTCCGGGACTTGCTGCAATAAAGAAAGAATGGTTTAACGGGCCAGATAGAAAATATAGATGGAGTGATTCTTCAATGTATGATTTGTTTGGCAATGATCAGCATCGAGTTTGGGATAATGTTAGGCAATTAACCAGAGTTATTTTTAATGTACCATATCAAACCAGTTTGCTAGCGTTAAATCAGGAAGAAGTAGCGCGAGTAGCAGATATATTATGCGAAACAATTGCCAACCTAAGAATTGAGATTTTGGTAGGAGGAAAGCCATGAACGATTTAAGAAAAACAACAATTACAACTTTGGAAGTGGCAGAGATGATGGAAACAGAGCACTGGAAATTATTAAGGAAGCTTGACGGAGATAAGAAATCTGCGGGCATCATCAAAATTTTAACTGACAACAATTTCGTGGTGAGTGATTATTTCATTCCTTCTGCATATCGCGATGCCAGTGGCAAAGAGAACAAGTGTTACCAGGTCACAAAGCTTGGCTGCGACTTTTTGGCAAACAAATCCACCGGAGAAAAAGGTGTAATCTTTACTGCCAGATATGTTCGCAGGTTTTATGAAATGGAACACCAGATAAAACAGATTCCTTTAACGGAACACCCAGGAGAGGTAGCTAATCTGATTAAAGTCCTTTCCAATCGAATGGATAAACAGGGAAGTGTTCCTTACAGGGTTGCCGAGATGGCGCAGAAAATTTGCGAACAGTATGGAATTCAGTTGCCGGAAGATTTTGTAAAAGCACCTGATTATGAACAGATGGAACTGTTGCTGTAAATAAGGAGATTAGAAGGGGGAGGTGACAAGATGCCAAAAGTCAATTTAAACAGAGACGCACCATTAAACGATGCAGCGAAGCAAATATACCAATACCTGCAGGCACAGACGGGTGTATAAAAGCTTATCAAGATGATGGGTTACGGTCAGACCACCCACTGCAAGCGGAAAAAGCACCCGGAGGATTTGACGCTGGAACAGCTCAGAATCATTTACAAAGAAGCACATCTTACAGATGAGGAATTTATGAGGATGGTCAGAATAGAATCCGACCGGAACGAAAGTAGATTTTGAAAGGAGGCAATAAGGAATGAAACGTAATGCGATTTTATCCGTCATTATCGGAGCACTAGCTACGTACCTTCCATTCTGGGAGTGGACAGATACCCTTGCCCAGGCTACAGGAGCCGGCGCAATTGCTATAGTAGCGTTTTACATACTATTGGCGACAGAAAAAGCCCCAGGAGCGGCAACTCACTAAGGGGCTAAAAATAATAAGAACAGCCTTATTGTAAGGCAGAATGAAAGGAAAATCAAGAATGAGTATGAAGATTAATCAACTTGAAATTGAAAATGTCAAGCGAATCAAAGCTGTAAAGGTGGAGCCAAAACAGAACGGTTTGACTATCATCGGTGGAAACAACAAACAAGGAAAAACCTCTGTACTGGATGCAATTGCATGGGCACTTGGCGGAGATAAATTCAAACCGTCACAAGCGGAGCGAGAAGGCTCAATAATTCCACCCACTTTGCATATCGTTATGAATAACGGGCTTGTTGTAGAGCGCAAAGGAAAGAATAGCGCCTTAAAAGTCACAGACCCATCAGGAAAGAAAGCAGGACAGCAGCTTTTAAATGAGTTCGTAAATAACTTTGCATTGGATCTTCCTAAGTTTATGGAAGCATCCGGGAAAGAAAAAGCACAGGTTCTCCTACAGATTATCGGAGTAGGGGATAAGCTGATGGAATTGGAAAAAGAGGAAAAAGAGCTGTATCAGGAGCGGTTATATGTTGGACGCACTGCTGACCAAAAAGAAAAATTTGCAAAAGAGCAGCCGTATTTTCCAGAGGTTCCGAAAGACCTGATTTCTCCTTCTGATTTGATACGGCAGCAGCAGGAAATCCTTGCAAAAAACGGAGAGAACCAGAGGAAACGGGAGTATCTCCATCAGATGGAACAGGAGTATCAAAAAATCAATGATAAGCTCTCTGAGTTTTTAGTAAAGCAGAGAGAAATCGAAGAAGATTTAAGAATTGCCCGATTGTCCGCCGTGGACTTGCAGGATGAATCTACCGCTGAACTGGAAAAGAACATTGCGAATATTGAAGAAATCAACCGGAAAGTTAGGGCAAATCTTGACAAGGAAAAAGCAGAAGACGATGCGAAGACCTACAGAAATGAATACAACGATCTGACAGCTAAGATTTCTGATGTAAGAAACAAAAAAACAGACCTTTTAAATTCCGCAGAGCTTCCACTTCCAGATTTATCTGTGATGGATGGAGAGCTGGTATACGAAGGGCAGAAATGGGACAACATGTCCGGAGCTGACAGAATGAAAGTCGCTACAGCTATCGTGCGAAAATTGAATCCGAATTGTGGATTCGTGCTCCTGGATAAACTGGAACAGATGGACATGAAGACTTTGCAAGAGTTCGGTACATGGCTGGAAGCAGAGGGATTGCAGGCCATTGCCACCAGAGTGAGTACAGGAGAAGAATGCAGCATCATTATTGAAGATGGTTATGTAGTGGGTCAGGAACATGATCCAGAACCGAAAAAAACTTGGAAGGCAGGTGCATTTTAAATGGAGATTATCAGAGGAAAAATTCCTTGTGCAAAAAAAGTTGTTATTTACGGTCCGGAAGGAATCGGGAAATCCACATTTGCAAGTGGATTCCCGGAACCGGTATTTATTGACACAGAAGGAAGTACCAATTCTATGGACGTAGCCAGATTACCTAAACCAACGTCATGGCAGATGATTTTAGATCAGATTGCATACATAAAAAACCACCCAGATATTTGCAAGACGTTGGTGATTGATACCATCGACTGGGCGGAAGCCATGTGCGTGCAGAGTATCTGCGACAAGCATCAGAAAAAGGGCATTGAGGACTTCGGATACGGAAATGGATATGTCTATGTAAAAGAAGAGATGGGACGTTTTTTGAACAGGCTTACAGAAGTGGTGGAAGCTGGTGTGAATGTAGTGCTTACTGCGCATGCGCAGATCCGGAAATTCGAGCAGCCAGATGAAATGGGGGCTTATGACCGCTGGGAGCTGAAGCTTGGGAAAAAGACCAGTTCCCAGACCTCTCCTCTTATTAAAGAGTGGGCGGATATGCTTTTGTTTGCAAATTACAAAACTATATCCGTTGCGACGGATGACAAAGGCAAGAAATTCAAGGCACAGGGCGGAACCAGAGTGATGTATACTGCACATCATGCTTGTTGGGATGCAAAAAACCGGTATGGACTGCCGGAAGAAGTTCCATTTGAATATAGCTCCGTTGCGCGCATCATAGAGGAACGTCCCAGTAACCGTCAGACACGAAAAGAAACAGTGTCAGAGCAGAGCATACCGGAGTCTGAAGAAGAAACTCCGAAACCGGAACCTGTACCGACAGATGCTGGACCGCAGATGAGTTTACCATTAGAAGAGCAGAAAAATAATTTTCCGACTCAAGATCCAGAGATCCCCAAACCTCTCCGTGATCTGATGGAAGCAAATCATGTAGATGAATGGGACATTCAGGCTGTGGTTGCTGCAAGAGGATATTATCCGGAAGATGTCAAAATCAGAGATTACGATGCAGACTTTATCAATGGCTGTCTGATCGGAGCATGGGAGCAGGTCTTTGGCATGGTCAAAGAAATGAAAGAGAAACAGGAAATACCATTTAATTAAAAAGGAGAAATAAGATATGTCAACAGAAGGAAGAGAATTTAGCTGGGACGATACAATTAAAGAAGACGGACAGAATTTCGAACCGTTACCAGAAGGAGATTATAATGTAACAGTAGAGAAGTTTGAAAGAAGCAGATCTACAGGGGGTGGAAAGCTTCCGTCATGCAATATGGCAGTGGTGTATTTTATTGTGCATGGTCATGACAGGGACATTACGATCCGGGAAAATTATGTGCTTCACAGCTCACTTGAATGGAAATTATCAGAGCTGTTCCGTGGTGTTGGATTAAAAAAAGAAGGCGAAGAGCTGAGAATGAACTGGGGCGCACTGCCAGGGCTGACTGCGAAAGCAAAGGTTGGGCAGAAGCCAGGGAAAAAAGATCCAACGAAAATGTACAACTACATCGGCAAGCTGTATCCAAAAGATGCGAATAAACCAGCTTTTAATGCCGGTTCATTTTAAAAAGAGGGAAATGTGATGGAATTAAGACCATATCAACAAGAAGCAAAAGATGCGGTCTTTGAACAGTGGGACAACGGCATCAGGAAAACGCTCCTGGTGCTGCCAACTGGCTGCGGCAAGACCATTGTATTTGCAAAAGTAACAGAGGATTGCGTGCGAAAAGGAGAAAGAGTGTTGATTCTGGCACACAGGGGAGAACTTCTGGATCAGGCAGCAGATAAATTAAAAAAGACAACAGGGTTAAACAGTGCCATAGAAAAGGCGGAGAGCTCCTGTCTGGGAAGTTGGTTTCGTGTTGTGGTTGGTTCTGTGCAGACCTTAATGAGAGAGAAACGCCTTGGACAATTTCCGGAAGATTATTTTAATACAATCATCATAGACGAGGCACATCATTGCATCTCAGACAGTTATCAAAAAGTATTAAAACACTTTCCGGAGGCTCATGTTCTCGGTGTGACTGCAACACCAGACCGTGGGGACATGCGGAATTTAGGGCAATATTTTGAATCCCTGGCTTATGAATATACCCTTCCGAAAGCCATCAAAGAAGGATATTTAACTCCGATAAAAGCACTTACAATCCCACTGAAGATTGACATGAGCGGTGTTTCTGTGCAGGCTGGAGATTTTAAGGCGAGTGACATCGGAACCGCACTGGATCCGTATCTGGAAGGAATCGCACAGGAAATGCAAAAATATTGTGCAGATAAAAAGACAGTCGTATTTCTTCCATTGGTAAAGACCAGCCAGAAATTCCGTGATGTTTTGAATAATTATGGATTTCAGGCTGCAGAGGTAAATGGAGACAGCCAGGACAGAGCTGAAATCCTTTCAGACTTTGAATCAGGAAAATACAACGTACTCTGTAACAGTATGTTGCTTACAGAAGGCTGGGACTGCCCATCGGTGGATTGCGTGGTGGTATTAAGACCTACAAAAGTACGCGGCTTGTATTGCCAGATGGTGGGACGCGGAACAAGACTGTCGCCTGGAAAAGAGCATTTATTATTATTGGATTTTTTATGGCATACAGAACGACACGAGCTGTGCCATCCTGCAAGTTTGATTTGCGATAACGAGGAAGTAGCCCAGAAAATGACGGAAAATCTGGAGGAAGCAGCGGGCTGTCCAGTAGATATTGAGGAAGCAGAGAAGACTGCTTCCGAGGACGTAGTGGCGCAGAGAGAAGAAGCCCTTGCGAAGCAGCTTGCGGAAATGAAGAGGAGAAAGAAAAAGCTTGTAGACCCGCTGCAGTTTGAAATGAGTATCCAAGCAGAAGACCTTTCCGGATATGTCCCGGCATTCGGTTGGGAGATGGGACCGCCGTCAGATAAACAAAAAGCTACACTTGAAAAGCTGGGAATCCTCCCAGATCAGATTGAAAATGCCGGTAAGGCAGCGAAACTTCTTGACCGGTTAGATAAGAGAAGAAATGAAGGATTGACGACACCGAAACAGATTCGTTTCCTGGAAGGCAGGGGCTTCCAGCATGTGGGGACCTGGCAGTTTGATGCGGCAAAAAAACTGATTGACCGCATTGCTGCAAATGGCTGGAGGATTCCTTCTGATATTATTCCACAGGAATACAAAGGAGCATAAAATATGGAGCAGAAAACGAGCCTGACAGAAATAATTGATTATATAGATCCCGGAACCCTAAATTATCAAGAGTGGGTAAATGTTGGCATGGCGCTTAAACAGGAAGGCTATTCTGTGAATGTATGGGATATGTGGAGCCGCCGAGATATTGGACGATACCACCAAGGGGAATGCGCGCGAAAATGGAATTCTTTTTCAGGCTCATCTTCTCCTGTGACGGGAGGGACGATTGTACAAATGGCAATGGATCGCGGCTGGATTCCGGACCGCGGACATGAGCTAGATTGGAACGACACCATTCAAAGAGATTCTGACCGTGTCGTGGTGGATCAGAACTGGATTGAGGGGAAAGAAGTCTATGAACCAAAAGACTGGAATCCCGTAGACCATCTCGTAAAGTATTTGGAAACCTTATTTGAAGCTGAGGAAAATGTAGGATATGTTACAGGAAGCTGGGAAAAGACGGATGAAAAAGGCACACGATGGCTGCCGCAAAAAGGCAGCTGGGACCGTACAGCAGGGCAACTGATTGAGCAGCTAAACCAGTGCAACGGGGATATTGGGGCAGTTCTGGGAGATTATAACCCGGAAGCAGGCGCATGGATCCGCTTTAATCCATTGGATGGAAATGGCTGCAAAAATGAAAATGTAACGGAATATCGGTATGCGCTTGTGGAATCTGATTCCACAGATATTGCACACCAGAACGCGATTCTTCGTGAATTGGAACTTCCGATTGCCTGTCTGGTGCATTCCGGAAAGAAAAGCCTTCATGCCATTGTAAAAGTGGACGCTGCGGATTATACGGAATATAGGAAGCGCGTAGATTACCTGTATGACGTTTGTCAGAAAAACGGAATTGATGTGGATACGCAGAACAGAAATCCTTCCAGATTGTCCAGAATGCCTGGCATTATCCGAAATGGAAAGAAACAGTTTCTTGTGGACACCAATATTGGAAAAGCCTCCTGGAATGAATGGTATGAATGGATTGAAGGAATTAACGATGACCTTCCAGACCCCGAAGGATTGGAAAGTGTTTGGAACAATCTTCCTGAACTTGCTCCATGCTTAATTGATGGTGTTTTAAGGAAAGGACATAAAATGCTGATTGCAGGACCGTCAAAGGCAGGAAAGTCCTTCTTACTCATCGAATTATGTATTTGCATTGCGGAAGGAAAAAAGTGGCTTAATTGGGAATGTGCACAGGGCAAAGTCTTATATGTCAATCTAGAGCTTGACCGTGCGAGCTGCTTACATAGATTTAAAGATGTATACGGAGCAATGGGGATTAATCCGGAGCATCTGGGTAGTATTGACATTTGGAATCTTCGCGGAAAGTCTGTACCAATGGATAAATTGGCGCCAAAGCTTATCAGAAGGGCAGCTAAAAAAAGCTATACAGCAATTATTATTGACCCGATTTATAAGGTTATTACCGGTGACGAAAACAGCGCAGACCAGATGGCTAATTTCTGCAATCAGTTTGACCTTGTGTGTACGGAGTTAAACAGTGCCGTGATTTATTGTCACCATCATTCAAAAGGCAGCCAGGGAGGGAAGAAGTCTATGGATAGAGCTTCTGGTTCTGGTGTGTTTGCCCGAGATCCTGACGCTCTTCTGGATTTGATAGAGCTGGAACCAACAGAGGCTCTTATGAAACAGCAGGAAAATAATGCAATTTGCGCAGCATGCAAATCTTATCTGGACGCTCATTACAAGTGGGAAGATGACTTGTCTCAAGATGATTTACTGAGCAGCAAACAGATGATTTCGTATTGCGAAGCCCATTTGGACAAATGGCAGATGAGAAGACTAAACGAACAAATTGAGGACGCAAAAAAGGCTGCGAAGGCAAAAACAGCATGGAGAATTGAAGGTACCTTGCGAGAGTTCCCAAAGTTTGAGCCAGTGAATTCATGGTTTCAGTATCCTGTTCACAGGCTGGACGAAGTGGGTGTCTTATCTGATTTGCAAGCAGATGCTGAGAAGCCAGCTTATCAACGCGGAAAGGAAGCCAGAAAGAAACAAGGGGCACAGCAAAGAGAGAAAAAACAAGCAAAATACAATATGGCTATTGAGAATTTTCGATTCGAAAATGAGGATAAATACCCAACCGTAAAGGAACTGTATGAGCGAATAAAGAGTGATTCAGAAGCTGTTGGGGAAAAATATCCGGCCGAGAAAACAGTTAGAAATTCACTTAGCGATCTGGGATATATGATCGAAAAAGAGACCGGCCGCATTTGCCCGACACCTTAAAACGGGCAGGTCGCGGGCAAATGCCCGACACCTTAAAATATAAGGTGCTGGGAATCGGGCAACATATATGCCCGGCACCTATATATACTACGTATATATATTCGGGAATCGGGCAAGCCCTATGTACGGGTATTCCCACCCTAAAGTGTGGGGCGATTGAGTACGCCCCCACAACGGGTTAGGAGAATGCCCGCCCAGTACAGTCGCGCAGGAAAGGAAAAAGAGGAGGAAGATAAAATGATTGAATTTTTTATGTCGATGGAGCCGCCAACTGCAACGGCTCAAGAGCATAAAGTAACAGTGGTTAATGGCAAGCCTGTTTTTTATGATCCGCCGGAAGTAAAAAATGCAAAACTGAAATTGTGTGGTCATCTGGCAAAGTATAAACCGAGAAAAAGAATTGAGACCGGTTGTCGGTTGTTTACAAAGTGGTGCTTTAAAAATGACGGAAAACATCAAGACGGGGAATACCGGATTACGAAGCCTGACACAGATAATCTTCAGAAAATGTTAAAGGACTGCATGACAATGTGCGGATTTTGGAAAGATGATTGTCTGGTGGTATCGGAGGTCACGGAAAAATTTTGGGCGGACGTTCCGGGGATTTATATCCGGATTGAAGAGTTATGATTAGCAGAGAAGAACGCAAAAAGCTTTGGGAGCTGTATCCGGAAGTCAGAGCGCTGTTTGAAGAGTTTAATTATACTCTTCTGGAAGACGAGTCAGCTTGGAAAAGAGTAGTGGATAAATGCCACGAAATCAGGAAGAAATATCCAGAAGGGAAACTTATTGAAATAGCTCTTTCGGATGCAGCTTATGAGCTTGAAAAAATCGCCAAGAAAAGAGGCAGGAGATATGAGTAACAAACTAAAAAAAAGCATCTTCCAAGTCCAGATTACCATTTGCCAACCGACAGTACATGTAAATGATAATTGGATTCCGGTAAGCGAGAGACTGCCGGAAGTGCCAGAAGGAACGGAGGATGCTGATTGTCCAGAATTTAATGTTACGATTAAAGGAGCTGACAAAGCTACGACGCTGAAATATTCACCAGATGGAACATGGTTTGATGATTTTGGGGAGGTCTATAATGTGGAAGCCTGGAAACCACTTCCAGAACCGTACAAAGGAGGAGAATAATGGATACACAGAAAGCAATAGAGTATTTCTCAGGCAAATTAGAACGTACTTTAAGCAACCGGAGAAGGAAAGCCTATGAAGCTGCTTTGGAGGCACTGGAGAAGCAGAACGCGAAAGCAGTCAGCGAAATCTGTGGAGCATTCGGAGAAACTGTAGAATGCCCGGAATGCGGAACGGGGTTAAACGATGGAGATGTATTCGCCGGGCATTGTAAATGGTGCGGGCAGAAGATTAAGCGGGAGGAGAGAGACTTGTGAGAAAGAAGAAATTATGGAGTGAAATGACAGAAGCAGAAGTCAACGCTCTAAAGCGTAAACAGTGTAAGAAGTGTGTATATTTTACGAAATCACAAACAAGCAGCGTAGTATCTGGTATATGCGAATATTTAGCCATGGAAGGACACAGGCGTGGATGCAGCCCACTTGATTGCGTAGAGCGTGGAATTTTTAAGCCAAAGAAAAAGAGGTGAGAAGAATGGGATATAGAAACAGCGAAGGCTATAGTGACCCGACAGCAGGCAGAGCGATAAGCAAAGCCGATAGGATGCCGACACATGTGTACAACGCTTATAAAATCCTGAATGAGGTAGCTGGACTGATGGGATTAGAAGTAACAGCAGTGAGAGACCGAAGAACAAAGCAGGAATGGAAGAGGTGATGCCAGTGGAATTATCAATCCAGGAAGAAAATGAAAAGAAAAAGGAATATCTACGTTCTTACCGGAAAGCACTTCGGAGGGAAGAAAGGATTCTTGATGAAATTCAGGAGCTGCGAATGAACAAGATGTTTCCTTCCGCTGTGAACGATGGAATGCCACGGGGTAGTGAGCAGTCTGATTTATCGAATTATATCGTTAAGCTGGACGAGATGATTGAAGAACTGAAGAATGAGAGACTGGAGCGGGCAAAATTAAGGCAGAGGATAGAAAGAGATATTCGAGCACTGGATAATGAGGATGAGCAGGAGGTGTTGAGACTTCGGTACATAAAAGGATTGAAATGGGAAGAAGTAGCTGTTGAAATGGGATATGCTTGGGCTCAGATACATAGAATTCATTCGTCGGCACTGAAAAATTTAAAGATGATACATAATGATATTAAGTAATATGTTATAGTATAAATGGATTTGAATGAATCTCATTGAACTCCTTCGTATGAATAAACGACTGTCAGGTGTCACAGCCTGGCAGTCAAATCAGGCTCATACGGTATCGCCTTTGCGAAAGCATAGAGACCGTACCCCACGAAAATATATCTCAGAAAAGGGCTCTGCAGAAATGCGGGGTTCTTTTTGTACGGACCTTTAGCTCAGTTGGTTAGAGCACCCGGCTCATAACCGGTCGGTCCTGGGTTCGAGTCCCAGAAGGTCCATTTGATTAGAGGAGGCAGCAGTTGCTGTCTCTTTTTTGTATAAAAGAAAGAAGGTGAACCTGAGTGACAAAGAAACAGAAACGATTTGCAGAAGAATATTTGATTGATTTGAACGCCACCCAGGCAGCCATAAGAGCGGGTTACAGTCCGGGAACAGCAAAATCTATCGGAAGTGAAAACCTGACAAAACCTGACATCCAGACGCATATAGCAAAGAAAATGGCTGAACGTAGTAAACGGACAGGGGTTAATGCTGATAGGGTAGTAATGGAACTGGCAAAGATTGCTTTCGTAAATGCCAGCGACGTGATAGATGCCGATACGGCGACACTGAAGCCGGATGCAGCTCCTGAGGACACCGCTGCTATTCAGTCGGTGAAGGTAAAAACCTTTGGTGAGGATGGATTGGAACGTGAAATCAAGATGGCTGACAAATTAAAAGCCTTGGAACTGTTGGGTAAACATCTCGGCATGTTTAAAGACAAGATAGAGGTATCTGGACTGCAGGAAGAAAAAACCAAGCTTGATAATATTCTTCAGCAGATGCGGGGAGGTGGTTAAGCTTCATGAGTTCTGAAAGACTGATACTATCAGAGAAATACAAAGCCTTCCTGAAATGCAATGCTCCGGTCGAGTTCCTTGAAGGGACTACGGCAGCAGGAAAAACCACAGTAGGCTTATTTAAGTTTATGTTAAAAGTGGCTGAGAGCCCCAAAAAGCTCCACATCATTGCCGCCAAAGATACCGGTACTGCAGAAAAGAATATCATTAACAAAGACCTGGGAATTATTGACGATTTTGGTGCGCTCACGGAATACAACGGCAACGGAACTAAAGATGATAAAATCCCGCATATTTTATTCCATACCTCCGGAGGAGATAAAGTTGTATACGTGATGGGATATGGAGACAAAAAGAAGTGGCAGAAAGCCCTCGGCGGTCAGTATGGCTGCCTGTATATAGACGAGATTAACACAGCAGATATAGATTTCGTCCGGGAATCTGCCATGCGTTGTGATTATCTCATGGCAACCCTGAATCCGGATGATCCAAACCTGGACGTATATAAAGAATATATCAACTGTTCCAGACCGCTTCCAGAATGGGAAAACGAAACACCGAAAGAAATTAAAGATGAGCTGAAAGAAGAACCAAAACCCGGTTGGGTCCATTGGTTCTTTTCTTTTAAAGACAACGCAGGACTGCCGAAAGAGAAGCTGGATAAAATCATCCAGAACACACCCAAAGGGACTAAAATCTGGAAAAATAAGATTGAAGGTTTAAGAGGAAAAGCCACAGGGTTGGTATTCTCTAATTTTGACCGCAAGCATCATGTAAAGACCAAAGAGTGGGCAAAACAGTTTCTTCGCAGCTCCGGAGGAAAAGAGTTTTTTATGTATTTCTCCGCGGCAGTAGATACGTCCTATTCCCAGAAATCGCCGGATACCATAGCTATGTCATTTCTTGGGATTACAAACAAAGGACGCTGCATTGTCTTGTCCGAACGGGTATACAACAATGCGGAACTGGATAAACCCCTTGCCCCTTCTGATACGGTTCAGAATCTTGTGGACTTCCTGAACCGGAATAAAAAAGAATGGGGACTTGCCAGAAATGCGTTCCTCGACAATGCAGACCAGGCGACCATGCAGGAGTGGAATAAGTACAAACGCAGAAATGGATGTATTTACATGTTAAATGATGCCTGGAAACAGATGGAGATCATTGACCGTATCAATGCACAGTTAGGGTGGCTGACATACGATGAGGAGGCGGGAATCGAACCATGCTTTTATGTACTGGACACCTGTACTAATTATATTTCAGAGTTGGAACGCTATAGCTGGCAGGAAGATAAGGATAACACGCCGGAAGACAAGAACGACCATATGGTCAATTCTGTACAGTATTCGTGGATCCCTTATCAGAGTAAGATTTTCAGGAGTGAGAAAAAATGAACTGGATACAGAATTTTGTAAAAAAGATTTTTAAGATCAAACCGGCAAGGGAAAAGGAAGTTGTGATCATAGAGCCGCACACATATCTTGCCGATGTCATAAGGAATAAGCTGTGGTATCGGGGAAATAGTGCAGAATTGGAGCAGTTTTTTAAAAAGACTGCGAAATGGGATGCGGAGAAAGCCCGGTTCTGGGCAGCAGAGGCACAGGGCAGCGTAAGAAAGATACACAGCGGCATTGTATCCACTGTCATAGACCGTTATCGGGATATAGTGCTCGCGGATATGGATGGTATTTCCTTCGGGGAAGGGAAGAACGCCATAGAGGAACAGTGGCAAGAGATTTTTGAAAAAGGAAAGATCAACGAAGTGCTTGGAGAAGGCATTGCCGGAACCCTTGCATCCGGAGACGGCGCGTTTAAGATCACGACAGATGAATGCAGTCAGTATCCGATCGTGGAATTTTACGATGCGGAAAATGTGGATCTGGTTTACGTCCATTCCCGGTTAAAAGAAATCAAATTCTATACTTCTTACCAACAGAGAAACAAGGAGTTCCGATTAGAAGAAACGTATGGACATGGATATATCCGTTATAAGCTGTATGACGATTCCGGAAAAGAAACTTCCCTTAAGCTCCTCCCACAGACGGCGCACCTGATGGATGTAGGCATCGAAGGAGAACTGCTACTTGCAGTTCCGTTAAAAATCCTTCCTTCCGAAAAAAACAAGAACAGGGGGAAGGCTTTGTTTGACACAAAGACAGATGTTCTAGACGGACTGGATGAAGTGATCAGTCAGTGGATTGACGCCATAAGAATGGGACGTATTAAGAGATACATACCGGAAAACCTGATTCCCAGAGACCCGGATACCGGGGGGCTGTTACCGGCAAATCCGTTTGATAATGACTTTATTGCCATTGGGGATAATATGGGGGAAAAATCCAGTCATCAGGTAGAGATTTCCCAGCCGCAGATTTCCTACGAAGCATATGTAAACAGTTATATAAGCTTTTTGGATATGGTCCTGCAGGGGATCATGTCTCCATCCACACTGGGAATTGACCTGAAAAAGACAGACAACGCAGAATCCCAGAGAGAAAAGGAAAAAGTAACGCTTTATGTACGGAATAAAATTGTGGATGCCTTAAATGAGACGATTCCGGAACTGTGCCGGGCAATCTTACAGTGCTATGACCTTATGTGCCAGAGAGCACCGGGGGAATATGAACCGGCAGTAAAATTTGGGGAATATGCGTCCCCTGATTTCGGAACTACTGTAGATACCGTAGGAAAAGCGCGGCAATATGGTGTAATGAGTCTGGAAACCTCGGTGGAACAGCTTTATGGGGACACGTGGACGAAAGAAGAAAAAGAAGCGGAAATAGCACGTTTGAAAGAAGAACAGGGAATCGGTAAAGTGGAAGAGCCGGGCGTTAATCTGGATGCTGGCGGATTTAAAGTGGACACAGGAGGAGATGGGCTGAATGATGGTAAAAATAGGCGAAAAGATTTGGGAAGTGAGCCGAAAGAGGTATGAGAGCATTCTTGCGGTAGGAAAAGAACAGGTCCCTTTTGGCGTGTATGCGATTGAAAAAGACGGACAGGCAGAAATACGTCATGATCATTGCAAAAGCATTACTCAGCTCAAGGCACTGACCCGGCAGTTTAAAAGCCAGGGATTTAAGGTGTATGCGAACGGGAGGTAGTCCTATTGCCTAAAATAAATAATGAATATGACATTGGAAAAGCGTTTGAAGCTATTGAAAACGAATTGATCACTTCTATGATGCGGAATATGCGCAGCCATAAGGAAGAGGAGATCAAAGAGGATAAGCAATGGACTATGTGGCAGGCGGAACAGTTAAAGGCTCTGGAAAAATACAAAAAGATCAATCAGAAAAAATATGGAAAGCGTTTTAAAAGCCTCAACCTGAAAATAGAGGAATTAATCAGGGCGGCAAAAGATGAGGGGGACATGGAACAGGAGATTGCCATATTGGAAGCCATAAAAAAAGGATTCCCGGCAAAGAGAATTTCCAAAGGTGCAGCAGCGGAGTTTTTTAAGCTGAATGAAAGGAAGCTGGAAGCGCTGGTAAAAGCCACTACGGACGATATGAAAAAGGCTGAAACAGCCGTTCTTCGCATGGCAGCAGACCAGTACCGAAAAATTATCTTTAACGCCCAGGTATATGCCAATACCGGGGCTGGAACTTATGAAAAAGCGGTAGATATGGCGGCAAAAGATTTTCTCTCTGCAGGATTGAACTGTGTGGAATATGCAAATGGAGCAAGACACACGCTTTCGGATTATGCAGATATGGCAATCCGGACAGCCTGCAAGAGAGCATACCTGCAAGGCGAAGGAATGAAGCGTCAGGAATGGGGAATCCATACCGTTATTGTAAATAAGCGTGGAAACCCTTGCCCGAAATGCCTTCCGTTCTGCGGGAAGGTGCTGATTGATGATGTATGGAGTGGTGGGACATCAAGAGACGGACCGTATCCGTTAATGTCAAAAGCAATAGCTTCAGGGCTCTACCATTGAATGTTGAGTTTGGGTGGTAGTAAAACGGTGTGAACCGCATTACAAAGCGGGTGTATATGACATAAAAAAATAATAGTTATATGCTAACGGGGAACGGAGAAATCACAATCCCGTGCTAAGAAACTTGAGTAGTCCTTGCAAGTGTGATATAATCCTAATGAGGAGGAATATCACATGGAGCTTTGGAAAGATGTAATTGGCTATGAGGGTGTTTATCAAGTAAGTAATACAGGGAAAATAAAAAGAATTGGAGCATATACAAATCAAACAGGAAAAACGTGGCGCAGTGAACGTATATTAAAACCAGCAACAAAAAGCAGGGGCTATATGTATGTTCAGCTTTCTAAAAACGGGAAAATAAGCCCGAAGCATGTGCATAGACTTGTAGCAGAGGCATTTATCCCCAACCCCGAAAACAAACCTACTGTAAACCATAAAAATGGGAACAAAGCAGATAATTCAGTGGAAAATTTAGAGTGGGCGACGTATACAGAAAATAATATGCACAGTGTTAGAATTTTGGGAAACGATAGGCAGATTGAATACGCTATTAAAAAACCAGTACTACAGTTTGGTTTGAACGGAAATTTTATTGCTGAATACCCATCTTACAGAGAAGCACAAAGACAGACAGGGATTAATTCCATAGATGTTGTTTGCCGAGGAGAACGACAGAAAGGAAGAAAACAAAAAACGGCAGGCGGATATATATGGAAATATAAAGAAGATATTCAAGTTTAAAGTGTAGAGACTATTCCGAAAGGAAGTAGGGCGGAGACGTACCGCTCGAAGCGCACCGCACCTATTAAGGGTGATGAGATAGTCCGATATTGAAAAATATAGCCAAGATGCAAAGACAGCCATACCACTTACTTCCCTGGTATATTCACAGCAGACGACACCTGGACGAAGGAAGAACTGGAAGCAATCGGTCTGAATGCCAAAAGGGAAGCCCGGCAGCAGTACGCGGAAAGACAGGAGAAACGGTTCGGGAGACTGGCGGAGAACTCGTTGGATCCGGAGAATCAAAACCGGTATGAACATAAATTCCGACAATGGAAGGAAATAGAAGCATCTTATGCAGAGCAGATTGATTTTTCCAAATTATTTAGGAGAAAAGAAGAAAAAGAACTTGAAATACAGAAAAAGAGGTTTTATCGTAGTTTACTCCGCATTGAAAATGAGGATATATATCAGATGCTTCGAGAGGCATACTTACGAGCGGATATACAAAGGGCGAAGGGAAAGCGCTCTTATTTCAATCGAGAAGAAAAAAGGATATATATCACAAAGGAAGCGGGAGGGGATACGATAGCTCATGAGTTATTCCATGAGATTGACTATCTTTATGGAATTACAGAACATGGAGCATTAACGAAGGAGATTTCTAAAGATTATTTCAGGTTAAGCAAAATGAGCCGTGGAAAAACTGTTGGTAATATGTTATACTCAAAGTATCCTGATATATTTGATCCTGCGTATGAATGTTTAATCATGAAAGAAAAATACAGAGGTATATCAGACATATTAAATGGTATGTTGCAGGGAAAAGAGAATTTTGGATATGGTCACAGCAAGGAGTATTGGAAAAGGGAAAAAGCGCTGGAAAGAGAAACTTGGGCACAATGTGGAAGAATGTATTATGCGGAAGATGAAGAAGTGCATGAGATGATAAAACAAATATTCCCAAATGTTTCCAAGGAGTTTGAACGTATACTGAAGGAGATGGTCAAATAATGTGGCATGGAAAAAATACCGATGAGCTGAAAAGATTAAATGAAGAATATTATGCTATGTTTGGAATATATCCGTGGGGGTATGTAGATGTAGACTACGGAAACAATGAATATGAGGAGTATGTACAGGACATCAAAGAAGCTATGAAGCAAAGAAAAGAGATTCCAGATCTTTACCCATATGAGGAAGAGTAACAGGAATAAAGAATTTGACTAAGAATCAGTTAGAATCCTATCAACGGCAATTGAAGGAATATAGAAAGGACGGTAAATGATGAGGTATAAAGTAGTTAGCCAGTGGAAAATAGGGAAATATCTGGCACTTGAATTAAATCAGAGCCTGCCCAAAACAGAATATACTAAATATAAAATTTCTGGGAAGGAATATGAGCCTGTTCCGGTATATGACCTTCCGAATCATATTGCGATAGAAGCTACAGGAGATTTTGAAGGGGAAGAAGTAGAATTTATTCAATACGTCTTCTGAGGAATAAAAATGTCCTTTACAGAAGAAGAGAATAAGATTGCTATAATTAGCGTATAATAAATAGGCTTTACCCGGGCAATTATTTGAGGTGGAAAATTTCGCACGATCCACGCGCCGATGGTACTGACAAGGGGAAACCCTGAGAGATGCAGGAGAAACGTGCGCCTGCCAAATAATTGTTCGGTTAAGCAAATATAGATTATTTGATACCACCAGTCAGAAAGACCGGTGGTATTTTTATACTCATTTTTAAATAATTGCGCCGGCGCAATGGGAGAAAGCACGCGGTAAAGAACCGGGTGTTATTTTTATGTCCGGAATGACGTTAAACTACCAGAAAGGAGAAAAAAATGACACAGGAACAGTTTGAAGCCCTCGGTATCGAAAAGAACCTTGCCGGGAAGGCAGCAGAGGCGTCCAAAAAGGAACTGGAAGGGTATGTATCAAAAGATACCTACGATCAGTTGGAGCAGCAGAAGAACCAGTTAGAAACCTCCGTCAATGATTACAAGACACAGATGGAGACACTGAAAACGGCGGCAGGGGACAACGAAGACCTGAAAAACCAGATTGCACAGCTTCAGCAGCAGAATCAGCAGAAAGACCAGGAACACCAGAAAGAACTGAAAGAGCTGAAGCTCACAAATGCCATTAAGATGGCTGTTGCTGCATCTGCGCAGGACAGTGAACTGGTAGCCGGGCTGTTAGATCGTAATAAGCTGATTCTGGGAGATGACGGGAAGATCACAGGTCTGGACGAACAGGTAAAAGCCCTAAAAGAAAGCAAACCGTTTCTCTTCAAAACAGAACAGAAACCTACGGTAAAAAGAGGGTTCTTCCCGATCGGGGGAAAAGAAACCGGAGAGGACAACGGAAACGAAGGCGGACGTATGACAATGAAGGAAGCGATTGCAGCAAAATTAAATATGGGAACCGATGGAAAGGAGTAATAAGAAATGGCAATTACATTAGAAGAAGCAAAAAAGAATGTGCAGGACGATTTGCAGATGGGCGTAATCGATGAATTCCAGAAATCAAACTGGATACTGGAACATATCCCCTTTGACGATGCCGTGTCCCCTACGGGCGGCGGCGCGACACCAAGTTACAGCTACACACGTTTAAAAACACAGCCAACGGCGCAGTTCCGTGAGATCAACAAAGAGTACACACCTTCGGAAGTTACCAAAGAGAGACATACTGTAGAGATCAAAGTGTTTGGAGGTTCTTACGAAATCGACCGTATTATTGCCAATATGGGCGGTATCGTAAGCGAAGTGGAGCTTCAGCAGTCTCAGAAAATCAAAGCGGCACAGGCGCTGTTTAACGACACCTTTATCAATGGAGATACAGGAAAAGATTCAAAGGCGTTTGATGGACTGGACAAAGCCCTGACAGGCAGCAGTACAGAATACAATAAAGGTGGAAGCATTGATTTATCTACGTCTGAGATGGTAACAAAGAACTACCAGTATTTTCTGGATATGTTAGATGAGTTTCTGGGAGGACTGGACGGAACGCCTTCCTGCATTATGGGAAACAATAAATTGATCGCCAAATTAAGGGCGTGTGCAAGAAGGGCAAGTATGTATCAGGTAACAAAAGACAACTGGGGAAATCAGGTAGAAAGCTATGGAGGAATCCCATTTGTTGACATGAAAACAAAACCGGGAACAAATGATGAGGTTGTAAAAATCGAAGATGAGGAAGGAACAACCTCGCTTTATGTGGCACGTCTTGCTATGGATGGGCTTCACGCCGTATCGTTCGCCGGGGCGGCGCCGGTACAGACCTGGCTTCCAGATTTCTCTACAGCCGGAGCGGTAAAAAAAGGAGAGGTAGAAATGAATGCTGCCATTGCCCTGAAAGCATCAAAGGCAGCCGGAGTATTTCGCGGAATCAAAGTAAAATAGGAGGTACAGCATGAAGATATATAGCCCGAACAGGGAGTATACAGGTGTGTCTGCGTCTGTTCCATTCTGCAACGGGGTAGGAGAGACAGGAGACTCGTATCTGATTAAATGGTTCCGGGACCACGGGTATACCGTGGAAGAGCCGGAGGCGAAAACAGCAGGAAAAACAGCGACAAAGAAGGCTGGTAACTGATATGGCATATACAGCTTATGCAAAAGTTGCTGACTTTGAAAAAATGTTCGGGGATACTGCAGAAGTTCCGGATGAAGAACTGGAACAATATCTGAAGCAGGCATCCCGTCACATAGATTCCCTTACTTATAATCGCATTGTAGGCAAGGGAATCTCTTTATTATCAGGGCATCAGCAGGAGATTATAAAAGAAGTATGCTGCAGGCAGGCGCTGTTTGAGTATGAGAACCGGGAAATCTTTGATATGATTTTGAAGGGTTACAGCATAAATGGAGTATCTATGCAGTTCGGAGAATCCTGGAACGTAACAATACAGAAAGGGATCCCTGTACGCAGGGATGTTTACGAACTCTTATGTCAGACAGGTCTGTGCTGTAGGATGTTGAGGTAAACAATATGAAATATCCATGTCTTGTACTTGAAAAGTTTTGCAACACAGACATATCCCTGGAAATGGATCAGGAGGGGATTGACAAATACGGGGAGCCGCTGGAGCCTGTTCGATATACTGGAAAATGCAATTATCAGGATAAAGCAAAGACTGTTTTAACCTCTGAAAAGAAACTGGTGCAGATCACAGGAACTGCCCTGTTTCCGAAAGACATCTGTCCGGAACTTGCTGTCATATCCGGAGGTACTGCGGTTATCTTTGGAGCAGAGCGGAGGATTCTGGAGGGGCGAAAGGCGAGAAACCCGGACGGAAGCGTAAATTTTACGGAGGTATTGCTCATATGATAAAGGTCAGCTCAAAAGTAAAATTGAATATGCCGAAAATAAAGCAGCTTACCCAGGCACAGGTAACGGCACTGGAAATGACAGCGGAAGCACTGCATGGAGAAGTGGTGCAGGCACAGGTAGTTCCTAGAAAAGACGGGGCTTTGCAGGGAGAAAGCTTTTTTGTAGATAATTTAAGGTCTGCAGAAGGAAAAGTGTCCCTGATACATGCAGAACCGTATGCAAGACGATTATATTTCCATCCAGAATATCATTTCCATAAAGGTCCTTGGGAAGAAGAATGGACGGATAAGGAGGGCGTGAAACATCATGTAAAACATGACGGCAATCCAAACGCAAAAGGCAAATGGTATGCAGACTGGCTGCCGGGTGGAAAAGAGGCTGATTTTGCAGTGGAAGCATTTAAAAAGATCTACAGGAGGCTGACGGGCATATGATGTTGAGAGAAATCCGGGATTACATAGAATCCCTTGGTGTGTCGGAAAAGGTATATATGGGGAAATTGCCTGATAAGCTGCAGGAAGCTATAGGGGTTTACAACAGCAAGCATACCTATGAATGCAAAGTGCCACTGGGAGGGGTTCAGATGCGCTCCTATGAGACGAAATACGTCACTTTGCTGATACACTGGAACAAATCCCCAACAGAAACAGAAGAAGCCGGGAAACGTCTGTTTGACGCTTTGACGGCTACAAGAGAAAAAGGAAAGATAAAATTTATCCAGCCGCTTTATGATTTGCAGGACGTAGGAACAGACGATTCCGGTGTCTATGAAATGGTCATAGAAGCGGCTTTTATATGCAGAAAGGAGAATGAAAATGTCGGAACCAAGTAAGAAAACAGGAGTATTTCCATGTTATGAAAACCAGTTTCAGGTAGGAGCTGCGAAAGAAGGAGCAACAGGGATCGCGGATATGGAAAGCTTTTCCGTGTCCTTCGATAACGGGGTAGAGGAGTGGACGCCTTTTGATACAGAAGGTTGGATTCGACGTCTGCCGACTGCGAAAAGTATCACAATCTCAGTAACGGGAAAAAGAAATGTAGGTGACAAGGGCAATGATTTTGTGGCAGGAAAAGCATTCCTGAACGGAAGGGATACGGAAGGCTATTTCGGCTGGATTTTCCCGGACGGAACAACCATATCCTGGAACGAGGCAGTGTTTAATATAACCAATATCGGAGCCGGGGACTCGACAGCAGTCGGTCCGTTGGAATTTGACATTATGAGCAATGGAAAACCAACCATTACACCGCCGTCTGAAATGTCGCAGGCAATGATGAAAGCATCTATGAAAAAACTGGAACAGACCATGAAAGAGGGAAAATAAATGGCAAAGATTGTAGACATTACGGAAAAATTATGTTTTGAGGAGAATCCGGTCATGCAGATCGGAACCCTGGAAGTGGAAGTAAACGCCGATGCAGAGACGATGCTGCGTCTTATGGGAGCTTTTGGAAATAAAGGAGAGCTTCAGGCAGTCGAGGAAGCTTTGAACCTGATTTTTAAGCCGGAGGACGTAGAGAAGATCTGCAATATCAAAAAAGGAAAGAAAAAGCTTTCTGCGAAATCTCTTATGGTAATCGTCCAGGAGGCAATG
The DNA here is from genome assembly GCA_900549015.1 of uncultured Blautia sp. Lineage (GTDB taxonomy): Bacteria > Bacillota > Clostridia > Lachnospirales > Lachnospiraceae > Blautia_A. The sequence goes on from URMH01000015.1 coordinate 34,654, forward strand.
GCACTTGTAATGGGGGAAGACGAAGAGGGAGAGCAGTGACCCGTACTATGATCTGACAGATGATTTCGGTCTGATCGTATCATCTTTTCAGTCACAGTACGGGATACGTTTATCCCGGGAACTACCTCGCGGTATGAAATGGGGAGAGTTCCGGGATTTGCTGGTGGGACTGGGACCAGACACCGCGCTTGGCAGGATTGTGTCAATCCGGGCAGAGGAGGACAAGGAAGTCCTCAAGAACTTTACAAAAGAGCAGAAGCGGATCCGGAGCGCATGGCGTAACAGGCACGCAAAATCAGTCCCACGGAAAAACATAATGAAAATGCTGGAAGAGATGAAAACAGCGTTTATACAGATGGCAGGAGGTGGCGGTAATTGAGAAAAAGAAAGTAAGATGCCGGGGAGGTGCAAGCCATGAGCGTTACAAGTATTGGTCAGATTGGTCTTGACCTCGTTGTCAATCAAAAAGCGTTTAATAAGCAGATGTCAGGAATCCAGAGTCTTGCAAAAAAGACGGGTGCGATGCTGGCTTCTGCTTTTGCAGTAAAAAAGATAGTAGATTTTGGGAAATCCTGTCTGGAACTTGGCTCTGACTTGAGCGAAGTCCAGAACGTAGTAGATGTGACATTTCCTCATATGACTGCAAAGGTCGATGAATTTGCAAAGTCAGCAGCACAAAGCTTCGGATTGTCAGAAACGATGGCAAAGAAGTTTACGTCTATGTTTGGCACTATGGCAAGACAGTTTGGTTTTTCGGAACAGGCTGCTTATGATATGGGAACTACATTGGCTGGATTGGCGGGAGATGTTGCATCTTTTTATAATATGGCTCCAGATGAGGCATATACCAAATTAAAAGCGGTGTTTTCTGGGGAAACAGAGGTATTAAAAGACATCGGTATTGTCATGACCCAGACGGCGCTGGACGCCTATGCGATGGCAAATGGTTTTGGGAAAACCACCCAGCAGATGTCAGAAGCGGAAAAGGTTGCTCTCAGATATGCTTTTGTCCAGAACCAACTGACGGCAGCCACCAGAGACTTTGCGCGCACCTCGGATTCGTGGGAAAACCAGGTGCGTATCATGAAGCTGCAAATGGATTCCCTGAAAGCAACACTGGGACAGGGACTTATCAATCTGTTTACACCCGTAATTAAAGTGATAAATACGGTACTCGGTAAGCTCTCCACACTGGCAAATGCCTTTAAAGCTTTTACAGAGCTGATTACCGGAAAGAAATCACAATCCGGAAAAACAGCGGCACCGGTAGCAGAACTGGGAGGAGCGGCTTCGACTGCCAGTGAAAGTCTGAATAATTCTGCCTCTGCCGCCAACAGTTTGAGTAAAGCGACCAAAGGTGTTGGAAATGCCGCAAAAAAAGCGGCAAAGGAAATGCGGGCGCTTATGGGCTTCGACCAGATTAACCGTCTGGACGATACGTCTTCTGAGGATTCCGGAAATTCTTCTCCTCCCTCAACAGGCGGTGGTTCCGGGATCGGAGGAAGTGCGGTAGATTTTGGCAGTCTGGCACAGGGCGAGACAGTCATAGATCAAACCGATGAAAAAATATCTGCTTTAATTAAGCATTGCAAGGAACTGGCAGAAATATTCAAGAATGGTTTTCGTATTGGACTTGGAGATTCGGAAAAGAAGATAAAGTCCATTAATAAGGGATTAAAGAACATAAAAAAGACCTTAAAGGAAATAGCTACGGATTCTTATGTAGCAAATGCAGCGGATAAATGGGCAGATTCCTTTGTTCTTGCCTTTGGAAAAATTACAGGTTCGGCGGCACGTATCGGATTGACGATAGCGGATAATCTGATAGGTGGTATTGATAAATACCTGTCGAAAAATAAGAACTGGATTAAAAGGCGGATAATCTCACTATTCGATGTTACATCAGAAATACAGGCGTTGGCGGGCGATTTATCTGTCGCTCTGGCTGAAATTTTTGACGTATTTTCCGGAAGCGATGCAAAAGGAATTACAGCAAACATTATAGGGATTTTTTCGGACGGCTTTCTGGGAGCTGTAGACTTAGGGCTGAGGTTTGTACGTGATATTTCGGAACTGGTTGTATTTCCTGTAACAGATAATGTACAGAAAATAAAAACAGCTTTTGAAAATACACTGGAACCCATACGAATTGTTCTGGATACGATATATTCTTCTGTGCAACAAACATTCCAGAAAGTATTTGAAGTTTATGATACCAGTATCAAGCCATTTTTTGATTCTGTTTCAGAAGGGATTTCGCATCTTCTTGGCATTATTTTAGATGGATACAATACTTATATTGCTCCAGTTCTGGATTATCTTGCTGAGAAGTTCGGAAGTGTGTGGAGAGAACATATACAGCCGGCGCTAAATGGAATCATAGAACTGCTGGGAAAAATATTTGAAAATCTCAAAGCATTATGGGAAACTGCGCTGGTGCCGTTTATAGAGTGGATTGTCAATACAATTATGCCGGTTTTGGGACCGATTCTGATGGGAATAGGAGACTTATTCCTTGATTTACTTTCCGTAGCCGGAGATGTGGTAAGCGGAATTACAGATATACTTGGAGGATTCCTGGATTTTTGCACAGGAGTATTCAAGGGCGATTTTGACTTATGCTGGCAAGGGATAGGACAGATTCTGGAAGGCTTTAAAAAGATTGCGGACTCTGTTTTTTCTTTCGTGAAAAAGTATGTTTTTACACCTTTTTCAAATTACATAAAAAATATTTTCGAAACAGACTGGTCTAAGAGCTTTGGTGTTCTGGGCGAAGTATTAAATACCTTTTTGAGTTCCGTAAAACGAATATGGAAGAATATCAAAGACGTATTCGGTGGAATTGTAGACTTTGTAAAAGGTGTGTTTACTTCGGACTGGAAGCGTGCATGGGAAGGCGTTAAAAATATTTTTGGAGGTATTTTTGATAACTTAATTACACTGGCAAAGACACCGTTAAACTGCGTGATTGATATTATTAACAATTTAATCGGGAAACTCAATGCAGGATTGTCTGCAATAGAGAATGCTTTTTCGTTTAATTATGATTTCAAAAATCCTTTTACGGAAACACGGTATCAGGGGCATTACGGATTATCTCTTCCGAGCGTGTCAACAATTTCACATCTCGCCCAGGGCGGCTATGTGAAAAAGAACGCCCCTCAGCTTGCCATGATTGGAGATAACCGCCACCAGGGAGAAGTGGTAGCGCCAGAGGATAAGCTCAGGGAAATGGCAATGGAAGCGGTGCGGGCAGCAGGAAACGGATTCCCGCCGGAGGTACTGGCAATATTGAAACAGATATTAGAACTTCTGTTGAAAATAAAGCCGGTCACAATCGATGAAGAGGCGCTGCGTAAGTATTTCATTGAGAAAACTAATGCAGTTACAAAAAGCACAGGAAAATGTGAGATTAAATTTTAAGGAGGCGTAAGGTGGAAAAGAAAATATTGTGGTCTGGAAGCATTACGCTTCCGGCTCCTACACAAATGAAAATTGACGATGAGATCATATGGTCTTCTAATACAGGGCGGTCTGCATCCGGGACTATGATTGGGGATGTCATAGCCCAGAAAAAGAACGTCAGCATAACCTGGGGGATTCTTACAGAAACGGAACTGGCTCTCATTAAAAAAGTGATGATAGCCGGCTTCTTTCCCATTTCCTTCCGGGACGATGGCATTGATATGACAATATCCTCTTACCGGGGGACTTTAAGCAAAGATGTGCTGGGATATATCGGCGATGGAATATTTTATTACCGCAGCGCATCTGTAAACATGATTCAAAAATAGGAGGAAAACAAAATGAAACTGACAAACAAGCAGATGATTAACATGCACACGACTTTGATTGAAATTGGGAACAGAGGGGATATTGATCCGGTGCTGGGTGTAAACATTGCTCGTAACAATTATGAGCTGTCGAAAATGACAGAACCTGTCTTGAATGAAAAAGAAAAGCTCCTGGAAAAATACGGGAAGAAGGATGAGAACGGGAAGCTGGCAGCAGATGCGAACGGTGTGGTGGAACTCACAGACCGGAAGAAATATTATGAGGAGTACAACCGTCTTATGGACGCGGAGGGGGAGGTTTCCCTTATCCTGTTTACAATGGGGGATATAAAGAAAATGGCGCCAAGCCCCAACCAGATTTTAAATCTCCTTCCTATCCTGTCAGACAAAAAGAAATAAAGGGAGGTAATGCCTGATGTATCAGTCATCAGAAGCCTTTGGGAACTGGATACAGCAGGATTCCCGAACCTTCCAGGCACGGATTACTCTGGAAGGAAAGACCATAACCGAAGGCATATTGAGTATAAGGATAAATGGCGGCTCTAGCTCGGAAGATGATTTTTCCCTTGGATCCGCTGTTTCCAGATATGTGGAACTGGAAATCGAAAAGACAGGGACACGTTTTGAGGGGTATGAATTTTTACTTGAATTAGGCTTAAATGGGGAATATATCCCGATGGGGTATTTTACGGCGGAAAAACCAAAAGGAGATGAGGAACGCCTTTCCATTACCGCTTACGACCGCATGGTAAAAATGGAACGTGCCTGTTTTCTGGAGCTTCCGGACAGCACAAATACCGTTGCAGTGTTAAAAGGCGTTGGGACGATTGCAGGCGTAGAGGTTGTGACAGAGGGGCTCACAGCCATACCCATAAAAAAACCAGTGGGGTATACCTGCAGGGAAGTGCTCTCTTATGTGGCGCAGCTTTACGGAGGGTTTGCCATCTGCAACCGTGCCGGAAAAATCGAAATCAAATCTTACGAGGACAATGATTATACCGTTACGGCAGGACGTTACTGGGACAGCTTTACCCATAATGACCTGCCGTTTGTATTAGGCAAAATTACCTGCTACACCGGGAAAAACAAGAAAGGGGAAGACATTTCCATCCATGTGGGGGACGGTGTGAGCGGGATTTATTTCTCCAACCCATTCATGGACCAGACCGCCCTGGATAACATCTGGGGAAAGCTTAGGAATTACACATATATGCCGGGGAGCTTCCACTTTTTGGGAGACCCGCGCATAGACCCGTGGGACGTCCTTACTGTAGAGGACAGAAACGGAAACTCCTATAAAGTCCCTGCTATGAAGCTTACCCAGGAGTATGACGGAGGGCTCTCCACGGAAGTGGAGGCAGTGGGAAAAACGGAAGCCGAGCAGAGTACCGGCTTTACCGGACCGAACACCCAGAACATGGACCGGCTTTATGCGCAGCTTGTGCTGATCGACCACGCCATGATTAATAAGCTGGATGTGGATACGGCAAAGATTACCTATGCCACCATAGACAACTTAAACGCTTTGAAAGCAGAGATTGAGCAGTTGGATGTAACGGAGCTGACGGCAAGGGTGGCAAAAATCGAAAAGGCGTACATCACGGACGCAGAAGTAAAAACGCTTCTCGCCGGATATGCCACCATAGGGAACTTAAATGCCACCAATGCACAGATTACCAGCCTCTCCGGAAAATTTGCCGCTTTTGAGAAGACTACCACAGAGGAACTGGTGGCGGCAAAAGGCTGGCTTTTGGAAGGAAGCATCGGAGACGCCCAGATTTCCAGGGTGTCTGCCAATAAGCTTACCGCCGGAACTATTGATACCGCTATTATTACCGTGGCGGGCTCAGACGGGCATTTGAGAATCTCAGACAACACCATACAGATAAAAGACCTCCAGAGAGTCCGGGTACAGATTGGGAAGGACGCATCCGGGGAATACAGCCTGTCCGTGTGGGATAAGGCAGGGAAACTTATATGGGATGCCCTGGGAGCCACAGAAAGCACCATACAGCGGAAGATTATCCGGGATAAGATGGTGGCGGACGATGCGGCTATCAATGCGCTAAAGCTGGATTTAAAAAGCTTTAACACCGCCCTTACAGAGCAGGGAGTGTCCATCTCCGGAACGGTGGTGCAGGTAGGGAACAAGACCCTGAATGTGGAGCTTACTGAGCAGAGACAGCTTACCACAGAACATGGGGAAACCCTTACCGACCACGCCGCACGCATTACCGCCAATGAGAATGCAATCAAATTGAAGGTATCTACGCAGGAGTATGAATCTTATAAGACTACTGTAAACGGGGAAATTGCCACAGCAAAGAGCCGCTTAAATGCAGCGGAATCATCCATCAGCGTCATGAAGGGACAGATCGCCCTGAAAGTGGAACAGACGGATATTGAAGAGGCTGTAAACAATATACAGTTTGGCGGAAGAAATTTGCTTCGTAACTCTACATTTAATGAGGGGCTGAAATATTGGGTTGCCCGCTCCGAGTATGCCGCAGTTGTACGGGAAGGGAGAAATGGAGAGAACTGTTTAAAGCAAGTTGGGAAATTGAGAACCGATTCCACAATTACTCATAGTACGGTTTTTTCGGTAAAAACAGGAGAATGTTATACGCTGTCTGGATGGGCGAAGGGTGCCAACATAGTAAAAGGGACGACAAACTATTTCGTTTCTATTTATGCTTCTTTTTATGGTACAGATGATGAATGGAAGGCTCAGGAAGCAATCTTATCCGGAGATATGCCTTTGACGGACGACTGGGAGCGGAAGGTTCTGACTTTCCAGATTCCAAATGTAGCCGGTATTACAAGTATGCGCATATCTATTTTTGCCCGTGATTTTACAGGCACGATCTGGTGGGATGATGTGCAGCTGGAAAAAGCCAACAAAGTCTCCGATTGGAGCCCGGCAGTGGAAGATATAGAAGAAGACATCGCGGAAGTGGACGGGAAATTTATAAATTACTCCACTACTGTGCAAATGAACGCTGCCATTACCGCGGCAAAAGACAGCATTACCAGTACCGTGTCAAGAACCTACGCAACCAAAACAGAGGTATCCTCGGTATCTGGAAAAGTGACCTCTTTAGAATCCTGGAAGCAGGAGGCAAGCCAGAAGATCACAAAGGACGGGATCCTCTCCACAGTAGGGGATTACTATGCCACCTCAAAATATGTGGAAACCGTGGAAAACGGTGTGAAAGAAAACGAAAAATATATTGCCAGTGTAGAGACTCTCGCAAACCAGACAAGCAATAAATTTCTCTGGCTTGTCAAATCCGGAACTTCAGCCACAAATTTTGAGCTGACAGACCGGACAGCGACCCTTGTGGCAAATGCCATTAATCTTAAGGGGCTTGTAACATTTTCGGGATTGAACAGTGATACACAGAGTAAAATCAACACCGCTCAGAGTACGGCAAACACTGCCAAAAACAATGCGGCAACTGCCCAGTCTGCGGCAAATGCAGCTCAGAGTACCGCCAACACAGCAAAATCCACAGCAGATGCAGTTACATCCACAGTAAACGTCAATAAGGCAAACTGGGATAAAGGATATAACTGGACAAACACAAACGGCGGGAACATGATAAATCTCCTCACTATGGTAAAAGCCTGGACAGGAGGAGCAGTATCTGCGACCACTACCATAAACGGCGGATTTATCCGTACCAACACCATAACAGCCGCACAGATTGCTTTAGGGGATTTTACAAATCTCGTTGACGTCAACGAATCCCTACCGCAATCTGCGATACCGGCAGGAACGCACCCGTTCTCTGTAGGCTCGGAAACGCTGTTTACAGGAGGGTATATCGCCAAAAAGAACGCTTCCGTGCAGTATCTGGCTTTATCCTCCTATAAGCCCAATTCTTTTTGTGATGGGGACGAGCTTTATTATGAGTTTACGGCTCATGGAGCAGCCGTAGGATATTGCTATATTGCCGTATGGTTTTATGACATTACGAATGGGGTTGCAACCTTCCGGGGAATGCACCAGGGTACAAACGTGCAAATCACCACTTCCGATAAAACCTTTTCTGGAACTATTAAGCTTGGAAGTATACGGCAGCATGGGTTTTATGCAGTCGGTATCAATGATGTAAGCGATACCAAAATACAGATATATGCAAAAAATATATCTCTACACAAGCGTAACAAAGGAAACCTGATTGTAGATGGTGCGATCACAGCGTCAAAAATTGCCTCTGGCTCGATCACAACGGATAAACTGGCAGCGCAGGCAGTGACTGCAGCAAAGATAAATGTAAAAGATTTATTCGCCCAGGACATTACAGCCACGGGTACAATACGAGGCGTTACTTTACAGGGCTCGAAAGGAGAAATCGGAGGATTCCAGATCAACTCCACCAGATTGTACAGTGTGGATTCCAGCGGTACGTATGCGGCGTATTTTGGTTCTTATGATTTTAATAAGACAAATGCCTTTGTGGCACAGACAAAGGTAAATGAGAATTGGGTAAATGTTTTGGAAATGAGATATGACGGAAGTATCATATCCAGAGACAAGAAAAATACAAACTACAGGACAACCATACAGGAAGGAACGGTAACGTGTACAGGAAATGATGGTTGGTCTGCATCAACTACTGTGGAACTCCGAAACGGAGAAATCTGGTTTTACAGAAATAAAGACAGCATAGAGGCAAGTATTGGATTTGATGAACATGGACAGAACAGCAATTCTGCTACTGCGAGAGTAACACGGATTAATGCCAGTAATAGTGGTTTGCTGCTGTCGTGCCAGAATACTCCTGGTTTATATATTTATAAAAACAGTCTGAGAGCGTGGGTAAACTTGGATATGAACCATAAGTCCATCATCAACTCCTCAGATGAGCGTTTAAAAACAAATATTTTACCTTTTACCAGGTCTGTCCTTCCAGAGTTAAGTCGTTTGGGAATCGTATCTTACGCATGGAAAGAAACGGGGGAACAGGTAAAAGCAGGGTTTACAGCACAAAATATGCAGAGTGTCTTTCCGGAGCTGGTGGAAGCTAACGATGCAGGAATTTTGGGAATCAAAACCCTGGAGCTGATGCCGTATGTAATAAAAGGTGTACAGGAATTAAGCAGTAAGGCGGAAGACTTGCAGGAACAGATAAAAAAAGTCAGATGTCAGCAGGAAGGAGATACCATATCTTTGAGGGCGCAGGTATCGTCCTTGCAGTATCAATTACAGCAAGCATTTAACCAGCTTGCGATACAGGCAGAACAGATTAAAAAGCTTCAGGCGGAGGGGTAACTTCCGCCTGCAAAAAGGAGGAAATATATGTTAAAAGTAAAGAAAAATATCAAACTTACAGGGGAATCCCTGATTGAAGCAACGGCAGTAGAAGGATACTCCGCAGAGATTGACAGTGAGAATCCGGAAAATATCAGTATCAGCAACTGGCAGATCGACAAAGACCTTTACAAAAAGAACCGCACCCAGTGCTTACAGGATTATGCTGCATTTATGGATAAGGCGTATGCGTTGCAGGATGAGATGTTAAAAGAAAAAGGAATCGGGATAAAGGCATAAGGAGGAGAGAAATATGGAAATCAGAGACAGACCGTAGGGGTCTTTTTATTTTACTTAAATTTGCGCCGGCGCAAAAGAAAGGAGAAAGATGTGGCGGAAATTATAACATACATACAGGAGAACTGGGTAGCCTGGCTCTTTGCAATCTTGGGAGTAATCCTCGGGGATATAATTCGCAGACTGAGAATTCAGAAGAAGGAAAGCAATGCTATAGCAGCGGGAGTACAGTCCTTACTTAGAGAGAACCTGGTGTACAATTTTAATAAGTATACAGACCGGGAGTATTGTCCGATTTATGCAAAAGAATCCATCAAAAGGATTTATAATGCTTATCATAACCTCGGAGGGAATGATGTAGCAACAGAACTGTATCATAAACTTCTGGTAATGCCGGAAGAACTGAAAGAAAGAGAGGATTAATTTATGGATATTAACACAGTAATGCAGTATGTAACTTTTGGTATGGCGCTTTTAGGAGTGCTGGCTTTTATGGTGTCTATTGTGGTACAGGTAATCAAGGAAATGCCATTTCTGGCGAAGATTCCAACAAGTGCAGTGGCACTGATTACATCTATGGTCCTGTGCCCAGTGGCTCTGGTTGTACTGTGTACATATTTTAAGATCACAATCACTTGGTATTATGTGTTTGCCTCTTTTATGGCTGCTTTTATTGTTTATTTAGTATCAACTGGCGGATGGGAAAAGATCAAAGAGATCTGGGACAGGACAAAGTATAAGGATTCGGAGGGCGAGTAATCGTCCTCTTTTTAAATAGGAGGAAAAGAACATGAAGGCGATGTTAAGTCAGCCAATGGCAGGAAAAACAGAAGAAGAGATTATTAAAACCAGAGAAAAAGCTATAAAAGCTCTTGAAGATAAAGGGTACAAGATTGTGAACACTCTGTTTACAGATGAATGGTATAGTCAGGAGAAAATGAAAGAACGTGGAGTTGTGCAGATTCCGCTTTGCTTCCTGGCAAAATCCCTTGAAAATATGTCCTTGTGCCATGCTGCGTACTTTTGTAAGGGCTGGGAGAATGCCAGAGGGTGCAGGCTCGAACATGAAGCAGCGGTCACATATGGATTAGAAATCATATATGAAGAGGAGAATAACTGATATGTCGACAAAGATAATGGGACAGGCTCAGGCATCTGTGGAGCAGATGCGAGCTTACATCAAAAAAGTAAATCCAAAAGCGCCGGAGAGTGTCCTTGCTATGATACCACTGTATATCACAGAGGGAGCACTTGAGGGTGTCCGTGGAGACATTGCCTTTGCTCAGAGCTGTTTGGAGACTGGCAATCTTACCTTTTCTGGATCCGCGGTCACACTGGATCAGAATAACTTTTGCGGCATGGGCGTTACAAGAACCGGAGTCAAGGGAAACTCTTTTAAAACTCCAAAAGAGGGCATCCGGGCACAGATACAGCACCTGAAAGCCTATGCCTGTGACGACGCCCTGGAACAGCGCTGCATCGATCCCAGGTTCACTTATGTAAAACGTGGCTGCGCGCCTTATGTAGAATGGCTGGGAATCCAGGAGAATCCTTCCGGCGCTGGATGGGCGTCAGGAAAAGGATATGGAACAAAAATCCTGAATATTTTATCAAACATCCTGGAAACAGGGGAAAGAGAGGAAACCATGAAGATTATCAAAATGCTTACGAAAAAACGTTGCTATGTCGGACAGAATAAGCCGACTTATGTTGTGATCCACGAGACAGACAACTGGTCTAAGGGAGCAGGAGCCAAGGCTCACGCGACAGCCATGAAAAACGGCAATCTTGCTGGAACAGTACATTATTATGTGGATTCCGGAAGTATCTACCAGACACTGGATCACAAGGACGGCGCCTATGCAGTGGGAGACGGGAAAGGAAAGTATGGTATTACCAACCGCAATTCCATCAACATTGAAATCTGTGTCAATCCGGAGAGTGATTACTACAAAGCGGTAGATAAGGCAGAGCAGCTCGCAGCATCTCTTTTAAAACAGTATGGATGGGGCACAGATCGGCTGAAACGCCATTATGATGCGTCCCGGAAACATTGCCCGCGCCGGATCCAGGACGAGGGACTCTGGCCAGAATTTAAACGCAAGACCGCAGCATATATGGGCGCGGCGTTCGAGAAACCAATCAATAAACCAACCACATCAACAGGAGGGAATTATATGTTTGAGCCTAAAACAGTAAAAAAAGGAGACAACGGTTTATCCGTATTACTTTTACAGGAGATTTTAAAAGCCAGAGGATTTAAGGGCAAGGACGGAAAAGACTTAAAGCTTGACCGCGATGCTGGTACAAATACAATCCATGCACTTACCAAGTATCAGGAGAGCCGTAAAGGCGTCCTGGAAGTAGATGGCATTTGTGGAACCAATACCTGGAAAGACCTGATTGCAATTTAAAAATAAAGAGGCAGGGGACTAAAAATCCTCTGCCTTGTTTTGGAATATTGTATCATCTTATTAAATGTGTTAAAAAATTGATTAGTCACACATTAGTCACAGTGCAATTTGCAAACACCTGTAAAATCAACACTTTTACCGCATGTATTGTAAAAAGTTTGTAAAGCCGGAACCATTGGAATTGACAAAAATTCTCTTACAATCTATAATGGAAACTGTGTTTTGTCTTCTTTAACAGGAAGAAGAATACAGAAAATAAAAAAGAAGGGAAGTGTAAATCGTGGTAAGGATTTTTAAAACGATAGACGGCTCTATCCACCAGATCCAGGAAGCACAGGACGGCTGCTGGATTGCGTTGACAAATCCCACAGCAACGGAAATATTTGAAATTTCAGAGCAATTTGAGATAGAGGTAGACGATTTGCGGGCCCCCTTGGATGAGGAAGAACGTTCACGTATCGAAGTAGAAGATAATTACACTCTGATCCTCGTGGACGTCCCCATGATTGAGGAGCGTAATGAAAAAGACTGGTATGGAACCATTCCTCTGGGCATTATTATCACAGATAAGATGATTTTTACCATCTGTCTGGAAGATACTCAGGTTTTGACAAGATTTATGGAAGGACGTGTCCGCAATTTCTTCACATATATGAAGACGCGTTTTATCCTTCAGATTCTGTACAGAAATGCAAGTATGTACCTTCGCTATCTGCGCATTATTGACAAAAAGAGCGCACAGGTAGAGGAAAAACTCCATCTCTCTACAAGAAACCAGGAGCTGATCGAGCTTCTGGAACTGGAAAAATCCCTGGTGTATTTCACTACATCGCTTCGTTCTAACGAGGTTGTGCTGGAAAAGCTTCTGAAGGTAGAGGCCATTAAAAAGTATCCTGAAGATACGGAGCTTCTGGAAGACGTTATTATTGAGAACAAGCAGGCGATTGAGATGGCAAATATTTACAGTGGAATTTTAAGCGGTATGATGGATGCTTTTGCTTCCGTTATTTCCAATAACTTAAATATTGTCATGAAAGTTCTGGCGATCATTACTATTGTAATGAGTATTCCGACCATTGTATTCAGTGCCTATGGTATGAATGTAAATTCATCAGGCATGCCGTTTGCAGACAATCCCTGGGGATTTCTCATTATTATTCTGTTTTCCGTGGCGATCAGTATTATTGCAGCGCTGATTCTTTCCAAAAAGAAATTCTTCTGATATTGTATATTCTGTATGAAAAGAGAGCGTAGTAAAGGAGTTATATGAGATTTATAGATAAACTGGAACGAAAATATAGAAAATATGGTATTCCCAATCTTACCATGTATATAATTGGCTGTTATGTGCTGGGATATATTCTGCAGATGTTTAATCCGGGGATCATGTCCATGTTAAGCCTGGAACCGGCACTTATTTTGAGGGGGCAGATATGGCGTCTTGTGACCTGGATCATTTCTCCTCCTGGAGGCGGCGGAAATATTATTTTCTTTGCCATAGCCATTCTTTTCTTTTATTATCCGATCGGAAATGCACTGGAGCGTTCCTGGGGAGCTTTCCGGTATACGCTTTATATTTTTTCAGGAATGGTATTTACAGTAATTGGTGCCTTTCTTCTTTATTTTCTAACAGGAGGAGCGCTCACAGGACTGGGAATGGCGATTTTTTCCACATATTATATCAGTCTTTCCATTTTTCTGGCATTTGCCCTGTCTTATCCGGATATGGAGATTCTTTTATGGTTTATCATTCCCGTTAAAATGAAATGGATGGCAATCCTGTATGCAGTAATTGTCGCATACGACATTTTTAAATATGTAAGAATCGGGGCGTGGTTTATGGCTGTGCCGATCGTGGCATCTCTTTTGAACTTTGTTATTTTCTTTTTGGGAACAAGGGATATGAGCCGCTATAATCCGAAAGAAGTAAAGAGAAAACAGGAATTTAAAAAAGCGATGGCAGGAAACCGTGTAAATCCGTCTACAGGCAGTGCTGCAAAGCATAAATGTGCAATCTGCGGACGTACGGAGCTTGACAATCCTGATCTGGAGTTCCGCTTCTGCTCCAAATGTAACGGAAACTATGAATATTGTCAGGATCATCTGTTTACACATACACACGTGAAATAAAGGGAGAAAAACAATGAAAAGAACGAAAATCATCTGTACTCTGGGACCGGCTACAAATAAAAAAACAATTCTCCGGTCGCTGATGCGGGCCGGAATGGATATTGCCCGTTTTAATTTTTCGCATGGCAGTCATGAAGAACACGCTGCACGTGTAGATATGATTAAAAATGTAAGGGAGGAATTAAATCTTCCCGTTGCTATGCTTCTTGATACAAAGGGTCCGGAAATCCGTACCGGGCTTTTAAAGGATGGAAAAAAGGTACGTCTGGAAGCAGGGAGTGAATTCGTTCTTACAACAGGAGATTATGTAGGGGATGAGCATAAAGTTGCCATTACATATGACACACTTTATAAAGATGTAAAAAAAGGCGGAAAAATCCTGATCGACGATGGCCTGATCGAACTGGAAATCGAGGATATTAAGCATGGAGATATTTTCTGCCGTGTTTTAAACGGAGGCGAGCTCGGAGAGCGAAAAGGAGTAAATGTACCTTATGTAAAGGTAAAGCTTCCAGGTATCACGGAGCAGGATAAAAAAGATATTCTTTTTGGTATTTCACAGGAATTTGATTACATTGCAGCTTCTTTTGTCCGAAATGCAAAAGCGATCAGGGAAATCCGTCAGCTTCTCGATGAAAACGGAGGCAGTGATATTGGAATTATAGCCAAGATTGAAAACGCAGAAGGCGTGGAAAATATAGATGAAATCATTGCTGTATCAGATGGGATCATGGTTGCCAGAGGAGATCTGGGTGTGGAAATTCCGGCAAGTCAGGTTCCATATATCCAGAAAATGATCATCCAGAAATGCAATGACAATTATCTGCCTGTTATTACAGCGACTCAGATGCTGGATTCTATGATAAGAAATCCACGTCCGACGCGGGCGGAGGTGGCAGATGTGGCAAATGCCATTTATGACGGCACAGATGCGGTTATGCTTTCCGGGGAGACGGCAGCAGGAAAATATCCTCTGGCAGCTCTTAAAATGATGGTGGAGATCGCGGAGACAACAGAGCCGCATGTAAATAATCAGGCGCATGCCAGCAACAGAAGCATGTACTGTGATGGAAAAGTTTCCAGTGCAGTAGGGCTTGCGGCAGTGAGAACAGCTACAGATCTTGGGGCGAAAGCAATCATTACGCCTACTATGGGAGGAAAGACAGCTTTTATGATTTCAAATTTCCGCCCGGAAGTGCCTATATATGCCATTACGCCGAATGATACGGTAATGCACAGATTACAGCTTGCCTGGGGCGTTACTCCTTTAAAAGGATATGAAAAGGATTCTACAGAGCACATTATTTTACAGGCAATGAATGTGGTCCGCCGCAAAAGAATGATCAGGAAGGGCGATCTTGTTGTGTTTACAGCGGGCGACCCGGCAACGAATATGCGGACGGGAGAGGGCGCTGCCACAAATATGATGCACGTGATCGAGGCAAAGTGAGATATACGAGGAGAATACCATGAAGAAAAAAACGTTTGTGACATTGGAAAAATTAAAAGAGATTGAAAAGGAATATCCTACTCCTTTTCATCTTTATGACGAAAAGGGGATCCGGGAGAATGCCAGAGCATTAAAAGAAGCTTTTTCCTGGAACAAGGGGTTTAAAGAGTTTTTTGCAGTGAAGGCTACGCCAAATCCGTACCTCATTCAGATTCTTCAGGAGTATGGCTGCGGCTGTGACTGTTCTTCCATGACAGAGCTTATGATGGCAAAAGCCATTGGCTGCAAAGAGGGTGACATTATGTTTTCGTCCAATGATACTCCGGAAGAAGAGTTTAAATACGCAGATGAGATTGGCGGAATTATTAATCTGGACGACATTACGCATATTGAAAGTGTGGAGAGGGCAGTAGGAAAAATTCCGAAGACAATAAGCTGCCGTTATAATCCGGGCGGAGTCTTCAAAATCAGCAATGATATTATGGACAATCCCGGAGATTCCAAATATGGTATGACAACAGAGCAGATTTTTGATGCGTTCCGCATTTTAAAAGAAAAGGGAGCAGAAGAGTTCGGAATCCATGCGTTTCTTGCAAGTAATACCGTGACAAATGAGTATTACCCTCTTCTTGCAAGACAGCTTTTTGAATTGGCAGTGAAGCTTCAGAAAGAGACAGGAGCGCATGTTTCCTTTATTAATCTTTCCGGTGGCATCGGCATTCCCTACAGTCCGGATCAGACTCCAAATGATATTCGTGTGATCGGCGAGGGAGTAAGAAAAGCTTATGAGGAAGTTCTTGTTCCTGCAGGAATGGGAGGGGTTTCTATTTACACAGAGCTTGGACGTTTTATGATGGGACCATATGGATGTCTTGTGACAAAAGCAATTCATGAAAAGCATACACATAAAGAATACATTGGAGTAGATGCATGTGCAGTAAACCTTATGCGCCCTGCCATGTATGGCGCATATCACCATATTACAGTCATGGGAAAAGAGAAGCTGCCCTGCGATCATCTTTACGATATAACAGGTTCTCTTTGCGAAAATAATGACAAATTTGCCATTGACCGTTATCTTCCTAAAATTGATATGGGTGATCTCCTTGTGATTCATGATACAGGAGCGCACGGTTTTGCTATGGGATATAATTATAACGGCAAATTAAAATCAGCGGAGATCCTTCTGAAGGAAGACGGAAGCTTTCAGCTGATCCGTCGTGCAGAGACACCGAAGGATTACTTTGCAACATTTGACTGTTTTCCTGTTTATGAAAAGCTTTTGGAAGATGCAGAGAAATAAAAAATGAAGTGCAGATAAAAACGCAGATATAAGAAGTAGTGACTTCCTATATCTGCGTTTAAAAAAAATATGGAAAAAGATAAAGATTCTTAAAAAGGCTTCTGGGACAATTTGCTGATTTTACAAGAGGTAATCAAAGGTAATCAAAAGTTTTGGAATATAAAAAACGCCAAAACCCAGTAAACACAAGGATTTCAGCGATTTTAGGTACTGCCGGCAGTGGGACTTGAACCCACACGTGGTTGCCCACAACAGATTTTGAGTCTGCCTCGTCTGCCATTCCGACATGCCGGCATTTAGAACAGTAATTACTATACCATATAATTGTGTTTTTGACAAGCTATTTTTGGTTTTTTTGTTTTTTTGTTAATATTAGTGTAATTTCTAAAATATTTGTGAAATCTATGAATTGGAATTGAAATAAAGAGGAAATGGTGGTATTGTATTCTACACTAATCACTGAAATTATGGATTTTTCAGTGAGGATATGGAGGAGAGAATATGAATGTTGACAATAAAAAGCCGGGGAAACGTCCGCTGTACGTTTACTATTTTATTGCAATTGCTGTAATTTTTCTTATTAATCTTCTTGTTCTTCCTGCATTTCAGGAACGAAGTGTGGAAAAGACAGATTACAGTACATTTTTAAGTAATGTAGACAGAGGGAACGTATCGAAAGCAGAGGTTCAGGAAGATTATATTTATTATGAAGTAAGGAAAAATGGAAAAGATACATTATGTAAGACCGTAAGAATGGAAGATCCGGATCTTGTAGACCGTCTTTATGAGGCGGGAACAAAGATGGAAGCAGTTGCACCTCAGAAGCAGTCCATTTTTTTAAGTCTGATTGCCGGATATGTTATTCCCATTGTGATTTTTATTTTTCTTGGAAGATGGCTCAGCAAAAAAATGATGAAATCTATGGGTTCCGGGGGACCGGGAGGCATGATGTCTTTTGGAAAAAGCAATGCCAAGGTTTATGTAAAATCTTCTACAGGCATTAAGTTTGCTGATGTGGCAGGAGAGGACGAGGCAAAAGAGCTTCTCACAGAAATCGTAGATTATCTTCACAACCCTCAGAAATACACGGAAATCGGAGCTTCCATGCCAAAAGGCGCCCTTCTTGTGGGACCTCCGGGAACAGGAAAAACCCTTCTTGCAAAAGCCGTTGCAGGAGAGGCGGAAGTGCCATTTTTCTCAATTTCCGGCTCTGAGTTTGTAGAAATGTTTGTGGGCATGGGCGCTGCCAAAGTGCGTGATCTATTCCAGCAGGCAAATGAAAAAGCACCCTGTATCGTATTTATTGATGAGATTGATACCATTGGAAAGAAACGAGATGGCGGCGGATATTCCGGAAATGATGAAAGGGAGCAGACACTGAACCAGCTTCTTACAGAAATGGATGGATTTGACGGTTCAAAAGGCGTTGTCATTCTGGCTGCTACAAACCGTCCGGATTCCCTTGACCCGGCGCTTCTTCGTCCGGGACGTTTTGACAGGAGAATTCCGGTAGAGCTTCCGGATCTTCAGGGAAGAGAAGAAATTTTAAAAGTTCATGCAAAAAAAATAAAAATTGCAGATACTGTCCGGTTTGACTCCATTGCAAAAGCTGCCGCAGGAGCTTCCGGAGCAGAGCTTGCAAATATCGTAAACGAAGCGGCACTTCGCGCTGTGCGCGATGGAAGAAAATTTGCCACACAGGCAGACTTTGAGGAGAGTATTGAGGTTGTCATTGCCGGCTATCAGAAGAAAAACCGCGTGCTTTCCAACAAAGAAAAGCTGATCGTTTCCTATCACGAAATCGGTCATGCCCTGGTAGCTGCCAGACAGACAGATTCCGCACCGGTTCATAAAATTACGATCATTCCACGTACGTCGGGAGCGCTTGGCTACACAATGCAGGTAGATGAGAAAGAACATTTCCTTATGAGCAGGGAAGAACTGGAAAATAAAATTGCCACTTTCACAGGCGGACGCGCTGCGGAGGAGCTGATTTTTCATTCCATAACAACAGGGGCTGCCAACGATATTGAACAGGCAACAAAAATTGCAAGAGCGATGATTTCCAGATATGGAATGAGCGATGAGTTTGATATGGTTGCAATGGAAAGCATGGGAAATCAGTACCTGGGAGGGGATTCCTCCTTAAGCTGCTCCTTTGAGACACAGACTCTTCTTGATAAAAAAGTGGTAGAGCTTGTGCGAAGACAGCATGAAAAAGCTCTGCAGATCCTTCAGGATAACATTGGAAAGCTTCATGAGCTTGCAAAATATCTGTATGAACAGGAAACGATCACAGGAGATGAATTTATGCGGATTTTAAACGCGCCTCCTCTGGAAATACAGGAAAAAACAGAAGAAATATAAGCGCTTGTAAAATCTGGTCCTGCGGATAAAATGTCCGCAGGATTCTTTGTATAAGTGCCTTGTGTTTTTCTCTTTCTTCCGTTATAATAAATCAGATAACAACGCATTTTATATGCAGAAACGTACAGCAGGAGGGAGGAAGGACTATGAACTGCCGGACAGCGGAAGAAATGGTAAACCAGTATATGAACCATACGCTTTCCATCGAGGAAATGGAAGAGTTTTTAGACCATATTCAGTCGTGTTCTTCATGCTATGACGAGCTGGAAACGTATTTTATTGTTCATGAGGCAATGCAGCAGCTTGCAGAAGACGATGGAGACACGGTTCTTGATTTTCGTAAGCTTTTAAATCAGGACATTAAAAGAGCGAGACGAAGAATCCGTATTATGAAAATAGAACGGTTTTTTGCAGGAATCGCAGTTCTTCTCCTGATTGCACTTCTTACTGGTTTTCTGCTGTTTGTAATAAAAGAAGCAGGGGGACATTTATGAGTGAAAAAATATTACTGATAGACGGGCACAGTATTTTAAACCGGGCATTTTACGGACTTCCGGATCTTACAAACGGAGAGGGACTTCATACAGGCGCAGTATATGGCTTCTTAAATATCCTTTTTCGCATTCTGGAAGAAGAAAAACCGGATTATCTTACGGTTGCTTTTGATGTTCATGCGCCAACCTTCCGCCATAAAATGTATGATGCCTATAAAGGAACGCGGAAATCCATGCCGGAAGAGCTTCGTCAGCAGGTTCCTCTTATAAAAGAAATGTTGAAGGCAATGGATATAAATATCATAGAGATGGAAGGTTATGAGGCGGACGACCTTCTGGGAACTGTTGCAAAACGGTGTGAGACGTCAGGGATGGATGTCACAATCTTATCAGGAGACAGGGATCTTCTTCAGCTTGCAACAGACAAGATTATGATCCGCCTTCCAAAAACAACAAAGGGAAAGACGGTAATTGA
>URMH01000016.1 GCA_900549015.1 uncultured Blautia sp.
ATCTTAGAAAAGAAATACGAGACCAGTTAAGGTTACTGCCGGAGGAAGAAAAAGAGATTTTTGTCCGTGCCTTTGGAGAGGCAGGAGCTGTACAGTGCGGCTTCTGTATTCCCGGAATGGTGATTAGTGCAAAAGCGCTTCTCGATAAAAATCCGGATCCGGGAAGGGCGGAGGCGGCAGATGCCATTAAAAATAACGTATGCCGCTGTACAGGATATAAAAAAATCATAGACGGGATTTTGCTCGCTGCAAAATATAAAAGAGAAGGCCTTCCAAAAGAAAAAGAATATACCTGGAAGCTGGGAGAGCGCGTTCCGAGAGTAGATGTGAGAGAAAAAGTTTTAGGTTACGGGGAATACCCGGACGACATACACATGGAAGGCATGATTCACGGAAGCGCTCTGCGCTCCGGTTACCCGAGGGCCAGAGTAAAGGCGATCCATACGGAAAAAGCAAAAGAAGTGCCGGGAGTAGTAGCTGTATTTACAGCGGAAGATATTCCGGGAAGTATAAAAGTAGGACACTTAAAACAGGACTGGGATGGTTTGATTCCTGTAGGCCATCTGACACATTATCTTGGAGATGCGATTGCTCTTGTAGCAGGTGAGAATCTGGAAGCAGTGGAGGAAGGAAAACGGCAGATAGAAGTAGAATATGAAGAGCTTCCTATTGTGCGCAATCCTTATGAGGCAATGGTGGAGGACGCTCCGAAGGTTCACGAAGAGGAGAAGGACAATCTGCTTTCTCACTGGCATGTGCACAGAGGAGATGCAGAAGCGGCAATTCGAAACTCTGCCCATGTAATTTCTGATACATTCCATACACCGTGGACGGAACATGCCTTTTTGGAACCGGAATGTGCCGTTGCTGTTCCGGATGGAGACGGCGTGATCATTTATTCGTCTGATCAGGGAGTATATGATACGCAGCATGAGTGTATGGCGCTTTTAGGACTTCCGGCCGAAAAAGTAAAGGTGAGAAACAAGCTGGTAGGCGGTGGTTTTGGAGGAAAAGAGGATGTAACCGTCCAGCATCATGCGGCTATGATCGCTTATCTTACAAAGCGTCCGGTAAAAGTGAAGCTTACAAGAGCTGAGAGTATTTTGATTCATCCAAAACGTCATCCTATGGATATGGAATTTACCCTTGGCTGTGATGAAAATGGAATCATACAGGGAGTGAAAGCAACTGTAATTGCAGATACAGGAGCATATGCTTCCCTTGGAGGACCTGTTTTACAGCGCGCCTGCACCCATGCTTCCGGTCCGTATAATTATCAGAATTTTGATATTGATGGAAAGGCTTATTATACAAATAATCCCCCGGCAGGAGCATTCCGTGGATTCGGCGTGACCCAGACCTGTTTTGCCATTGAGATGCTTCTTACGAAAATGGCTGGAATTGTGGGGATTTCGCCCTGGGAGATCCGGTACAGAAATGCCATCCGTCCGGGACAGGAGCTTCCAAACGGACAGCTTGTCGATGCGTCCACGGGTCTTGCGGAGACTCTGGAGGCGGTAAAAGACGCATATGAGAGCAGCCCGTACACGGGAATTGCCTGTGCCATGAAAAATGCAGGAGTGGGCGTTGGACTTCCGGACTGGGGAAGAGCCCGCCTTCTTGTAAAAGACGGAAAAGTGGAGATCCATTCGGGAGCCTCCTGTATCGGACAGGGACTTGGAACGGTTCTTGTGCAGATGGTTTCCGAGATGCTGTCTCTTAAAAGAGAGGAGATTTATTACGACGCCTCCAATACATGGACAGCTCCGGATTCCGGAACGACCTCAGGATCCAGACAGACCCTTGTGACAGGCGAGGCAGTGAGAAGAGCCTGTGAAAAAATGAAAGAAGATTTATCCTCCCATTCTCTTTCGGAGCTGGAAGGAAAGGAATATACAGGAGAGTATCTTGCAGCTACCGACCCTATGGGAAGCGATAAGAAAAATCCGGTTTCCCACGTTGCGTATGGCTATGCCACACAGGTCTGCATCTTAAATGAAGACGGAACCGTAAAGAAAATCGTGGCAGCACATGACGTAGGAAAAGCCGTAAATCCTCTGTCTGTAGAGGGACAGATCGAAGGAGGAGTCATCATGTCATACGGCTTTGCCTTGACAGAAAAATATCCAATTTCCGATTGCAAACCGACTGCAAAATATGGTACACTAGGGTTACCAAAAGCAAATAAAATTCCTGAAGTAGAGAGCATCATTGTGGAGAAAAAAGGGCTTCCTGTCGCCTGCGGGGCGATTGGGATCGGAGAGATCACCTCTATCCCCACAGCGCCTGCCATTGCAGGGGCATATTACAGAAAAGACGGGGAATTCCGCACCTCTCTTCCTGTAGAAAATACTCCCTATCAGAAGAAATGAAACGTTCAGGAATCTATAAGAAACAGCATGATTCAGAGCCGGACAGAAGTCCCGAGGAGAATAAAGATTCCTCCGGACTTTTCCGGCTCATTTTTAAAAAATTCAGGTAAAGAAGGTGACAGTTATGATTGGAAAGAGCATTCCAAGAGTAGACGCTTATGAAAAGGTCACAGGCAGAGCAAAATTTACAGATGATCTGGCTCCGAAAAACTGTCTTGTGGCAAAGGTGTATCATGCAACTATTGGAAACGGTATTGTAACCTCCATTGATACAAGTGAGGCAGAGGCTCTTCCGGGAGTCGTCCGTGTTGTTACGTTTAAGGATGTTCCGGATCACTGTTATCCCACGCCGGGGCATCCCTGGTCTGTGGAGCTTGCCCATCAGGACATAGCGGACCGTAATCTCTTAACAGGAAGAGTGCGGTATTACGGGGACGACATAGCGGCCGTTGTGGCAGAAGACGAGGTGACGGCAGCGCGGGCGTTAAAGCTTATCAAGGTGGAATATGAGGAATATCCCGTAGAGATCCATCCTCGAAAATCCATGTACGGAACGCCGCATCCGGTTCATCTTGACAAAAAAGATAATGTTCTCGCACGTTCCAATTTCTTTATCGGCAATGTGGAGCAGGGACTTAAAGATTCTGCCACAGTCATAAAGAGAAGCTACAAAACCCCGATTGTGCAGCACTGTCATATTGAAAATCCCATTTCCTATGCATATATGGAAAAAGGAAGGATCGTTGTGGTAACGTCCACACAGATCCCGCATATTGTGCGCCGTGTGATTGGGCAGGCGCTCGGCATTCCCTGGGGTAAGATCCGCGTCATCAAGCCATATATAGGAGGCGGCTTTGGAAACAAGCAGGACGTACTTTACGAGCCGTTAAACGCCTTTCTTACCACATTGGTAGGAGGACGTCCTGTAAAGCTTGACGTGACAAGAGAGGAAACCTTCTGCAATACAAGAACGAGACATTCCATTGAATATGATCTGACAGCAGGCGTAGATAAAGGCGGACATCTGATTGCAAAAGATATGCTCGCCATTTCCAATCAGGGAGCATATGCTTCCCACGGACATGCGATCGCAGCCAACGGTCTTACTGCATGGAGACTTCAGTATGCCTGCCCGAATATAAAGGGAGAAGCTTATACAGTATATACAAACTGTCCTACAGCAGGCGCCATGCGCGCGTACGGCATTCCGCAGGCAGCTTTCGCCATAGAGTGCTTTATGGACGATATTGCAAGCGAGATCCATATGGATCCTCTGGAGTTCAGAAGACAAAACCTGATAGAGGGATATTATCGGGACGCTTACTTAAAACCGATCGCAGCCAACACAAACGGAATTTTTGAATGTCTGGAAAAAGGAGCTGCCCATATTCACTGGGAAGAAAAACGTAAGGCTTATGAAAACCAGACAGGAGATATGAGAAGAGGCGTGGGAATGTCTCTCTTCTCCTATAAGACGGGCGTGTGGCCTATTTCCCTTGAGATTGCAGGCGCCCGCCTTGTGCTGAACCAGGACGGAAGCATGCAGCTTTCTCTTGGGGCAACGGAAATCGGTCAGGGCGCAGATACGGTATTTTCTCAGATGGCAGCAGAGACGCTTCATATGGATGTGGAGGATATACATATCCAGACCATGCAGGATACGGATATAACGCCTTTCGATACAGGGGCGTATGCGTCCAGACAGTCCTTTGTAACGGGAACTGCCGTAAAGAAATGTGCAGAGCTTATGCTTCATAAAATCCTGGATTATGCGGAGACTCTTCTGGAAGGGGAGGAGCGCACTTTAAGCCTTGACCACGGCTGGATCCTTGCGGACGGACAGAAGGTACTTTCTCTGGAAGAGCTTGCGATGGAAAGCTATTACAGCCTTACAAATTCTTCTGCCATCACGGCGGAGGTTTCTACCCAGGTAAAGAAAAATACACTTGCGACAGGCTGCTGTTTTGTTGAGGTGGAAGTAGACTTAAAGCTTGGAAAAATTAAGATACTGGATATTATTAATGTGCACGACAGCGGAAAACTCTTAAATCCGCAGCTTGCCAGAATGCAGGTGGAAGGCGGTATGTCTATGGGCATGGGATACGGACTTTCCGAGCAGCTTCTTCTCGATGAAAAAACAGGAAGACCTTTAAACGGAACTCTTCTTGATTATAAGCTTATGACAACGATGGATACGCCGGATCTAGATGTGGATTTCGTGGAGCTGGAAGACCCTATGGGACCTTACGGCAACAAGGCGCTTGGAGAGCCGCCTGCAATTCCGGCTGCTCCGGCTATTCGAAATGCAGTGCTCCATGCAACAGGCGTAGCCTTTAACGAAAATCCTCTCACACCGCAGAGACTGATTTCGGGCTTTAAAGAGGCGGGACTGATTTAAAAGAAAGGGGGTTTTTGTATGTATGATATTGAAAATTACTATAATGCAGGAAGCATCAAAGAGGCGGTAAGTCTTTTAAAAGAGCACCCGGATGCAAGAATCATTTCCGGGGGAAGCGATGTACTTATAAAAATAAGAGAGGGAAAAATGGCGGGCACTTCCCTTGTTTCCGTAAGAGATATAAAAGAAATGCAGGGCGTGACGCTTATGGATTCCGGCGATATTTATATTGGCGCAGGAACTACGTTTTCCCATGTTACAAATGATCCTGTGATCCGGAAGCACATTCCCGTTCTCGGGGAGGCGGTAGATCAGGTAGGGGGACCTCAGATTCGAAACATTGGTACCATCGGGGGAAACGTCTGTAACGGAGCCGTCAGCGCAGACAGCGCGCCGACTTTATTTTCCCTTAACGCCATGCTGCGGATCGCTGACGGAGAAGGGGGACGTACCGTTCCCATTGATATGTTTTATTTAGGACCTGGAAAAGTAGATCTGCATCGGGGAGATGTGCTGACACACATTATCATTCCGGGAAAAGAATACCAGGGGTATCACGGACATTATATTAAATATTCCATGAGAAATGCAATGGATATTGCCACATTAAGCTGCAGTGTGGTAGGCAGGATAAAGAAAGAGACAAACATTCTTGAGGACGTGCGGATTACATTTGGCGTGGCTGCTCCCGTGCCTTACCGGTGCAAAAAGACGGAGGCTGCCTTAAAGGGAATGGAAATCGGCGAAGCTCTTTATGAGAAGATAAAGGAAATGGTACGGGAAGAGATCAACCCGAGAGATTCCTGGAGGGCGTCAAAAGAATTTCGTCTTCAGATCGGCGGGGAAATCGCAGCCCGCGCATTAAGAGAAACTGTGAAAATTGCAGGAGGTGAGCCGTCATGAAAAAAGATTTAAGACTGGTGCAGTGTACCGTAAACGGCAAAGAGGTGGCAGAATATGTAGATGTAAGGGAATCCCTTCTTGATATGCTCCGCAATCATCTGGGACTTACCTCGGTAAAAAAAGGCTGTGAGGTTGGTGAATGCGGCGCCTGTACGGTAATTGTAGACGGGGAAACCATAGATTCCTGCATTTATATGGCTGTGTGGGCAGAAGGCAAAAATATCCGCACTCTGGAAGGACTTGAAAAGGACGGAGAGCTTACAAGGATCCAGGAGGCTTTTATTGAGGAAGGCGCCATTCAGTGCGGATTCTGTACGCCCGGTTTTGTCATGTCCGCAACGGTTCTTCTGGAAAGAGGAGAAAAGCTTACAAGAGAGGCGATCAAAAAACATATGGCGGGAAATCTTTGCCGGTGTACCGGGTATCAGAACATTGTCAATGCAGTAGAAAAGGTAAATAACGAACAGTTGGAGAGACAGAAGGAAAAATGACAGAAAATAAAATTCTTGTGCGCGGAGGCGGCGATCTGGCAAGCGGAGTGATCCACAGGCTGCACCGGTGCGGCTACCGCGTTCTGATACTGGAAAGTGAAGCGCCCAGCGCCATTCGAAGAGAGGTATCTTTCTGCGAAGCCGTTTATGAGGGAGAGTCTTTTGTGGAGGGGGTTCTCTGCAGAAAAATTTCTTCTCTGGCAGAATGTAAAAAGGTGTGGCAGGAGGGGGAAATCCCCCTTCTTGCTGACGAGACGGGGGCATCTGTAAAAGAATTTGCTCCCGATGCAGTGATAGACGCCATTCTTGCGAAAAAAAATCTTGGAACAACAAAGGAAATGGCGCCTCTTACCATTGCTCTGGGTCCCGGATTTGCGGCGGGATATGATGTGGATTTCGTGATCGAGACCATGCGCGGCCACGACCTTGGAAAGATCATAGAGGACGGGGAAGCCCTTCCAAATACGGGAACCCCGGGACTGATCGCGGGAGTGGGAAGAGAGAGAGTCATTCATTCCCCGGCAGAGGGTGTGATTGTAAATAAGGCGAAAATTGCAGACTTTGTAGAAAAAGGCCAGGTGATCGCCACAGTGGGAGGAGCAGAGGTATCTGCTTCTCTTACCGGAATATTAAGAGGAATTATAAGGGACGGGTATCACGTTCATAAAGGAATGAAAATTGCGGATATAGACCCGAGAAAAGAAGAAAAAGAAAACTGTTATACCATTTCTGATAAAGCGAGATGTATTGCGGGAAGCGTTGTGGAGATTCTTCTTTCCAGAGGAATCCTGCCATGAGAAGTGATGTTTCTTCCAGGTTTCTTTCGGGACTTTCTATAAAGCCGCGGCACAGAACTATCGCGGTTGTGGGAAGCGGCGGAAAGACAAGTCTTATCTGGCGGCTTGCAGAAGAACTGGTGCAGACAGGACAAAAAGTAGCTGTCACGACGACCACACATATGGCAATCGAAAAAGAACGTCCCTTTGCCCTCAATGGGGAAGGGGCAGCAGCTCTTATTTTAAAGCATGGATACGTTCTGGTTGCTTCTATAGACAGACAGAAGAAAAAACTGTGCGCACTTCCCTGTGAAAAGTTAAAAGAACTTTCAGGGATTTGCGATGTACTTCTTATTGAGGCGGACGGAGCAAGAAAAAAGCCTTTTAAAATTCCAATGGAATGGGAACCGGTTATCCCTGACTTTACAGACCTTGTCATTGCTGTTTCAGGTCTGGATTCTCTTGGGAATCCCATAAAAGAAGCTGCCTATTGTCCGCAGGAGACGGCTTTGTTTCTAGGAAAAAAAGAAACGGACATCATAAGCTATGAGGATATGATAAAGGCAGTTACCAGCAGAAAGGGACTTTTAAAGGGTGTGGGAGAAAGAGAATACCGTGTGTATTTAAATAAAACAGATACGGTAAAAGAAGAGGAAATGCTTGACAAGCTAAGAGAGGAGCTTTTTGATATGGGGATACAGTTTTTTTGCGGAAGCCTCCGGAAAAAAAAGAAAAACACAGCATTGATTATGCTGGCGGCTGGAAACAGCCGCCGTTTTGGCGCAAATAAACTTCTGTATGAAATAGAGGGAAGCCCCATGTATCAAAGAACTCTTTCCTGTCTTTTTAAGGCGCAGAAAGAAGTTTTGAAAAAGACAGGGGTTTTCTGTCCTGTCACAGTTGTGACCCAGTACCGGGAAATTGGGGAGGCAGCAGAAAAAATGGGAGCAAAGGTGTGTTATAATCCCCATCCTGAGGAGGGCATTTCCTCTTCTCTGAAAATTGGCTTAAAGGAAAATAAGGAGGCAGATGCTTGTCTTTTTACAGTAGCAGACCAGCCCTGGCTTACATGGGAAAGTGTTATGAGGCTTCTGGAAGTTTTCTGGGAATCAGAAAAAGGCATGGCGTGTATGCAGAATGGAGACAAAAAAGGAAATCCCTGTATTTTTTCAAAAAGATACTATGAGGAGCTTTTTTCTCTTACAGGTGATGTGGGAGGAAAACGGATTTTAAAAGGTCATCCGATGGATATTGCCGTGTATCAGCCGGAATGTGAAAAAGAACTGGAAGATATAGATTATATGGATGACAGAGAAATAAAGAAAAGAGGAGACAGACCTTGAGAGCGCATCAGACAGATTTTTCCAGAGGAAATGTATATCGCAATATTCTGGAGGTTGCAATTCCACTTACATTGGCGCAGCTTTTAAACCTTTTATATAATGTAGTAGACCGGATTTACATAGGAAGGATTCCTGAAGTGGGAACTTTGGCGCTTACGGGCGTTGGTCTTTGTTTTCCTGTTATTTCCCTTGTTACTGCGTTTACCTATCTTTATGGAAACGGAGGCTCTCCCTTATGTGCAATGGAAAGAGGGCGGGGAAATAAAGAAGAGGCAGAGAAAATCATGGGAAATTCTTTTATTCTTCTTGTTTATACAGGAGTGATTCTCATGACCCTTGGGTTTATTTTTTATAAACCTTTTTTATATCTTTTTGGGGCAAGCGATGCCACATTTCCCTATGCGGGTTCATATATGAGGATTTATCTTCTCGGAACTGTTTTTGTTATGATTTCTGTTGGAATGAATCCGTTTATTAACAGCCAGGGATTTGGCAATATAGGAATGCTGACCGTACTGATCGGCGCTGTTTTAAATATTATCCTTGACCCTGTTTTTATTTTTGTATTTCATATGGGAGTACAGGGAGCGGCGCTTGCGACGATTCTTTCCCAGTTCTGCTCTGCTTTGTGGGTGCTTCGTTTTCTTACGGGAAAGAGGGCAGTTCTGAAACTGAAAAAAGAGGCCTTCCGACTGAGATGGAAGAGAGTGAAAAGCATTCTGGGACTTGGTGTGTCCGGATTTATTATGGCATTTACAAACAGCCTTGTGCAGATTGTATGTAATTCCACGCTCCAGACCTTTGGAGGAGATATTTACGTTGGTGTTATGACGGTGTTAAGTTCTGTGAGAGATATTTGCACCATGCCGGTTATGGGGCTCACAAACGGAGCTTCTCCTGTCATGAGTTTTAATTACGGGGAAAAGGCGTATGACCGTGTAAAGAAGGCAATCCGGTTTGTGACGGTGATCTGTGTCACCTATACCTTTGCTGCATGGGGGCTTTTAAAGCTGATTCCGGAAGTCTTTATTCGTATTTTTAATACAGATCCCCAGCTTGTAGTAAGAAGTATTCCGGCTCTTCATATTTACTTTTTCGGGTTTTGTTTTATGGCTCTTCAATTTACGGGACAAAGTGTATTTGTGGCTCTTGGAAAATCAAAGCAGGCGACATTTTTTTCTCTTCTTAGAAAGGCAATTATTGTAGTCCCCCTTACTCTGATCCTGCCGCATATGGCAGGATTAGGAGTAGACGGGGTGTTCTGGGCTGAGCCGGTGTCCAATCTGTTCGGCGGCTGCGCCTGCTTCTTTACCATGCTGGCGACGGTGATGCCGGAGCTGAAAAAAGAAAAATAAAGAATTTAGATGTGGATGGTAGTTCCGGTTTTTCCGTGGATGCCATCCCTTGCTTTTTCAAGGAGAGTAATCATAGCGGTTCTTCCCGGAGCAGAGGAGGCGAAATCAACAGCAGCCTGTACTTTCGGAAGCATAGAGCCTGCTGCAAATTCTCCGTCCTCAATATATTTCTGTGCTTCTTCTACCGTAAGGTCGGAAAGCCATTTCTCGTCTTCTTTTCCGAAATGGATGGCTACTTTTTCTACGGCAGTGAGAATGATCAGCATATCTGCGGCCAGTTCTTTTGCCAGAAGGCAGCTTGCGAAATCCTTGTCAATGACGGCGGAAGCGCCTTTTAAATGATCTTCTTTTAATACAACGGGAATGCCGCCGCCTCCGCAGCAGATAACGATTTTATTTGCGTCAACGAGACTTCTGATGGCGTCCTGCTCCACGATTTCCACAGGCTTTGGAGAAGCCACAACGCGGCGGTAGCCTCTTCCTGCGTCTTCTTTCATAATGTGGCCGTATGCGGCTGCCTGATGTTCGGCTTCCTCTTTTGAGAGGAAATGACCGATGGGCTTGCTTGGATTTTCAAATGCCGGATCGTCCGGATCCACACGTACCTGTGTGACAACTGTGACAACAGGGGTACGCATAAAGCCTCGTTTGCGAAGCTCTTCCCGAAGTGCGTTCTGAAGATCATAGCCGATGTATGCCTGACTCATGGCAACGCATACGGAGAGAGGCGTGTTTGGCTGTGAGGCATCTTCCCTGGAAAGAGCAGCCATTGCATTATTAATCATGCCTACCTGAGGTCCATTTCCATGTACAACAACTACCTGATGTCCTTCCTCAATCAAATCGCACAAAGCTTTCGCCGTTGTTTTTACTGCTTTCATCTGCTCCGGAAGTGTATCTCCAAGTGCGTTTCCTCCAAGAGCAATTACAATTCGTTTTCTTTTATACATTATAAAAACCTCCCAAAGAAAAGCAGGGCTGTATTGCTACAGCCCCTTTGTATTAAGATAAATTATTTCAAAATTCTCGGAGCAGCTTTTACTTCCAGCTTTTTCAGAAGCTCCTGTGGATTTTCGAATTTGGAAAGAAGAATCATAGAAGCAATGATATATGGTTTGAAGCTTGCTTCTTTGTAAAGCGGAATGCGGTAGCGGTCAAATACGCTTGCGTCTACTTCACCTGTCTCGCAGCTTACGCCTGTAATGTCAGCAGGGAGGCAGTGGAGATACAGAGCCTTTCCGTCTTTTGTTGTCTTCATTAATTCTTCTGTACAAGCCCAGTCTTTATGATGTGCATTCTGTGCAAGAAGTTCTTTTTCCAGTTTATCAATACCGTCGAAATCTCCTTCTCCGTAAAGATTGGTACGTGTTTCCATAGCTGCAAATGGAGCCCAGCTCTTTGGATATACAATATCTGCATCCTTGAAAGCTTCTTCCATGCTGTTTGTTTTTGTGAAGGAACCGCCGCTTGCTGCTGCATTCTTTCTTGCGATTTCTTCTACCTCAGGCATAACATCGTATCCTTCCGGATGTGCAAGAACTACGTCCATGCCAAAACGTGTCATAAGACCGATTACACCCTGAGGTACAGAAAGCGGTTTTCCATAAGAAGGAGAGTAAGCCCATGTCATGGCAAGTTTTTTGCCTTTTAAGTTTTCCACACCGCCAAATTCATGAATGATGTGAAGCATATCTGCCATACACTGTGTTGGGTGGTCTACGTCGCACTGCAGGTTTACGAGAGTAGGACGCTGCTCTAAGATACCGTCTTTATTTCCCTCTGTAACTGCGTCCATAAATTCTTTCTGGTAAGCGTGGCCTTTTCCGATGTACATATCGTCGCGGATACCGATCACATCTGCCATGAAGGAAACCATGTTTGCTGTCTCGCGAACCGTTTCTCCGTGTGCGATCTGGGATTTCTTTTCGTCAAGGTCCTGTACCTCAAGTCCCAGAAGGTTGCAGGCGGAAGCGAAAGAGAAGCGGGTACGTGTGGAGTTGTCGCGGAAGATGGAAATTCCGAGACCGCTTTCAAATACCTTTGTGGAGATATTGTTTTCTCTCATGAAGCGGAGAGCGTCCGCTACAGTAAAGACTGCCTCCAGTTCTTCGTCTGTTTTGTCCCAGGTCCAGAAGAAGTCGTTGTTGTACATTTCCTTAAAATTCAGGCTGTTCAGCTTGTCAATGTAATCCTGTAATGTTTTCATATTTTTATATCCTTTCTGTGCTATATGATTTTATACTTTTTATAACGATGGAGGTATGAAAGTTATATTTCCTATTTGCAGTAAGCGCCCGGAAGAGCAGCGTAAACAGCAGCGCATCTTACCAGGTCGATTTTCCATGTTTTTTCGTTTGGAGCATGAGCCTGTGCCTCTGCGCCGGGACCGAAGCCGATACATGGAATGCCGTTTCTTCCCATGATGGAAACGCCGTTTGTGGAGAAGGTCCATTTATCTGTGAGAGGACGTGCTTTTCTCATGATCTCTGTCTCTTTGTTTCCAACACGTTCTGTTCCGTACAGTCCTGTGTATGCTTCTTCCAGCGCTTTTGTAACTTTATGGTCTTTGGGAATTACCCATGTAGGGAAGTAGCACTCGATCGGATATACAAGCTCTGTCCAGGATGGACGGGAGTATTCATACATGGATACAGTAACATCATCGCCATATTTCTTTACAGATGGAAGAGCGCGGATTTCATCTAAGCAGCTTTCCCATGTTTCGCCTGCTGTCATACGTCTGTCAAGAGATACAGAGCAGGAGTCTGCAACTGCACAGCGGCTGGGGGAAGTATAGAAAATTTCGGAGGTAGTAACTGTTCCTCTTCCAAGAAAACGTGCCTCTTCCCACTGTGGGTTATATTTTTCGTCCAGCATTTTTACAAGACCTTTTATTTCTTTGTCATCTGCTGCGTCATTTTCGTTTAATGCGCGTACATCCTGAAGAATGTCAGCCATTTTGTAGATGGCGTTGTCACCGCGTTCCGGAGCGGAACCGTGGCAGGAAACACCTTTTACGTCCACGCGGATTTCCATACGTCCGCGTTGTCCTCGGTAGATACCGCCGTCTGTCGGCTCTGTAGATACAACAAATTCCGGGCGAACCTTATCTTCATTGATAATGTACTGCCAGCAAAGACCGTCACAGTCTTCCTCCTGAACAGTACCGGTTACAAGAACCTGGAATTTATCATTGAGAAGGTTTAAATCTTTCATAATCTTTGCGCCGTATACAGCAGAAACAATACCGCCCATCTGGTCGGAAGTTCCGCGTCCGCCGATTTCTTCCTCTGTTTCAAAGCCTTCATATGGGTCGAAATTCCAGTTGTCTCTGTTTCCGATTCCTACGGTATCAATATGGGCATCAAAACCGATGAGAGTTTTGCCTGTTCCCACGTATCCTAAAACATTACCCATCGGGTCGATTTCTACTTTGTCAAATTCCAGTTTCTCCATTTCTTCTTTAATGCGCATGATGTGACCTTTTTCACCGCAGCTTTCTCCCGGGATTTTTACAAGATCCCGAAGAAACTTTGTCATATCAGCCTCATAATTTTTTGCAGCTTCATTAATTTTTGCGTAATCCATAATAAAAACCTCCCTGAAAATATAGAATATTATTTGCTTAATGATTCGTTTGTTCCATAAAGACCGTCCCATACGATTTCTTTATAGCGGACAGGGTCTGTATCTCCTTCTGTGGAAATAACAAGAACAACAGAATTTTCATCAAGTTTTAATGCTTCTTTTAAATCTTTTGCGTCTTCATCGTGAAGAGCGGTGTAGCAGAGTCCAAGCGGCACGGAACCGGATTCTCCGGATACGATATGCGGGTCGCCCGGAAGAGGATTTGCATAAATACGGGTTGCTTTTGCGCTCATCCAGTCAGGACAGGAGGCAAATACAGTTACATGGTTTTTCAGAATGTCCCAGCCAATGGTATTGCCTTCCCCACAGGCAAGACCAGCCATGATAGTCTGAAGGTCACCTGTAACATTTACAAGACCTCCTGTTTTAGCGACAGCAGAGCGGTAGAGGCAATCTGCGGCACTCGCTTCACATACAGCCATAACAGGTGGATTTTCACGGTATTTATTTGCGAAATATCCAACGACTGCTCCTGCCAGTGATCCTACACCTGCCTGAACGAATACATGAGTGGGGCGTTCCACGCCGTCTTCCTTTAACTGCTGGTCAGCTTCCCTTACAAGTGTGCCGTAGCCCTGCATGATCCATGACGGGATTTCTTCGTATCCTTCCCATGCAGTATCCTGTACGATAATGCCATGCTCTGTTTTTGCCGCTTCTGCAGCAGCCATTCTTACACAGTCATCGTAGTTCATATCTTCGATGGTAACGACTGCACCTTCTTTTGCAATGTTGTCAAAACGTGTCTTTGTAGTGCCCTTCGGCATACGCACAACGGCTTTCTGTCCCAGTCGGTTTGCTGCCCAGGCAACGCCTCTTCCGTGATTGCCGTCTGTTGCGGTAAAGAATGTTGCCTGACCAAATTCTTCACGGAGTTTATCGGAAGAAAGTACATTATATGGAAGCTCGCTTATGTCTTTTTTAAGCTCCTTTGCTATGTAACGCCCCATCGCGTAAGAACCGCCAAGAACCTTAAAAGCATTCAGGCCGAACCGGTAAGATTCGTCTTTACAGTAAATGCCTTTTACCCCAAGGTACTGTGCAAGCGCGCCTAATTTTTTCAGAGGAGTGACGCTGTACTGCGGAAAGCTTTTATGAAACTCATTTGCTTTTTTTACGTTCTCTTCAGACATCAGCTCCAGATAAGAATCCTCTGATTTTGGCACCTCATTTGTAATCCATTTTAACCCTTCTGTCATGATAAATGGGAACCTCCTTCTCTCAGAAAAATTTCATTTCTTATCTCTATCATACCATAAAAAAATCATTTTGCAATAAGAAAATACAAAAATTTTTAGGTTTTTCAAAAAAAAATTAGGGAGTCAACAATTCGTTGCTGTAGGGGCGGATTTGTGGTATACTGAAAGGAAATTTAAGGAAGTTTTTGAAGGATGAGGAGGGGGTATTATGGCAGTATTTCGTGGATTTCAGGCATTGAGACCAACATCAGAGAAGGCGTCTCGTGTAGCGTCTCTTCCATATGACGTAGTAAGTCGTGAAGAGGCGTATGCATTGGGGAAAGCTAACCCGGATTCTTTTTTGCATGTAGAGAGGGCAGAGATTGACTGTCCAAAAGAGACGGATATGTATGATGAGTGTGTGTACAGAAAAGCAGAGGAAAATCTTCAAAAAATGATAGAAGAGGGAACACTCATAGAAGAAGAAAAAAGATGTTTCTACATTTACGAGCTGATCAGAAAAGGAAAGTCTCAGACAGGCTTTGTTGGCTGCAGTTCTATTGATGATTATCAAAGTGGTGTCATCAGGCGCCATGAACTTACAAGAACAGAAAAAGAAAAAGACAGAATCCGGCATATGGAAGTGTGCTGCGCCAATACAAGTCCTGTATTTCTTACCTGCCGTTATACAGAGAAGCTGAAAATGCTTCTTGAAAGCTGGAAACAGACCCACAGACCGGTTTATGATTTTACAGCGGAAGATGAGATTACTCACAGAGTATGGATTGTTGATGAGACAGAAGAAATAAAAATGGCAGAAGAGGAATTTGGAAAGATTCCGTCTCTTTATATTGCAGACGGGCATCACCGGGCGGCTTCTGCTGTAAAGACAGGATTAAAATATAGAGAGGAAAATCCGGATTATACAGGAGAAGAGGAATTTAATTACTTTCTTTCGGTTGTATTTCCATGCGAGCAGCTTACAATTCTTCCTTATCACCGTATTGTGACAGATTTAAAAGGAATTACAGAAAAAGCCTTTATCGGCAGCTTGAAATTTAATTTTGAACTGATGTTGATGCCGGGATTTCCTTGTAAGCCGGTAGAAAAGCACTGTATGGGTATGTACACAGGAGGACAGTGGTATCATTTAAAAGCATGGAAGGACGTTTACGAAAAGAAAGACGAGATCTCACAGCTTGACGTATCCATTCTACAGGATAAGGTTCTGCGTCCTGTGCTTGGGATTGAAGAACCGACAACAGATAAGCGTCTTCGCTTTGCAGGGGGAAATATGAAGCTCCGACAGCTTCAGGAAATGGCGGACGAGACAGGCGGCGTGGCATTTGTCATGTTCCCGGTAGAGATGGAAGACATTATGAAGATTGCGGACGAGGGAAAGCTGATGCCTCCAAAATCCACCTGGTTTGAGCCGAAGCTTCGAAGCGGGCTGTTTGTGCATAAATTGAAATAAAAGACAGAGGAGGGCGCGCGCTCTCCTCATGTTTCAGCCAATCTCCGTAATATGCCCGGTTTCTTTGTTGTATTTACAGTATTTCCCATTTTCAGAAATAAAAGGCTGGTATGTATTTGTTTTTACATCTTTTAAGTACACAATTCCCGTAGCGATCATCTGCACAAGTGAAAATCTTTCGCTTAAACTGGAAATCCATTCGTATGTTTTATTTTTGGAAGAATCAGCCATGACAAGGCTGTATCCGTCATCACAGGGCTCCAGAGAGAAGTAGATTTTTTCCGCTTTGGAAGGCTCTGCAAAAACCTGGCTTTCAATATAAGAAGAAAAATTCTTTTTTACAAAATCATGGAAAGAATCAATGGTATAAGTGACAGAAGAGACTTCGTCTGTAATTTTGTCTCCGCGTTCCAGTCGGGTACGAATAACCTTTAAAACCTCCACGGTCCAGTTGATAAAAGAAATGGAACTGTAATTCATGCTTTCCAGAAGCTGCTCAATAAGACGTCTGGAGAGGATGTTGGAGCGCACTGCCTCGTTGTATAATTCCTGATTCATAATAAAAACTCCCTTCTATTTATTTACATCAATATAGCTGTAAAGTGTGTATTTGGAAATTCCAAAATAACTTGCAACCTTGTCTCCGGATTTTGTGATAAGAAAAGCGCCTGCATCATTTAAAAACTGAATGGCAGTTACTTTATCGTCCTTATTCATAAGGGCTACCGGTTTGCCCACAATGGCAACAGATTCCTCAATGAGATGGTCAAGAAGGTCGTTTACATTGTGGGTGATTTCTCTCGGCTTTTCTTCTTTGTTTTCTGGGGTCACAAGAGCGTGAAGAGCTGTGGCGATCATGGTAAGTCTTGTAATGTCATAATTGATACCGAATACATAGTGAAGGCTTCCGTCGTCGTCATGGATATAGAAGGTGCTGCACTTTAAAATTTTTCCATCAGAACTCTTCATCAGATACCCGGTATGGTCTTTCAGCTCTTCGTTTTTTTCTTTTCCCCGAATTGCGTCAAAAACAGCGTTGGAAGGACCGTCTCCTACATTTCGGTTTGTTACTTCTCCGTTTATAATAAAAACAATGGAATGTTCCGGCTCTTTTGTTTTCAGATCGTGAATCACGATTTCGCAGTCCGGACCAAACTGGGAGGCAATTCCCCTTGCAAGCTGTTTCAGCATGGTAAGTCGTCCCATTTTTACACCTCCGTATTTATTCTTCCTTCACTATATCATACCAAAAAGAAAATAAAAAGATATTTTACAAAAAAATTAGAGAAACCTTATAAAAGTTGTGAATATATGGGAAGGGATTCTTGATGTATCATGCAAAAAGTGATATATTTGAAAAAAAGAAGCAGATGGGAGGGCTTTTTTGTGAAATATTTACTGAAAAACGGAACTCTTGTGTCAGGAGAGAGAACGGAAAAAAAAGATATTCTTATAGAGGGGGAAAAAATCGTAAAAATTGCGCCGCATATTGAGGAGGAAGGCGCAGAGGAAATCAATGTGGAAGGCAAACTTCTGTTTCCGGGATTTATTGACGGACATACCCACTTTGATCTGGAGGTAGCGGGGACTGTAACTGCAGATGATTTTGAAACAGGGACAAAGGCTGCCATTTTAGGAGGAACAACATTTGTCATTGATTTTGCATCTCAGGATAAAGGTGGCCATACCTTAAAAGAAGGTCTTGAGAAATGGCATAAAAAAGCAGACGGGAAATGTTCCTGTGATTATTCCTTCCATATGTCGATTGTGGAATGGAATGAAGAGACAGAAAAAGAAATTCAGGATATGATAGAGGAAGGCATTACCAGTTTCAAGCTTTATATGACATATCCTGCCATGATGGTAGAAGACAGAGATTTATATAAGATCCTCAAAAAACTCAATGAATGCGGCTGTTTTGCAGGGGTACACTGTGAGAATGCAGGAGTGATCGACGCTCTCATTGAAGAGGCGAAAAAAGAAGGACGTCTCGGACCGGAAAATCACCCTCTTGTACGTCCGGATACTATGGAGGCGGAGGCAGTCCACCGTCTTCTTGTAATCGCAAAAGAGGCGGGAGCGTCCGTCATGGTGGTTCATCTCACAAACAAAAAAGCATATGAGGAAATCGTAAAGGCAAGAGAAAACGGACAGACTGTGTTTGCGGAGACATGCCCCCAGTATCTTCTTCTTGACGACAGCGCGTACAGCAAACCGGATTTTGGCGGAGCTGTCTATGTCTGCGCGCCGCCGCTTCGAAAAAAAGAGGATCAGGACTGCCTGTGGAAAGCTCTGGCAAATGGACAAATTCAGACTGTGGCAACAGACCAGTGCAGCTTTACGCTGGAGCAGAAGGCAATGGGAAAAGACGATTTTACAAAAATTCCGGGAGGTCTTCCGGGCGTACAGACAAGAGGAACCCTTCTTTATACTTACGGTGTTCGTGAGGGAAAAATTACAGTTGAGCAGATGTGCCGTCTGTTAAGTGAAAATCCGGCGAAGCTTTATGGAGTATATCCGAGAAAAGGTGCGCTTTTAGAAGGAAGCGACGGAGATATTGTAGTTTTTGATCCAGAAAAAGAGAGCGTAATTTCAGCAGAGACACATGGATACAATACAGATAATAACCCGTTTGAAGGCTATTCCCTTCACGGAGATATTGATAAAGTCTTCTTAAGAGGAAATCTTGTAGTAAAAGATGGAGCCGTTGTAAAAGAAAAGACTGGAAAGTATATGAAGCGTGGAAAACGACAGATGTAAAAATATTGCGAAAAACCTCGAATTTTTACGAACGAAAAACTGTGAAAAGCAAAAAGAAATATGGTATTATTTTTCGTGGGATAATCGTCAAAAGATGCAGAAAGCCCGGTTGAAGAGTATAACTTTGACCGGGTTTTTTGCATCTTTTTGTATTTGTGCAAAAATGATAAAAATGGAATATAATTCTTGCTTAGTTTATGTGAAAATGATAAAATCAGGGTATACGAAACGGAGAAAGAGAGGGACTATATGGAGAATGTAGTGGTGAGAGAGCGGAAGGTCGTGCTGAGAGTTGGGGGCGTCTGCTTTTCATAGAACGGGCGGGAGAAACCCGAATTGCGGTTTTGGGAAAAGAAGGAGAAAGACTGGCATCTTTTGAGATGAATATGCTAGGGGCAGAAGAAGCTCTTTTATTTCTGAAAAAGAAAGGCATCTCTCTTTCCGAGAAAGATTTTGTGGGAGAAGAATCCTGTGATAAAAAGACGAGAAAGGCTTTAAAATGGTATGAAAAATCTGCCTATCTTACAAATTGGAACAGAGAAGAAGAAGCAGAGAGAACAAAAAAGGTCTCTACAGAGGAAGAGGTAAAAAGACAGCAGAAGCGTCTTAAAATTTTAGGCTGGATTTTGATTGCTTTTGTAATTCTTATCTTTTTTGCAGGCGCAAAATATAGGGTGGCAGGCTGGGTGTATGTTCTTCTTTTTGTCTGGTTTCTTTATATTTACCTCTACCCGAGAGCATACATAGAAAAGTCTGGAAAAAAGAAAAATGATGCCTACACTCTTGTCATTCCCTGGGGAGGAGCAGTACTGGCGCTTCTGGCATGTCTTGCCGTTACGGATATGTTTAATGTTACAGACGGAGAATTGTTTGTTTATGCAGGGATTTTTTCAGCATTTCTCTTAATTCCCTATTTTATAAAAATTTTTTTCTTTGCAAAAGAAAGCTCAAAGGAAAGAATTGTTTTTGTTATCCTTGCAGGCCTGTCAATAGGATTTACCATTACTCTTCCTGTTAATTATCTGCTTACAACAGGAAAATCCAATCATGTGCCTATGATTGTAACCGGAAAAAGAGAGAGCAGTTCTTCAAGAGGAGGAACGGATTATTATATTTCAGGAAATTATAAAGGAGAAAATATGGATATGACAGTGTCAAGAAATTTGTTTGAGAGTGCAGAAGAAGGCAGCCTTGTACAGATTTGCGAGAGGGAGAGTATCCTTGGGCTTGAATACTGGAATGTTCACGAATAGAACATAGGAGGAAAAAAATATGGTGGGAAGCGGCTTAAAGAAAATGGCAAAAGAGGCTGGACTGAAAATAGATAAAGGCGTGGCATATGGAGAATATATGGGGTATTCAGTCACTATGTGGGAAGGAAACGGATATAAAGGACTGGGGGTTTCTGCCAGATGCACGGATGAGAGCAGGCTTTCCGCCTTTTTGCAGCAGTTTGATAATAAGGAAATGCGTAAAAAATACAGGATTGACCAGGTACACGCATGGACGGAGGGAATGCAGATCATATTTAATGACGCTCCGGGAACTATGAAGCGTTATCGGGAATTTACAGAGTGGCTTCTTCCTCAGCTTTCTCTGTACGGATTTCTTAACAGTGCCTATTGTCCTATGTGCGGGCTTTTGTTAGACGGTGCATCTTCCTGGAGACTGGATAAGCTGGCAGTGCACGGACATGACCGATGCTTTGCTTCCAGAGAACAGGAGGAAAAAGCAGAAGTGGAAAGAATAAAGAATGAAGATACGGGAAGTTATGCTTCCGGTTTTCTTGGAGCTGTCCTTGGTACGCTTCTGGGAGCAATTCCCTGGGCAATTGCCCTGTTTATGGGATACATTGCGTCTGTTCTCGGCTTCCTCATCAGCCTGCTTTCTGCCAAGGGATATGACCTTTTGCATGGAAAGATGGGAAAAGGAAAGATTCTTATTGTTACATTGGTATCGGCTGTGGGTGTTGTGTGCGGCAATATTCTGGGAGATGTGATTTCCATTGCAGTTATGATTGGAAAGGGAGAGCTTTTTGGAGCTTCCTTTGCAGACATTCCGGTTATTATGGCGGAACTGTTTCGGGATGCCGAATATATGGATATGTTCCAGACAAATCTGAAACTTGGACTCTTTTTTGCTCTGCTTGGAATGGCGGGGGTAGTTTGGAAAATGTACAAAGAAAATCCTACCAGAACGGTTTCTTCAAAAAAACTGAAGGGATAAAATCAGTATTTGCCTTTCTTTTTTAAAAGTGTTATCATAAAAGATACGACAAAAGAGAAGGGGGAACGTTTTGTGAAACAGGATTCAGTCGCAGCAGAAAACAAAATGGGTGTTATGCCTGTGGGAAAGCTTCTTTTAAGTATGTCTGTTCCCATGATGATTTCCATGCTTGTTCAGGCATTGTATAACATTGTGGACAGTATGTTTGTGGCACAGCTTAACGAGAATGCTCTTACCGCAGTATCTCTTGCCTTTCCGATACAGAATCTTATGATTGCTGTGGGAACCGGCACAGGAGTCGGTGTCAATGCCCTTGTATCAAGATCTCTTGGAGAGAAAAACACGGAACATGCAAATAAGGCGGCAAATAACGGCGTATACTTGTCTCTGTTCAGCTTTCTGGCATTTGCACTTCTCACCGGGATTTTTGGGAAGATCTTTTTCCAGGTACAGACAGAAGACGCGCAGATTATTTCCTACGGAGCAGATTATGTGAGAATCGTAGGAATTATGTCTTTTGGAATTTTCTTTCAGTTTATTTTTGAGAGGCTTTTGCAGTCTACAGGAAAAACTCTGTACACGATGGTTACCCAGTCCCTGGGAGCAATCATTAATATTATTCTTGACCCGATTATGATATTCGGATTATTTGGATTTCCCAGAATGGAAGTAGCGGGAGCTGCCCTTGCTACGGTTGTGGGACAGATTGTGGCTGCTTCCCTGGCATTTTGGTTTAATGTAAGGAAGAATAAGGAGCTTCACATTTCTATTACAAAATATCGTCTCTCCGGTATTGTAGTAAAACAGATTTACAGTGTAGGAATTCCTTCTATTATTATGGCGTCCATTGGTTCTGTTATGACTTTCGGCATGAATAAAATTTTGATGGCGTTTACTTCCACGGCAACAGCTGTTTTCGGAGTGTATTTTAAACTTCAGAGCTTTATTTTCATGCCGGTGTTTGGCCTGAATAATGGTCTTGTTCCTATTGCGGCGTATAATTATGGAGCAAGGAAGCCAAACAGAATTATGAAATCTATAAAATTAAGTATCATTTATGCAGAAACTATTATGTTTGTGGGCGTCTTGATATTCCAGTTCTTCAGTGCAGATCTTTTGGGTATATTTAATGCTTCAGATTCCATGTTGGAAATCGGGGTACCTGCTCTTCGGATCATCAGCTTAAGCTTTCTGCTTGCAGGCTTTGGAATTGTTTGTTCTTCGGTTTTTCAAGCTTTGGGACATGGAATGTTAAGTTTAATCGTCTCTGTTCTGAGACAGTTGATCGTACTTCTTCCGGCAGCCTTTATTCTTTCCAGAACAGGCGTGCTTTCTGCTATCTGGTGGGCATTTCCTATTGCGGAAATCTTTTCCGGATTGGTAAGCTTTATATTCTTGCGACATGTTTACAAGAAAGAGATATATACGATGATGTAAAAATAAAGGGCGTTTCCGTTCGCTGAGAGTGAGCGGAAACGTCCTTTTTGAC
Source organism: uncultured Blautia sp. (assembly GCA_900549015.1). GTDB lineage: Bacteria > Bacillota > Clostridia > Lachnospirales > Lachnospiraceae > Blautia_A. The sequence goes on from URMH01000016.1 coordinate 22,414, forward strand.
GAAAACAGAAGCATTATGAAATGACAGTCTGTTCTCTTTTTGTAAGATGCTTGTTAATAATAAGAAGAAACACAGTTGTAGATAAAACGGAGCTTGCAATATCTGCAATAGGTTCTGCATAAAAAGCGGCTTTTGCAGTAAAAAGGGCGGGAAGTACAAAGGTGCAGATTACAAAGAGCCCTTTTCGAAATACTGAGAGTGCAAGGGCTGTCTTTGTCCGCTCCATTGCAGTAAGTCCGTCAACAAATACATACTGGAAGCTCAATGGAATAATCATCATTGTGTAAATGCGGATTGCCCACATAGAGCATTCCATGTATGCGGATTCCGATGTGAAGAGCTTTACAAAATACTGAGGCGCAAACTGGGACACAAGAAACATAAACGTAGTAAAGCAGAGCATTAATATAAGGATATGTTTCTCTGCCTGCTTGACTCGCTTTGTCTGTTTGGCCCCGTAATTGTAGCTTAAAATTGCCTGTGTTCCGCCGCTGATTCCAATCATGGGAGAGGTAATCATAAGAAGGTAGCTCTGGGCTATAGTTGCGCAGGTGATCAGCATATCTCCTTCTGAGGGTCCGCCGTATTTTTGAAGGACCGTATTCATGGCAATGAGGATAATGCTGTCTGTTGCCAGAATAAGAAACGGGGAAAAGCCCAGGTACAGTATTCTGCCCATCACTCTGGAAGAATAATTTCCAAAAGAGATTTTTACATGGATTTTTTTGCCAAGTAAAAAACAGAGGGCAAAAGCAAAGGAAGCAAACTGGGAAATAACAGTGGCGATTGCCGCTCCCGCCACGTCCATGTGAAATACAAAAATAAACACGGGGTCAAGAATAATATTGGAGACAGCTCCGATGAGTACAGTTGCCATTCCGATCATGGGAAAACCCTGACAGTTTATGAAGTAGTTCAGTCCCGCCGCCATCAGGGCAAAAAAAGTACCCGCTGTATAAATGGTCATATACGTATTGGCATAGGGAAAGGTAAGCTCGCTTGCCCCGAACCACATAAGGAGCTGGTCCTTTAAAAGCAGAAAAGCGATGGTAAGGATCAGGGAAAAAACACATAAAAGCAGGAATGAGTTTGATAAAATCTGTTTTGCTTTTTTGTAATTTTTTTCTCCCATACGGATTCCCATTAAAATAGAACCACCAAGCCCCACAAGTGTTCCAAAGGAAGTCAGAAGGGTGACGATCGGTCCGCACACGCCTACGCCTGCAAGCGCCTGTGCTCCGATAGACGGAATGTGTCCGATATACATTCTGTCAATAATACTGTACAGCACATTTACAAACTGAGCAATCATGGCGGGGATTGCCAGTCGTAAAACAAGGGAAGAAACAGAGTCCCTTCCCAGATCAGCAGATGATTTCATTTTCATTTCCTCCCGTAAAATCGTATCATTCTTTCAATATGACACTATAACAAATTCTTTCAGGGGATTCAATATTTTTGGACAAGATTCGCCGGAAAAATATTTTCAAAATTTCTGTTTTTTGGTATAATTAATATAATAAAGGAAGAAATGAAATAAAAGGAGAGGGGACAATGGATTATCAGGGGATAATTACCTTTATAATGGAAATGATAGGAACGGTGGCTTTTGCCGCGTCCGGTGCTATGGTTGGAGTGGGGAGGAAAATGGACATATTCGGAATCAGCGTGCTTGGTGTTGTGACCTCCGTAGGAGGAGGAATGATTCGTGACATTGTACTCGGCATTATTCCGCCAAGTGTATTTCAACATTCCGTGTATGCAGTTGTGGCAACGATTACTTCTTGCATTGTGTTTCTTGTGCTGCATCAGAAAAAAGAATTGCTTCAGGGTGAATTTCGTGTACATTACGATAAAATAATGCTCGTGATGGATTCGGTCGGTCTTGGAATTTTTACAGTGGTGGGAGTGAATACGGGAATCCGTCAGGGATATATTGAACATACATTTCTTCTTGTTTTTTTGGGAACAATAACAGGTGTGGGAGGCGGGCTTCTGCGTGATATGATGGCAGGCGTGCCGCCGTACATTTTTGTACGCCATATATATGCCTGTGCTTCCATTGTGGGAGCGCTTGTATGTGTTTATATGTATCGTCTGTTTGGAGCAGTGGAAGCTATGGTGGTAGCCTCAGCAGTGGTAATTATTATTCGGTATCTGGCTGCTCATTACCGCTGGAATCTTCCAAAGCTGGAACTGGAAGAGGAAGAGGAAACAAAGCTTTAAAAGAGAGAAAGATTTTTAAGACTATGTAAAATATTTGTGAAAATTTCACATGCAAAGAGATGGCTCGAAATAACTCGAAAATAATATTGTGTGATTCACATAAAAATAATCGAGAAATAAGAGAGAATATATTGAAAATTACAATAAAAAAACGAATTTTATAAAAAAGAGAAGAAAAACGGGCAAGTTGACAAAATGAAGAAACAGGAGCATAATGGCATGAATCCAAGGAAAGTGTATGATAGAAAGGATGAGGATGATGTCTCAGAAAATTAAATTGAGCGCGCCCGAGGATGTTAAGGAGTTTGTAAAAGCAGCAAATAAGTGTGATTTTGACATTGATATTTCCTATAACAGGGTTCTTGTTGATGCAAAATCTATTTTGGGGATTTTCAGTATGGATCTGACACGTATCCTGACGGTGCATTGTCATGGAGAGAGCCAGGAATTTAATCAGGCGATTCAGAAATTTGCAGTAGCATAAAACAGAATATACCGTATAACAGGTAGAACAGATATTTTTGTACAGAGTGATTTTGGGCGTACCATATGTGCAGAAATATCTGTTTTTTTATGCCAGGGGCAAAAATTTCCTGTACCTTATTGACAGAAAGCATAAAATATGGAAAGATAGAGGGGAAGATATTCGGACAGAATTACTATAATATTTCAGAAAAGAGGATGGCATTATGAAAATCAGCAGAATTGAACATATGTGTGAAGGAAACGGACACGTGATTATTAAAGAGATTTTAGACGCGCCTCAGTTAAACGGAAAATGCAGAATGTATGCAGAGGTAACACTGGAGCCGGGCTGCTCTCTTGGGTATCATGAACATCACGGAGAAAGCGAGACCTACTATATTCTTTCCGGACAGGGAGAATATAATGACAATGGAGAATACCGCCCGGTACAGGCAGGAGATATTACCTTTACACCAGATGGAAAGGGACATGGACTTGCCAATACAGGAAATGCAGACCTGGTTTTCATGGCGCTGATTATTCTCGACTGAGAACAGAAAGGAAGCAGCAGATTTGCAGGGCTTCCTTTTTCTTTCAATATAAATAAAACAGATAAAATCAACGAAGGGACAACATTATGAGTAAAGAGACAGCAAAAGAATTACTGGAATTTATAAGGAAAAGCCCGGCTTCTTTCCAGGCGGCAGAGGAGATGCGCCGCAGATTTACAGAACATGGCTTTACAGAGCTTGTTGAGGAAGAGAAGTGGAAACTGAAAAAAGGCGGTAATTACTTTGTTATGAGAAATCATTCTGCGTTTATTGCCTTTTCCATTCCGGAAAAAGGAGCGGATAAATTTCATATCATGGCGAGCCACAGCGATTCTCCTTCCTTTAAAGTAAAGGAAAATCCGGAAATGAAGGTGGAAAACGCATACATTAAACTGAATGTGGAAAAATACGGAGGAATGCTGATGTCTTCCTGGCTGGATCGTCCCCTTTCTGTTGCCGGGCGTGTGATGGTACTGGAAGATGGAGAAATCAGAGAAAAACTGGTATCTGTTGACAGGGATATTCTTCTGATCCCGAATCTTGCCGTTCATATGAACCGGGAGGCAAACGACGGTTACGCGTATAATGCACAGAAGGATATGCTTCCATTATATAGCTGCAGCGAGGGCGATTTTATGGAAATGCTCGCAAAAGAGGCAGGTGTCTCCAAAGAAGAGATTTTAAGCCACGACCTGTTTTTATATCACAGAACAGAGGGAAGCGTGTGGGGAGAAAAGGACGAATTTGTTTCAGCACCCCGTCTTGACGATCTGCAGTGCGCGTTTTGTTCCATGCAGGGACTTCTCAAGGCAAAGAGAGAAAATTCGATTGCCGTTCACTGTGTTCTTGATAATGAGGAAGTGGGAAGCGGCACAAGACAGGGGGCTGCATCTACCTTTTTAAAAGATACGCTGATGCGCATTTATATGGGGCTTGGACATGATTATGAGGAATATCTTATGGCGCTTGCAAAAAGCTTCATGATTTCTGCAGATAACGCACACGCGCTTCATCCGAATTTTACAGATAAAACAGACCCGGTAAACCGGCCTGTAATTAACGGCGGTATTGTAATTAAATATAACGGAAATCAGAAATACTGCACAGATGCTGTTTCCGCCGCATATTTTAAAGAAATCTGCAAAAAGGCAGACGTGCCGTTCCAGACCTTTGTAAACCGTTCCGATATGGCGGGAGGATCCACTCTTGGAAATATTTCAGGAACACAGGTGGCAGTAAAAGCAGTTGATATAGGAATTGCCCAGCTTGCCATGCACTCTTCTTATGAAACGTCAGGGGTGCAGGATACAGAGCGTCTGATAGAGGCAGTAAAAGTATTTTTTGCATAACAGAAACAGGAGGGATAAATATGACATTATTTTTAGAATATCCAAAATGTACCACATGTAAAAAGGCGAAAGCCTGGCTTATGGAAAACGGTGTGGAATTTACAGACCGCCACATTGTGGAAGAGAATCCAACAGAAGAAGAGCTGAAAGAGTGGATCGGAAAAAGCGGGCTTCCGTTAAAACGTTTCTTTAATACAAGTGGAGTGAAATACAGAGAGCTGGGATTAAAGGACAAATTAAACGACATGACAGAGGAGGAGCAGACTGCTCTTCTGGCAACAGACGGAATGCTTGTAAAAAGACCCCTTTTAATAGGAGAAGACTTTGTAATTCCGGGATTTAAGGAAGCTGCATGGAAAGAAGCTCTGAATAAATAACAGAAAGAGAGGAAAGCGACATGAAGACACTGGAACTGAAAGATGGTTTTTACTGGGCAGGGATTGTAGACGACAGTCTGCGCGTGTTTGACATCATTATGTATACGGAGTTTGGAACAACGTATAATTCCTATGTATGGAAAACAGGAGATAAAACCATTCTGTTTGAAACGGCAAAAGGCAAATGCTTTGACGAGTATCTTGATAAGTTAAAAGAAATCATTGATGTGACAAAAATCGACTATCTTGTAGTGAGCCATACAGAGCCGGACCACGCAGGAAGCATTGAGATGCTTCTTGATTACAGCCCGCAGATGAAAGTGATCGCAACCGGCTGTGCCATCGGATTTTTAAAGGAGATCGTAAACCGGGATTTCTGTGCCATTGCAGTGAAGGACAATCAGGAAATGGTGATTGGAGGAAAAACTCTGAAATTTATGATCGTGCCAAATCTCCATTGGCCGGATACGATGTACACTTACATTGAGGAAGAAGGCATTCTCGTAACCTGCGATTCCTTCGGCTCTCATTATGGTTTCCAGGACGTTCTTGTAAGTAAGGTAGAGAACAGGGACGATTACATGAAGGCTGCAAAATATTACTTTGACTGTATTATCGGACCGTTTAAGCCATATATGTTAAAGGCTTTAAAAAGAGTAAGAGATCTCTCTGTTTCCATGATTTGTCCGGGACATGGACCGGTTCTCGATGAAAGAATCCAGGAAATGTACGATACGTATGAAGACTGGTGTACTGTCATCAATCCAAATAAGAAAAAGACAGTTGTGATTCCTTATGTAAGCGCTTACGGCTATACTGCCCAGCTTGCAGAAAAAATTGCAGAGGGCATCAGAAACAGCGGAGATGTGGACGTGCGCTGCTACGATATGGTAGAGGCAGATCAGGCGAAGGTGCTGGAAGAAATCGGTTTTGCAGACGGACTTCTTTTTGGTACTCCTACTATCGTGGGAGAGGCGTTAAAGCCAATCTGGGATCTTACAACTTCTATTTTTGCAGGCACACATGGTGGAAAACTTGCAAGTGCGTTTGGAAGCTATGGCTGGAGCGGAGAGGGTGTTCCACACATCATGGAGCGTTTAAAACAGCTTAAAATGAAGGTGACGGACAGCTTCCGTGTGCGCTTTAAGCCAAGTGAGGTGCAGCTTCTTGACGCTTACGAATATGGCTATAATTTCGGCTGCATTCTTCAGGAAAAAGAGAATCCAAAGAAAACAGGAGCACGTACACTTGTAAAATGTCTTGTCTGCGGCGAAATTTTTGATTCCTCCCTTGACATCTGCCCGGTCTGCGGTGTTGGACGGGAGAACTTTGTACCGTATGAAAAAGAAGAAACTTCTTTCAGAAAAGATTCAGACGAGTTTTATGTAATTCTCGGAAACGGAGCGGCAGGTTTAAGCGCTGCAAAGGCAATCCGTGAGCGTGACCTTACCGGTTCCGTAATTATGATCTCCAACGAGCCGTATTCCACATACAACCGTCCGATGCTTACAAAGGCTCTTGCTGCAGGACTCAAAGCGGAGGAAATTGCAGTGGAAGAAGAAAGCTGGTATAAAGAAAACAACATTCACCAGATTCTCGGAAAAGAAGTAAAAGCTATCCATGAGAAAGAAAAAGAAGTGGAGCTTTCTGACGGCACAAAACTGAAATATACAAAACTGATTTACGCTCTCGGTTCCGAGTGCTTTGTTCCGCCAATTCCGGGAGCAGACAGAGAAGGTGTGATCGCGATCCGCCGTATGTCTGATATTGAGAAAATTGAGTCTATACTGGAGCGCGTGGATCATGTAGTCGTAATTGGCGGCGGCGTACTTGGACTGGAGGCTGCCTGGGAACTCAGGAAACTGAAAAAAGAGGTGACAGTTCTTGAGCTTGCTCCGCAGATCATGGGACGTCAGCTTGATGGAGCTGCAAGCGAAATGCTGGTAAATATCAGCGAGGCGGCAGGAATTTCTATTCATACAGGCGTACAGATTTCTGAAATTACAGGAGGATCATCTGCAGAGGGAGTTGCCCTTTCTGACGGAAGAACATTCCCGGCAGAGCTCGTTATTATTTCCGCTGGCGTTCGTGCCAATACAGCCCTTGCAGGTGCAGCAGGCGTGGAAGTAAACAGAGGGATCCTTGTAAATGCAAATATGGAAACAAGCGTGGAAAATATTTATGCATGTGGAGACTGTGCAGAATTTGAAGGCATCAATTACGCAATATGGCCGCAGGCGCTGGAGCAGGGAGAAACTGCAGGTGCAAATGCAGCGGGAGAAAAGAAAGAATATACGACTGTTTCCGCAGGTCTTTCCTTCCACGGAATGAATACTTCTCTTTATGCGATCGGCGACAACGGAAAAGACAGCGCAAAAAAATACCGTACAGCAGAATTTAAAGACGAAGTGAGAAAACAGTACGAAAAATATTACTTCTTTAATAACCGTCTCTGCGGCGCGATTTTAATTGGGGATACCTCTAAAATGGCTAAAGTGACAGAGGCAGTGGAAAAAAAGAAAACATTTCAGGAGTTTTTTGCCTGATAAAGGAGTGTCATGACAAAAAACCTTGGATATAAAGGAAAATTCTCAGAGTATACAGATGAGCTTTTAAGGCTGAGACGCCATTTTCATCAGCATCCGGAGCTTGCTTTTCAGGAAAAAGAAACTTCTTCCTTTATTCAGTCTTATATGGAGAAACTGGGGTATGCGCTTCCCATAGAGGAGAAAGACAGCTTCCCTGTTTCTGTACGCTTTCTTTTTGAGCCGGCGGAGGAGATTGGAGAAGGCGCTGCCCGAATGATCGAAGCAGGGGCGCTTGACGGCGCGGATGCGTTTCTTATGTTTCACTATGCGGGAGACGAAAGCTTTGGAATGACGGTGCATGAAGGGCAGGCGTCCTCCATGATTGGCGGAATGGAAATCCATATTCACGGAAAATCCAGTCACTGGTGTGAGGCAGAAAAGGGCATAGATGCCATTTACGGAGCTTCTGTAGCTGCAAAGGCGATCTGTGAGCTGAACCGGGATTATAAAGGCAGAGGAAAAGCTCTGATTGGAATCGGGAGTATTCACGGCGGCGAATATGCAAATATCATTGCAGATCATGTAGTGATGAAAGGGAACATACGCGCGTGCAGAGAAGAAGATTATCGCAGACTTCAAAAAGGTCTGAGAGATATTCTGAAAAAAACAGAAGAAGAGACAGGGACAGAGGGGGAGGAGGAGCTTTTTCTCTCCGGAGATAATGCCTACCGGTATTTTCAGAAGGTAAAGGGTGTTTTTGCTGTATTTCTGGCAGGGCTTGAAGAGGAAAACTATCCCCTTCATCATTCGAAGTTTCAGATTGATGAAGCAGTCCTTCCATACAGTGTGGAAGCTCTTTATGAAATCATAAAAGAAGCGGGAAGAAAGGAACTCATATGAAATACGGAAAAATACGCATAGAAGATGGATACCTGATTTTTACAAAACATATGATGATGAATAATCTTCCCTGCAGAGATATACTCTGGGCATATATGCGGCGGGAGGGAATGGACGGTGTGGAAGAACGCCAGCTCATTTCCAATTATCTTGTCATTGTTACAAGAAGAAGAAAACGCTATAAATTCGATATGACAGAGCGGGAAGTACAGGAGTGTATCCGGCTTTTAAAGGTTCTGAACCCGGAAATGGCGGTGGGCTTTCCAAAAGGAGGAAGACTCCCTCTTCAAAACTTATGGAATACCAGGGATCTGGGGGCGATCATTACAGAAGATGAGCGCCATATTCTTCCGAGAAGACTTTTGCGAAGCGGGGATCTGTATCATCTTTCTCTGGCAGACCAGAAGGCACTCTGTGAGGAATACCGTCTGACAAAGGTGATCGATCTTCGGACAGAGGCAGAGGCAAAGGAGCGTCCGGATACCGTTTTGCCGGGAGTGGAGTATTACCGCATTCCCATTTTGGATGAACCTCGTCCCGGCATTACACATATCCGGGATATGGACCGGGAATTTTTGAAAAATCAGAAGGAACCGGAAAAATGCATGGAAAACATATATGAGGAAATTTTAAATGACCAGTATTCTGTGAAGCAGTACGCCCGTTTTGTAGATGTTCTTCTTCATCACGAAAACGGCGCTGTTTTGTGGCACTGCAGTACAGGAAAAGATCTGACCGGAATTGCTGCGGCAATCCTTCTCTGCGCGCTTGGCGTTTCCGGAAATGAAATCCGGGAAGATTACAGAAGAACAGACAGTTGTCTGGAAAAAGAGAAAATTTATACCATGCGTTTCCTGGAAAGCTGCCCGGATACGGGAAAACGGGAAACAAAAAATGCAGAGGTGTTTTTTGCCACAGAGCAGCAGTGGCTCGACAGGGCGTTTGCCGCTCTGGAAAAAAATTACGGTTCCGTGGAACAGTTTTTAAAAAAAGGCTTATATTTAACGCCGAAAGCCCAGGAAGAACTCAGAACAAAGTATCTGATATGAAAAAATTCATAAAAAAGTCTGTTTTTTTGAAAAAATAACCCCCCTACGGGCTTGTAGGGGGGATTTTTCCCCTTTATAATGGAGAAAGTTCAAAGAAGGAGGACTTTACAAATGAAGTTAAAAAAAGTGACAGGTTTTATCAGTGCGCTGGCGCTGGCAGCATCTCTTCTTATTATGCCGTCCGCAAGAGTACAGGCAGGAGCGGAGGATTCCTCTGTTGTTGTTACCATGCCGACTACATCAGAGCCGGAATCCGGATTTGATCCCGCATACGGCTGGGGAGCAGGAGAGCACGTACATGAGCCGCTCATTCAGAGCACCCTTGTGCGCACAACAGAAGACCTGAAAATTGAAAACGACCTGGCAACGGAGTATTCCTGCAGTGAAGATAAGCTGACATGGACAGTAAAAATCCGTGACGATGTAAAATTCACAGACGGAGAGCCGCTTACCGCGCAGGACGTCGCTTTTACATACAATACCTGCAGAGATGAAAGTACAGTCAATGACTTCACCATGTTAAAAGAGGCGGTTGCAGTAGACGATACCACTGTGGAATTTCATATGAACGAGCCGTATTCCATCTGGCCGTACACAATGGCGATTGTGGGAATCGTGCCGGAACACGCTTACAGCGAGACATACGGACAGAATCCAATCGGTTCCGGACGTTACATTATGAAGCAGTGGGATAAGGGGCAGCAGGTAATCTTTGAGGCAAATCCGGATTACTACGGAGAGGAGCCGAAGATCAAAAAACTGACGGTTCTCTTTATGGAAGAAGATGCGGCTCTTGCAGCAGCTATGGCAGGGCAGGCAGACGTTGCCCACACAGCCGCTTCCTACAGCGACCAGGAAATCGAAGGGTACAGCCTGATGCGTGTAGATACAGTGGATAACAGAGGATTTAATCTTCCCGTAACAGAACCGGAAGAAAAAGACGGCATTGTTTACGGAAATTCCCTGACTTCCGATGTGAATGTGCGCCGTGCCATCAACCTTGCCATTGACAGAGAAGAAATGATTGACAACGTATTAAACGGTTACGGAACGGTTGCATACAGCGTATGTGATAAAATGCCGTGGTATAATGATGAAGCAGTGACAGAATACGATCTGGAAGCGGCAAAGGCTCTTATGGACGAGGCAGGCTGGACAGAGGGCAAAGACGGTATCCGTGAAAAAGACGGAGAAAAAGCAGAGCTGACTCTTATGTTCAGCAATGGAGATTCTGTACGCCAGGCGCTTGCAGAAGATACGGCAAATCAGCTTCGCGAGCTTGGAATCGAAGTGAAAACAGAAGGCGTAGGCTGGGATACTGCATACGACCGCGCACAGTCCGAACCGCTTATGTGGGGCTGGGGCGCACATACGCCAATGGAGCTTTACAACATTTATCATTCTATGGAGGACACAGGACTTGCCCAGTATTCTCCATATGCAAATGAGACAGTAGATAAATATATGGACGAAGCTCTGGAAAGTGACAATCTGGAAGAATCTTATGAGCTCTGGAAAAAAGCACAGTGGGATGGTACAACCGGTATTACACAGGACGGTGATATTCCGTGGATCTGGCTTTGTAATGTCGATCATCTCTATTTCGTTCGCGATGGTCTTGCTGTGGCAGACCAGAAAATCCACCCGCACGGACACGGCTGGTCTATTGTAAATAACATTGATGAATGGGAATGGGAGTAAGAGTTTGGTTAAAAAGAATGTGACATCATTGATGAAGAATTTTGTGAGAATGATTTTACTTCTCTTTGCAGTCAGCATTGTTACATTTGCCCTTGTTTCCGCCTCCCCCATTGACCCTTTGCAGGCCAATGTGGGGCAGGCTGCCCTGGGCAGCATGAGCGAGGCGCAGAAAGAAAAACTTCGTTCTTACTGGGGTGTGGACACCCCGCCGGTTCAGAGATACCTGAACTGGGCAAAGGATTTTATAAAAGGAGATATGGGAACTTCCCTTGTATACCGCCAGCCGGTTGCAAAGGTCATTGCAGTAAAGCTTGGAAATTCCCTGTTTCTCATGGGACTCGCCTGGATCATATCCGGGCTTTTGGGATTTCTTCTGGGAGTTCTCGCAGGCGTATTTAAAGGAAAGCCCATAGATAAGGCGATTAAGGGATATTCCCTTGTGATCGCAAGCACACCGGCATTCTGGCTTGCCCTCCTCCTTCTGATCGTATTTGGGGTATGGCTCCGTGTGCTTCCAATTGGATTAAGCGTACCCATCGGTGTGGAGGCAAGCGGCGTTACCTTTCTTGACCGTGTGCGCCACGCTATTTTGCCTGCTCTTACTTTGAGCATTACCGGTGTTTCCAATATTGCGCTTCACACAAGAGAAAAAATGATCGACATTATGGAAAGCGATTATGTGCTGTTCGCAAGAGCGAGAGGGGAAAGCATCTGGAGCATTGTGTGTCATCATGGCCTTCGAAACGTCCTTCTTCCTGCCATGACGCTGCAGTTTGCTTCAATCAGCGAGATCATAGGCGGTTCCGTTTTAGTAGAGCAGGTATTTTCCTATCCCGGACTTGGGCAGGCGGCTGTGTCTGCGGGAACGGGAAGCGACGTGCCCCTTTTGATGGGAATTACCCTCATCACCGCAGCCATTGTATTTATGGGCAACTTTATTGCGAACCTTCTTTACGGAACAGTAGATCCCAGGATCCGGAAGGGAGGCGCGCGATGAGAGGAAAATTGAACCAGAGGCAGAAGGCAAAAGCGCTTCTTATTTTTTCCGTCCTGTTTCTCGGGGCGGTGGCAGTATCCGGCGTCTTTTTAAGAGACGCGGCAATGGTGACGGATTTTTCCAGAAAAAATATCCCTCCCTGCCTTGCCTATCCTTTTGGAACAGACTGGCTTGGAAGAAATATGTTTTACAGAACGCTCACCGGGCTTTCCACCAGTATTTTAATAGGCATCACAGCGGCGGGAGTGAGCGCTTTTATGGCGCTTCTTCTTGGAACGGCGGCGGCTACCCTCGGGAAAAAGGCAGATTCCGTCATTTCCTTTTTTATTGATATGGTAATGGGAATCCCCCATATCCTTCTTCTCATTCTCATTTCCTATGCCTGCGGAAAAGGCTTAAAGGGAGTGATCATAGGCGTTGCCCTCACACACTGGACTTCTCTTGCGAGACTGATAAGAGGAGAAGTGATGCAGCTTCGCCAGAGCGAATATATCCTCATTGCGGAAAAGCTTGGTCACAGTAAATTTGAGATCGCAAAAAAACATATGCTTCCCCACCTTCTGCCGCAGTTTCTTGTGGGGCTGGTACTTTTATTTCCACATGCCATTCTCCATGAGTCCAGCATTACCTTTCTGGGATTCGGACTTTCCGCAGAACAGCCGGCGATCGGTATTATTCTTTCGGAAAGCATGAAGTACCTTATCACTGGAAAATGGTGGCTGGCAGTTTTTCCGGGAATCATGCTTGTTCTGACAGTCGTGCTTTTTGACAGAGGAGGAAGCGCTCTTCGCCGGATTTTAGACCCGGGCAGCGCCCACGAATAAGGAGAAATTATGAGTTGTACAAACAGACGACATATATTGGAAATTGAAGAGCTGTCTCTTTCTTTTTCCCAGTATGAAAACGAAAGAAGCAGCAGAAAAATAGAGCTTCCCGTGATTTCAAAGCTGTCCGTCTCCGTCCATGAAGGGGAAATTGTGGCAGTGGTAGGCTCCAGCGGTTCCGGAAAAAGCCTTCTGGCACACGCCATTTTAGGGTTTCTTCCCTACAATGCAAAAGTGACGGGAAATATGTATTACGATGGAGAGCTTTTAACAGAGGAGCGTATCTGCGCTCTCCGGGGAAATAAAATCGCTTTTGTTCCGCAGAGCACCACTTATCTCGACCCGCTTATGACTGTGGGAAAACAGGTGCAGGGCGGAAAAGGAGAAGAGAAGAAACGTAAGCAGAGAGGCCTTTTTAAACGGTACGGTCTTGGAGAGGAAGTGGATACAAAGTATCCCTTTGAATGCTCCGGCGGTATGACCCGGCGTGTGCTTTTAACCTCGGCTCTTATGGGCGACCCGGAGCTTATTATTGCAGACGAGCCGACTCCGGGAATGGATCTAGCCCTTGCAAAAAAATCAATGGAAGACTTCCGGAATTTTGCAGATGAGGGAAAGGGCGTACTTCTTATCACCCACGATATTGAACTGGCGCTTGAGGTGGCAGACAGGATTGCCGTATTCTATGCGGGAACAACTGTGGAAGAAGCTCCCGTATCCGATTTTGCCTCAGAAGAAACACTTCGTCACCCCTATACGAAGGCTTTGTGGCGGGCACTTCCCCAAAATGGCTTTCAGCCCCTTCCGGGCGTGCAGCCTTACGTAAAAGATATGCCAAAGGGCTGCCCGTTCGGACCGAGATGCAGTCTGTATACAGAAGCGTGTCAGGGAGAAATCCCCATGCAGCGGGTAGGGTGCGGAACGGTGCGCTGCGTGCGTTTTGCAGGGGAGCCTCTGGCAGTGGAGCAGCATCACCATGAGAGAACAGGAGGAAAGGCATGATACTGGAAGGCAGAAATCTTACATTTTCCTATGAGCAGAAGGAGGGAGCAGTTTTTTCCAATGTAAATTTACAGGTGGAAAATCACGAGAGAGTGGCGATCCTTGGTCCAAGCGGTTTCGGAAAAACAACGCTCTGTAAAGTTCTTGCAGGATATTTAAAGCCTCTTGAAGGAGAGGTTTTAATTGACGGAAAGCCTCTTCCCAAAAAAGGATACTGTCCGGTGCAGATGATATGGCAGCACCCGGAGAGGGCAGTCAATCCAAAGCTTCGCCTTGGAGATACCCTGGCGGACGGAAAAGAGGTAGACGAGCGGATCATAAGAGAGCTTGGCATAGAAAAAGACTGGAAAAAGCGGTATCCCCAGGAACTTTCCGGCGGGGAGCTGCAGAGATTCTGTATCGCAAGAGCGCTGGGAAAAGATACAAAGTTTTTAATTGCAGACGAGATCAGTACCATGCTGGATCTTATCACCCAGAGCCAGATCTGGAATTTTCTTTTAAAAGAAGTGAAGGAAAGGGAAATCGGACTCCTTGTGGTTTCCCACAGCGAGCCCCTTCTTTCCAGAATTGCAGACAGACGCATTGTATTTTAATATAATGCGTCATTTTTTTATTGACAAAATCATTTAACTTGCTATAATGGTAAACATATAATGATTTATAAGTTTAAAGTATTGAAAGCGGGTGGAGTATGCAGAAAAGAATTTTATCTCTGCTGGTAGATAATACAGCAGGTGTTTTGAGCCGAATTTCCGGACTTTTCAGTCGGCGCGGGTACAACATTGACAGCCTTACGGTTGGTGTGACTGCAGATGAACGTTTTTCCCGTATGACAGTTGTGTGCAGCGGCGATGAAATGATTCTGGAGCAGATTACAAAGCAGCTTGCCAAGCTTGTAGATGTGCGCGATATTAAAGTGCTGGAGCCAGAGGACAGTGTGAGTCGCGAGCTTGTATTGGTAAAAGTTGCTGCCAGAGCAGAACAGCGTCAGGGAATCATTTCCATTGCGGATATTTTCCGTGCGAAGGTAGTCGATGTAAGCAAGGATTCCCTTGTGGTTGAAATGACAGGTACAAAGAGCAAACTGGAAGCCTTTATTGACCTTATGGGATCTTATGAAATTCTTGAACTTGCAAGAACCGGTGTGACAGGGCTTTCAAGAGGTGCAAAAGATGTACGTTTTCTTTAATTAGAAAATACATATACATGATGACATTATAGGAGGAAGAGAAAAAATGGCAAACAGAATTTTTTATCAGGAAGATTGTAATTTAAGCTTATTAGATGGAAAGACCATCGCAGTGATCGGATACGGAAGCCAGGGACACGCACATGCCCTCAACGCAAAAGAATCCGGCTGCAATGTGATCATCGGTCTTTACGAGGGAAGCAAATCCTGGAAAAAAGCAGAAGAACAGGGATTTGAAGTATATACAGCGGCAGAGGCAGCAAAAAAAGCGGATATTATCATGATTCTTATTAATGACGAAAAACAGGCTGCTCTTTACAAAAAAGACATTGAGCCAAACCTGGAAGAAGGAAATATGCTGATGTTCGCTCACGGCTTCAATATTCATTTCGGCTGCATCGTACCTCCGAAGAATGTAGACGTTACTATGATCGCTCCAAAAGGACCGGGACATACAGTAAGAAGCGAGTACCAGGCTGGAAAAGGCGTGCCGTGTCTCGTTGCAGTAGAGCAGGACGCAACAGGAAAAGCCCTTGATACAGCACTTGCATATGCACTTGCCATCGGCGGCGCAAGAGCAGGCGTTCTGGAAACAACCTTCCGTACAGAGACAGAGACAGACCTTTTCGGTGAGCAGGCAGTTCTCTGCGGCGGTGTATGCGCGCTTATGCAGGCTGGTTTCGAGACACTTGTTGAGGCGGGATACGACCCGAGAAACGCATACTTTGAGTGTATCCACGAGATGAAGCTGATCGTAGACCTGATTTACCAGTCCGGTTTTGCAGGAATGAGATATTCCATCTCCAATACAGCAGAATACGGCGATTACATCACAGGACCGAAGATTATCACAGAAGATACAAAGAAAGCCATGAAGAAAATCCTGTCCGACATTCAGGATGGTACTTTCGCAAAAGATTTCCTTCTGGATATGTCTTCCGCAGGAAGCCAGGTACATTTCAAAGCTATGAGAAAGCTTGCTTCCGAGCACCCGTCAGAAATCGTCGGCGAGGAAATCCGTAAGCTGTACAGCTGGAACGGCGAGGATAAACTGATTAACAATTAATTTTAAAAGAAAGCCGGACAGAGTGCTATATTGCTGTCCGGCTGAAAAAATCATGAAGAAGAGGGCTGTCCTCTTCTTTTTTTCTGCACACAAATCCGATTTCTCTGGGAGGAAATGTAAGACCAAGAGGGATTTCATGTAACGTCCCGTGTTCTAACTGATACTGGACAAACTCCCGGATCACACAGGCAATGCCAAGACCAATCTGAGAAAATTCAATGAGAAGATCCATCGTATTGACCTCAAAAATATGGCGAAGCTCTATCTGCTGTTCCCGAAGCTGAAGATTGACCCACTGTCTGGAAATATTTTCCTCGTCAAGAAGCATAAAGGTTGCCGTTTCTGTGAGAGAATGATCCGGATAAAGCGCCTGGTGGTTGGAGAGATACTGAGGAGAAGCCACAAAAGTATCCTGGATTTTCCGAAGAGGCATAAAATGCACCTGGGAAAGCTTCTGCGGTTTTCCAATCAGGCCAAGATCGATTTTTCCCTCCTCAAGGCTTCGAAGCGTCTCGTAAGTAGACTGGCAGGAAAGCTGGATCTGTACCTGAGGATTGGAAGCAATATATCGTTTCAGATGAGGGAGAAGCACATACTTGCTTAAGGTGGCGCTTGCTCCCAGACGAAGCTTCGGGATTTCTCTGGAATGGTTGTGAAGTACGCCTTTTTCCCCCTCAGAGAGAAGGGAAAAGGCAGATTTTGTTTTTTCAAAAAGAAAGATTCCGTCAGGGGTTAAGGTAACGCCGCGCGAAGTGCGCTTAAAAAGAACCGTGTCCAGATTTTTCTCAAGCTTTTTGATCGCTTTTGTGATGGCGGGCTGGCTGATGTAAAGCTCTCTTGCAGCCTGGGAAATGCTTCCCGTGCGTCCTACGGTATAAAAAATATGGTATAAAGAAAGATTTTCTCTCATAAGCAGATTCCTCCGGGATAATATATGCTGCATTTGCATTGTTGTTTGTGAATGACTATAATTATAAGTTATGGAAATCATCATAAATATATATTGGTATTATATCAGAAACAATGGTAAAATAACAGCAGAAGTTAAGAAAACAGGAGGAATTACAAATGGGAATGACAATGACACAGAAAATTCTGGCAGCTCATGCAGGTCTTGATTCTGTAGAAGCAGGACAGTTAATAGAGGCAGATTTAGACCTTGTTCTCGGAAATGATATTACTTCTCCGGTGGCAATTCACGAGATGGATAAAATGACAGTGGAGACCGTTTTTGATAAAGATAAAGTAGCCCTTGTAATGGATCACTTTATTCCAAATAAAGATATTAAATCAGCAGAGCATTGCAAATGCGTTCGAGAGTTTGCGTGTAAACATGATATTACCAACTATTTTGACGTAGGAGAAATGGGAATCGAACACGCTCTTCTCCCGGAAAAAGGATTGACTGTTGCAGGAGATGTAATTATCGGAGCAGATTCTCATACTTGTACATACGGAGCCCTGGGAGCTTTCTCCACAGGTGTTGGAAGTACGGATATGGCTGCTGGAATGGCAACAGGAAAAGCCTGGTTTAAAGTACCTTCCGCAATCCGTTTTAACCTTGTGGGAAAACCGAAAAAATGGGTGAGTGGAAAAGATGTGATCCTTCATATTATCGGAAAAATCGGCGTGGACGGAGCTCTTTATAAATCAATGGAATTTACAGGAGAAGGCATTAAAAACCTTTCTATGGACGACCGTTTCACCATCGCAAATATGGCGATTGAAGCAGGGGGGAAGAACGGCATTTTTCCTGTAGACGAAATTGCAGAAGTGTATATGAAAGAGCATTCCAAACGTCCGTATAAAGTGTACGAGGCAGACGAAGATGCGGTCTATGACGAAGAGTATACCATTGATTTAAGTACACTGGAACCGACTATCGCATTTCCTCATCTTCCGGAAAATACAAAGACTATTTCTGAAATTCAGGAAGATGTAATGGTAGATCAGGCAGTCATCGGCTCCTGTACAAATGGAAGAATTGACGATCTTCGCACAGCGGCAGAAATTTTAAAAGGCAGAAAAGTAAAAAAAGGTGTGCGCTGCATTGTAATTCCTGCAACACAGGCCATTTATTTACAGGCAATGGAAGAGGGACTTTTAAAAATCTTTATTGAGGCGGGAGCAGTAGTAAGCACTCCTACCTGCGGACCTTGCCTTGGAGGTTACATGGGAATCCTGGCGGCAGGAGAGCGCTGCATTTCCACAACAAACCGGAACTTTGTGGGACGTATGGGACACGTAGATTCAGAGGTTTATCTTGCAAGTCCGGCAGTGGCAGCAGCAAGCGCAGTAACCGGAAAAATTTCTGCGCCGGAAGAACTGGGATTATAAGGAGGAAATATTATGCAGGCAAAAGGAACAGTATTTAAATATGGAGATAATGTAGATACAGATGTAATCATCCCTGCCCGCTATCTGAATTCCTCAGACCCGGCAGAGCTGGCATTACATTGCATGGAAGATATTGATAAGGATTTTATTAAAAATGTAAAAAAAGGCGATATCATTGTGGCAGATAAAAACTTCGGCTGCGGTTCTTCCAGAGAACATGCGCCAATTGCAATTAAGGCAGCGGGCGTAAGCTGCGTGATCGCAGAAACCTTCGCCAGAATCTTTTACAGAAATGCCATCAATATCGGGCTTCCTATTATCGAGTGCCCGGAGGCAAGCAAGGGAATAGAAGCAGGAGATGAAGTGGAGGTAGACTTTGATTCCGGCATGATTTATAACCGTACAAAAGGAACGGAATTTAAAGGTCAGGCGTTTCCGGAATTTATGCAGAAAATTATAAAAGCAGAAGGGCTTGTGAATTACATTAATAATAAGTAAGGAAAAAGAGCGGCGCAGTTGGAGAAGTGCTTCCATAAAGGGGCACTTCTCACAGAAGAATTACGAGCGGGATTGCCTGTTTCGTGAATACCAGCAGAATTTTGAGGCGCAGAAGAAATACCTTGATTTTTTAAGACTATGGCTTAAAGATCAGGATTATGTTGCTTTGACGTATATGACTGGAATTTTGTCTATTAAAAAATATGGTTCTCATTCTGCTTTAAATATGTTTACAGAGTATTCTATGACGAATCTGGGGAGTATGTCTGAGTATTTTGGTTTTACAGAGAATGCTCGCGAAAGCTGTTGGGAGATTTATGGAAACATGATGAAAAAGCGGTAGCAGAGGGAGTAAAAATGCAGCCGGACGGAATTTGATATTCTGGAAGAGATATTTTTTTATGAACTAAATAGTGAAAAATAAAAGAGCCTGTACATACAGACTCCTGAAAAATCGGGGCAACAGGATTTGAACCTGCGACCTCACGGCCCCCAGCCGTGCGCGCTACCAAGCTACGCCATACCCCGCAACGTTCTCTATTATAACAGTATAAAAGAAAAAAATCAACTATTTTTTAGGCGATTTTGGGAAAATTTCCAAAGGATTTCCTGAATAATTTTTTTATGATGTTTTAGTTGAAATAATATGGAAATATCTTGACAAAACCACGTTGAAGTGCTAAACTGAGAACGTATTAGTGAGACATACAAATATAGACAAATGCAGAGAAAAGGAATAGTATATATGGACTGGAGCACAGAGAGCTGTCGGAGCTGAGAGGCAGCGGAAGGGAAATATAGAACTCACCTTGGAGCATCTGGCTGAAATCTTTTGAAAGGAGAGTAGGAGCAGACGGGTTCTCCCGTTACAGAGAAAGGATATAAGAACGTGCATACGTTCCGTGTCCGGTGAGGGTATGATTTTTTCATAAAATAAGAGTGGTACCGCGTAAGATGTCAATGTCTTTCGTCTCTTGCATATATTGCAGAGATGGAGGGCTTTTTTTATGCTATGGGAAATTACTTTGTAATGTTCTGTAACATAACCGGAATAAGAAATGGAGGAAAAAGAAATGATGAATGCAGGAAAATATAAAAGACAATACCATATGCCGCCGGTAAAATGTATGAAATGGGCGGAAAAAGAGTATGTGGACAAAGCACCGATCTGGTGTTCCGTTGACCTCAGAGACGGAAATCAGGCTCTTGTGATCCCTATGAGTCTGGAACAGAAAATTGAATTTTTTAAATTGCTTGTGGAAATTGGATTTAAGGAAATCGAAGTGGGATTCCCGGCTGCATCGGAGACAGAGTATGTATTTCTCCGCACTCTGATCGAGCAGAATTTAATTCCGGAAGATGTGACCATACAGGTTCTCACACAGGCGAGAGAGCACATTATCCGCAAGACTTTTGAGGCGGTAAAAGGCGCGCCAAAAGCCATTGTTCATGTATATAATTCTACCTCTGTGGCACAGAGAGAGCAGGTGTTTAAAAAATCAAAAGAGGAAATTTTAAAAATTGCAGTGGAGGGAGCGGCTCTTCTGAAAAAACTGGCAGCAGAGACAGAAGGAAACTTCCAGTTTGAGTACAGTCCAGAGAGCTTTACAGGAACGGAGCCGGAATATGCGCTTGAAGTGTGTAACGCTGTTCTTGATGTGTGGCAGCCCACGCCGGAAAATAAGTGCATCATTAATCTTCCGGTTACGGTACAGCATTCCATGCCGCATGTTTATGCAAGCCAGATTGAATATATGTGCGAAAATATGAAATACAGAGAAAACGTGATTGTGTCTCTTCACCCTCATAACGACCGTGGCTGCGGAGTGGCAGATTCTGAGATGGGACTTCTTGCAGGCGCAGACCGTATTGAAGGAACACTTTTTGGGAATGGAGAACGCACAGGAAACGTGGATATCGTAACTCTTGGAATGAATATGTATTCCCAAGGTGTTGAGCCAAATCTTGATTTTTCCAATATGCCGCATATCTGTGAGGTTTACGAAAACTGCACGGGAATGAAAGTAGATGAGAGAAGTCCGTACAGCGGAGCTCTTGTTTTCGCAGCTTTTTCCGGCTCTCATCAGGATGCCATTGCAAAAGGAATGCACTGGAGAGAGGAAAAGGATATGAACCACTGGAATGTTCCCTATCTGCCCATTGACCCTACAGATGTAGGAAGAAATTATGACGCGGATGTGATCCGTATTAACAGTCAGTCTGGAAAGGGCGGCGTTGGATATATTCTGGAGACAAAATTCGGTCTGAACCTTCCTGCAAAAATGCGGGAGGCTATGGGATATGCGGCGAAGGCAGTGTCTGACCACAGCCATAAAGAACTTCACCCGGATGAAATTTTCAGCCTGTTTAAAAAGACATTTGAAAATACAAAAGAGCCGTATGAGATCCTGGAGGTGCATTTCCAGCAGAAGGAGGGAGGGATTACTACTCAGGTAACTTCTTCTTTTAACGGTAAAGTTACAGTGACAGAGGCAAAGGGAAACGGACGTCTTGACGCAGTAAGCAATGCACTGAAAAAGACTTATGAGCTGAAATACCAGCTGGAGACTTATCAGGAACATGCCCTTGAGGAAAGCTCCAGTTCCCGTGCGATCGCCTATGTGGGAATCCGCAAGCCGGACGGAACAATGGCGTGGGGCGCAGGCGTTCACGCAGATATTATCCATGCTTCCATTGATGCTCTGGTAGCCTCCATTAATAATCGGTAGAACTTTGTTGGGATTTGTCAGACGCCGTTTTATTGATGAAAATCCTGTTGTAAGAACACGAACAAATATTCTTGACCTTCCCTGCAGTATCTGTCTATAATAAATAGGTACGCAGGGAATTCCTTTTATTTTTACGAAAAAAAAAGAAAAAAACCTTGACAGAAAGGGGTATATTAAATATAATTTTCTCATACATTACAAAAATGTTACAAAATAAAGAAAAAACGAAAGAAAACTATAATAAAAATGCAAGGAATAAAGGGTATGAAAGAAAAGAGAAAAAATGTGAATCTTACAGAAAGAGAAAAGAAGGGAGTCTTCCCGGGATATTCCATACGCAGCTTCACCGTTCTTACAGCCTGGGCATTTCTGACCGTTGCTATTATAATCGTTTGCAATGTGTTTCCTCCTGATCTCAGAAGTCAGGTGTATGCGGCTTCTGACACGGAAAAAGAGGAGGAGCCATATCTTCCTTCCGGAATAGCGGGAGTGGTATCCGGTGTAAGAGAGACTCCGGCTCCGGGAAGTACGATAAACAGGATTGGTACATCTTGTGAAGAAGTTATGGTGGGACAGAGAGTAAAGCACATTGAAGAAGGAGCTGTGGCGTTGGATGTAAGCGCCTCTATGGAAAATACCATTGATAATTTCAGTTCCAGGGCAATCAGCTATGCACAGACACCGAAAATGATGTCCGATGAGGATTATGACACACTGCTTCGTATTGTGGAGGCAGAAGCCGGTACAGAAGATATTAAAGGGAGAACTTTGATTGCGAATGTGATTATGAACCGTGTAAAACATGAAGGATTTCCTGACAGCGTATCTGAAGTTGTGTGGGAATATGTAAACGGAGTTCCTCAGTTTTCTCCTGTATACGACGGCAGAATCAATGAAGTGACCGTGACAGAGGAAACAAAAGAGGCGGTAAAACAGGCGCTGGAAGGCGTGGATTATTCAGAGGGAGCTTTGTTTTTTATTCAGAAATCAGCAGCAGAGAAACATAATGTTGCCTGGTTTGAAAAAGATCTGAAGCGTCTTTTTAAATATGGAGTACATGAATTTTACACTTATCCGGAAGAGGGAGAAGAGCCGGCAGAGGGACAGGAGACACGTTCTTCCGTATCTGAGCTGGTAGCTATGAAATAATTTAAGGGGAAAAGACAGGAGCGTATTTACAGAATATGTTTCCTGTCTTTTTGCTTTCGCAGCCTATTTTTTAACCGGTGAATACTTTTTTGTAATTTAGTGTGGTATTTTGTGAAAGAGCATGGTATAATGAAACACACTGAAAAACAGAAAAGAAAGGCGGGAATCATGGTGGAGGTTTTATATAAAAGTACAAGAGGAACAGAAAAGGGAATTACGGCTTCATCTGCAATTTTAAAGGGACTCTCTTCAGATGGAGGGCTGTTTGTGCCGGAAGTGATTCCAAAGCTTGATATACCTGTGGAAGAGCTTGCGAAAATGTCCTATCAGGAAGTGGCGTTTGAAGTAATGAGCCGCTTTTTTACAGATTTTACAGAGGAAGAACTGAAAAGCTGTATTGAGAAGGCATATGATTCCAAATTTGACACAGAAAAAATTGCGCCTGTCCGAAAAGCAGACGGAAAATATTATCTGGAGCTGTTTCACGGAGCTACCATTGCCTTTAAGGATATGGCGCTTTCAATCCTGCCCCATCTTATGACAACGGCAGCAGGAAAAAATCATATAGAAAATGAGATCGTGATTTTAACCGCGACATCAGGAGATACGGGAAAAGCGGCTATGGCAGGCTTTGCAGATGTTCCCGGAACAAAAATCATTGTATTTTATCCAAAGAACGGCGTCAGTCCTGTGCAGGAAAAACAGATGGTGACACAAAAGGGACAGAATACATACGTTGTGGGAATTACCGGAAATTTTGATGATGCCCAGACGGCTGTCAAAAAAATGTTTAATGACCAGGAGATGAAAGAAACGCTTCACAAAGCGGGATTTCAGTTTTCTTCTGCCAATTCCATCAACATCGGAAGACTGGTTCCTCAGATCGTATATTATGTGTATGCCTACGCTTCTCTTGTGGGAGAGGGAAGCCTTCAGAACGGGGAAAAAGTAAATATCGCAGTTCCAACAGGGAATTTCGGAAATATACTTGCCGCGTTCTATGCAAAAGAAATGGGACTTCCTGTAAATAAACTGATCTGTGCTTCCAATGAAAATAAGGTTCTGTATGATTTCTTTTCTACAGGAACGTATGACAGAAGAAGAGAGTTTATCCTTACAAACTCTCCGTCTATGGATATTTTAATTTCCAGCAACCTGGAGCGTTTGATTTACCAGATTGCAGGAGAGGATGCCTCTGTGTGCAGAAAGCTTATGGAAGAGCTATTGTCAGGCGGTTCTTATACCATAACAGAAAAAATGCGGGAAGCGCTCGTAGATTTTTATGGAAATTACTGTACAGAAGAGGAGACAGCAGAAACGATTCATCATGTATATAAGGAAAGCGGCTATATCCTGGATACACACACAGCGGTTGCCTCAGGTGTATATGAAAAATACAGAAAGGATTCGGGAGATGATACACCGGTTATCATCGCTTCTACGGCAAGTCCGTATAAATTTGCAAGAAGCGTGATGGGGGCAGTGACAGAACTTTCCGGGGAGGAAGAAGATTTTGCTTTGATTGATCGTCTCTGTGACATTTCAGGGGTTCCTGTTCCGAGAGCGGTGGAGGAAATTCGTACAGCCCCTGTTCTTCATAATTGTGTAGTGGAGGCTTCGGATATGCCTCAAACTGTTCTTTCTATTTTGAAAATAAAATAAAAAAATCTGTATTTTCTGTTGAAAAACAACATACACTAGAGTATAATAAAGGGCAGAAAAGGAAAACCTGGAATGTGCGACCCCCCTTTTATTTTTGAACCTACATTGACATCATGGGAATCCAACATCGCATGCCGGATGTCAGGCCTCTCGTCGTGGAAGGCAGAAGGTATGTTGAGGATACCCACCTAGCTTAGGCTAGGCGTCAAAAGAAAGGGAACGGCATTCTGGGACTGCTGAAAAAATAAGAGCCTGCAGGCTCTTTTCTTTTACATATACATAAAACCAACAGAGGAGGAGATAAGAAATGAGCGTTTCAGAAAGAAAGTTTGGAGAACTTTCTACAGGAGAGGAAATTTCCATTTATCGTTTGGAGAATAAATCAGGTGCATATGCGGAGGTTTCACAGTTTGGTGCGATTCTCGTAAAATTATGTGTGCCGGACAGAGACGGAAAGCTTACTGATGTTGTGCTCGGATATGACAATGTGGAACAGTACGAAGAAAACGGTTGTTTTTTCGGAGCTACCATCGGGCGGAGCGGAAACCGTATTGCGGGAGCGAAATTTTCGATTATGGGGAAAGAAGTGGTTCTTCCGCAAAATGAAAATGAAAATAATTTACACAGCGGTCCCAATGGATTTGAGAAAAAGATCTGGTCTGTTCTCGCTCTTTCACAGGAGAAAAACAGCATTACGTTTTCAAGAATCAGTCCGGACGGAGAGAATGGCTTTCCTGGAGAGTTTCGCGTTTCTGTGAAGTATGAATTTACAGAGGAAAATGAACTGAGAATTGTTTACAGCGGAATCTGTGATGAGGATACGGTTGCCAATATGACAAACCATTCTTACTTTAACCTTGCGGGAGAAGGAAGAGGCGACGTTTTAAATCAGAAACTCTGTATTTATGCACATGCGTATAATCCGGTATGCGACAGCCACTCGATTCCGACAGGGGAAAATGCGTCTGTAGAGGGAACGCCTATGGATTTCCTGAAAATGAAGGAAATTGGACAGGACATTGATGCGGACTTTGAACAGCTTCAGTTTACTGGCGGATATGACCATAACTTTGTGACGGATAATTACGCGCCTGGAAATGTGCGCCGCATTGCTGAGGCTTACTGTGAGGAGACAGGCATTGCCATGAGTGTTTCCACAGATTGTCCTGGCGTACAGTTTTATGCCGGCAATTTTATTGAAAATGAAGCAGGCAAAAACGGACATACGTACGGCAAACGGGACGGTTTCTGTCTGGAGACGCAAGCAGAGCCTAACGCAGTCAACGAAGAAGCGTTCCATTCTCCAATCCTGGAGACAGGAGAGATATATCATTCTGTGACGGCATATCGTTTTTACATAAAATAAGCAGACGAAAAGAGGCATATAAGGTCTGGTTTCCTTCATACAATATATTATGAAGAAAACCAGATTTTTTTATGGAATTTTAATCTTTCTTTTATGGGGGTTTCTCCTTGATACAGCGTATGCCATGAACACAGAGAAGGAGGAACCGCTTATCCGGGTGCTGATCATGGATTCAGAACACCGGTCTTACTATCACCAGAGCGTGAGCCTTATATGGCAGGGACAGGAGTATGTTTTTAACGGGGAAAGCTGCGGGGAGGAAGCATTAAGCTGTACGTTTGAAGGGGGAACGGAAGGGATTCAGATTTCTTCTGTGCAGAGAGAACAGGGGGCGCCGATTTACAGGGGAAGTATAAAAATCACAAAAAAGCCGGAGGGATTTCTCGTTGTAAATACGCTTCCGTTGGAAATGTATCTGGAAGCAGTTGTCCCAAGTGAAATGCCTTCTTCTTATCCTCTGGAGGCATTAAAGGCGCAGGCGGTCTGTGCCAGAACATACGCGTGGAAGCAGCTGAAAGAAAAGAAGCTGGAGGCCTACGGTGCAGATGTGGACGACAGTGTGAATTTTCAGGTGTATAACAACATCGGGCCGGAGGAAAGCACAACACAGGCAGTAGAGGAAACAAAAGGAAGGATTTTAAGCCAGAATGGCAAACCAATAGAGGCGTATTATTTTTCAACCTCAGCAGGAGTGACGAGTACAGATGAGATATGGGGAGCGGAAAATGCGGCTCCGTATTTAAAAAGCGTTGACTGCGGATTTGATTCGGAGGAGCCCTGGAGAACGTGGGAGACAGAAGTTTCCAGGGAAGTCATAGAGCAGCGGGCACAAAATATAGAGGGGTGCGAAGGAAGCATCACAGGTCTTGAGGTGACAGGAAAAAGTGAGAGCGGCGCAGCGACAAGGCTCCGCGTTCATACGGAAGGAGGAGACGGCGAGGTTGTAAATGAATATGAGATACGTTCGTTTCTTGCTCCGGATAAAGAAATTTTTGCGGGAAAAGAGAAAGAAAAGAAAAAAGGAGGCAGCCTTCTTCCGAGCGCGTATTTTTCTCTGGAGGAAACGGAAGATGGATTTCTTATCTGCGGAGGCGGCTATGGGCACGGCGTTGGCATGAGCCAGACAGCAGCAGGAACAATGGCAGAGGAGGGGTATACCTGGGAAGAAATTCTTCTGTATTTTTTCCGGGATGTAGAGATCAGCCAGGCAGGGTAACGCTTGTCAGAACAGAGGAATCATGGTATGATACAGACGGAGAGGAGCTTTAAGCGCGTAATGCAGGAGTTTGAAAATGAAAGAGAAAAAAGAAAAACATAGTCTTATAAAAAGGCTTTTGGGATTTATAGAAAGAGTGAAGAGGGATCATATCGGGGCGTATGCGGCACAGTCTGCATACTTCCTTATTATGTCCTTTATTCCCTTTGTACTTTTTCTTACTACGCTGATACGGTATACCCCGCTTACATATAACACAATGCGGGACGCCATTATCGGATTTGTTCCTCAGAATCTTCAGAGTTTTGTGTTGGATATAGTGGCAGATGTTTACAGGCGAAGTTCTGCTATTGTTCCCATCTCGGCAGTGATCGCCCTGTGGTCTGCGGGAAAAGGACTTCAGTCCATGACAAATGGACTGAACACCATCTATCATGTGAAGGAGACACGTAACTGGCTGATTACCAGAATATACGCCGTATTTTATACACTTTTATTTGTGATAGCGCTGATTGTCAGTTTGATTCTTCTTGTGCTTGGAAACGGCATTCAGTCAATGGCTTCAAAGTACGTGCCTTTTCTGGGACGGATTATCGCAAGAGTTTTGGGGGCAAGAACATTTCTTGTGTTCAGCGTTTTGTTCCTTGTGTTCCTTGTTCTTTACAAGGTGCTTCCAAACCGAAAAGCTACGTTTAAAAGTCAGGTTCCGGGAGCCTTTATTACAGCTGTTGCCTGGTCTGCTTTTTCCTACTTTTTTTCTTTGTATTTTGAGATTTTTCCCGGTTTCAGTAATACATATGGAAATCTTACCGCTTTGATTCTTGTGATGCTCTGGATGTATGTGTGTATGAATCTGATGCTTTACGGAGCAGAGATAAACGCATATTTTGAGACGGAGTTTCGAAAAGCCCAGGCTTCTGTGAGGGATATGTTAAACAGAGAAAGAGGAAAAGAGGATGAAAAAGGGCTTGACACAAAATAATTGTTGTGGCATAGTAAAGAGTGAAAATCAGATAAACAAAGGCTTTGAAAGTGTTACAGAGGATTATTTTCTATCAGAGAGAGGAAGTCATCGGCTGAAAGCTTCCTTGAGTTCAGATAATTCTTGAATTTCCCACTGGAGCTGCATTTCTGAACTGATAGTAGGAAATGACGATACTGTGCGTTAAACAGACAGAGAGCCTGCTTTTTAAGCGGGAATCAGGGTGGTACCACGGAATGATGCTTCGTCCCTTTTTGGGACGGAGCTTTTTTATTTACCAGAGATTTTCCTGGTAAACAAAAAACGCTCCGCGCAGGAGCGCACTGCGGCGGAAAAGAAGTATGTCGCTAAAGCGACCCGCCGCAGGCGGAGAATCCTGCGAGCAGGATTCTTTTTTAATTTCACAAAAAGGAGAAATACAGTCATGGATATGAAAGAAAAACTTCAGGCGCTGGAGGACAGCGCCAGAGAGAGAATTGAAAACTCTCACAATCTGGAAGACCTCAATGATGTGCGTGTGGCATATCTCGGTAAAAAAGGAGAGCTGACCGCAATTTTAAAAGGAATGAAAGACGTTGCTGCAGAAGACCGTCCAAAGGTAGGTCAGCTTGTCAATGAGACAAGAGCGAAAATCGAAGGGCTTTTAGAAGAGTCCAAAACAAAGCTGGAAGCGGCTCTTCGGGAAGAAAAAATGAAGGCAGAAGTAATCGACGTAACCCTTCCTGCAAAAAAAGCAAAAATCGGACACCGTCACCCAAATACCATTGCCCTTGAGGAAGTAGAGCGTATCTTCATTGGCATGGGATATGAGGTTGTGGAAGGACCGGAAGTAGAGTATGCAGATTATAACTTTACAAAATTAAATATTCCGGAAGACCACCCGGCGCGTGACGAGCAGGATACGTTCTTTATTAACGATTCCATTCTGCTCCGTTCCCAGACTTCTCCTGTACAGGCGCGTACAATGGAAAAAGGAAAGCTTCCGATCCGTATGATTGCACCGGGAAGAGTATTCCGTTCTGACGAAGTGGACGCGACACATTCCCCGTCCTTCCATCAGATCGAAGGTCTTGTAATTGACAAAAATGTTACATTTGCAGACTTAAAGGGAACACTTCAGGAGTTTGCAAGAGAACTGTTCGGACCGGAAACAAAGACAAAATTCAGACCGCATCACTTCCCGTTTACAGAGCCAAGCGCAGAGGTGGACGTTTCCTGTTTTAAATGCGGTGGAAAAGGCTGCCGTTTTTGTAAAGGCTCCGGCTGGATCGAGATCCTCGGCTGCGGTATGGTTCACCCGAATGTGCTCCGAATGTGCGGAATCGATCCGGAAGAGTACACAGGATTTGCCTTTGGTGTAGGTCTTGAGCGTATTGCGCTTCTGAAATACGAGATTGACGATATGAGACTTCTTTACGAAAACGACATCAGATTTTTGAAACAGTTTTAATAATTAACGGAAGGAATTGAGAAAATGAACACTTCATTATCATGGATAAAAAAATACGTTCCGGAGCTTGATGTGACAGCTCAGGAGTATACAGATGCAATGACACTGTCCGGTACAAAAGTAGAAGGATATGTACAGCTTGACGCTGATCTTGAAAAAATCGTGATCGGACAGATTGAAAAAATCGAACGTCACCCGGATGCAGATAAACTGATCATCTGCCAGGTAAATGTGGGAAATGAGACGGTGCAGATCGTAACAGGCGCGCCAAATGTAAAAGAGGGAGATAAAGTCCCGGTTGTTCTTGACGGAGGCCGCGTGGCAGGAAGTCACGACGGAAAACCGGCTCCTGGAGGTGTAAAAATTAAAAAAGGAAAATTAAGAGGCGTAGATTCCTACGGTATGATGTGCTCCATTGAAGAGCTGGGAAGCACAAGAGAAATGTACCCGGAAGCTCCTGAATACGGAATTTATATTTTCCCTGAGGACGCAGTTGTGGGAGAGAGTGCAGTGAAGGCTCTTGACCTTGACGATGCAGTGATTGAATATGAGATTACTTCCAACCGTGTGGACTGCTACGGAGTTCTCGGAATCGCAAGAGAGGCAGCAGCTACTTTCAATAAAAAATTCTGCCCTCCGGAAGTAAAGAAAACAGGAAACGATGAAAACGCTTCCGATTATATTAAAGTTACAGTAGAAGACCCGGCTCTCTGCACACGTTACTGTGCAAGAGTAGTAAAAAATGTAAAAATAGGACCTTCTCCAAAATGGATGCAGAGATACCTTGCGAAAAATGGAATCCGCCCGATCAATAACCTGGTAGATATTACCAATTATGTAATGGAAGAGTATGGTCAGCCAATGCACGCATACGACCTTGACCATATTGAGGGAAAAGAGATTGTTGTGCGCCGCGCTGCAAATGGTGAGAAGTTTATCACACTTGACGGACAGGAAAGAGAGATGGACGATTCTGTTCTTATGATCTGCGACGGCAAAAAGCCGGTAGGCATTGCCGGAATTATGGGTGGAGAAAACTCCATGATCACAGACGAGGTACACACTGTTCTTTTTGAGGCAGCCTGCTTTAACGGAACAAATATCCGTCTCTCCTCCAAGAAAATCGGTCTTCGTACAGATGCTTCCGGAAAATTTGAAAAAGGTCTTGACCCGAATAATGCACAGGCAGCCATTGACAGAGCATGTCAGCTTATGGAAGAGCTTGGAGCCGGAGAAGTTGTTGGCGGCATGGTAGATGTATGCAGCGAGACAAGAGAACCGGTGCGTGTTCCTTTTGAGCCGGAAAGAATCAATGCGCTTCTGGGAACAGAGCTTACAAAAGAAGAGATGCTTGGTTATCTTGCACGTGTGGAGCTTGCATACGATGAAAATACGAACGAAATCGTGGCGCCTACTTTCCGTCAGGATATTCACTGCATGGCAGACGTGGCAGAGGAAGTGGTAAGATTTTACGGCTACGATAAGATTCCCACCACACTTCCTACAGGCGAGGCGACAACCGGCAAGCTTCCGTTTAAACTCCGTATCGAGCAGATTGCAAGAGATATGGCAGAATACTGCGGCTTCTCCGAGGGAATGACATATTCCTTTGAAAGCCCGAAGGTATTTGACAAGCTTTTGATTCCGGAAGGGGACGCGCTCAGAAATGTGATTACCATCAGCAATCCTCTCGGAGAGGACTACAGCATTATGCGTACCAGTACACTGAATGGAATGCTTTCCTCCCTTGCAACTAACTATAACAGAAGAAACAAGAATGTTAAGTTATATGAATTGGCTAAGATTTACCTTGCAGCAGATGATGTTAACGAGCTTCCGGACGAAAGAGTTGAATTCACACTCGGAGCTTTCGGCAGTGTTGACTTCTACTCAATGAAGGGTGTTATTGAAGAATTCCTTGAGAAGATTGGAATGAAGAAGAAGCCAACATATGATGCTAAGGCTGGTATTCCATTCTTACATCCAGGCCGTCAGGCTGATGTATATTACGCTGATAAGAAGATTGGTTACATCGGAGAACTTCATCCGGATGTTGCCGATACTTACTCAATCGGTGAGAGAACATATATTGTTGTTATTGATATTCCAACGGTTACAGAAATGGCAAGCTTCGATAAGAAGTTCACAGGAATTGCAAAGTTCCCAGCTGTAACAAGAGATATCAGTATGGTAATGCCTAAGGAACTTCCAGTTGGTGAAGTTGAG
>URMH01000017.1 GCA_900549015.1 uncultured Blautia sp.
TGGCTTCCCCGCCTTTATCGGCGCCAGCCTGGTATGCGGTGTGGCCGTGGCCCTCTTCGGCGCGGTCAGCGTCAAATTTATCCGCAAGGTCTTCCCGCCTGTGGCCATGGGCTGTGTCATCATGGTAATCGGCCTCACCCTGGTCAGCGTCGCCGTCGGATACTGTGCCGGGGGCAGTGACAGCCCCACCTATGGGAGCCTGCAAAACTACGGTGTGGCCTTGTTCACTCTCGTCATCGTCATTGCACTGAACGCCTGGGGAAAGGGCTTTATAAAGGGCGCTTCCGTCCTGATCGCCCTGATTGCCGGATTCGTGCTCTCCGCGGCGCTGGGTATGGTGGACTTTTCCTCGCTGAATGACTCTTCCTGGTTCTCCCTGCCCCAGCCGCTCCACTTCGGCATCTCCTTCCAGCTGCCCGCCATCATCATCATGGCTCTATTGACCCTGGTCAATCTGGTGGAGTTCCTGGGGGATACCTCTACCGTGGCCTTTATCACAGCCAACCGCGTGGCAACCAAAGAGGACCTCTCCCGCGGCGTGGTCTGTGACGGCGTCGCCAGCATTCTGGGCGCTCTTTTTATATCAAGGCTTGATTATCATCTTCTGGTACATTTTAAAGGGCTTTTGTATATAGCTGCCGTTGTGTTAATGTTCCTTGTCCAGACGCCTCTCGGAGAGGAAGTAAACGGCGCCCGCCGCTGGCTTAAGCTGGGAATCCAGTTTCAGCCTGCGGAAATTGCAAAAATAGCAGTGATTGTCTGTCTTCCATACATGATTGTGGAAATGGGGAAACGGATCCGAACACTGAAAGCGTGTATGATATTGGGAGCAGCAGGAGGTGCGCTTGCCTTTATCGCATATGCATTTACGGAGAACTTAAGTACAGCTATCATTATTTTCGGAATTACAGTTGGGCTTATTTTTGTAGCGCACCCCAACACAAAACTCTTTCTTCTGATATTTGCGGCAGGCGCGTTTCTGCTGCTTGGGTTTGTACTGTTTATCTCTGCCACAATGGACGTAGGGGCAACAGAGAACTTCCGTCTGCGCCGTATTCTTGTATGGCTTCATCCGGAAGATTTTGCATCAGGAGCAGGTTATCAGACCATTCAGGCGCTTTATGCCATCGGTTCCGGCGGATTTTTTGGCAGGGGGCTTGGAAACAGTATTCAGAAGCTTGGTAGTGTGCCGGAAGCGCAGAACGATATGATTTTTTCCATTATCTGTGAGGAGCTTGGGGTTTTCGGGGGAATTATCGTGCTGCTTCTTTTTGCATACCTCCTTTACCGCTTGTTTTTTATTGCGCAGAATGCGCCGGATCTGGTTGGCTCTCTTATGGTAACGGGGATTTTTATTCATATTGCCCTTCAGGTTATCTTAAACATTGCGGTTGTATTAAATCTTATGCCGAATACAGGTATTACGCTGCCCTTCATCAGTTATGGAGGTACATCCGTAGTTTTTCTGATGTCGGAAATGGGACTTGCTCTGAGTGTGGCAAGACAGATTAAATTCCAGGATTCTTCTGTGCACATGTAACAAATATTGGAAAATGTCTTGACAAAATATAGCGCAGAATATATACTTTGGGCATTAAAAGGATTATAAGAACAGGTTTTATAAAGGAGAAAAGACAATGTTAGAAAAAATGCAGGAAATGTTATCACAGCAGTTAAACTGTGATGCAGACACAATTACACCGGATACTTCTTTTAAGGATGATCTGGGAGCAGACTCACTGGATCTTTTTGAGCTGGTTATGGCGTTGGAAGATGAGTACAATATTGAAATTCCTTCTGAGGAGCTTACTGACTTAAATACAGTCGGAGATGTAATTGAATACATGAAGAGCAAAGGCATTGATGCGTAAGTCCTGTTTTCCCGCGGAATCTCCGCGGGATTTTTTTTGTTCTGCGATGAGACAGATATGGCGGATATTGATCGAGAAATGCCGGATCGTGCGGTGTTTTCCGGTTGAAAAAGAAGGCGTTCAAAGGTATAATAGTGGTATAAAATCCGAAGAAAGGGTGGGGCATATGGAAGAAAAATACACAGAAAAACTTGAGTATTTAAGACGTGCCATAGAGAATAGCAATTACATGGTATGTCTTATGGGTGTTGGGGTAAGTGAGGACTGTGGCTGTATCAATTTCCGGAAGCAGCAGGATGCGTTAAATATGGAAATTGCCTATGGATATTCTCCGGAAGAAATGTTTAATCCTACGTTCTTCAGCACAAGAACAGAACAGTTTTATGATTTTTATAAAAATTATATGCTGAAAAATCTTGGGAAAGTAAAAGAGGGACTTTTCAGCCTCAGACATCTGGAAGAGCGGGGAAAATTAAAATGTGTGATTACAAGAGATCTTTTTTCCATTCCGAGAAGAGCGGGCTGCAAAAATGTATATGAGATTCACGGAAGCGTATATGAAAATTTCTGTCCTCACTGCGGCAGGAAATATCCCATTGAGTACATACAGAAAAGTGAAGGCGTTCCAAAATGTGAAAGCTGCGGTTCCATAGTGCGTCCAGGTGTATATATGGTGGGAGAGATGGTGGATAACCGCGTGATCTCCCTGGCGGCAGAAGAAGTACGGAAGGCAGATACGCTTCTCATACTGGGCTGCGATTTAAAGGCGCCTCTTCCGGAAACATTTCTCAAATATTTTGAGGGACACCACCTGATACTTATTAATCAGGAGCCTCATTTTGCAGATGAGATGGCAGATTTGACGATTCATGGAAAACCAGTGGACATTTTGACGGATTTGGGTATATAATAAAAAGTCGAAAGTATATAGCAAGAAAGCAGGAGAAGAGACTATGAGTAAACTCAGAACAAGATTTGCACCAAGTCCCACAGGAAGAATGCACGTGGGCAATTTAAGAACTGCATTATACGCATATTTAATTACAAAGCATGAGGGCGGAGATTTTATTCTCCGTATTGAAGATACAGACCAGGAGCGCTACATGGAGGGCGCAGTGGACATTATTTACCGTACAATGGAAAAAACAGGACTTCTCCATGACGAAGGTCCTGACAAAGACGGAGGCGTAGGTCCTTATGTACAGAGCGAGCGTCAGGCGTCCGGACTTTATCTGAAATATGCGCAGCAGCTTGTAGAACAGGGAGATGCGTATTACTGTTTCTGCCAGAAGGAAGAGCTGGAAAATATGAAACGCGTAGTGGCAGGAAAAGAAATTTCCATCTACGACAAACGATGCTTAAATCTTCCGAAAGAAGAAGTGCAGCGCCGTCTGGAAGCGGGAGAGCCGCACGTGATTCGCTTTAATATGCCGACAGAGGGGACAACCACCTTCCATGATGTGATTTACGGAGATATTACGGTAAATAATGAAGAGCTGGAAGATTTGATCCTCATTAAATCCGACGGGTATCCTACATATAACTTTGCAAACGTAGTGGACGACCATCTGATGGGAATTACCCATGTAGTAAGAGGAAACGAGTATCTCTCCTCAGCACCGAAATACAACCGTATTTATGAGGCGTTTGGCTGGGATATTCCTGTTTATGTACACTGTCCGCTGATCACAGATGAAACACACCAGAAACTTTCAAAGCGTTCCGGACATTCTTCTTATGAGGATCTTTTAGAGCAGGGATTTGTGTCAGAGGCAATCGTAAATTATGTGGCTCTTCTTGGCTGGAGCCCTTCTGACAACCGTGAAATCTTTACACTTTCCGAGCTTGTTGAGGCGTTTGATTATCATCATATCAACAAATCACCGGCAGTCTTTGATATTCAGAAGCTTCGCTGGATGAACGGAGAGTACATTAAGAAAATGGATCCGGAAGAATTTTATGAAAAAGCGCTTCCGTATATGAAAGAGGTTCTGAAAAAGGACTATGATTTCCGCAAAATAGCAGGAATGGTGCAGACAAGAATCGAGACATTCCCGGATATTCCGGAGCTTGTAGACTTCTTTGAGGAAGTGCCGGAGTACGATTCTTCCATGTACTGCCATAAAAAAATGAAAACAACAGAGGAAACTTCCCTCACTGTATTAAAAGAGGTTCTTCCTGTTCTGGAAGCCCATGAGGATTATACAAACGATCCGTTATTTGCTGTTCTTTCCGCGTTTGTGAAAGATAAAGGGTATAAAAACGGATATGTAATGTGGCCTCTGCGTACTGCGGTTTCCGGAAAACAGATGACACCTGCCGGTGCAACAGAAATTATGGAAATCATCGGCAAAGAAGAAACAATAAAAAGAGTGAAGGCAGCTATTGAAAAACTGGAAAACAGATAAAGTATGAAAAAAAATCCATCTCAGCTACGGGCAATCGCTCACCTGTCAGGACCTATGATGGTCCTGGCAGGCCCCGGTTCGGGGAAAACTTCCGTTATTGTGGAGAGAACTGCATATCTGACCCGCGAAGGCGGAATTTCGCCGTCCTCCATTCTTGTTGTGACCTTTTCAAGGGCGGCAGCAGCAGAAATGAAGGAACGTTTTCTTGCGTTTACAGAGCAGGAGAGAACAGGAGTTACCTTCGGGACTTTTCACGGGGTATTTTACGGGATTTTAAAACAGGCATACGGATTTGGCGCAGGAAATATTCTGTCTGAGGAGGAAAAGCGGGAGATTTTACAGGAACTTGTACTGGAATACGGGCAGGAATTATCTCAGGAAGGGGATTTTCTTGATGAGGTGGCAAAAGAGATCAGTCTTGTAAAAAATGAAAGGATTTCTCTTCGTCATTATTATTCCTCCTGCTGTCCGGACGAGGTGTTTAAGCAGATTTTTCAGGGATATAAAAAGATGCTCACCGAGAGAAGAAAGCTTGATTTTGATGATATGCTCCTCTTCTGTTATGAATTGTTTGACAAGCGAAAGGACATTCTTGAAGGCTGGAGACGGAAATTTCAGTATATTCTTGTGGATGAATTTCAGGATATAAACAGACTCCAGTACGATGTGGTCAAGATGCTGGCAGCTCCCTTAAACAATCTTTTTATTGTAGGGGATGACGATCAGTCCATCTATCATTTTCGCGGGGCACGCCCGGAAATTATGTTGAATTTTACAAAAGATTATCCAAAGGCGGAAACGGTGCTTTTAAATATTAACTACAGGTGTACGGAAAATATTTTAAATACGGCTGTGCGCGTCATTAACCATAATAAAAAGCGGTTCAAAAAGAAGCTGACTGCGTTTCATCGGGCAGGCGTTCCTGTGCGGTGTCTGGAATTTCAAAATACAAGAGAAGAATATATGGCGGTTGTCAGGGGACTGAAAAAAAGAATGGAAAAAGGAGAGCGCCTTGAGGATACGGCAGTTCTTTTCCGCACCAATCAGGAGGCGGAAGGGCTTGTAGGGGCGCTTATGGAGTACCAGGTTCCTTTTACCATGAAAGAGCAGCTTCCCAACTTGTTCCGTCACTGGATCTGCCGGAATATGCTTTCGTATCTGAAAATGGCGGGAGGAGACAGAAGCAGAAAAACATTTCTGGAAATTATGAACCGCCCCAACCGGTATATTGCAAGGGAAAGCCTGACAGACACCACGCTTTCTTTTGATAAGCTTCGGGAATTTTATAAAGAGAGAGACTGGATGTGCGACAGAATTACAACTCTGGAAACCCAGCTTCGCATTTTATCGTCTCTTGCACCTTTTGCTGCCATTAATTTTATCAGAAAGGGAATGGGATACGAGGAATATTTAAGAGAGTATGCCCAGTACCGGAAAATCAGGCCGGAGGATCTTCTTGAAGTTCTGGATCGGATCCAGGACAGCGCAAAAGAGAAGAAAAGCCTGGAAGAATGGGAAAACTATATCAGGGATTATACAGAGCGTCTTAAGGAACAGGCAAAGAAGCAGGAAGTGAAAAAAGAAGGCGTTGTGATCTCCACCCTTCATGCAGTAAAAGGGCTGCAGTATGACAATGTGTTTATATTAAATGTAAATGAAGGAAGTATCCCTTACAAAAAAGCTGTGTTAAACGAAGCGCTTGAAGAGGAACGCCGCCTTTTTTATGTCGGAATGACGCGGGCAAAAAAAGAGCTTACCCTCTGTTATGCAGAGAGGCAGTTTGAAAAAGAATGGGAGCCGTCCCGTTTTCTTGAGGAGGCAGGAGTATGAATGGAGTTATTTATTATACAAAGATAAAAGAAGAGTATGCAGGCAAAAATATGGAGCATATGATAGGGGAAAGGCTTCTGGAAAAGGGACTTTTAAAAGAATACGGACTGGATTTAAAATACGAGCCCAGAAGTAAGGGAGAGCATGGAAAGCCGTTTTTTACCCTTCAGCCGAAAATCCATTATAATATCAGCCATTCCGGGGAATACGTTCTCTGTATTTTAGCGGGACAGGAAGTGGGGATCGACATACAGCTTCATAAAGATGTGGATTACGGACGCTTTCTGGAGCGTATGGTTTCAGAAGAGGAGAAAAAAGAAATCCTGGAAGCAGAAGATGTAAAAAAAGCTTTTTTTGAACAGTGGGTTTTAAAGGAAGCATACATAAAATGGACAGGAGAGGGATTTTCAAGAAGCCTTCTTACTGCAGGAGAGGACAGAGGATTTCATAAACTTCTGGAAGTGGAAGAGGGATACAGCGCCGCGCTCTGGTGTGCGGTACCGATGGACATTCGCTGGGAATACGAAGAGACCGTGCTTTAAAAAGAAGGTACTAAATCGGGATTGTCCACATATATTAAAACTAAGAGGTGAGACAAATGGAAGCAATGCAGGTTCAGAATCTGTTTGCCGGAAGCATTCGAAACCAGCTTTTGGATGCGAACCTTGATTACGATAAATTATACGAAATACGACTGCGCGTAGGGAGACCGCTTTTTCTTACATACGACGGAGGAGAGTGCTTTCTTAGAAACAGAGGGGAAGAACCCTATGTTGTGACACAGGAGGACTTAAAAGAAACTCTTGAGTATGTAACAGGATATTCTCTTTATGCCTACGAGGAGGAAATACGTCAGGGCTTTATCAGTGTCCAGGGAGGGCACAGGGTAGGGGTGACGGGAAAAGTGATTTTAGACGGAGGAAAAATCCGCGGTATGAAATACATTTCCTGTATTAATGTGCGCCTTGCCCATGAGATCCAGGGCTGTGCAGAGGAGGTCATGCCTTATATCCAGACAAAGGACTGGGTAGCGCACACCCTTATTATTTCTCCGCCCAGATGTGGAAAAACCACGCTGCTTCGCGATATTATCCGACAGATCAGTAACGGAAGAGAAGGGATTCCGGGGCAGACAGTGGGAGTGGTAGATGAAAGATGCGAGCTTGCAGGCTGCTATCAGGGCGTTCCCCAAAATGATGTGGGAATGCGTACCGATGTGCTGGACGGCTGTCCGAAGGCAGAGGGAATGCAGATGCTCATACGCTCCATGTCTCCGTCTGTTGTTGCAGTGGACGAGCTTGGAAGAGAAGAAGATTTCCGGGCTGTCGAGGCTGTGATACACTGCGGCTGTAAGCTGATCGCAACGGCGCATGGAAATTCTCTGGAGGACGTTCTCGCACAGCCCTTTTTTCAGAAGCTTGTGGAGGAGCGCGTCTTTGAGAGATACATTCTCCTCGGAAAAAGAGAGAGGGCAGGAATCATAGAGGGAATCTATGACGGAAATGGAGAGTTATGCAAAAATCAGTGGGAGTGCTCCTGATCCTTTTTTCCTGTGCAGGCCTCGGCTTTGGACAGAGCCTGCGTTTTACGGGAAGGCTTCGCACACTGGAAATGATGAAACGCATGACTGTGCTTTTAAAAGGGGAGATCCGTTTTGGAAACGCTTCCCTTTGTTCTGCTTTTTATGAGGCGGGAGGAAAGCTTGAGGAACCCTTCGGCAGCTTTTTTCGGGAGGTTTCCCAAAGGCTTTCGTCTCTTGGAGGCAGGAGCTTTGAAAGTGTGTACAGAGAGTGCGCACAGAACGATATAAAACTTCTCAATATTCAAAAAGAGGAGGAAGAACTTTTCTTTTCCCTGGGGAGCCGCCTGGGGTATCTTGATCTTGAAATGCAGATGAAAGAGCTTCTGCTTTATGAGGAGGAGCTTACACGCCGCACAGAAGAGCTTCGCCGGGAAATGCCGGCAAAGAAAAAGGTGTATGAAAGTCTTGGGATTCTTGGAGGGATTTTGCTTGCCGTCCTTGTATGGTAGCCAGGGCGGAAAGGAGGCGTGTTTGGAGGTCAGCATTATCTTTAAAATTGCAGCTGTGGGAATCCTGGTCTCCGTTCTTTCACAGATTCTCAAACACAGCGGAAGGGAAGAGCAGGCATTTCTTGTAAGTCTGGCAGGACTTTTAATTGTATTATTCTGGATTGTTCCATATATTTATGAGCTTTTTGAAAACATTCAGCAGTTGTTTACACTGTGAAAAAGGGGCGTATATGGATATTGTCAAAATTTCTCTGATTGGTGTGGGAGGCGTAATGCTTGGTTTTCTGCTCAAAGGCACAAAGCCGGAATACGCTTCTTTTATTACAATGGGAATCGGTGTTGTCATACTGGGACTTGCAGTGGGGAAAATTTCCTATTTATTCGAAGCTTTAAAGGAGATTCAGAAAAGCCTTCCCGTAGACGGAAAGCATATTTCCACCCTTGTAAAAATGCTGGGGATTACGTATATCGGTCAGTTTTCTTCCGGCATCTGCAAAGACGCGGGATACGGGGCGACAGGCGCGCAGATCGAGCTTTTCTGCAAGCTTTCTCTCATGGTTTTAAGTATGCCGGTTCTTCTTGCTCTTTTACAGA
Source organism: uncultured Blautia sp. (assembly GCA_900549015.1). Taxonomy (GTDB): domain Bacteria; phylum Bacillota; class Clostridia; order Lachnospirales; family Lachnospiraceae; genus Blautia_A. The sequence goes on from URMH01000017.1 coordinate 8,735, forward strand.
CCATACAGGAGTTTTTTGTATGAGAAAAATATTAGGCGCAGTGATCCTTTTTCTTTTTTCTGCTCTGATTTTTCCGGTTCCTGTAAAAGGGGCGGAGGAAATGACGGAGGAGCTGATGGAAAAGATGGATTTTGACGAGGTGCAGGAGATGTTAAATGAAATGCTGGGAGAGGGAAGCTTTTCTTTTTCCGGGGCATTGAAAAAACTGGTAACAGGAGAAGATGCGTTTTCAAAAGAGGCGGTGCAGGAATTTCTGCATGGCCTTTTCTTTTCCGGTTTATCCAGAGAAAAAACGCTGTTTTTCCGGATACTGCTTCTTGTTTTGCTCTCTGCCATATTCGCGGGGTTCGGGGAGGTATTTGACGGAGGACAGGTGGGGGAGATCAGCTTTTATGTGGTTTATCTTCTGCTTTTTACCATGCTTATGGATTCTTTTTCAGCTCTGTGCGTCAGTTTATCTGAAAATCTCTCCTGGCTTTCCCGGTTTATGAAAGTTTTGTCTCCTGCATATTTTCTGGCAGTAGCGGCTTCCTCCGGAGGAACGACAGCCGCTGTTTTTTATGAGGGCGTCCTTCTTCTTGTGTGGCTGATCCAGTGGATCCTTCTTACAGTTATCCTGCCGGGAATCCACATATGCACGGTCGTCCGGTTTGTGAATAACCTTTCCAGAGAAGAAATGCTTGGAAAGCTTTCCGAGCTTCTGGAGACAGGAATAAACTGGGGATTAAAAACACTTCTCGGTCTTGTGATCGGGCTTCAGGTAGTGAAAAACCTGGTGGCGCCAGTGATGGATTCTTTAAAAAGAAGCGTGGTTGGAAAGACGGCAGGCGCTATTCCGGGAGTGGGAAATGCGGTAAACGCAGTGACGGAGCTTATTGTGACCGGCGCTGTTCTTGTGAGGAACAGTCTTGGAATCGTGGTAATGCTTGCACTTCTTTTTGCAGGGGCGGGACCGGTGATTCATTATGGAGTGCTGTCTCTTTCCTACCGGTTTCTGGCGGCAGTGGCGCAGCCTGTATCTGATAAAAGGATTGTGGGCTGTTTAAGTACAATGGGGGAGAGCTGCGGGCTGTTGCTTCGCCTTCTCCTTACGGTGGACGTACTCTGTATGCTGACCTTTATTATTCTCATGGTAAGTTTCGGAGGAGGACCTTAAACATTTATGAAAGAAGAGATTTATTCATGGATTAAGAATCTTGCGGTTTTTTATATTCTTCTTACGACAGTAGTTCATCTTGTGCCGGATAAGAAATATGAGAGATACGTCAGGCTCTTCATGGGGCTTCTCCTGATTTTTATGCTGATTACGCCTGTGTTTGCTCTTCTTGGAAAAGGAGAAAAGCTTCTTGCGGATTTTCAGCTTTATTATGAGGAAGAGACGGCTGTTATGAAGGAGAAAGAGCTTTCCAATCTTCAGGAAATTTACTTAAAAAAAGGGTGGCAGTGGGAAATAGAAGAAAAAATAAGGGATTCTTTAAAAGAAAAAGGCATATATCCGAGGGAAGTGGAAGTAGATATAGAAGGGGAAGAGGCAAGGGCAGTTCTTTATATGGAGGAGCTGCCGGGGGAGGCAGAGAAAGGAAGGATAGAAAGTGGAATGGAAGTCTGCGGGTTTAAGAAAGGAACGTTTGAAATCAGGACTTTTGAACATGAGCCGGCAGCAGTGGGTGGTTCTGCTTCTTCTGGGACTTCTGCTGGCGGTGGCAGCTCTTCCGGTATCTCATGAGGGGCGGGAGAAAGAGACAGAAGCGGAGGAAGGAACCATAGAAAAAACAGAGCTTGAAAGGAAGCTGGAACATTTTCTTTCTAATGTGGAGGGAGTGGGGGAGACAGAGGTAGTTCTTATGACAACGGAGGGAGGAAGCTTTGGAAGTGAGGAGAGGGTAAAGGTGACAGGAGCGATCATATCGGCAGAAGGCGGAGAGAATCCGTCTACCGTACAGAAGATTCAGGATGCTGTCCAGGCATTATTTCAGATAGAAGCCCATAAAATTAAAATAATGAAAAGAAAATGAGGAGAGAAAAAAGTGAAAAAGATCATGAAAAAAAATCAGGTGATTATCACCTCCCTTGCAATTTTGATTGCAGTAGCCGGTTATCTGAATTTTGCAGATGTAAACTTAAATTCAAAAGATAAAGAGGCAAGTACGGACAGCAGCAGTATTTTGGAAGATGTGGATTATGACATTTCAGAAGAGACGGCACTTCTTGAGGAAAACGGAGAGGGAACCGGCGAGCCCCTGGCGCAGGACACCGGTACTCCGGGCGAGGCGGTACTTACAGGCGCTTCCAGTTTTGCGGCACAGGCAAAATTAAGCAGAGAGCAGGTTCGCTCCCAGAATAAGGCGGATCTGCAGGAAATTATAAGCAGCGAAGAGATAGGAGACGAGCAGAAGCAGACGGCAGTCAACACAATGGTGGCAATGACGGAGCTTACGGAAAAGGAAGCGGCGGCAGAGCTTCTTCTTGAGGCAAAAGGTTTTTCCGATGTAATTGTAAATCTCACAGGAGAGACGGCGGACATCGTAGTTCCTGACAGCGCGCTGGAAGAGGCGAAGCTGGCGCAGATTGAGGACATTGTAAAGAGAAAAACAGGAATTGCAGAGGAGAATATTGTGATCACGCCTTTAAGTCAGAGCGATGAGACGGTTGTGGAAGAACCGGCTGCAGAGGAATCATATGAGGAAGAGTCTTACGAAGAAGGGGAGGAAGCCTCTTCAGAAGAGATAAGCGAGACAGAAATCCCTTGACAGTAAAGCCTTCCATATACTAGAATAGGAATGCTGTAAAAATATTGACAAGTGAACGAAAAAGAGAGTATAGGAGGCCAGACGTGTCGAAGTATACGAAAGAAATAGAAAAAAGAAGAACCTTTGCCATTATCTCCCACCCGGATGCCGGCAAAACAACCTTGACAGAAAAATTCCTGCTGTATGGCGGGGCAATTAATCTTGCCGGAAGCGTAAAAGGCAAGGCAACTGCCCGCCATGCAGTTTCAGACTGGATGGAGATTGAAAAAGAGAGAGGTATTTCCGTTACCTCTTCTGTTCTCCAGTTCCATTATGACGGATACTGTATCAATATCCTGGATACACCGGGACACCAGGATTTCTCCGAAGATACCTACCGTACCCTTATGGCAGCGGACTCTGCCGTGATGGTAATTGACGCATCGAAAGGTGTTGAGGCGCAGACAAGAAAGCTTTTTAAAGTCTGTGTTATGCGCCATATCCCTATTTTTACTTTTATCAATAAGCTGGACAGAGACGCAAACGATACCTTTGATCTTCTGGACGAAATCGAAAAAGAGCTTGGGATTGCCACCTGCCCTGTAAACTGGCCGATCGGCTCAGGAAAGAAGTTCCGCGGTGTGTACGACAGAAATACAAAGAAAGTTCTCACTTTCACAGATACACAGAAGGGAACAAAAGAAGGTATTATAGAAGAAATCGATCTGGACGACACAAGAGCGGACGAAGTTATGGATCCGGAACAGAAGGAACAGCTTCTTGAGGAAATCGAGCTTCTTGACGGAGCAAGCGCAGATTTTGACCAGGAACTTGTAGATAAGGGAGAACTGACGCCTGTATTTTTCGGCTCCGCTCTTACAAACTTTGGTGTGGAGACATTTCTGGAGCATTTCCTTGCAATGACAAGCTCTCCGCTTCCGAGAAACGCAGACTGCGGTCCGGTTGACCCGATGGACGATGATTTTTCCGCGTTTGTATTTAAAATCCAGGCAAATATGAACAAGGCGCACAGAGACAGAATCGCCTTTATGCGTATCTGTTCTGGAAAATTTGACGCTTCAGAGGAAGTGTACCACGTACAGGGAGAAAAGAAGATGCGTCTTCTGCAGCCTCAGCAGATGATGGCGGAGTCACGCCACGTTGTGGAGGAAGCTTACGCAGGCGATATTATCGGTGTGTTTGACCCGGGTATTTTCTCAATCGGAGATACTATCTGTGCTCCCGGAAAGAAATTCGCATTTGAGGGAATCCCTACATTTGCACCGGAACATTTTGCGAGAGTGCGCCAGATTGACACTATGAAGAGAAAGCAGTTTGTAAAAGGAATCAATCAGATTGCCCAGGAGGGTGCAATTCAGATTTTCCAGGAATTTAATACAGGTATGGAAGAGATTATTGTGGGCGTGGTTGGCGTTCTGCAGTTCGATGTTTTAAAATACCGTCTGGAAAATGAATATAATGTGGAGATCCGTCTGGAAAATCTTCCGTATGAGCATATCCGCTGGATCGCGAATAAGGACGAGGTTAAGGTAGACAAGATCGTGGGAACTTCTGATATGAAGAAAGTCACAGACCTTAAGGGAAATCCGCTGCTTCTTTTTGTGAATGCATGGAGCGTTGGCATGACAGAGGACAGGAATCCAGATTTAATCCTGACGGAATTCAGTAAATAACCCTTTTATTTTGTTGGATAATTTGGTATAATATAAATAATTATTCAGAAGAGACTGCTTCGCACAGAACAGGCGGAGAATATAATTCTCAGGAGGGCTTATTATGGCGGAAAAAAGGACAACATATAAAATACAGGATTTAGGCAAGGTAGGAGAGGTTCACATTGCAGATGAGGTAGTTGCCATCATTGCAGGACTTGCCGCAACAGAGGTGGAAGGCGTTGCTTCTATGGCGGGAAACATTACAAACGAGCTGGTAAGCAAGCTCGGCATGAAGAGCCTGTCAAGGGGCGTGAAGGTAACTGTGCTGGAAGGCGTGGTAACCGTAGACCTTTCCCTTAACATCGAGTATGGCAAAAACGTTCTTGAGACAAGCAGAACCGTTCAGGAACGGGTGAAGACATCAATCGAAAACATGACGGGACTGGAAGTGGCAGATGTAAATATCCACATTGCCAGTGTTGATATGGAGAAAGAAAAAGGAAAGTAATTCTTTCCTTTTTTTACTATAAGAGAAGCAGGAGGATACAATGCGACAGAGAGATTTAAGAGAGCACGTTTTTAAACTGCTGTTTATGACAGAATTTAATACACAGGAGGAGATGCCGGAGCAGCTTTCCATGTATCTGGAAGGTATCGAGGAGGTTTCCGGAGAAGCACAGGAGAAGATCCAGGAAAAGTACCGTCAGGTTCTTTTTCATACAGAAGAGATCGATACGCTTTTAAATGAGACAAGCAGGGGCTGGAAGACAAAGAGAATGAGCCGCGTGGATCTTACTGCGCTTCGTCTTGCCGTGTATGAGATGAAGTACGACGAAAAGATTCCGGTGGGAGTTGCCATCAATGAGGCAGTAGAGCTTGCAAAACGTTTCGGAGGCGATACTTCCGGTTCTTTTGTAAACGGAATCCTCGGAAAGATCGCATCTGCGGAGGAACAGAAGACAGAAGAAGACAGACAGACGGAGAATGTGGAATCAGAAGCATGAAAAATGTATATTCTGTAGGTCAGGTAAACCGGTATGTAAAAAATATGTTTACCCAGGATTTCTTTTTACAGAAAGTGTATGTAAAAGGGGAAGTGTCCAACTGCAAGTACCATACAAGCGGGCATATTTATTTTTCACTGAAAGATGAGACAGGGACCATAAGCTGCGTCATGTTCGCAGGACAGAGGCGCGGTCTTGGCTTTTCCATGAAAGACGGCGATAAAGTTGTTGTTGGCGGAACCGTAGATGTGTACGAGAGAGACGGGCGATACCAGCTTTACGCAAAGGAGATCACTCTGGAGGGGGCGGGAGATCTTTATGAAAGATTTCTTGCTCTGAAACAGGAACTGGAAGAGATGGGAATGTTTGCGCAGGAGTACAAACAGCCGATTCCTCCGTTTGTGCGGAAACTGGGCGTTGTCACGGCGCCGACAGGAGCTGCTGTTCAGGATATACGAAATGTGTCTCTTCGGAGAAATCCTTATCTGCAGATCATTCTCTATCCTGCCCTTGTTCAGGGAGAAGGAGCGGCAGAAAGCGTGGCGAAGGGAATCCGAATGCTTGATGAGGCCGGGGTAGATGTGATCATCGCAGGAAGAGGCGGCGGTTCCATTGAAGATTTGTGGGCGTTTAATGAAGAAGTTGTAGCGCGCGCGATTTTTGAATGCAGAACGCCAGTGATTTCCGCAGTTGGTCATGAGACGGATTTTACCATTGCAGATTTTGTGGCAGATCTGCGCGCTCCCACGCCGTCCGCGGCAGCAGAGCTGGCTGTATATGATTACAGAAGTGTGTTAGAGGCAGCCGGTTCCTTAAGGGAGCGGCTGCATCGTGCCATGTGGGGAAAAACAGAGCTTTTCCGGGAACGGCTTTCCGGTTATCAGACGAAGCTTTCTTATGTCAGTCCGCAGAACCGGTTAAGAGAGGACAGGCAGAGGCTGATTTCCCTGGAAGAAGCTGTGGAAACGGCAATGAATTTAAAGATAAAAGAAGAAAGACAGAGACTTTCTGTTTATCTGGAACGGTTTTCCGGGCTTTCCCCTTTGAAAAAGCTGAATCAGGGATATTCCTATGTGGCAGATGAGAAGGGAAAAACGGTTACAAGTGTAGATGGAATAAAGGAAAAAGACAGACTTTTTATCTCTGTGACAGATGGAACAATAGAGACTGAGGTTAGCAGTATCAGGAAGGAAACAGAACAATATGGCAGATAACAACGAAAAAACCATAAAGGAAGTGTTTGAGGAGCTGGACGTTTTAGTGGAGCGTCTGGAGGATCGGGAAACTTCCCTGGAGGATTCTTTCCGTCTTTATCAGGAAGGCATGGAGCTTTTGAAATACTGCAGCGAAAAGCTGGATACGGTGGAGAAAAAGATGCTGCAGATAAATGAGGATGGGACATTCTGTGAATTTTCAAGATAAATTAAAAGAAAAGACAGGCAGAGCTGAGGAAGTGATAAAGAAGTATCTTCCGAAAGAAGAGGGCTTTGCGAAAAATATGGCGCAGGCAATGAATTACAGTATGCTTGCAGGGGGAAAACGCCTGCGTCCCCTGCTTATGGAAGAAACGTATCGGCTGTTTGGCGGAGAAGAAACGGTGATCGAGCCTTTTATGGCGGGCATGGAAATGATACACACCCATTCCCTGATCCACGACGACCTTCCTGCCATTGATAATGACGATTACAGGCGAGGCCGTCTTACCACGCATAAAGTATACGGAGAGGCGATGGGCGTTTTAAGCGGCGCGGCTCTTTTAAATTATGCCTATGAGGTCATGCTTCAGGCGTTTGCTCTCACAGAGGAGAAAGAACGCGTCATAAAGGCGCTGACTCTGATGGCGAATAAGACAGGTATTTATGGAATGCTGGGCGGTCAGAGCGTAGACGTGGAAAATGACGGAAAGCCTCTTACAAAAGAAATGCTGGATTATATTTACAGAAACAAAACGTCTGCTCTTATCGAGGCAGCCATGATGACAGGCGCGATTCTTGCAGGGGCAGAAGAAAAAGAAGTGGAGATCATCGGTGAGGCAGCCGGAAAAATCGGTCTTGCATTTCAGATCCAGGACGACATTCTCGATGTCACAAGCACGGAGGAGGAACTGGGAAAACCGGTCCACAGCGATGAAAAAAACAATAAAGTAACGTATGTAAGCCTGTTTGGGATTCAGGAGGCGTCCGAACAGGTAAAGAGGCTTTCGGAGGAGGCGGTTTCTCTTATCCGCGGGCTTTATCAAAAAAATGAATTCCTGTGTACGCTGATTCAGGAGCTTGTAAGCCGCAGGAAGTGAAAGAAGGATACAAATGATTCTGGATAAAATAAAAAAGCCAAATGATATTCACAAAATCGCATTGGCAGATTTTCCTCAGCTTGCAGAGGAAATCCGAAATTTTCTATTGGAATCTGTAAGTGAAACAGGAGGACATCTCGCCTCGAATCTGGGCGTGGTGGAGCTTACCCTTGCGCTTCACAATGTTCTTGACTTTCCGGAGGATAAGCTGATATGGGACGTAGGTCATCAGGCGTATACCCACAAAATCCTGACGGGCAGAAAAGAAGAATTTAAGACACTTCGAAAAGAGGGCGGTTTAAGCGGGTTTCCAAAACGGTCGGAAAGCGACTGCGATTCCTTTGATACAGGACACAGTTCCACCTCCATTTCCGCAGGTCTTGGCTATGTGCGCGCAAGAGATATTCTGGGACAGAAGCACCACGTTGTCTCCGTGATCGGAGACGGGGCGCTCACCGGAGGAATGGCATACGAGGCAATGAATAACGCGGCAGAGCTTAAAACAAATTTTATTATTGTTTTAAATGACAATAATATGTCCATTTCCAAAAATGTAGGAGGAATGTCTTCTTATTTAAGCGCGCTTCGCACAGCGGAGGCTTATACGGGAATGAAGATCAATGCGACAAAGGCTCTGAAAAAAATCCCTCGGGTTGGAACGGCTGTTGTGGATACTATGAGAAAGACAAAAAGCAGCATCAAGCAGCTTATTATTCCGGGCATGTTATTTGAAAATATGGGACTTACGTATCTGGGACCGGTGGACGGTCACAATATGCGCCAGATGATGAAGCTTTTTAATGAGGCGAAACGTGTGGAGGGTCCTGTTCTTGTCCACGTTCTCACAGAAAAAGGGCACGGATATATTCCGGCATGCAGTCACCCGGCTCGTTTTCATGGAACAGGTCCTTTTGACGTGAAAACAGGAGAGTTTTTGGAAACAAAGGAAAATCTGAATTATACAGATGTTTTTTCAAAAACAATGTGCAGCCTTGGAAAGGAAAACAGGCGGGTTGCGGCGATTACGGCGGCAATGCCGGAGGGAACAGGACTAAAGGCATTTGCAAGAAGCTTCCCAGAGCGTTTTTTTGACGTGGGGATTGCAGAAGAACACGCAGTGACCTTTGCAGCGGGACTGGCTCTTGGAGGTCTGATCCCTGTTGTTGCCATTTATTCGTCCTTTCTTCAAAGAGCAGTAGATCAGATTCTTCATGATGTGTGTATGCAGAAGCTTCATGTGGTATTTGCCATTGACAGGGCGGGACTTGTAGGAGCGGACGGCGAGACGCATCAGGGCTGTTTTGATTTTTCCTATTTGAGCATGATCCCGAATCTTACGGTCATGGCGCCGAAAAACGACTGGGAGCTTCAGGAAATGCTGCGTACAGCAGTACTGGAATGTGAGGGTCCCTGCGCCATACGTTATCCTAAGGGAACGGCATATACAGGGCTTTCTGAATTCAGACAGCCTGTAGAAGCCGGAAAAAGCGAAGTTCTCTATGAGGGCAGAGAGGTGGCAATCCTGGCAGTGGGCAGCATGGTTTCTACATGTAAAGAAGTGTATGATATGCTGAAATGCAGGGGAATCGAGCCGACGTTTGTAAATGTCAGATTTGTAAAGCCGCTTGATACAGAGCTTCTCGACACTCTGGCAAAAACGCACAGCCTTTTTGTAACGGTTGAGGAAAATGTGAAAAACGGCGGTTTTGGAGAGCATGTATCTGCTTATATGGAGGCTTGTCAGCCGGAGGTAAGCGTGATGAATCTTGCAATCTGGGATCGTTTTGTGGAGCAGGGTAAAATTGACAGCCTTCGGGCAAAAATCGGACTGTCTTCCGTGGAAATCGCAGAAACCATTACGGCTGCACTGGAAGATAAGAATAAATAAAGAGGAATATCATGAAAAAACGACTTGATATAATGCTGGTGGAGCAGGGACTTGCTCCTTCAAGAGAAAAGGCAAAAGCTTATATTATGTCCGGAGACGTTTACGTTGACGGACAGAAGGAAGATAAAGCAGGTTCCATGTTTGCGGAAACTGCAAAAGTAGAGGTAAGAGGAAATACTCTCCCCTATGTGAGCAGAGGCGGTTTAAAGCTGGAAAAGGCAATGAAAAATTTTGATGTGAGCCTTTCAGAGAAAGTATGTATGGATGTGGGCGCTTCTACAGGAGGTTTTACAGACTGTATGCTCCAAAACGGGGCTGTGAAGGTTTATTCGATAGATGTAGGATACGGACAGCTTGACTGGAAGCTTCGAAATGATCCCAGAGTAGTTTGTATGGAAAAAACAAATATCCGTTATGTACTTCCGGAAGATATACAGGAACCGGCTGCATTTTCATCGATCGACGTTTCTTTTATTTCCCTTACCAAGGTGCTTCTTCCTGTGAGAAATCTTCTGACAGAGGACGGAGAAATTGTGTGTCTTATCAAACCGCAGTTTGAGGCGGGAAGGGAAAAGGTAGGAAAAAAAGGAGTGGTCCGTGACCCTGCGGTGCACAAAGAGGTCATTGAAAAAGTCAGGGATTATGCCATAAGTATTTTCCTAGAACCGTGTCACCTTTCTTTTTCACCGATCAAAGGACCGGAAGGAAATATCGAGTATCTTCTCCATTTAAAAAAACGTCCGGAGGGAACAGATATTTCAGAGAAGCTGGAAGAGCTGGTGGATAAGGTAGTGGCAGAGGCTCACGGAGAACTGGACTGAAGGAACGTGTTATGAACAAGTTTTATATTATCACAAACAGTGAGAAAGATAAGGAGCTTGCGGTAACAGAGCAGATTGCGGAATATTTAAGAAAAAACGGCTGTGTCTGTCATTTGCAGCAGGAGCAGAAAAAAGCGGGGGATTCTTACCATTATACAAATCCTGAACTGATACCTGAGGATACGGAGTGCATTATTGTTCTTGGAGGAGACGGGACCATGCTTCAGGGAGCAAGAGATGTGGTGCATAAAAATATTCCTCTTTTCGGAATCAATCTGGGGACGCTCGGGTTTCTTGCGGAAGTGGACAGGCAGTCGGTTTACCCTGCGCTTCACAAGCTGATGGAAGATGATTATGAGGTGGAAGAGCGAATGATGCTGAAAGGGACTGTGTACAGAGGAGAGGAAATCCTGGGAGAAGACATAGCTCTTAATGACATTGTAATCGGAAGAGAAGGGCATCTTCGCGTAGTCAGTTTTAAAAACTACGTAAACGGAGAATACTTAAATTCCTATAATGCAGACGGAATTATCATCTCCACTCCGACAGGTTCTACAGGCTACAGCCTTTCGGCGGGAGGACCGGTTGTATCGCCGGGCGCGTCCATGATGATCATGACTCCTATTGCCCCTCACACCATGAATACGAGAAGTATTATTTTTCCGGCTGAAGATGTGATCACTGTGGAGATTGGAAGGGGACGCCATCAGGACAGTGAGAGGGGAGTGGCTTCTTTTGACGGAGATGCAGTCGTTCCCATGATAACAGGAGATAAAATTGTGATACAGAAAGCTTCCGTGAAAACAAAAATCCTGAAGCTGAATCACTTGAGTTTTGTAGAGGTGCTGAGGCAGAAAATGCAGAACAGCTAGGAGGTAAAGGTGAAAGTAGCAAGACACGAAAAAATTATAGAGCTGATCCAGAAATATGATATAGATACTCAGGAAGAGCTTGCGGCAAGACTGAACGACGCCGGATTTAAGGTGACGCAGGCAACAGTTTCCAGAGATATAAGAGCCCTGAAAATGACAAAGGTGGCAGGAAAAGACGGAAAAGTCCGCTATGCTGTTCTCCAGGATAATTCTCAGGAGCTGGGGGATAAATACACGCGCGTGCTGCAGGACGCGCTCCTTTCTGTGGACGTAGGTCAGAACATTATCGTGGTAAAAACTGTTCCGGGAATGGCGATGGGAGTGGCAACTGCTCTGGACGCCCTGAAATGGGAGGAAATTCTTGGCTGCATTGCCGGTGATGACGCCATCATGTGTGTGGCAAAAACATCGGAGCAGGCAGAGGCAGTGTCAGAAAAAATCCGCAGCATAGTAGACGGACAGAATTAATAGACGGAGGAAAGAATGTTAGTTCATCTTCATGTAAAAAATCTTGCACTGATAGAGGAAGCAGAGGTAGAATTTGGACCCGGACTTAATATTTTAACAGGAGAGACGGGAGCGGGAAAGTCCATTCTTCTTGGCTCCATGCAGTTGATCCTGGGAGGAAAAACTTCCCGGAATATGATCCGGGAAAACGCAGATTATGCCCTTGTGGAGCTTTTGTTCCAGGTGGAAAATCCCAAAGTTTTAAAAAAACTGGAAGCTCTTGAGATCACTCCGGAGGAAGGGCAGATCCTTCTCTCCAGAAAAATCATGGACGGAAGAAGCATCAGTAAAATAAACGGGGAGACGTGTACCGTAGGGCAGATGAAGGCTGCTGCTGCCTGCCTTCTTGACATTCACGGACAGCATGAGCATCAGTCCCTTTTATATCGGGACAAGCAGCTTGAAATTCTGGATTCTTATGGAAGGGAGCGGGTTTTTCCCCAGAAAGTCCTTGTGGAGGAAGCGTACAGGCAGTACAGGAAAAATCTGGAGGAGTTAAATTCTCTTGATATAGATGAAGAACAGAAGAACAGGGAGATGGCGTTCCTTGAGTTTGAGATCACAGAGATCGAAAATGCGGCGCTGACGCCCGGGGAAGACGAAGAGCTGGAACGCCAGTATAAAAAGCTTTCCAATGCCAGAAAAATTATGGAGATACTCCAGACCGTCCATACCATAACCGGATATGAAAACGGTGCAGGAGATATGACGGGAACGGCTCTTCGGGAAATGACAAAGGTAACACAGTATGACGAAGAACTGGAATCTCTTTCCCAGACATTAAATGAGGCGGACAGCCTTTTAAACGATTTTCACAGAGAGCTTTCTTCTTATCTGGACGACCTTGTATTTGATGAAGAAACCTTTTATCAGGTGGAGCGGCGTCTTGATCTGATCAACAATTTAAAGGCGAAGTACGGACAGGAGATTTCCGGGATTTTGTCATACAGGGACAAACAGATTGAAAAACTGGAAAAATTAAGAAAATACGAAGAATATTTCCAGGCTGCGAAAGAAAAAGTACAGAGAGCAGAAAAGAAGCTGGAAGAAGCTTCGTATGAGTTATCAAAAATCAGGCAAGAATATAAGGAACAGCTTGAGCAAAAAGTAATAGAAGGCTTAAAAGATTTAAACTTTCTTGATGTGGATTTCGCAATCCGTTTTGACAGAAGAAAAAATTATACGCCGCATGGTTTTGACGATGTGGAATATGAAATTTCCACAAATCCCGGAGAGACGAGAAAACCTCTGGGGCAGATCGTATCAGGCGGTGAGCTTTCCAGGATCATGCTTGCCCTAAAAGCGATTCTTGCGGACAGAGACGAGGTGGAGACGCTTATTTTTGATGAGATTGATACCGGAATCAGCGGACGGACTGCACAGAAGGTTTCCGAAAAAATGGCAGTCATTGGAAATCACCATCAGGTTCTCTGTATTACGCATCTTCCGCAGATCGCAGCAATGTCAGATACGCATTTTGAAATTGAAAAACACGTAAAAGGAAGCGAGACAACCACGCAGATCCACCCGCTTAATGAAGAAGATTCTGTGAGAGAGCTTGCAAGACTTTTAGGAGGCGCGGAGATCACAGCGGCTGTTCTGGAAAATGCAAAAGAAATGAAAGAATTGGCACAGGTACATAAAAATACAAGACTGAAATAAACGATTTGACCGCATAATAAGAGAGGAGACTTGAAAAAGCCTTCTCTCTTTTTTTGACGGAAGGAAAAATATGCGGTAAAGGAAGTGAAGCGATGAACAGGAAGAAGAAATACAGGCGTTTTGTACTGTGGTGCCTGGCGCTTGACCTTCTGGTTATGGGGTATATGGGATATTGCTGTCTGGACAGAAAAATACCGGACGAAATTTACGTTTCGGAAAAAGGCGGACAGAATGTGGAAGAGCTTCTGAAAAGACCGTTTCTCACTTTTGACGAGACAGTTCCGGTATCCGGAAACGGCAGTTATCTGCTGCCGTGCAGGCTTTTAGGTGTAATCCCCTTTAAACAGATCAAGGTAACGCCGGAAGCGCAGCGAAGTATTTTTGTAAGCGGAAGTACAGTGGGAATGTATATGGAAACAGATGGAGTCCTCATCATCGACACAGGGGAAATTCTTTCTGAAGGCGGAGAAACAAAGGAACCGGCAAAAAATATCGTAAAACCGGGAGATTATATTGTAGCCCTGAACGACGAAAAAATTTCCGGGAAAAAAGACCTGATAGAAGATTTAAAAGAACTTGGGGGAGAAGAAGTGACCCTTGATGTTGTGCGAAACGGGGAGACGGTCCCGGTTTCCATTACGCCGGCAAAAGATAAGCAGGGAGAATATAAGCTTGGGATATGGGTGCGAGACGATACCCAGGGAATCGGAACGCTTACCTTTGTAGATGAAAACGGAAATTACGGCGCATTGGGACACGGTATCAGCGATGTGGATACAGGCGGGCTTTTAGAGATACAAAACGGCGCTCTTTATCAGGCGCAGATTCTTGGAATCCAGAAAGGCGCAAAAGGAAGTCCGGGCGAATTATCCGGACTGATCCGCTATGAGCCAGGAAAAATTATCGGCTCTATTGAAACGAACAGCAAAAACGGCATTTACGGCCATTTTACAGGAGACAGGAAAAGTCAGATTTCTCTTAAAAAAATGCCGGTCGGATACAAGCAGGAAGTGACAGAAGGAGAAGCCTCCATTCTCTGTTGTGTGGAAGATGAGGTGAAAGAGTATCAGGCGGAAATTACAAAGATAGATATGAATCACAGCGATACAAATAAAAGCTTTGTCATACGCGTCACAGACCCGGAGCTTCTCGCGGAAACAGGCGGGATTGTGCAGGGCATGAGCGGTAGCCCGGTTCTTCAGAACGGCAAGATCATCGGAGCAGTCACTCACGTATTCGTACAGGACTCCGCAAGTGGGTATGGAATCTTTATTGAAAATATGCTGGAGCATTGAGCAATGCAGTGACACGAGAAAAGGACATGGAGTAAGTTTACTTACGGCCATGTCCTTTTTGAAGTGGCAATATACGGCGAAAGCCAAATACCGAGAAAAACAGAGTTTTTATAAGGAACCGGAGACATTTTGCCAAAAGTGAACTGTCAAATTCCCGCGTTTCTAGTTTTTTGGGTGCACCTATTGATATAATACGTTATAATAACCATACAATGAGTGTGTAAAAGCAGAGGGAAAGATGGATCAGAAAGAAAATATTGAAAAACAGATTCGTACATTGAATGAGATTCGTGAAATGTGAGAGGTGAACAGATGAGTATACTAAAAAATGAAATTCCAATATTAGAGTTTGATACAGAAAAAAATGCAGTTATAAATCCCACACATGAAAACTTAGATATAAAGCTTCCATCAAAATGTGTTTTTGCTTTTTTAGAGGATTATATTGAAGAATATGCTGCCCAAAATAATCTAAAACAGGTAGCCCATTTCATTAGCGCAACAAAGGAATATCCTGTTTACAGAATGGAGTATAAAGGGAAAGAGATTGTACTTTGCCAGGCTCCTGTAGGCGCTGCTGCAGCAACGCAAATTCTGGATTGGCTAATTGGATATGGGGTGCAAGAAATTATTTCAGCAGGATCTTGTGGCTGTCTCGAAGAATTTTCAGAAGGAACATTTCTCGTCCCGTACAAAGCTTTGCGAGATGAGGGAACATCTTATCATTATGCGCCTCCTTCACGCTTTATGGAAGTCGATGAAAGTGCAAGAAATGTTATTAAGGAAACAATTCTGGAACATGGTATGAAATATCAGGAAGTTATCACATGGTCAACAGATGGATTTTACCGTGAAACAAAAAATAAAATATCCTACCGTAAAAGCGAAGGCTGTTCTGTTGTAGAAATGGAATGTTCGGCACTTGCAGCTTGTGCAGCTTTTCGTGATGTGAACTGGGGCATGATACTTTATACCGCAGATAGCCTTGTAAATGTTGATAAATATGATCAACGAAATTTGGGTGGAAATGCTTATGAATATGCACTTATACTTTGCCTTGATGCGGTAGTGAAGATGTAATAATAGAAAATACATATAAAAGATTGAAAAAGTCACAAAGGAGATTCTGTCTATGCGCTTCCTGAAGAATCATTTTTCCATGTATACGCATTTGCCAAAAGAAATTTATGTATTGGCTTTTGGTAAGATTATGACAAGCATGGGAGCTTTAATATGGCCGATGCTTACGTTGATAATGAGTGAAAAGCTTAACCTGAATGGACAGACCATCGGTATGTATATGATGATGTTCTCCATGTTTATGGGACCATTTTACTTATTGGGCGGTAAGTTGGCTGATAAATACAATAAGAAACATATTATTGTCACCTTTGACTTAATTGGAAACAGCCTGTATTTTGTTTGTGCAGTGTTGCCAATATCTATGACAACACTGTATTTACTGGCAATTGCTTCCGTCTTTCAGTCAATGGAACAACCGGCGTATGACGCACTCATTGCAGATCTGACAACTTATAAGGATCGGGAAAGAGCCTATTCTCTTAATTATCTTGCGATGAATTTAGGATTGGTGATGGCACCTATGATTGGCGGTATTCTGTTTAACAATTATCTAAATCTGTCATTTTTTATAAATGGTCTGGCAGATATATCCAGCACATTATTGCTGTTCATTTTTATCAAGAATGTAAAAAATACGGTTCAGGATAATAAAACAGTGAATGAATACGAAAAAGGAGAAGCCGGTTCCATATTTAAAGTTTTTTCTCAACGAAAGTTATTCTTTTTGTTATTTATTATTTCAGGTATTGCTGCAATGATTTACAATCAGTTTAATTTTTTGATGCCTTTACATATGGAGGAAGCCTTTCGTGGAACAGGAGCTTTTAAGTTCGGAATTTTAGCAAGCATCAATGCAGTTGTTGTAGTAATTGGTACTCCGATAGTAACGAAAAGGCTTTCCGGAGTAACCGATGTCAGAATTATGTATTTTGGACAGTTACTGGAGTCCGTAGGGCTTGCTTTCTTTATATTTGTAAATCGTTATTTTGTAATTGCCGTTGTGGGGATTATCATATTTACGACAGGTGAAATATTCGGTTCCATATCGAAAACACCTTATCTTACGAAGCGAATACCGGAAACGCATCGAGGAAGAGTATTAAGCATTACAAATAGCTGTGCCGGATTGATTGGAATATTAAGTAATTATGTAATTGGAATTCTGATTGATTATTATACATTTCATACGGTATGGATTATAATTGCAGCAATCGGCGTGGTTGTCATGATTCTATATAGTATTTATTTAAGATTGGATAAGAAGGCATATCCTGGTCTTTATTTGGAATGATGGCATGTTATAGGAGAACTCGGCGCTTATTTTATACCCCTTATTTTATAGGAGAATATGATAAAGATAAAATATTTTATGTTTATCATTAAAAAATAATTGATAAACATGAAAAGAGTGATATACTGTGTGTTAAGAAATGAAAGGAGTTTTCGCTTATGAAGGAAAAAACTTTGAAGAAATCCGCTCACTTTATCTCCGTACTTCTTAACATTGGCTGCTTTATTTTCGGTATATTAAGTGCATTACTGCTTATGGGAATTGCAGTTGTTGTTGGTGTACAACTTTTTTCACCTGAGATGATGCGTGATGCGTGGGAAACGGCTGTTAAGGCGGGGCAAACGCTTAGCGTTGGACAATGTGTGTTTTTCTTTTTCTGCTGTTTTGGAGAGTTTGTTTGTATTTTTTTAGCTTTATACAATGCCAGAAGAATATTTGGCTGTATTGGCAAAGGAAATTCTCCTTTTACAGAGAAAATAGCAGTTCAGATACGAAAAATCGCATTGTATGTCGTGCTTTTTGCAGTGTTTTCTGTGCTTTCTGTCTTTAAGCTGCTGTCACTTCCGGCATTTTTCATGTGCGGCGTATTCGCGTTGATATTGTTTTGTATCTCTCTTATTTTTGATTACGGATGTGAGTTACAAAAAGAAGTAGATGAAACATTGTAAAGGAGAACGGAGATGGCAATTATTTTAAGGCTTGACAGAATGATGGCGGATAGAAAAATGAGCCTGAATGAACTGTCTGAAAAGGTTGGGATTGCAAATGTGAATTTATCAAAGATTAAGACGGGCAAAGTAAGTGCTATCCGGTTTTCTACATTGAATGCCATTTGCAAAGCACTGGATTGTCAGCCGGGAGATATATTGGAGTATCAGGAAGATATGGAAGAATAGAATTTTGATTTATCGAATTAAAATTTTATGACCAAAACGCGCAGAAAATCAACTGTAAAAAATGCGATTGATTTTCTGTGCGTTTTTGCGGATAATATAAGTTAACAGATACGCGAAACACGAACAATAAAGAAAGCATTCAATTAAATGAAAAGTTAGATAAAATTTATGGAAGATTTCAGTGTGAACAATATGTTGGAAATGCAGCGGGCATTGCAGGAAAAGTATAAGAATAAATGGGAAGAAATCAGTCCTGAGGCTGGAAAACATAAGTTATTATGGCTGCTTGGTGAAATAGGCGAAGTTATAGATATAATTAAGAAGAATGGCGATACAAAATCTGTTGAAGACAAAGAACTGAGAGAACATTTGGTTGAGGAAATGGCAGATGTATTGATGTATTACAATGATGTCTTGCTTTGTTACAGAATTAGTGTTGATGAACTGAAAGAGGCATATACAGCTAAATTCGAAAAGAATATGAAACGCTGGTGATGTTCCACTATGTTTTGTAATTTCTGCTTTAAAATGGAGTCATACAAAATAGAAGAATCCTATTATGAATTGCATTGAGAGAACTGAATTTTTCAGCAGTAATTGGCATCAGTGGAATGATATTACAGAATGTATCAGCAGATTTAATAAATTCAACCATTGCGGAGGTAGGCGGCATGATTGGAGACATTGTTAGAGTAACAGTTGACAGACCTCTTGGAAGTTATCACCCGGTGCATAAGGATATATATTATCCAATTAACTATGGCTATATTGAAGGAATCATCGCACCGGACGGCGAGGCGCAAGATGTGTATATTTTGGGTGTCAATGAGGCAGTTAAGAAGTTCACAGGCAAAGTCATCGCAATTATTCACAGATTGAATGATGTGGAGGACAAATGGGTGGTCTGCCCTGAAAATATGACCTTTACCAGAGAAGAGATTATAGAAAAAGTGCAATTTCAGGAACAATATTTTCATTCTGAACTGATAATGTAAATAGGAACTGGCACAGCTGAAAGTGAGAGGTGCTTCTGGTTTATGAAGAAAGAAGCTGAAGTTCACTTGATGCTATGAATATAAACGAAAGGATATTTTTATATGCAGAAATTATTTTTAGCGTCCTTATTTAAAGAAGTGTCTCAAATATTTCAATATTTTGCTAATGAAAATCTTTTAGGTAAAACGGTAACATTTATTCCGACTGCTGCATTACCAGACAAGCTAGATTTTCATGTGGAATATAGCAAAGAATTATTACAAAAGATGGGACTTATTGTTGATGAATTGGAAATTTCTACAGCTACTTATTCATATATAGTAAACAAATTAAAGAATAACGATTATATTTATGTTACTGGGGGAAATACGTTTTTTTTGCTTCAGGAAATGAACAGATCAGGTGCAGGAGATTTGATTAAAAAGCAAATCAATGCAGGAAAATTGTTTATAGGTGAATCTGCTGGTGCAATTTTGTTAGCGCCTGATATTGAATATGTAAAAGATACAGATGATCCTCTTGTAGCGCCGCAATTAAAAACATTTGAAGCATTGAATATTATAGACTTTTATCCTGTGCCACACTATAAAGATGATTTGCTGAAGGAAATTGTTTCAGAAAAAAGTGATATTAAGTTTTGACTTAAAGAGTGATTCTGCAAGATAAGTTTGTAGTGCAAAAGCAGTTAGTCGAACGTTTGTATTTTTTCTTCTTTCCATCTATGTACTTTTAAAAAGTGTTTTGCTATAATGTGATAAGAATAGAGTTGATTTGTTTGTATTAACGGTAATCTGTTTTTAATAATGGACGAAAAGAGTGTGAGTCAATGGATAACAATCAAAATGAAAGTTTTTATAATAAAGTAATAGAGTTATTCCAAAATGCAAAGAAAAATTTATCTGTTGCAGTCAATATGACAATGGTATATTCCTATTATGAAGCTGGTAGAATGATTGTTGAAGAAGAACAGGGTGGAAAAGAGCGTGCTTCATATGGAAAATATATTTTAAGAGAATTGTCAGAACGTTTAACAGAAAAATTGGGGCGGGGTTACTCGTATGATAATTTGAAGTTAATGAGGAAATTTTATTTGGTTTATTCTAAAGATTCAATTGGGGAAACAGTGTTTCCCCAATCTGAAAAATTACCAATTACAAAAGAGGGAAGAAAGTTTTATTTAAGCTGGTCACATTATCTTATTTTGATGAGAATAAATAATATTGAAGAACGCCATTTTTATGAAATAGAAGCATATAGAAATAACTGGAGTAAAAGTGAATTGTCAAGACAGTACGGAAGTTCTTTATATGAAAGATTGGCATTAAGCAGAAATAGAGAGGAAGTCATGCGCCTTGCGATAGAAGGTCAGATGCTTGAAAAGCCTGAGGATATATTCAAAGACCCGTATATTTTAGAGTTTACAGGACTTCCGGAACTTGTTACTTATACGGAAACAGAACTGGAAAATAGAATTATAGATAATTTGCAAAAGTTTTTATTAGAACTGGGAAGAGGATTTACTTTTGTAGGTAGACAAGTTCGATTTACATTTGAAGAAGAACATTTTAGAGTTGATTTGGTGTTCTATAATCGCTTACTGCGTTGTTTTGTATTGTTTGATTTGAAAATTGGTCAGCTAAAGCACCAAGATATAGGACAGATGCAGATGTATGTAAATTATTATGACCGAAAAGTTAAATTGGACGATGAAAATCCAACAATAGGTATTATTATTTGCAAAGATAAGAAAGATGCCATTGTAGAAATGACATTACCTAAAGATAACAATCAGATATTTGCAAGTAAATATGAGACAGTACTTCCTAGTAAAGAAGAGCTACAAACCTTATTAGAAGATAAAAATCTGGAATGAATGAAGAAGGATTTGAAAAGAGGAAAATTTATGGACCACTTTGAATTAGTATCAGAATATAAGCCCACCGGTGACCAGCCTCAGGCAATCGAGCAGCTTGTGAAAGGGTTTCGGGAAGGCAATCAGTTTGAAACTCTGCTTGGCGTCACCGGTTCAGGTAAAACCTTTACAATGGCAAATGTGATTCAGGCTTTAAATAAACCAACCCTTGTGCTTGCGCATAATAAGACGCTGGCGGCACAGCTCTATGGAGAATTCAAAGAATTTTTCCCTGAGAATGCGGTTGAATACTTTGTATCTTATTACGATTATTATCAGCCGGAAGCATACGTGCCTTCCACAGATACTTATATTGCAAAAGATGCTTCTACAAACGATGAAATTGACAAGCTTCGTCTTTCTGCTACGGCGGCCCTTTCTGAAAGGCGGGATGTGATTATTGTATCTTCGGTATCCTGTATTTACGGACTTGGCTCTCCGAAGGATTTCCAGGATATGATGATTTCATTAAGACCCGGTATGACAAAGGACAGGGACGAGGTAATTCGGCAGCTTGTAGATATTCAGTACACGAGAAATGAGATGGATTTTCACAGAGGAACGTTTCGTGTACGTGGAGACGTACTGGAAATTTTCCCGGCAAACTATACAGACTGCGCTGTGCGCGTAGAATTTTTCGGAGATGAGATCGAGCGTATCACAGATATTGACGTGCTTACCGGAGAAATCAAGTGCGAGGACAAGCATGTGGGGATTTTCCCTGCTTCCCATTATGTTGTGCCTATGGAGCAGATTTTGAAAGCTTCCGGGGAAATTGAGGAGGAGCTTCGTAATCAGGTGGAATATTTTAAAAGCGAGGATAAGCTTTTAGAGGCACAGAGAATTGCGGAGCGTACGAATTTTGATATAGAGATGATGAAGGAAACCGGTTTTTGTTCCGGAATCGAAAATTATTCCAGATATTTGTCCGGCCTTGAACCGGGACAGCCTCCGTATACCTTGATGGACTATTTTGGAGACGATTTTCTTCTTATTATAGATGAGTCTCATAAGACAGTTCCCCAGGTTGGAGGGATGTTTGCAGGAGACCAGAGCCGAAAGCAGACGCTTGTAGATTACGGTTTTCGTCTGCCATCTGCAAAAGATAACCGTCCGCTCAATTTCGGGGAATTTGAGTCAAAGCTTGACCAGGTGCTTTTTGTGTCTGCAACGCCAGGTGATTATGAAATGGATCATGAACTTCTGCGTGCAGAGCAGATTATACGCCCGACAGGACTTCTTGACCCCAAAGTGGAGGTTCGCCCTGTAGAAGGGCAGATTGACGACCTTGTTGGGGAAGTAAATAAAGAAATTGAGAAAAAGAATAAGGTTTTAATCACGACCCTTACGAAACGCATGGCAGAGGATCTTACCGATTACATGAAAGAGATTGGAATTCGTGTCAGGTATCTTCACTCAGATGTGGATACGCTGGAGAGGGCGGAAATTATCAGAGATATGCGCCTTGATGTGTTTGATGTTCTTGTTGGAATTAACCTTTTACGAGAAGGGCTTGATATTCCGGAGATTACGCTGGTTGCTATCCTCGATGCGGATAAGGAAGGTTTTCTCCGTTCAGAGACGTCCCTTATCCAGACGATTGGACGAGCTGCAAGAAACAGCGAAGGTCATGTAATTATGTATGCGGATAACATGACAGATTCCATGAAAAAAGCAATCAGCGAGACGGAGAGAAGAAGGGCAATTCAGGAAGAATATAATAAAGCTCATGGCATTACACCGACTACCATTAAAAAGGCAGTACGTGATTTAATTGCTGTTTCTAAAGCCGTTGCGAAGACAGAGGATAAGCTTAAAAAAGATCCGGAATCCATGAATCGCAAGGAGCTTACAAAGCTGATTTCTCAGGTGGAGAAGCAAATGCGTGCAGCAGCCGCAGATTTGAATTTTGAGCAGGCAGCAGAGCTGCGTGATAAGATGATTGAGTTAAAGAAAAACCTGGAAGAGCTGCAGGCAGATTAGAAAAGTTTAGAAATAAAGAGGTGTGAAAATGGCTTCGGAGATTCAGAAACTAGTATCTGAAAATGGAAATGAAATGTACATTATGAGGGAAGATTTGCTTTCTTTTTCTATGGGTGGAAATAAGGTGCGGATTGCAGAAGCTTTTTTTCGGGATATGCAGAAGAAAAAATGCGATGCCATGTTGATTTACGGAGAAAAGCATTCCAATCTCTGTCGTGTTCTTTCCAATCTTTGCTGCAGCAAGGGGATTTTCTGCGTGATGATTTGTTCACATGGAGAAAATGAGGAAGAAAAAGTTACAAATAATACACGATTTATAGAGTGGAGCGGGACAGAAATCGTGCACTGTAAGAAAAATGAAATTGCGGATACAGTGGAAACACAGATGAAACGTTTGAAAAATATGGGAAAGAATCCCTATTATATTTACGGGGACAAAACTGGCAGGGGAAATGAAGGAACTGCAGCATCGGCATATGCAGAAGTGTATAAAGAGATTCAGAAATTTGAGCAAAAAACAGGCCGGGAATTTGATTATATCTTTCTTCCATCGGGAACTGGCGCAACGCAGAGCGGGCTTCTTTGCGGACATTTTCAAGCAGAGGATAAAAAGAAAATTATGGGAATCATGATTTCCTCCAGAGAAAAAGAGAGAATGTTTTCCATCGTTCAGGATGGGATTGAAGATTACCATAAAAAAACAGAGAAGATATTAAAATCAGGGTACGAAAAAGAGATTTTTCTTTTGGATGAATATCGTCTTGGAGGCTATGGTCTGTATGATGAAAGAGTAAAAGAATGTATCAAAAGACAGTACAGAATGAATGGAATTCCCTTTGACCCTATATATACAGGAAAGGCGTTCTGGGGAATGGAGGAGTACATAAAAGAGAAACATATCAAAAACAGCAGGATTCTTTTTCTGCATACAGGAGGGACACCGCTGTTTTATGATTTTTTAGAAAAAGAAGAGGGCAGCAGTCAATGTTAGTTTCGGTTATCATACCATGTTATTATTCGGAAAAAACCATAGCAAAGGTTGTTGAACTTGTTATGGAAGAATTTCACAAAAACGAGGGATATGAGTGTGAATTTGTTCTTGTAAACGATGGCTCGAAAGACAGAACTTTTGAAGAAATCCGACGTCTCGGAGAAAAATATCCAAATGTGTGCGGTGTAAATCTTATGCGAAATTTCGGACAGCACAATGCTTTGATGGCAGGGTTCCAGTACACAAAGGGAGATTATGTTCTGGGAATGGACGACGATATGCAGACGCACCCTTCCCAGATTTTTAAGTTGATCCATAAAATGGAGGAAGGGTACGATGTGGTGTATGGCGTTTATCCGGTCAGGAAAAATTCTCCGTTAAAAAATCTCACAAGTAAATTAAACGAGGTAAGTTCAAGAATTATGCTGAATCGTCCAAAAGATATTGTATCAAGTAACTTTTGGATGGTTACAAGAGCTGTTCGGGATGAGGTTATCAAGTATGACAGCTTTAATCCATATGTGGACGGAATTTTTTACCGCATTACTCACAACATAGGAAACGTACCGGTAGAACACCATAAAAGAGAATACGGAACATCAGGATATACATTCCGGAAGCTTATAAATCTTTGGCTGGCATACTGGAATTTTTCAGTGATTCCTCTTAGGATTTCCTTTTTTATGGGGATTTTTTCTGCAATGGCAGGAGTGATCATTGCCTTAATTGTAATTATTAATAAAATTTTGCATCCTGCCGTACCTGTAGGATGGTCTTCTACATTATGCGTGATGGTTGTATTCTTTGGGCTGGTGCTCATGGTTCTTGGCGTTGTGGGAGAGTATCTTGGAAAAATCATTATGATTTTAAATAATACACCTCAGTATATTGTACGGGAAACCATAAATGCAGCAGACAATAATGGTATGCGCTCTGTAGTGAAGGAGATTGTGGGAAGACAGGCAGAGGAAAAGGATAAGAAAAAATGAAAAAAATTATGATTCTTGGGGCAGGCATTTATCAGGTACCTTTGATTCGAGCTGCAAAGGAAATGGGATTTTTTGTCATTGTGGTAAGTATTAAAGGCGATTATCCCGGTTTTGCTCTTGCAGACAAGATATATTATATTAATACAACAGACAGAGAAGCTGTTTTGAAGGCGGCTGTTTCAGAAAAAATAGACGGTATTTGCACTACAGGAACAGATGTAGCAGTTTCTTCTATCGGATATGTATGCGAACATATGGAACTTTCCGGGATTTCTGAGAAAGCGGCAGACCTTGTGACAGACAAGGCGAAGATGCAAGAGGCATTTCAAAAAGGCAGAGTGTCTTCTGCGCGTTTTAGAAAGGTCTTTTCCTGTGAAGAGGCGAAAAAGGCAGCGGAGGAGCTCGGTTTTCCTGTTATCATAAAATGTGTGGACAGCTCCGGAAGCAGGGGAATTACTCTTGTAAAAGAAGCCGAGGAAATTTCTAAGGCAGCAGAGCAGGCGTTTTCCTGTTCGAGAAAAGAGTACATTCTTGTGGAAGAGTTTCTTTCTGGCATAGAAATTGGAGTGGACGGCGTAGTTCGGGACGGCCAGATTGTTTTTCTTGCTCCTCACGATAAGTTTGTATACAAAAGCGAGAAAATTACAATTCCGGCAGGACACAGCTTTCCATATAGCGGCGGAGAGGCAGCAGAAAAGGAAATCCGCCGCCAGATGGAGCTTGCGGTCAAGGCTCTGGGGCTTAAAAACTGCTTTTTTAACGCGGACGTGTTCATAAAAGGAGAGCAGGTTTCTGTGATCGAGGTTGGAGGGCGAACAGGGGCTACCTGTATCCCTGAGCTTATCTCCATGTATTATGGATTTGATTTTTATAAAAAAATTCTGGAGAGCGCAATGGGAGACAGACCGGAGTTTCCGGAAATACAAAAGAAACGCCCCTGCATGGCAAGACTTCTTATGAGTCCGAGGGATGGCGTGATTACATTTATTGATGAAGAAAAGATGAAAAGTTTGAGAGAAAAAGGTGCGTTAATAACACTTGATTTTCCTGTGGGACATACAGTGGAAAAGATGGAAAATGGTACGAATCGTCTTGGACATCTTGTGTCAGAGGCCGAAAATATACAGGAATTTGAAACAGTTCTTCAAGAGGCATACAGCGCCATTTTTGTAGACGGAGTTTCGTTGGAGGAATTATGGAAAGAGTAAAAGATTATCTTTTTTTACATTTAAGTGTGATGATGTTTTCTTTTACAAGCGTATTTTCAAAGCTTGCATCAAGAGAATTAAATGCAGGAGGACTGAAAAATCCAATGCTTTATGTATTTGGGTTTCTTATGTTTTTTGTGTGTTTTCTGTATGCGTTTTGCTGGCAGAAGATTATTAAAAAATTTGATTTAAATATTGGATATGCAAACAGAAGTGTATATCTTTTATGGAGTCAGCTTTGGGCAGTTTTGATTTTCAAAGAGCATTTAAGCACAAAGAACGTAATTGGTCTTGTGATTGTAATGGCAGGAGTTGTAGTAGTTTCATTAAGCGCACCAAAAGAAGAGGAAAAAGGAGGGGAGATGCTATGACGCCATATTTACTTCTTATGTTTGCAGCAACTTTTTTTACAGCGATCTCCCAGGTGTTATTAAAGCAGAGCGCAGAGAAAGAACATAAAAGCTGGATTTTTGAGTATTTAAACTGGCGTGTCATTACTGCATATGGAATTTCATTTTCTGTCCTTCTTTTAAATACATATGCCTACACAAAGGTGGATATGAAGTATGGGGCAGTGATTGACACATTCAGTTACGTGTTTGTGATGGTATTGTCATATCTTATATTAAAAGAAAAATTTACAAAAGGTCAGTTGATTGGAAATCTTATCATTATTACAGGAGTGATGGTATACACCCTGTAAAAAAGAAGCAGAGTATCGCATACGTAGCGGCACTCTGCTTTTTTTAAACGTATAATATATGTGATCGACGGAAGTTTATAGCATTGGGAAACGGTCCGGAAGGCGGATGCCGCCGCGTTTGCAGATTGCTTCTGCATGTTCTCTTCCCTCTCGGAGAATTGCTTCCTCATCAATGGAGAGGAGCACGCGGTTTTTCATAAGCCACCGTCCGTTACACATGGTACACTCGATATTTGTGCTGTGCATGGAGGTTACAAGATTTGCAATTGGGTCGTGAACAGGAAGCATATCCGGGCTGTTATTTGGATTGATAATAATAATGTCTGCCTTTTTACCTGTTTCCAGGCTTCCGTAAAGTGCTTCTTCTCCAACGGCTTTTGCTCCGTTAATGGTTGCCATAGCAAGAATTTCTTCTGCTTTTACAACGTCAGGTTCAAGACGCCAGCCTTTGTGAATTAAAGAGGTTACCCACATTTCATCTACCATGTTCATTCTGTTGTTTGTAGGAGTTCCATCTGTTCCAAGAGCTACGCAGACACCCTCACGAAGCATACGGGGGATTTTGGCAAAACCGAGAACACGCATGGCAGATGCCGGATTGTGAGAAACCTTCACATCGTGTTCACGGAACATCTCCACTTCTTCATTAGAAAGCCATACTGCATGGGCAGCTATAATATTTTTATCAAGGAAGCCGAGATTATTTAAATGTGTGACGGTTGTTGCACCTCTTGTTGCTTTTGCGTAATCGACCTCTGCTTTTGCCTCTGCAATGTGCATATGTACACCTACGCCGTATTTATCTGCAAGTTCCTTTGTGCGAAGAAGGAGTTCGTCGGTTGCATTGAAGATAGTACGGATACCGAACCATACTTTTACTCGACCGTCCGCTGTGTTGTGGAATTTTTTCAAGTCTTCTTCCTGAATAGCCAGCTCTTCATCCGTTGTGTGCTGCCAGGATTTCGGGAGGCCTTCTCCACAGTCCATAACAGATTTTGCAAGTTTTCCACGAATTCCTGCCTGCGAAATAGCTTTGGCCATACCGGATACGAACTGACCGCCTGGTTCTGCAATAGAAGTACATCCTGCTTTTATCTGCTCCGCGCAGAAAAGAAGGGTGGAGATATAGGAATCTTCTTCTGTCATATTGCTCTCATATGGCCAGATACGGTCATGAAGCCAGGTGAGAAGGGGAACATCATCGGCAAGTCCTCTTGCAAGCTGCTGAGAGGTATGCGTGTGGGTATTAACAAAAGAAGGCATAATGGTTTTTCCTTCACAGTCCATAATCTCATCACAGTCATCCGGAAGAGGGAAGTGACCAATGTTAATGATTTTATCATTCTCAATAAGAACATGCCCTTTTTTATATACTTCCCGTTTGTCATTCATGGTAATTACCATTGCGTTTTTTAAAAGTATTTTCATAAACTCATCTCCTGTAATTTTCTGAAAGTTACTTTCAGTATATCGAAAAAACTATAATTTGTCACTTGTGAAAAATGTACAAATCCGTTATACTGGAAAGAAAGAAAAAACGTTAGAAAAAGGAGATGACAATGAAGAAAATACTGATAATTGATTCCTGCGTGCGCAGAGACGAATCCCGCACAAAACAAATGTTGGACAAGGCAGTAGAAACTCTGAAAAATCAGCATAAAGACTGGAGTTTTGAGACGCTGACTCTTATGGACATGGACTTAAAATACTGGAATACGGAAAGCCTGAAAGTTCGTGATGGTCTTCTGCTGAGCGGGCAGTACGATGCGCCACAATTTGCGCTTGGAAATCAGTTCCGAGAGGCAGATGGAATCGTAATTGCAGCTCCTTTCTGGGATTTAAGTGTTCCTGCTATGTTAAAGGTTTATATTGAAAATATTTCAGCAGATGGAATTACTTTTTCCACATCAGCAGATGGATTGAAAGGAATTTGCAAATTTCAGTGGCTCTTGTTTCTTACAACAAGAGGAGGAATCTGGGAAGGTTCGGATATGGAAATGGGAAGTCCTTATATGGAGGCGCTTTCCCGCTTTTTTGGAAGCGGAAGGTATTTCTGTGTGTCTGCAGATGGCACAGATATTGTCGGACTTGACCTTGAGACAATCATGGGAAAAGCACTGGAAGAGGTGGAAAAAGTATGCCTTTCTCTGAAAATAGAAGAAACAGAGAAATAGGAAATACACGAAAATATAACATGCAGCAAAGAGTGATATAGGCACTATAAAACAAGAAAGAGAGGGTTTTAGTATGGTTTATTCAAATGACGGAAGATTGTATCATATCCATGTAGCTCCGGGAGAAGTTGGAAAATATGTAATCCTTCCGGGAGATCCGAAGCGCTGTGCAGCCATTGCAAAATATTTTGATGATCCTGTTCTGATTGCAGATAACAGAGAATACGTAACGTATACGGGATACTTAGACGGGGAAAAGGTAAGCGTAACATCCACGGGAATCGGCGGACCTTCTGCCTCTATTGCAATGGAAGAGCTGGTACAGTGCGGTGCTGACACCTTTGTGCGTGTGGGAACATGCGGAGGTATGGATATAAAAGTAAAAGGCGGAGATATTGTTGTTGCAACAGGTGCAGTGCGTATGGAGGGAACGAGTAAGGAGTATGCCCCCATTGAATTTCCGGCAGTAGCAAATTTGGATGTGATAAATGCCCTTGTGGGTTCTGCAAAAGACCTTGGAGTTACGTATCACACAGGCGTTGTGGAATGTAAGGATTCCTTCTACGGTCAGCATGAGCCTGAGACGAAACCGGTTGGATATGAGCTTTTAAATAAGTGGGAAGCATGGCTGCGCCTCGGTTGCCTCGCTTCGGAGATGGAATCTGCGGCACTTTTTACAGTGGCAAGTTATTTAAGAGTACGCTGCGGTTCTGCGTTTCTGGCAGTGGGAAATCAGGAGCGGGCAAAAAAAGGGCTTGATAATCCACAGGCACATGATACAGATATGGCAGTCCGTGTGGGAATTGGTGCGCTCCGGCGTCTGATTGCTCAGGACAGAGAAGAAAATAAATAAAAAAATACCAATCGGACATATGAAAAATGCACAATTTTTCCCGGTAAATTCTATGGAAAACGTGGAAAAATAAAATAAGCAGACATATGTCCGATTTTTGTTTTGTGAATCTGGTTATATTAAGGATATTGGAAATTTACAAGTATAAAAAGATTTATAAGCACTAAGAACTTTTTCCATAAACATTGCATCAATGAAAACGGGCATCATCAGGAAGTGACAAAATGCAGAAAAAAGAAGAAAAAATAAGAAAATATCTGGAAAAATTAAATATGACAGAGGAATTTGCCTGTCTTGATGAAAAAGACATGGCGGGTCTAAGTATCGTAAAATATAAAAAAGGCGAGTACCTTTTTCATGCGGGAGATAAGGTTGAGGCAATTTTTTTTCTTGCAGAAGGAAAATGCAAAATATTAAACAGTACAAGCGAAGGTAAGGAAATAGCTATTGATTTTGATATTCCGGGCGGAAGAATGATTGGAGAAATGGAGCTGGCATCAGGTATCGACTTTTTTCACAGTGTGTCTGCAGCGGCAGATTCTGTAGTTTTAAGAATTCCTCTTGAAGTTGCGGAAAAGAGATTGATGAATGATCCTGCTTTTTTAAGATATATTTGCCGACAGCTTGCATGGGAGCTGACAGAGAGTGGAAGAGAGAGGGTCAGGGTAAGTCTTCATGATGCAAGAGAAAGGGTCGCAAGGTATCTTTATGGTTGGGCGGTGCGTACAGGAGAAAGAAATTTTACAATTTCCTGCCGCCAGACAGCATTGGAATGTGCCATATCGGAACGACATTTAAATAGAATATTTCATAAAATGGAAGATGAGGGTATCATAGAAAGATATAGGAATAGAATCCGGATTCTGGATATGGAGCTGCTCCAATCCAGAATTACGGAAGTCTGAATCATGATTCCTGTACTGAGGAAGATATTTTATTATCCCAGATAATACCTCCGGCAACAAGAAGAATACCGGCAAGTTTCGGAAGATTAAAATTTTTGAATAGGAAGGCATCAAAGAGAATGCCGGCCGTAAGCTGTCCAATCAGGAGAAGAATTGTAGATTCCATTACCTTCAGACGAGAAAGCGTAACCATAGAAATAAGAAACGCAATAATGCCGAATGCGCCTCCAAGATACATCCACCAGGGAGCTTTGGAAAAAGCGTAAAAGTCAATATTAAGTCTGGAAGAACATAAAAGTAATACAAAAGAAAGTACAGTGGCAACAACATAATTTACAAGAGAGCCATTGTATGTGCCAAGTATTTTAGTACAACGATAGTTAATCATTTTAGATATAACTGTGGCGCATCCGTTTACAAATGCAAGTGTCAGTACAAATGCCATAAGAAAATCTCCTTTCTGTTTGAATGCTCAGGCGATATTTACAAGAATCAATCCTGTAAGAATCATAATGAAGCAGGGAATTCTTTTTTTATTAAATGGAATCCTGGGCATACCGAACCAGCCAAAATGGTCGATGACTGCAGAAATGACAAGCTGTCCTGTTACGGATAAGCAAGTCATAACAGAAACACCAAGAACGCCGATACAATAACTGGAACTTGCAACAAGGAAGATTCCAAAAAATCCGGCAGAGTAAAGATACCAGGGCATTCCTGTAATTTTAAGTTTTTCATGAACGAAAAATTTAATATAAAGAATTAGAAGGATTCCGCCGATTGCGTGAACCATAAGACTCATGCCAAACATTCCCAGATGTTCTGTGAGCATACCATTCAGGCTTGCCATAGCAGACTGACAGGCGCCGGCAATGAGAGTAAAAAAAGCATACATACAAGTACCTCCTAAAGGAATTGTTAGCTTCTATATTGACATATATGGGAAAAAAAGGCAAGAGTTCATATTGATAAATAATATATTTTATAAAATGTGAAAAATGTGTGGAAATTTCCGAGATTCTATTGTAAAATAGAACTATTAAAAAAGAATTGTGTATAAGAACAAAAGAAAACCAGAAAAAACTAAGACAAATACGGAGGAAATCAATGAAAGCTTGGGAAATGGCACAGGATGTTTATAATAATGCACAGCCTGTCATTCGAAGTGAAGAAGAACAAACATGGACAGACAACGTAGATGTGTCCGCTTTTTATGATGACAATCTGTCTCTTGACTGGGGAAGCAATGTACCAGGTTCCGGTGCGCCGGAGAAAATTATGGTGGCTGCTGTACAGGCACTGGAAAACAGAGGGTATCGTGTAAGTGAGAAAGGTTACAGACTGCTTAAAGAGGGACTGCAGGCAAATGAGAAAAAAGATTTTGTAAAGCTGCATCAGATTTCAGCTCTTATGCGGAGAGAATTAGCGGAAGCAGAGAAAGATGAAACTTCTTCTTACTGGGACTATACAGTGTACCATTCTTTTGAGCAGTACAGAGAAAAAGTACAATTTCCGGAAGCTGTACCTGTAAATGTAGAATCAGAAGAATTTAAAGATCAGATTCGCGCATCATGGACAGCACAGCTGGTTGGCGGGGCAATGGGAACTATGGTGGAAGGTTACACGTTCCAAAATCTGAAAAAAGCGTTTGGGGATGTAACAGGATACCTGAGAGAACCAAATACATATAATGATGATATTACATTTGAGCTTGCATTTTTAGATGCTTTTTCAGAAAAAGGATATGAAGTAACATCAGAAGATATTGCTCTTTCCTGGGTTGGATTGATTCCATGTGGTTGGTCTGCAGAAGAGCTTGCAATCCGTAATATAAAAAGCGGGATTTTCCCTCCGGAAAGCGGAACTTACAGAAATCCATTTAATGAGTGGATTGGTGCACAGATGCGTGCCGGTATCTGTGGTATGGTAGCGCCTGGAAATCCTTACCTGGCGGCAGAGCTTGCATGGAAGGACGGAGAAGTTTCTCATGCGGCTAACGGAATTCTGGGAGAAGTATTCAATGCTGTTATGACTTCTATGGCTTTTGTGGAATCCGATATAAAAACGATTGTAAAAAATGCGATTTCTATGATACCAGAGGACAGTGAGTATTATTCTGTTGTTTCCTTTGCATGGAAATGCTGTGAAGAGCAGAAAACTTGGGAGGAAGCACTTCTTCTTTGCCAGGAAAAATATAAACGTTATAACTGGATTCATGCTTATCCAAATGCGTGCTGTGAAATTATTGCTCTTTATTATGGAGATGGTGATTTCCAGAAGACACTTCATATTATAACTATGTGTGGAATTGATGTAGACTGTAATGCGGGCATGATCATGCCTGTTCTTGCGATTCAAAAGGGAATGCGTATCATTCCAAAAGAACTGATTCATCCGGCGTTTGAGCGCCTTGATACTTATATGAGAGGCCGCTTTAAATCTATGAGCATGGATGAACTGATCAATGATACTTTATGGAGTATAAAAAAAGCTTACAAATAAAGGAGGAAAAAAATGAAAAAAAGAGTATTAAACACAGTAGTAGCTGCCGCAATGGTGGTATCAGCAGGAGCAGTAACAGTACCGGTGTACGCTGAGGATGAGCCGTATAAGGCTGCCCTTCTGCTCAATGGTACACTTGGAGACAAGTCTTTTTATGATTCTGCAAATGAAGGTCTTACAAAACTTCAGGAAGAACTGGGAGAAGACAAATTTACTTTTAAGGTAGAGCAGATGGGAGCAACATCAGCAGACGAGGCAAAATGGGAGCCTACACTTTACGATTATTGTGACGATGGTTCTTATGATGTAATTATCTGTGGTACTTTCCAGATGTTAGAGGCTCTTACAAATGCTTCTGCTGATTATCCGGATCAGAAATTTATCTACTTTGACGAGTCCTTTAATTTTGAGGAAGGCGGAGAAAACGTTTATAATGTTATGTATAAACAGAACGAGGTTTCTTATCTTGTAGGTGCTGCAGCAGCCATGATGACAACAGATGAGACACTTGATAAAGTGGATCCGTCCAACAAGGTAATCGGATTCTTAGGCGGTATGGAAAACTCTGTTATTAAAGACTTCCTGGTAGGATATATTCAGGGAGCAAAAGATGTAGACGAAGAAATTCAGGTTGCACTTGCATATGTAGGTAACTTCTATGACTCTGCAGCAGGTAAAGATATGGCACTGACACAGTATCAGAATGGAGCTGACGTTGGATTTAACGTAGCAGGAAGCGCTGGACTTGGACAGATTGAAGCAGCAGTAGATTCTGACAGATACGCATTTGGGGTAGACTCTGACCAGGCAGCTCTTCTTCCGGATTACGCAGCTAACATTCCTACCTCTGCCATTAAAAATGTAGGTAATTCCCTGATTCGTGCGATTAAGATGGATATGGAAGGCGAACTGGAATATGGACAGCTTGAGTATCTCGGATTTGCAGAAGGCGGCGTAGAACTCGTAGAAGATGACCACTACAAAGAGGCAGTTCCGGAAGAAATCCGTACTAAGATTGAAGAACTGAAAAAACAGATTGTTGATGGCGAAATCACAGTTCCTACAGCGCTCGGAGATGAGGCGATGAGTGAAGATGACATTCAGGCATTAATTGATTCTGTAAAAGTAAAATAAACAAATAATGTCATGGAGAATCCAGTCCCGGTATTTATCTGGAACTGGATTTTCCTTTTTAAACCTTTAAATAAAGAGAGACGGGGTGAAGGAATTTGGATAGTCAAGTGGTATTACAAATGAATCACATTATGAAGATTTACGGAAATGGTGTGGTTGCAAATGAAGATGTATCCCTGGAACTTAGAAAAGGAGAAATTCATGCTCTGTTAGGAGAAAATGGTGCAGGAAAGAGTACTCTTATGAAGGTACTTTTTGGAATTGAATCTCCGGATCAGGGAGAAATTATCCTGAATGGACAGAAAACGGCGATTAAGTCGCCTCAGGATGCCATCAGCAAAGGAATTGGTATGGTTCATCAGCATTTTATGTTGGTTCCATCTCTTTCTGTAGCAGAAAATATTATTCTCGGCGTTGCACCGAAAAAAGGAATTTTTATTGATATGAACAAGGCGGTAAAGGCCGCACAGGATATTGCAAGAGAATATAATTTTGATATTAATGTAAATGAAAAAGTAGAAGAGATTCCTGTTGGTATTAAGCAGAAAGTGGAAATTTTGAAAGCTCTGTACAGAGGGGCTGAAATTTTAATCTTAGACGAGCCAACTGCTGTTTTAACACCGCAGGAGACAGAAGAGCTTTTCGTACAGCTTTTAAAACTGAAAGAAAAAGGGCATACGATTATTTTTATTTCCCACAAACTGGATGAAATTAAAAAAATATGCGACAGGGCTACCATTATGCGAAATGGAAAAAGCATGGGTACATATGAGGTGGCAGATATTACAACTCAGGAAATGTCAAAGCTGATGGTGGGACATGAAGTTTCTCTGCAGTTTGATAAGAACGAGCAGAAGCTTTCAGATAATGTATTCTTAAAGGTAAGAAATCTTACAGTCCACAATTCTCAGGGCGTTATGAAGGTAGATGACCTTTCTTTTGACTTAAAAGGCGGGGAAATTCTGGGAATTGCAGGTGTAGAGGGCAATGGACAGACAGAGCTGATTGATACGATTACCGGTCTGAATAAGAAATACAAGGGAAGTATTCAGATTAAGGGAAAAGATATTGCGCAGGCATCTATTCGTGATATTCGTGACATGAAGCTTGCCCATATTCCGGAAGACCGTATGACAACCGGATGTGCAAAAACATTGAGTATCAAAGAAAATCTTTTTTCTAATCAGTACAGAGACTCCCGGTATTCCGGCAGATTTTTTATGAAACAGAAAGTAATGGATAATAGAAGCGATGAGTTGATTAAAGAATATCTTGTAAAATGTAAATCAAGAAAGCAAAATGTCGGTATGCTTTCCGGTGGAAATATTCAGAAAGTTATTGTTGCAAGAGAATTTTCTACAGAACCGGATATTATTATCGCCAATCAGCCAACACGTGGAATTGACGTCGGAGCAGCTGCGTTTATCAGAAAACGTCTCCTGGAATTCCGTGATGCCGGTTGTGCAGTAATTTTAATTTCAGCAGACCTGACAGAAATTTTTTCTTTAAGCGACCGTCTGGCTGTTATGTATAAAGGAAAATTTGCAGGCTTCTTTAATGACGTGGAAAAAGTGACAGAAGATGAACTTGGCCAGCATATGCTCGGCATTAAGAAAGATGATGTATTGGAGGGAGTCATGTATGAGTAGTGCTAAAAGATTTGATGTTCTGAGAACTATTCTTTCTGTGTTAATAGCTCTTGCCATTTCTTTTGGAATTATTTTTATGGTAAGTGATCAGCCGATAGAAGCGATTAAATATCTTTTGACCGGGCCGCTGACAAGTAAGCGAAATATGGGAAATGTAGTAGAGTCCATGATTCCTCTTATTTTTACAGGAACCGGTGTTTGTATTATGTTTTCTGCAAATCAGATTAACCTTGCTGGTGAAGGAGCGTTTCATGTAGGTGGTCTGATTGCTTCCTGTGTTGCGATTTATATTACAGGAAATGTGATTTCTCCTGTGGCAGCACTCCTTTGTGCTGGGCTTGTGGGTGCTCTTTTTACAGCAATTCCGGCAATTATGAAAATTACAACAACAGCAAGTGAGCTGGTATCCTCTTTGATGATTAACTATCTTGCTCTTTATTTTGGAAACTATATGCTGAATAATGTAATTGGTGATCCAAAAGCGAGTGCAGCATCCTATAAACTGTGTGAAGCTTCTCAGCTTCCGGTTTTAATTGACAGAACACGTGTCCATCTTGGAATTGTCATAGCTCTTGCAGTTGCTGTGTTTGGATACTTCTTCCTGTATCGTACAAAAACAGGATATGAGCTTCGTCTTACAGGTGAAAACGAAGAATTTGCAAAGTATTCCGGTATCAGCATTGTAAAAGTTATTTTAATCTCTCAGCTTCTTGGAGGATTTATTGCAGGTCTCGGAGGCGGTGTGGAAATGCTGAGCCCGATATATAAGAGATTTACGTGGACTTCTCTTCTGGGATATGGCTGGGATGCGATTATTATTTGTACACTTTCTAAAAAGAATCCGTTATATACTCCATTTGCAGCTCTTTTCCTGGCTTATTTAAGAACAGGAGCTTCTATTATGGCAAGAAGAACAGACGTTACATTGGAAATTGTACAGATTACACAGGGTATTATTATTCTGCTTGTAGTAGCGGAACAGTTCTTAAGCAAGTATAAACATAAGCTGATTGCAAAAGAAGCAAAGGCAGCATTAAAAGAAGAGGAGGCGGCATAATATGTGGAATGCAATTTTATCTCCGGATTTTTTTGGCGCCATATTAAGGGCTGCCACCCCTATTTTGTTTGCAACTCTGGCTGCGGCCATTGCAGCAAAATCCGGAATTACCAATATGGCACTGGAAGGTGTCATGCTCTTTTCAGCATTATTTGGAGTTATATTTTCTTCATTGACGCACAGTGCATGGCTGGGACTGCTTATTACAGTCGTAATAGGAGGCTTGATTGGTCTTGTTCTGGCATTTTTCGTTCTGAATTTAAAGACGGATGAGATTCTGGCGGCGATTGCCATAAATCTGGCAGCAACGGGAGGAACGGTTCTTCTTCTTGTGGCATTTTCAGGAGACAGAGGTGTATCTACATCTGTAAGAAGCGTATCTGCGCCTAATGTTGTCATTCCGTTTGTTGAAAAAATTCCATTTATCGGTGAAATTCTGTCAGGACAGAATGTGCTTACCTGGCTTGCAATACTTGCGGTAATTCTTCTGCATTTATTCCTTTATAAAACACCGTTGGGTTTATCTATTCGTTCTGTAGGTGAAAATAAAGATGCTGCAGAATCCGTAGGAATCAATTCCAGAAAAATGCAGTATATAGCTCTGGTAATAAGCGGAGCACTTGCCGCATTTGGCGGATTTTATCTGTCAGGCGGATACATGAATATGTTTACGAAAGATATGTCAGGCGGACGTGGCTTCATTGCTCTTGCAGCGGCAAGTATGGGTGGAAATACACCTATAGGAGGGCTTCTTGTATCCCTTCTCTTTGGTGTGGCGCAGGCACTTGCAAATGTAATGCAGCTTACAGCGCTGATGCCGTATGAAATTATTCTTATGGTTCCATACCTTACAACTCTGATAGGTCTTGGAGTGTATTATTATTCTCAGAAAAAGAAAAAAGAGCGTTTAAGCGGCAAATAAAAACAGGGGCTTCTTTTAAAGAAGCCCCAGCTTATCAAATGCATTATCAGACAGAAGTGCTCCTGATGAGGAGACAACAGCAGAAGAAACTCGGTTGGCCTTTTGAATGGCTGTCCTAAGAGAATCGCCTTTTTTTAAACAGGCAATGACAGAGCCTATGTGAGAATCTCCGGCACCTATGGTATCTGCCTGAACCGCAGGTACGGGAGGGATTATATCAGATTCTTTTCCATCAAAGAAAAAGCAGCCTTTTTCTCCCAGAGTGATAATTACCGTATTGTTTGTTTGGGTATACAGAAAAGCTGCTGCATCCTGTATATTGGATTTTCCGCTTGCGGAAAGTGCTTCTGTTTCATTAAGGTGAAGAACAGGGGAGAGGCGATAAAGCCGTTCCACAAGTTTCGGATTAATTACAGTTAATCTTGGACCGGGGGCAAAGTAAACAGTAAGCTCTTTGTGGGCTTCCAGAAACTCAACAATATTTTCTCCTGTAGTTTCTTCGATTTCGAGACCGCATATATATACGGAGTCAATATCCTCAAGTGGAATCAGGGAAAACCATTCTTTTTCAAAAAGATATTCTGCTCCGTGGTATGAGATAAAGGAGCGTTCTCCTGTATCTTCCACAAAACAGTAGCAGCATCCGTTTTCTTTTTCCGGAGTTGGAATAGGAGAAGAAATTCCACGTATATGAAGCTCCTCTCTTATAAAATTCCCGTAAACTCCGGTTCCTATAGGAGAAAAAAGAATGTAGGGAACCTGAAAGTGACGGATGGAATCCGACACATTGTAGGCGCATCCTCCAAGGGACATGTGCTGGCTTCTGATATGAACGTCCTCACCTGTTTTAGGAAGATGATCCACAAGATTTACGACAACATCTACTACGGTAGAACCGATGACTAGAACTTTTTTCATTGGTATACTCCTTACAAAAGAGATTTTGCCGGTATGGCAACAGATTTATGCTAACACAGTTTGTAACGTCTTGCAATAATAAAATGAAAGGGAACAGACATGGAAAAAGCAGTTTTATTAAAAGATGCATCTCTTCTTGATGAAAACGGACAGTGTACGCTTCATCAGGATGTATATATTAAAAACGGACGTATCGAAA
Organism: uncultured Blautia sp.; assembly: GCA_900549015.1. Lineage (GTDB taxonomy): Bacteria > Bacillota > Clostridia > Lachnospirales > Lachnospiraceae > Blautia_A. The sequence goes on from URMH01000017.1 coordinate 47,847, forward strand.
AAATAGCGGAAGCGGGGAAAGAAGAATTTCCGGAAGCGGAAGAAGTAATTTCCTGTTCCGGATTTTATGTGACACCCGGTATTCCAAACCTTCATACACACACGGCCATGAATATTTTCAAGGGGATTGCAGAAGATGTGACAGCAGATGCCTGGTTCAATGAGATGATATGGCCGTATGAGAGTAAAATGACAAATGAGGATGTATATACAGGAACACTTCTTGGAATTGCAGAAATGCTGAATAACGGTGTAACTGTATTTGCAGATCACTATTTCGGGGAAGAGCATGTTTTAAGAGCTGTAAAGGAAACGGGGATCAGAGGGGATCTTGCACCGACCCTTTTTGGTGCAACAGAAGAGTTTCCGGAACGACTTTCTCAGGTTACAGAATTTATCAGAGATCATAGAGCCGATTCTGACAAAATTTCTTTCCATATGGGACCTCATGCGGTATATACCTGCCCGGATAATACCCTTGGGCAGATTGTAGACGAAGCAAAAAAATTACAGGTACCTCTTCATATGCATATTTCCGAGGAGGAGCCACAGGTAGAAAAAACAAGGGAAAAAACAGGTCTTACTCCATTTGGAGTCATGGCAGAAGCAGGAGGATTTGACCTTCCTGTCCTTGTAGGACACGGACTTTGGATTGAGGAAGAAGATCTTAAGTTTATAAAGGACGATACCTGGTTTGCATTTTGTCCGAAAACTTATATGAAGCTTGCATCAGGAAGAGGAAAGTTTTTTGATCTTTATCCAAAGCTTAACTATGGGTTCGGAACAGATGGAGCAGCAAGTTCCAATAATTTGAATCCGGTGGAGCAGGCAAGACTTTTCGGGCTTCTTGGAAAGTTCCAGGCAGACGATGCTTCTGCGTTTTCAGGAGAAGAAATCTGGAAACATCTGATGGCAGGACACAGGGCGTTTCCGTTTGGAACAGGATATTTGAAAGAGGGCGCTCCGGCTGACCTCGTTATCTGGGATTTATATCAGATGGATACCTTTCCGTTTTATAATCCAATTTCCAGTATCTTATACAGCAGCAACAGCCGGAATGTAAAATATACAATGGTGAAAGGTGAATTTCTGAAATATGACGGCGTTTTAAAAATGGACACAAAAGCGCTTATGGAAATGGGAATCCGTCTTCAGAAAACTCTTCTTGAAAGAGGAAGAGGAAAAGCGGAGATTTTTTATTAATAAAAGAGATATAACAAAAATGTATAACAGGAGGTAATGTATTATGTGTATTCCAACACCACACAACACAGCAAAAAAAGGAGATATTGCAAAGAAGGTTTTAATGCCGGGAGATCCGCTTCGTGCGAAGTATATTGCGGAAACATATCTTGAGAATCCGGTATGCTTTAACACAGTTCGTAATGTTCTTGGATATACAGGAACATACAAAGGACAGGAAGTATCTGTTATGGCAAGCGGTATGGGAATGCCGTCCATCGGAATTTACAGCTATGAGCTTTATAACTTCTATGATGTAGATCGTATTATCCGTATTGGTTCTGCAGGAGCGCTTCAGGATGATGTAAATGTAATGGATGTTATCATTGCAATGGGAGCTTGTACAGACTCTAATTTCGGAAGTCAGTTCTGTCTTCCGGGTACTTTTGCTCCAACTGCAAGCTACAATCTGGTATCAAGAGCAGTAGAAGTTGCAAAAGAGCAGGGAACGCCGGTAAGAGTAGGAAATGTAGTTTCCTCTGATGTGTTCTACAGCGATAATAAGCAGGCATCTGATGCCTGGAGAAAAATGGGAGTTCTCTGTGCAGAAATGGAATGTGCAGGTTTGTTTATGACAGCAGCACGTGCAGGCAAAGAGGCTCTTGGAATCTTAACAATTTCAGACCATATTTATAGAGAAGAAGCGATTTCTGCAGAAGCGCGCCAGACATCATTTAATAAGATGATGGAAATCGCTCTTGGAATCTAAACACATTCAGAAAGCATAAAATGAATCACAGGAGCCATGAAGCTGTTTGAAACAGCCTCATGGCTCTTGTCAACAGAGGGGATTTATCGTATATTATTAGGAGAAATGATTACCGGAAAGGGAGAAAGAATAAATGACAGTACAGGAACTTCTGGAGGCAGTGCGTGATGGAAATGTAACTGTAAAAGAGGCGGAAACTTTATTAAAAAAAGAAAGCTATGAAGAGCTGGGATATGCAAAGCTTGATACTGGAAGAAAGAACCGCACCGGTTTTGCGGAAGTCGTTTACTGCCGCGGAAAGGCAGACCAGCATCTTTTGAATATATACGAAAGTTTATATAAAGAATACGGAGAAGCCTTTGGTACGAGGGCGACAGAAAAACAGTATGCTCTTGTAAAAGAGCGTTTTCCGGAGGCGGAATATGATTCCGTGTCCCACATTCTAAAAATATGTACAAAAGAGAAAGAAAAAAAAGGAAATATTGTAGTTTGTACTGCAGGAACAGCAGATATTCCCGTTGCGGAGGAAGCGGCGCAGACAGCAGAATATTTTGGGACAAAGGTGGAGCGGATTTACGATATAGGAGTCAGTGGAATGCACAGACTATTTTCAAGATTGGAACAAATACAGAAGGCAAACTGTGTTGTGGCAGTAGCAGGAATGGAGGGGGCGCTTGCAAGTGTGCTGGGAGGGCTTGTGAGCAGACCTGTAATCGCTGTTCCTACTTCTGTAGGATATGGAGCAAATTTTGGAGGTATGTCAGCACTTCTTACGATGATTAACTCTTGTGCTAATGGAGTAGCAGTAGTAAATATTGATAATGGTTATGGAGCCGGTTATCTTGCGACGCAGATAAACCGTCTTGCAGCAGGGAAAGGAGAGGAAGCATAGTGGGAAATACATTATATCTGGAATGCTATTCCGGAATCAGCGGGGATATGACAGTTGCGGCGCTCCTTGATCTTGGTGCAGACAGGGAGGTTCTTGAAAATGCTTTGAAAAGCCTTCCGCTTACAGGATACAGAACAGAAATTAAAAAAGTAAAAAAATCAGGGATTGAGGCGTGTGATTTTCATGTGATCCTTGATAAAGAACATGAAAATCACGATCATGATATGGAGTACCTTCATGGACACGGCTATTTTGAAAAGAGTTCACATGGACAGGAGCATATTCATGAAGAGAGCGGCGAAAGGGAACACACGCATCACCATGTTCACAGAGGATTAAAGGAAATTAAAGAGATTATATACGCGGGGAAGCTTACAGAAAATGCAGAGCGTCTTGCGGTAAAAATCTTTTCCATACTTGCAGAGGCAGAGGCGGCAGCTCATAACGTTCCGGCAGAAGAAGTACATTTCCACGAGGTAGGGGCAGTAGACTCGATTGTGGATATTGTGGCGGCAGCCGTGTGTATCGACAATCTGAATGTGGCAGAGGTGATCGTACCGGAGCTTTGGGAGGGACGTGGAACAGTCCGCTGTCAGCACGGAATCCTTCCGATCCCTGTTCCTGCCGTCTTAAATCTGGCGTCTCAAAACGGGCTGAAAATAAAAATCACAGATGTTCAGGGTGAACTGGTAACGCCTACAGGAGCTGCCATTGCAGCCGCTGTTCGGACAAAGGAGAGGCTTCCGGAGCGTTTTTCCGTTATAAAAACGGGAATCGGCGCAGGAAAAAGAGAGTATGACTGTCCGGGGATTCTCAGGGCAATGCTTATTAAAGAGGAAGAGACAGGAAAGGAAGATACCATCTGTAAGCTGGAGGCAAATATTGACGACTGCACAGGAGAAGCCCTTGGATATGCCATGAAGCTTCTTATGGAAGCAGGGGCAAGAGATGTGTATTATGTGCCTGCTTTTATGAAAAAGAACCGTCCTGCATGGATTTTAAATGTTCTCTGTAAGGAAGAGGTCAGGGAGGATCTGGAACAGATTATTTTCAGGGAAACAACTACTATCGGAATCCGAAGAACAGAGATGAAAAGAACGATCCTTGAGCGGGAAATAAGAGAAATAGATACAAGCCTGGGGAAGGCTCTTATGAAGGTATGCAAGGACGGGGAAAAGACATATTTTTATCCGGAATATGAAAGTCTTGCAGAGCTTTGTAAAAAAACAGGGCTTTCTTACCGGGAAGCCTTTGAGATAGCTGTAAATGAAGCGAAGAAAGAAGTATGAAAGAGGAGAGATAAATGCAAACCAAAGAAAATCAGAAGAAGAAAATAAAAGGGGGAGATCTTGCGGTCTGTCCTCATGCGAAGAAGTGCGGAGGCTGTCAGTATCAGGGCATTTCCTATGAAGAGCAGTTAAAGAAGAAACAGAAGCAGGAAGAAAAGCTTCTTGGAAGATTCGGAAAAGTAAAGCCGATAAAGGGCATGGAAAATCCGTATCATTACAGAAATAAGGTTCATGCAGTTTTTGACAGGGATAGAAAAGGAAATATTATTTCCGGAACATATGAGGCAAAATCCCACAGAGTAGTTCCTATTGAAAGCTGTATGATAGAAGATGAAAAAAGTCAGGAAATTATCCGCACCATACGGGGAATGCTCAAATCCTTTAAAATAAAAACATACGATGAAGATACGGGGTATGGACTTCTCCGTCATGTACTGGTGAGAAGAGGTTTTGAGACAAACGAGATCATGGTGGTTCTCGTAGTAAGCTCTCCTGTTTTTCCGTCAAAAAATAATTTTGTCAAGGCTTTGCGAAAAGAACACCCTGAGATTTCCACAGTCGTTTTAAATATTAATGACAAAAGGACGAGTATGGTACTGGGAGAAAGAGAAATCGTAATTTACGGAAAAGGTTTTATCCGGGACAGATTATGTGGCTGTTCCTTCCGGATTTCCCCGAAATCCTTTTATCAGGTAAATCCTGTGCAGACGGAGATCCTTTATAAAGAGGCGGTGCGACTTGCAGGGCTTACAGGAAAAGAGAGGGTGATCGACGCCTACTGCGGAATCGGAACCATTGGAATGGTTGCGTCAAAGCAGGCAAAAGAGGTGATTGGAATTGAGCTGAATAAGGACGCAGTCCGTGATGCCAGAATCAATGCAAGGGAAAATAAAATCACCAATATCTCTTTCTATGAAAATGATGCAGGCGTATTTATGGAATCTATGGCAGTGCAGGGAGAGACAGCGGACGTTGTATTTATGGATCCGCCCCGTGCAGGAAGCGATGAAAAATTTCTTTCCTCTGTCGTGACACTGGATCCGAAGCGGATCGTATATATTTCCTGTAATCCGGAGACTCTTGCCAGAGATTTAAAATATCTTGTAAAGAAAGGGTATAAGGTAAGGGAAATACAGCCTGTTGATATGTTTGGGTTTACAGAACACTGTGAAACAGTCTGCCTTTTACAGAAATAAAGATTGAAATAAAATAAAAATCAAAAAAATCCCGGCTGAATTGACAGCCGGGGTATTTTTTTGAGAGTATAAATTATTCCTGAGGACCAGCAGAAACTAATGCTTTACCAGCTTCGTTTCCTTCGTATTTAGCAAAGTTCTTAACAAATCTTGCTGCTAAGTCTTTTGCTTTTGTCTCCCACTCGGAAGCGTCAGCGTATGTGTCGCGTGGGTCAAGGATGTTGGAGTCAACACCTGGAAGCTCTGTCGGTACTTCGAAGTTGAAGTGCGGAATCTTCTTTGTTGGTGCTTTTAAGATATCTCCGTTTAAGATTGCATCGATGATACCACGTGTATCTTTAATGGAGATACGTTTTCCTGTTCCGTTCCATCCTGTATTTACCAGGTAAGCTTTAGCGCCGCTCTTTTCCATTTTCTTAACAAGCTCTTCTGCATATTTTGTAGGATGCAGTTCCAGGAATGCCTGTCCGAAGCAAGCTGAGAATGTAGGTGTAGGCTCTGTGATTCCAC